>NZ_JAIULG010000046.1 GCF_020169415.1 Tsukamurella sp. M9C
GGGGTTGCACGGGCGGCAGGAGGAAGGTCGGCGTCGCGACCTGGAGGTCCGCGACGGTCGCCCCGAGCTCGCCCAGGGTCCCCGAGCGCAGGGCCCGCGCTACCCGCTCGCGATGCTCGAAACCGTCGAGCTGGCCGTCGGCGAGCGCGCCGTCGAGCAGGCCCATGACCTGCTCGCGGTCGGCGTCGCGGGCCCGCTTCCCCGACGATTCACTCTGGGTTGGGTCGAAGTTTTCCGACATGCATTCAGCGTAGCGTTCGCGACCGCACGGGGCGCGACTCCTAGGCTGAACACCGTGACCACCCGCGTCCTCATCCTCGGCAGCACCGGCTCCATCGGCACCCAGGCGCTGGAGGTGATCGCCGAGAACCCCGACCGGTTCGAGGTGGTCGGCCTCGGCGCCGGGGGCGGCAACCCCGAGCTCCTCGCGCAGCAGGCGCGCGCCGTCGGCGTCGACGGGGCCCGGATCGGCATCGCGGACCCGGCCCGCGCCACCGGCTTCGACGGTGCGCTGACCGGCCCGGACGCCATGACCCGCCTCGTGGAGACCGTCGAGGCGGACGTGGTGCTCAACGGCGTCGTCGGCAGCCTCGGCCTGGGCCCGACCCTCGCGGCCCTCGACAGCGGCGCGCGGCTGGCGCTCGCCAACAAGGAGTCCCTGGTCGCGGGCGGATCGCTCGTCCTGAAGCGCGCCGCCGAGGGGCAGATCGTGCCCGTCGACTCCGAGCACTCCGCCATCGCGCAGTGCCTGCGCGGGGGCACTGCGGCCGAGGTCGACCGACTGATCCTCACCGCGTCCGGTGGGCCCTTCTTCGGGTGCACCCGCGCCGAGCTCGCCGACGTGACGCCCGAGCAGGCGGGCAAGCACCCCACCTGGTCGATGGGGCCGATGATCACGCTGAACTCCGCGACGCTGGTCAACAAGGCGCTCGAGGTGATCGAGGCGCACCTGCTGTTCGGCGTGCCCTACGACCGCATCGACGTCACGGTGCACCGGCAGTCCGTCGTGCACTCGATGGTCACCTTCGTCGACGGCGCGACCATCGCCAAGGCCTCGCCGCCGTCGATGAAGCTGCCGATCGCGCTGGCCCTCGGCTGGCCCGACCGGGTGCCCGGCGCAAGCGCCGCCTGCGACTTCACCCAGCCGCACACCTGGACCTTCGCCCCCGTCGACGACGAGGCCTTCCCCGCGATCGCCGTCGCCCGCGACGCCGGCACCCGCGGCGGCAGCCTCACCGCCGTCTTCAACGCCGCCAACGAGGTCGTCGCGCAGGCCTTCCTCGACGGCCGCACGTCCTTCCTCGCCATCGTCGACACCGTCGCGCAGGTCGTCGCCGACGGTGCCCAGTGGCGGGCCGAGCCTCGCGACGTCGCGGACGTCCTCGCGGCGGAGGAGTGGGCCCGTCGCCGGGCGACCGAGCTGGTCGGGCTGGTCTGATCCGCCCGGTATTCTGGACGTCATGATGTACGCACTGGGGATCGCAGCGTTCGCGCTGTGCATCCTGGCGTCGATCGCCTGGCACGAGTGCGGGCACATGTGGGCGGCGCAGGCCACAGGCATGAAGGTCCGGCGCTATTTCATCGGCTTCGGGCCCACCCTGTGGTCGGTGCGCCGCCCCAAGACGGAGGACGGCATCGAGTACGGCGTGAAGGCGCTGCCGCTCGGCGGCTTCTGCGACATCGCCGGGATGACCCTGCTGGACGAGCTGAAGACGCCCGTCGAGCAGGAGAAGGCGATGTACAAGCAGGCCGCGTGGAAGCGGCTGTTCGTGCTGTTCGCCGGCCCGGGGATGAACTTCATCCTCGGCGCGCTGTTGATCTACGGCGTCGCGGTCACCGCCGGCCTGCCGTCGACGACCGCGACGCCGCGCGCGGCCGTCGCCGCCACCGGCTGCGTCGCCGACGCCACCACCAAGCCGACGAAGGAGCAGCCCAGCCGCCCGGTCGGCGAGTGCCGCCCGAGCCCCGCGGCGCAGGCGGGCCTGGTGCGGGGCGACGTCATCGCCTCCGTCAACGGCACCGCGGTCGACGCCGACACGGTCTTCGACGCCCTGCAGAACACGTCGGGCGCGATCGTCCTCGGCATCGAGCGCGACGGCCAGCAGCGCACCGTCTCCATCGACCCCGTGACCAGCAAGAAGTGGCGCCCGTCCGAGGACGGGAAGGAGCTCGTCGAGGTCTCCGGCCCGACGATCGGCATCAGCGTCGGCACCCTCGGCGTGACCGAGCACTACAACCCGATCACCGCGATCGGCGGCACCGCCGCCTTCACCGTGGACCTGGGCCACAAGACGATCGTCGCGATCGGTCAGCTGCCGCAGAAGATCCCCGCCCTGATCGACGCGATCAAGGGGGAGGAGCGCGGCCTCGACACCCCGCAGTCCCTGGTCGGCGCGTCGATGATCGGCGGCGAGGTCGCCGAGCGCGACATGTGGAGCGTGTTCTTCCTGCTCCTCGCCGGCCTGAACCTCATGCTGGGCCTGATCAACCTGCTGCCGGTGCCGCCGTTCGACGGCGGTCACATGGCGGTGGTGATCTTCGAGAAGCTCCGCGACCTGGTCACCGGCCGCAAGGGCGGGCCCGTCGACTACATGAAGCTCGCGCCGCTGACGTACGTCGTCCTGGCGCTCGCGGGCGGGTACATGTTGCTCGTCCTCACAGCCGACATCGTCAATCCGATCAAGCTCTTCAACTGAACTGGAGTAGCAGGAAATGTCCGTAGGTTTGGGAATGCCGGCAGCCCCGGCCCCGACGCTCGCACCCCGTCGTAAGACCCGTCAGCTCAACGTGGGCGGCGTCGGCGTCGGCAGCGACAGCCCCATCTCGGTGCAGTCCATGTGCACCACCAAGACGCACGACGTGAACGCCACGCTGCAGCAGATCGCCGAGCTCACGGCGTCCGGCTGCGACATGGTGCGCGTCGCCTGCCCGCGGCAGGAGGACGCCGATGCGCTGCCGATCATCGCCAAGAAGGCGAACATCCCGGTCATCGCCGACATCCACTTCCAGCCGAAGTACATCTTCGCCGCGATCGACGCCGGCTGCGCCGCGGTGCGCGTGAACCCCGGCAACATCAAGGAGTTCGACGGCCGCGTCGGCGAGGTGGCGAAGGCCGCCGGCGCCGCGGGCATCCCGATCCGCATCGGCGTCAACGCGGGCTCGCTCGACAAGCGGCTCATGGAGAAGTACGGCAAGGCCACCCCGGAGGCGCTGGTCGAGTCCGCGCTGTGGGAGGCGAGCCTGTTCGAGGAGCACGGCTTCGGCGACATCAAGATCTCCGTCAAGCACAACGACCCGGTGATCATGGTCGAGGCCTACCGGCAGCTCGCCGCACAGTGCGACTACCCGCTGCACCTCGGCGTCACCGAGGCGGGCCCGTCGTTCCAGGGCACCATCAAGAGCGCCGTGGCCTTCGGCTCCCTGCTCTCCGACGGCATCGGCGACACGATCCGCGTCTCCCTCTCGGCCCCGCCGGCGGAGGAGATCAAGGTGGGCGACGCGATCCTGCAGTCGCTGAACCTGCGGCCCCGCAAGCTGGAGATCGTCTCCTGCCCGTCGTGCGGCCGCGCGCAGGTGGACGTCTACAAGCTCGCCAACGAGGTGACCGCCGGCCTCGAGGGCATGGAGGTGCCGCTGCGCGTCGCCGTCATGGGCTGCGTCGTGAACGGGCCCGGCGAGGCCCGCGAGGCCGACCTCGGCGTCGCCTCCGGCAACGGCAAGGGCCAGATCTTCGTCAAGGGCGAGGTCATCAAGACCGTCCCCGAGTCCAAGATCGTCGAGACCCTGATCGAGGAAGCCCTGCGCATCGCGGAGGAGTCGGGGGATAGTGAGAGCGGAACGCCGGTCGTCACGGTGTCGTAGGTCGCGGCCCGCCACTGCGTGCGGGCCGTGCCAGGGGTGAGGAGCCGCCTGTGTTGAGGATGTTGCACGAACGGCCGGTCCCGTCGCGGGACCTGCCGAGGGTGCTCGCCGTCCTCGACGACGACCCGGTGGCCGCGTGCATGGTCGCCGGCCGCGTGCAGGAGTGCGGCACCGAACCCGGGCGCCTCGGCGGCGAACTCTGGACCCATCGCGACGTGGGCGATGCGCTCTGCTTCTCGGGTGCCAACCTCATGCCGCTGCGCGGCGACGTCGAGGACATGCGCTACTTCGCGGGCCGTGCCGGGCGTGCGCACCGGTCCGCCGCGTCGGTCGTCGGTCGCGCCGAGATGGTGCTGCCGCTGTGGGAGGGCCTCGAGGGTGCCTGGGGCCCGGCCCGCGAGGTCCGCCCCGAGCAGCCGTTGATGACGATGAGCGAGCCCTCCCGATTCGCGCACGCCGGCGTCCGGCCGGCCCGGCTCGCCGAGCTCGACCGCTACCTCGACGCTGCGATCGCCATGTTCACCGCCGAGGTCGGGATCGACCCGCGGGGCGCCGACGGGGGCCGGGCCTATCGGCGCCGGGTCGCCAACACGATCCTCGCGGGGCGCGCGTACGTCCTGTTCGACGGTGCCGAGGTCGCCTTCAAGGCGGAGGTCGGGGCGGTCTCGCGGACCGTCGGGCAGATCCAGGGCGTGTGGGTGCGGCCCGACCTGCGCGGGCAGGGGCTCGGCGGGGCGGGGACCGCCGCGGTCGCGGAGTCCGTGCTCCGTTCCGGGCGGCTGCCCAGCCTGTACGTCAACAGCTTCAACCTCGCCGCGCGGCGCGCGTACGAGCGCGTCGGCTTCCGCCAGGTGGCGACGTTCGCCACCGTCCTCCTGGCCTGATCCCTCGCGCGGGCGGCGTCAGATGAACAGCGCGATCCCCATGCCGCCGAACGCCAGGGCGATCGCGACGACGTAGACGACCAACAGTCGGCGATAGCGCCGGGGCGCGTCCTCCTCCGCGTACGCGTTGCTGAGCACGCCGACCAGCACCGTGATCATCAGCGCGGCGGAACCGAACAGCGTCACCACGATCACCCAGTCCGTCGCGCTCTCGACGGGCGCCTTGCCGTCGTCGCGAATGGCCCACTGGGCGAGGAAGTTCAACAGGAATCCCAGGATGATGCCGAGGGACGTCACCATCGGCTGGCGCGCCTCGCGGATCTGATCGCTCATGCTTCACGCTCCTTCGTCTCGGCGGTAACACTAGCGGCCGCAACTTGACTAAAAATTCAGTCAGGACTATCGTTCGGGGAGTGGCAGGGGTCCGAACCGGGCTGACCGCCGCGCTGTGATGAGAAGAGGACCACCCACCATGCGACGCCGCACCTTCCTGCAGACCTCGATCGCCGCCCTCAGCGGCCTGCTCCTGACCGGATGCGCCGACGATGCCGCGGGCGCGGCGCCCGCCCGCGACGGCGGCCCCTGGCTGATGCCGGAGGAGGGGACGCGGCACGCCCGGACGTGGATGGCGTTCGCCGCGAGCGATCGCATCTGGGGCGCCGACCTGGTCCCCACTGTCCAGAGCAACCTGGCGCTGATCGCGACCACCATCGCGCGGTTCGAGCCGGTCTCGATGCTCGTGCCGCCGGCGCAGATGGCGCAGGCCCAGCGCCTCGTGAGCGGCTCCCGCGTCGAGCTCGTCCCGTGCGAGCTCGACGACCTGTGGGTCCGCGACACCGGGCCGACGTTCGTGAAGAACGGGCCGGCGAAGGCCGGGGTGGACTTCAACTTCAACGGTTGGGGCTCCAAGCAGCGCCACCGGCGCGACCGGGAGGTCGCGGGGTTCGTGACCGGCCGGGCCGGCGTGCCCTCGCTGCGCACCGACCTGGTGCTCGAGGGCGGCGCGCTCGAGGTCGACGGCGAGGGGACCGCGATCATCACCGAGAGCTGTGTGCTCAACGACAACCGCAATCGCGGGTGGACGCGGACCGAGGTGGAGGACGAGCTGCGCGAGCTGCTCGGGATCCGGAAGGTCATCTGGCTGCCGGGGATCGCGGGCGAGGACATCACCGACGGGCACACCGACTTCTACGCGCGCTTCGCCCGGCCCGGCGTCGTGGTCGCCGGCCTGGAGACCGACCGGGACTCGTTCGACTACGACGTGACCCGCAAGCACCTGGAGATCTTGCGCGCGGCGACGGACGTGCACGGCAACCGGCTGCAGGTCGAGGTGATGGAGAGCCCGTCGTCCGTCCGCGAAGAGTTCGCGAGCGACGACTTCGCCGGCGGTTACATCAACTTCTACCTGTGCAACGGCGCGGTGATCGGGCCGGAGTTCGGGGCGCGCGACACCGACGCCGCGGCCCGCGCGACGATGCAGCGGCTGTTCCCGGACCGGCAGGTCGTCCAGATCAACATCGACGGGATCGCGGCGGGTGGCGGCGGCATCCACTGCACGACGCAGCAGGAGCCCGCGTGATCTCGCGTCGCCCGTCGTGCCGGGCGGGGGCGTACCGGACCGCGTCGTGCCCGGTGGTGTCGTGCCGGGCCGGAGGAGCGGCCGCGCTCCGATACTGTGAGGCCCCATGACCGACCGCCGCACCCAGATCATGCAGGCCGCGGTCCGCGTCATCGCCCGCGACGGCGTGCGCGGCCTCCGGGTGGAGAAGCTCGCCGCCGAGGCGGGCGTCTCCACCGCGCTGATCTACTACCACTTCCACGATCGCGACGGGATCGTGCACGCGGCGTTCGAGCAGATCAACCGCACCGCGGAGGCCTATACCGAACCGCGGACCGATGCCGCCGGTCCGCGTGAGCAGCTCGAGTCGATGCTGCTCGACGAGCTCCAGGACACCGACGAGGTGCGGACCACCAGCATCGCCTGGGGCGAGCTCCGCGCGAGCGCCGTCTTCGAGCCGCCGCTCCGGGATGACCTGCGTGCGGCCACCGACTCCTGGGACCGCGACGTCGCGACGCTGATCGAGCAGATCCCGGAGGCGGCGGGCCGTGACGCCGGGGCGATCGCGACCCGGCTCACCGCCCTGGTGGAGGGGCTCAGCGAGCGGTGGCACAGCGGATCCCTCACGGTGGACCGGGCCCGGGCTCTCGTGATCGGCGCGCTGGAGGCCGAGCTGCCACCGGCTCGGTGACCCGCGTGCGGCATTCCGCGGTTACTCTTCGTGCGTGAATGCATGGGGGTACGTGGCGGTCGTCGCGCTGATGGTGATCGGCCTGCTGGGGATCGTCGTCCCGGTCCTGCCGGGCTCGTCCTTGGTGGCGCTCGGCATCCTGATCTGGGCGTTCATCACGGGCGGCAGTGCCTGGTGGGTGTTCGCCGCCGCGCTGGCGGTGATGGTGCTCGCGTGGGGCGTGAAGTACCTCGTCGGCGGCCGCACGATGGCCAAGGCCGGGGTGGGGAAGTGGTCGCTCGTGGTCGGCGGGATCGCCGGCATCATCGGCTTCTTCGTGATTCCCGTCGTGGGCCTGATCATCGGCTTCATCGGCGGCACCTTCGCCGCCGAGGCGATTCGGCTGAAGGACGCGAAGGCGGGCTGGCAGGCGGCGCTCGCCGCCACGAAGGCCGCGGGCCTGCTCATCCTCATCGAGCTGGCCGGCGCGCTCGGCGCCATCGCGATCTGGCTGGCGGCGGTCCTGACCTAGTTCTCGTCCTCGTCCCGGGCGCGCTTGTCGGCCAGCCGCGTCACGCGGTCCGTGTTGTTCTGCACGATCGACCGCGCGAGCGAGCCGCCGACGGTGACGAACAGGCCGACCACGAGGATCGCGTAGACCAGGGTGAAGATCTTCGAGATCGTGAGCGTGGGGCTCAGCGCCCCGCCGCCCATCGGCAGCCCCACCGACACCGCGTAGAACAGCGAATCGATCACCGACCACTTCTCGGTGAGGGTGTAGAAGACCGTCGCCGCTGTGACGATGACGACCAGGCTGAGGACCGCTCCGCGGAACGGTCGATCCCGCCAGCTCGTGCGGATCGCGCCGGCGAGCCTCTTGAACATCAACGTCAGCCCCAACACGACCCCAGCCTATCGGCGCCGCCGCGTAGGGTTGCCGCCATGCGATCCGCGGTGTCAGCACTGTTCGACCTCACCGGGCGCACGGCGCTGGTCACCGGCGCGAGCTCGGGGATCGGGGCGGCCATCGCGGAGGCGCTCGACGGTGCCGGGGCCCGCGTGCTCCGGGCGGGCCGCGACCGCGACCGCCTCGGCGCCGACGGGATCAGCGCCGACCTCACGCGCGGCGCTGCTGAGCTGATCGAGCAGGCCGACGCCCGGGCCGACGCCGTCGATATCCTGGTCAACTGCGCCGGCAGCAACCCGCGCCCGCCGCTCGGCGACATCGACGACGCGCTCTACCGCGAGATCCTCGCGGTCAACCTCGACGCCCCGTTCCAGCTCGGGCAGCACTACGGGCCGCGGATGGCCGCGCGGGGCTGGGGCCGGATCATCAACGTCGCGTCGACGCAGGCGCACCGCGCGTTCGGCAACAGCGGCGCCTACGGCGTCGCCAAGGCCGGCATCGCCGGGCTCACCCGCTCCCAGTCGGAGGCGTGGGCACCGTCGGGCGTCACCGCGAACTCGCTGACGCCCGGACTGGTCGCGACGCCGATGACCACCGCCGTGCTCGCGGATCCCGCACGCGCCGAGTACTTCCGGCGTCGCGCGCACACCGGGACGCTCGGCGCACCGTCGGACTTCGCCGCCGCGGCGATCTTCCTGGCCGGACCCGGCTCGGCCTTCGTGACCGGGCAGAACGTCTGCGTCGACGGCGGCCTCTCGGTGACCTGAGGCGGGCCGGTCGTGAAATCGGCCGATTTCTCCGTCAGGAGGCCGATATCGCCCTCGTGAACCGGAAATCGGCCGGATTCACGACTACACGCGCTCGAGGACGACGCTCGCGCCGTGCCCGCCCGCCGCACAGATGCCGAGCAGCGCTGTGTCCTTGCCGGAGAGTGCGAGTTCGTTGGCCATCGTCGTGACCATGCGGGCGCCGGTGGCGCCGAACGGATGCCCGATCGACACGGAGCCGCCGTGCACGTTGAGCTTCTCCGGATCGATCTCGCCGACGGGGGTGTCGCGGCCGAGTCGCTCGGCGGCCCACTCCGGGCTGGCGAGGGCGTCGAGGACGGAGAGGGTCTGCGCCGCGAAGGCCTCGTGGATGTCCACGAGGTCGACGTCCTCCAGCTTGAGACCGGCCTTGTCCAGCGCGCGGGGCATCGAGATCGCCGGGCCGATGAGCACCTCGTCGGCCGGATCGACGCTGACGTAGCTCCACGAGCGGATCGCGGCCAGGGGGGTGAGGCCCAGCTCGCGGGCCTTCTCCTCGCTCATGATCAGGACCGCGGCGGCGCCGTCGGTGAGCGGGCTGGCGTTGCCGGCGGTGACGGTGCCCTCGCGCTCGAAGGCGGGCTTCAGCCGCGCCATCTTCTCGGCGCTCGTGTCGCCGCGCACGAGTCCGTCGCGGGCGACGGTCGTCCCGTCGGGCGTGGTCACCGGCACGACCTCGCGGTCGAACCGGCCCGAGGCGATCGCCGCGGCGGCGCGGGCGTGCGAGCGGGCGGCGAACGCGTCCTGCGCCTCTCGCGTGACGCCGTGGATCCGCGCCATCTTCTCGGCGGATTCGCCCATCACCTCGCCGGTGGTCCGCTCCTCGATGCGCGGGCGGCTGGGAAGGAGGCCGGTGAACGGCGCCAGGCCGATCGCGGCGTCGAGGTAGGCGCGGGGCGAGGGCTTGCCGAGGGCGAGGGGAGCGGCGGCCTGGACCAGCTTCTGCGGGAGGTTGACCGCGGCGTTGGAGACGGAGTCGGAGCCGCCGGCGATCATCACGTCGTACTCGCCGCGCTCGATCGCCGCGGCGGCGGTGGTGACGGCCTGCAGGCCGGAGGCGCAGGCGCGGGTCACGGTGTGCCCCTCGACGCCGTGCCCGAGGCCGAGGTCGAGCGCGATCTCGCGGGCGATGTTGGGCGCGCCCGCGGGCAGGATGACGCCGCCCCAGACGATGGCCTCGATGCGGTCGGCGACGGCCGGGACGCGGTCGAGGAGGCCGCGCACGGCGTGGTCCGCGAGCGCGATGCTGTCGAGGTGGACGTAGTCGCCGAAGGCGCGGACGAACGGGGTGCGCGCGCCGGAGACGATCACGGCGCGACGGCTCTGTGGAGTGGTCATGCGGCGATCTTACTCACGAGTCAGTTCGTCCGCGTGATCGCGGTCACGGCGTTTCGGCCGTCACCTGCGCCCCACCGGTCACACCCCAGCGCGGCAACCCGAACCGGGCGGCGCACCGTCCTACGCTGGGCCGGTGAAGAAGCCGATGCGCCGCGCCGTCGTGATCGTCGCCCTCGTGGCGCTGGTCGCGACCGGCGGCTGCTCGCCGGCGAACACCAACGGCCCGGGCCCGCTCGCGGTGCGCTTCGGCGCCGCGCTCGCCGACCACGACCTCGACGCCGCGGCGGCGCTGACGACCACGCCCGAGTCGGCGAAGAAGGCGCTGCAGGCAGCGTTCGCCGGGCTGCAGGCCCGGGGCGTGCAGCTCAAGGTCGGTCAGGTGCGGACCACCGGGGCGACCAGTCAGGTCGAGTACGAGTACATCTGGGACCTGCCCGCCGAGCAGGGGCGGTCGAGCCGGTCGTGGGACTACCGCGGCACGCTGACCGGCGTCCAGGAGAACGGGCAGTGGCGGGTGCGGTGGGCGCCGTCGGTGCTGCACCCGCGGCTCGGTGCGAACCAGACGATGGTGCTCCGCGCCCTGCCCGCCGACAAGGCGCCCGTGAACTCGGCGTCCGGCGGCTCCGTGCTCGTGCCGGGCGTCATCACCCGGATCCGGATCGAGGCGTCCAAGGTCGCGGCGCCGACGACGGTGCTCGACGTCGCCGGCCAGCTGACCCGTGCGCTGCAGCCGATCCTGCCCAACCTCGACCCGGTGCAGATCACCGAGCAGGCCACCTCGCTGAGCGCCCCGTACACCGTGGCCTCGGTGAATCAGGACGACCTGCGCAAGCTCGCCGGCGACGTGACGTCGCTCCCGGGGGTCACCCTCGTCGAGCAGGCCGATCTGGTGCCCACCGACCGCACCTTCGCGCCCGCGCTCATGTCGTCGATCAAGCAGAACGTCACCGGCGATCTGGCGGGCAAGGACGGCTGGGAGGTGATCGCGCAGGCCGACACCGGCGCGCGGGTCTCCACGCTGTCGACCACGGCGGCGCAGCCGGCGCCCGCGGTGTCGGTGAGCATCTCGCCGATCGCGCAGGCCGCCGCGCAGGCCGCCGTGAACACCCGTCGCGACCGGCAGTCGATGATGGTCGTGATCCAGCCCTCGACCGGCAACGTGCTCGCCGTCGCGCAGAACCCCGAGGCCGACAAGCTCGGCTCGCTCGCCACGTCCGGCCTGTACCCGCCGGGCTCCACCGGCAAGATCGTCACCGCGACCGCGGCGATCTCCGCGGGCATCGCCACCCCGGAGACGATCGTCCCGTGCCCGGGCACCCTCACCATCGGCGAGCGCGAGGTACCCAACTACAACCGCTTCGCCCTCGGCGACGTGACGATGCAGCGCGCGTTCGCCCGCTCCTGCAACACGAGCTTCGCCTTCCTCGGCGCCAAGCTCAAGCCCGAGGCGCTGAACACCGCGGCCGCCGAGCTCGGCATCGGGCCCGACTACGCCATCGCCGGGCTGCCCGTCTCGTCCGGGCAGTACCCGCTGCCCAAGGCCATGGTCAACCAGGTCGAGGACAGCTTCGGCCAGGGCGAGGTGCTGGTCAGCCCGTTCGCCATGGCGCTCGCCGTCGCGTCCGTCGCGCACGGCGGCGCGGTCACCCCGCAGTTGCTGCTCGGCAAGCCCACCAAGGTCGACGGGGAGCGGCCCCCGCTCGACGTGAAGGCCGCCGACGGCGTGCGCGCCATGATGCGCGAGGTCGTCGCCTCCGGTACCGCCGAGCTGATCCGGGGCTCCGGCGACATCCTCGGCAAGACCGGTGAGGCGGAGGTCGACGGTGGCTCGCACGCCTGGTTCGTCGGCTACCGCGGCGACCTGGCCTTCGCCACCCTCGTCGTGCTCGGCGGCAGTTCCGACAACGCCGTCGCGGTCACCAAGGAGTTCTTCGACCGCTTCGACGCCCCCGTCTCCGCCGTGCCCAACTGAGGATCGGTGCCGACCCGGGAATCGATGCCCACCTGGTGCGGGTTCGTTCCGGCTCGGGTAGGACAATTTCGGACCTATGAAATCGTGACCGTCAGTGACACTTCCGACAGCGGTGACCTGGCGGTCACGATTTCATAGCCATGGGGCGGCGCGTGCCCCCGCGCCGCCCTTCGGCGAACAGGATCACACGCCGGGGAAATGCGATTGCCCGTGCGAATCAGATCGGGCAGGGTCGGCGACATGGGCATCGAGCTGATCGCACCGACGGCCGACTGGCACGACGAGTGGCTGCGCAACGTCGCGGAGTGGGGCGACGTGACGCATCACCCGGGCTCCGGCAGCGCCCTGGCGCGCGACCTGGACCTGACGGCGCCGTCGGACTTCGGGACCTGGGTGGACCGCATCAACGAGCAGGCGATGATCGACGGCAGCGGCGGCCGCGTGCCCGCCACGAGCTGGTGGATGGTCGACGGTGACCGGTACCTCGGGGCGATCCAGCTGCGGCACGAGCTGAGCCCCCTGCTCGCCGAGCTCGGCGGCCACATCGGCTACCACGTGCGTCCCTCGGCGCGGCGGCAGGGCGTCGCCTCGACGGCGCTGCGCGAGGTGGTCCGGCGCGCCGCGGGATTCGGGCTGACCGAGGTCCTCGTCACCTGCGACGAGAGCAACCTCGCCTCGCGCCGCACCGCGGAGTCGGCCGGCGGCGTGCTCACCCGGATCCGCTCGGTCGACGACTTCGGCATCGGCCACGACTTCCTCGAACCCGTCTGCCACTACTGGATCCCGACCGGGCCGGACGGGGAGCGTGCGGCGCCGATTACGCTGAACGGATGACCCGCGCTGCACTCGTTCCCGGCACCGTCTCACCCCGTCTGGCCGTCCCGGCGAAGATCGTGCGACCCGAATACGTCGACAAGCCGTCGGCGAACGAGGGCAACGAGCCGTGGGTGCAGACCCCGGAGACCATCGAGAAGATGCGGGTGGCCTCGCGGATCGCCGCCGACGCGCTGCAGGCCGCGGGCGCCGCGGTGGCACCCGGCGTCACCACCGACCACCTCGACCGGGTGGCGCACGAGTACATGCTCGACCACGGCGCCTACCCGTCGACCCTGGGCTACCGCGGCTTCCCCAAGAGCTGCTGCACCAGCCTCAACGAGGTGATCTGCCACGGCATCCCGGACTCGACGGTGATCGAGGACGGCGACATCGTCAACATCGACGTCACCGCCTACATCGACGGGGTGCACGGCGACACCAACGCCACCTTCCTCGCCGGCGACGTCTCCGAGGAGCACCGCCTGCTGGTCGAGCGCACCCGTATCGCCACCGAGCGCGCAATCAAGGCCGTCAAGCCGGGGCGCGAGCTCAACGTGGTCGGCCGCGTCATCGAGTCCTACGCGAATCGCTTCGGCTACACCGTGGTCCGCGACTTCACCGGCCACGGCATCGGCGAGACCTTCCACAACGGCCTCGTCGTGCTGCACTACGACGAGCCCAACGTCGAGACGGTGCTCGAGCCCGGCATGGTCTTCACCATCGAGCCGATGATCAACCTCGGCGGCCTCGACTACGAGATCTGGCCCGACGGCTGGACCGTCGCCACCACCGACAAGAAGTGGACCGCGCAGTTCGAGCACACCCTCGTGGTCACCGACGACGGTGCCGAGATCCTCACCCTGCCGAGCGCCCCCACCGCGTAACCGTGCGCGGCGCACTCCTCCTCGCCGGCGCCACCTCGGACGCCGGCAAATCTACGGTCACGGCCGGACTGTGCCGTCTCCTGGCCCGGCGGGGCGTGCGCGTCGCGCCGTTCAAGGCGCAGAACATGTCCAACAACTCCGTCGCCACCGTCGAGGCCGACGGCACCAGCGGCGAGATCGGGCGCGCCCAGGCGACCCAGGCGCTCGCGTGCGGTCTCGCACCGTCGACCCGGTTCAATCCGGTCCTCCTCAAGCCCGGCAGCGACCGCCGCAGCCAGCTGGTCCTGCACGGTCGGCCGGTCGGCGACGTGGGCGCCCGCGACTACGTCACCCGGCGGCAGTGGCTGCTCGACGAGGTGACGACCACGCTGCGAGCCCTGCGCGACGAGTTCGACGTGGTGCTCTGCGAGGGCGCCGGCAGCCCCGCCGAGATCAACCTGCGGGCCACCGACATCGCCAACATGGGGCTCGCGCGGGCCGCGAACCTGCCGACACTGATCGTCGGCGACATCGACCGCGGGGGAGTGCTCGCGCACCTCGCTGGCACCGTCGCCGTGATGCCGCCCGAGGACCAGCGCCTGGTCTACGGCTTCCTCATCAACCGTTTCCGCGGCGACGTCTCGCTGCTCACGCCCGGCCTCGAGCAGCTCGAGGAGATCACCCGGCGACCCACCCTCGGCGTGCTCCCGTACCTCACCGATCTCTGGCTCGACGCCGAGGACTCGCTCGCCGCGCTCGGCGCGGACCTCGTCGGCCGGGGATCGGCGTACCGCGACCCGATCCGCGTGGCCGCGATCGCGCTGCCGCGCGTCTCCAACACCACCGACGTCGAGGCCCTCGCGTGCGAGCCGGGCCTGACGGTCCGCTGGACCACCCGGCCCGCCGACGTCGCCGACGCCGACCTCGTGGTGGTTCCCGGCAGCAAGAGCACCGTCGGCGACCTCGGCTGGCTCCGCGAGCGCGGCCTCGCCGACGCCCTCGCCCGTCGCGCGGCCGCAGGCGGCCCGATCGTCGGGATCTGCGGCGGTTACCAGATGCTCGGCCGCGGCATCGCCGACCCGAACGGCGTCGAGGCGGGGCCCGGAACCCGGGTCGACGGCCTCGGGGTCCTCGACCTCGACGTCGAGTTCGCGCGCGCCAAGTGCGTCCGGAACGTCGCGGGGACCGGGCTCGGCGTGGACGCGACGGGCTACGAGATCCACCACGGCACCGTCGTTCGGAACGCGGAAAGCCCTGCGCTGCACGGCCCCGACGGACCCGAGGGGGCGCTCACCCCGAGCGTGCTCGGGACGCACTGGCACGGACTGTTCGGCTCCGACGCCTTCCGTCGGGCGTACCTCGCCCGGACCTTCCCCGGCCGGGAGCTCGGTGGCGCGATCAGCTACGACGGTGCCCGCCTCGCCCAGCTCGACGCCATCGCCGACGCGCTCGAGGAACACTGCGACATCGACGCGATCCTGAGTCCTTTGCATTCCCCTGTCGCGTTTTCGGCGATCCTGCCGACCATCCGGATCATGAGTGACTACCGTTGACCACCATGCCGATCGATTCAGCTGACACGGTGCAGGTGCCCGCGGGCTCGTGGACCTTCGACGTGTCGGTCGGGGGGTCTGAGCACGGCGTACCCGTACTGCTGCTGCACGGATTCCCGCAGACCGAGGAGTGCTTCGACCAGGTGCGGGAGCGCCTCCACGAGGCGGGACTGCGCACCATCGCGCCCCGCCAGCGCGGCTACAGCCCGGGCGCCCGCCCGGTGGGGGTCGATCAGTACACGATGAAGCACCTCGCCGAGGACGCCGCGCGCATCCTCGACGCGCTCGAGGTGCCCTACGCGCACGTCGTCGGCCACGGCCTCGGCGCGACGGTGGCGTGGCACTTCGCCGCCGCCTATCCGCTGCGCGCCATGAGCCTGACGGCGGTCTCGTTCGGCCACCCGTCGGCGTTCGGCGACGCGATGGCCAACGATCAGGACCAGCGGCAGCGTTCGCGCTACCTGGAGCTGTTCCTGCGGTCCGGCGAGGCGGAGAAGGCGCTGCTCGCGAACGACGCGCGCACGCTGCTCGCCACGGCGCCCGGCGGCGGGATCGACGCCCTGGCGGACGAGCCGACACTCACGGCGGCGCTGAACTGGTACCGGGCGAACCTCGCGCCGGGCGGGGAGGGGCTGGACTGCCCCGTGATCGAGGTCCCCACCACCCTGGTGTGGGGCACCCGCGACGCCATCGCCGGCGCCGCGCAGGCCAAGGGCACCGCGCACTACCTCCGGGCCGACTACCGGCTCAGCGAGGTGCCCGAAGGTGACCACTGGCTCCCGCTGCGCGCCCCCGCGGCCCTGGCCTCGGAGATCGCGCTGCGGACGCTCCGGAACTGACCGCGCCCGCGCGCGGCCGTCCCGGAGCGGTTCGGGCTACTTGTCGCTGCCGCAGGTGCAGCTGTCGCCGCACGAGCAGTTCTCGCACGTGCAGTTCGGGTTGGAGCAGCCGGGGGCCTTCGAATCATGCTGAGTCATGCATGTGACTCTACCCCGGGGAGCTCCTAGGATCACGCGTCCTTCGCCAGCCCCAGCAGCGCGTTCTCGACCAGCTCCGGCAGCGCCGGGTGGATCCAGTACTGCCCGCGCGCGAACTCCTGCGCCGGGATGGAGAAGGACATCGCCGTGATCGCCGACTGGATCAGCGCCGAGGCCTGGTGCCCGACGATGTGCGCACCGACCAGCAATCCCGTCGACCGGTCCGCGATGAGCTTGCACACGCCCTCGGCGTCGGCCATGGCCCAGCCGTAGGCGATGTCGGCGTACCGCTGTTCGGCGACGGCCACGTCGATGCCGCGGGAGCGCGCCTCCGCCTCGGTCAGCCCGACCGACGCGACCTGCGGGCGGGAGAAGACCGCGCCCGGCACGAACCGGTGATCGGACGTCGCGGCGGGGGAGTCCCACCCCGACAGCAGGTTCTCCGCGACGATCCGGGCCTCGTGATTGGCGACGTGCCGCAGCGGGAACCGGGTGCTCACATCCCCCAGGGCCCACACGCCGCGGACGGGGGTGCGCTGGTGCTCGTCCACGGGGACGCGACCGGCACCGTCGAGCTCGATGCCGATGGCAGGGAGTGCGAGGGAGTCGCCGTTGGGCGTGCGCCCCGTCGCGACGAGCAGGACGTCGCCCGCCACCGTCGAGCCGTCGGTGAGGTCCACCTCGACGCCGTCGCCCACCGGCCGGGTCGCGGTGACCTCGGTGCTCAGGCGCACGTCCCACCGCGACGAGGCGGCCTCGGTGAAGGCCTCGGAGATGGTCTGGTCCTGGGAGCGCAGCAGCCGCTCGCCCCGCGCCACGACGGTGACCTCGGCGCCCAGGCCGGCGAAGACGTGCGCGAACTCGGCCGCGATGTAGCCGCTGCCGACGATGATCACGCGCCCCGGGAGCGCCTCCAGCCGCATGATCGTGTCGTTGGTGTGGAAGGGCGCAGCGCCGTCGGCGGTGAAGACGGGCGGGATCACGGGCCGCGAGCCGGCCGCGATCACCACGTCGCGTCCGGTGACGACGGTGCCGTCGGCCAGCTCGAGGCGGTGCAGCCCGTCGCCGGACCCGGGCAGGAACCACGCCTCCTGCTGGAAGACGGTGATGTTGGGGCACTTGTCCTCGCGGTAGCGCAGCCCGCCGGCGGCGTACCGGTCGATCCGCCCGAAGACCCGGTCGCGGATGTCGGCCCAGCGGGTGCCGGTGATCTCCGCGTCCACGCCGACCGCGCCGCCGTCGCGGGCCTCGTCGGCGACGTCGGCGGGGTAGACGAACATCTTGGTCGGGATGCAGCCGACGTTCAGGCAGGTGCCGCCGAAGGCGCCGTTGAACTGCCCCTTGTCGACGATCGCGATGCTGCGCTCGTCGAACCGCTCGTCGGGGATCGTGTTGCCGGCCCCGGACCCGATGATGACGAGATCGAAGACGCGCTCGGCCATGTCAGGCCTCGATCTCGCGGGCCAGCCAGGTGCCCAGCTCGGCGTACGCGGTCTCGCGGGCGTCCTTCTCGGAGAGGAAGACGTCGTGCTTGGCGTTCTCGACGGGCACGACCGTGAGGCGCCCACCCAACGCGCCCGACCACTTCGCGATCTGCCGGGTGTCGAGGACGACGTCGGCGCGGCCGGCCTCCTCGCTCCACTCCTTGGGCGCGAAGCTCTTCGTCGAGCGCAGCACGAGCGACGGGACGCCGACGTCGAGGCCTCGGTGCAGGAGACTGTGCGCGACGCGGACGGCGCGTAGCCAGCCGAAGCGCACCGGGAAGCCCTCGATCGGCTTGATCCGGACGTCGAAGTCGAACTCGCCGTGCGCGCTGGAGTGGACCGTCTGGCCGTAGACGCCGACGGCCTCGACCGGGACGACGCGGGTGCCCACGGCCTTGCCGATGAGCTTGACGACGGGCGTCGCGACCTCGCGCAGCACCGCCGAGCCCTGCAGGTCGAACCACGGGCTGTCGAGCACGAGGCCGACGATCGGCGCGGTGCGACCGGCCTTGCGGCGGCGGTCGAGCCACAGCGGGGTGATCAGGCCGCCGGTGGAGTGCGCCGCGACGACGACGCCGAGGCCGGGGTGCTCCTGCTCGATCGCCGCGACCGCGAGGTCGAGCTCGGCGTCGTAGACGGCGAAATCGGTCGCGTAGTGCGCCGATTGGCCCTCCCGCAGCGACCTCCCCGACTTGCGCAGGTCCAGCGCGTAGAAGGCGTAACCGCGGTCCGCGAAGAACTCCGCGACCGCCGTCTGGAAGAAGTAGTCCGAGAAGCCGTGCACCCACAGCACCGCGTGGTGGGGATCCGCGGGGCCGGCGACGTGCTTGACCAGCGTGGCCACGACGTCGCCGCCCGGCTCGCCGTCCGGGTCGGGGCCCAGCTCGAAGGTGTGCGCGACGAAGTCGTCGCCGAGGATGTCGGGGGAGTAGGTCAGCTCAGTGGTCGCCACGGCTTCACTGTAATGACGGCGGGGCGGGGCGTGGCACCGCACGGACGGTCCGGTGGTACTGCACGGTGTGCCGCGCGCCACCGGAGGGCCCCGGAGTAAGGTTCTCGCGCAGAAGGGGGCCGATGCGTGGCCCCGCCCCACGTCGAGGAGTGAACTACCAGATGGCCCGTAACGTGATCAGCACGGACGTCGCGCTCGTCGGCGCGGGAATCATGAGCGCCACGCTCGGCACCCTGCTCCGCAAGCTGGAGCCCAGCTGGTCGATCAACGTCTTCGAGTCCCTCGACGCCGCGGCCGCCGAGTCCTCCGACCCGTGGAACAACGCGGGCACCGGCCACTCGGCGCTGTGCGAGCTGAACTACACCCCGCAGGCCGCCGACGGCTCCGTGGACATCTCCAAGGCCATCACGATCAACGAGCAGTTCCAGGTCTCGCGCCAGTTCTGGGCGTACGCCGTGGACGCGGGCGTGCTCGACGAGCCGTCGGACTTCATCAACCCCATCCCGCACGCCAGTTTCGTGCACGGCGCCGACAACGTCGAGTACCTGCGCAAGCGCTACGACGCGCTGTCCGGCCAGACGCTGTTCGAGGGCATGGAGTTCTTCACCGACCCGGCCACGTTCTCCGAGCGCCTGCCGGTCATGGCCGCGGGCCGCAACTTCGGCGACCCGGTCGCCGTGAACTGGTACGAGGGCGGCACCGACGTCGACTTCGGCTCGCTGACCAAGAAGCTGATCAACTTCGTGGGCAAGGGCGGCGCCGTCCACTTCGGCACCAAGGTCACCAACCTCAAGCGCACCAAGGACGGCTGGCGCCTGACCGTGCGCAACCTGCGCACCCACGAGATCTCCTACGTGGACGCGCGGTTCGTCTTCGTCGGCGCCGGCGGCGGCGCGCTGCCGCTGCTGCAGAAGTCGGGCATCAAGGAGGCCAAGGGCTTCGGCGGCTTCCCCGTCTCGGGCCAGTTCTTCCGCTGCACCAACCCGGAGCTCATCGACCACCACGCCGCGAAGGTCTACGGCAAGGCCGCCGTCGGCGCCCCGCCGATGTCGGTGCCGCACCTCGACACCCGCGTCATCGAGGGCAACAAGGGCCTGCTGTTCGGCCCCTACGCCGGCTTCTCGCCGAAGTTCCTCAAGGCCGGCCAGTACACCGACCTGCCGCTGTCGGTGAAGCCGAACAACCTGCTCCCGATGATGGCCGTCGGTCTCAAGGAGATGGGCCTGACCAAGTACCTCATCGGCGAGCTCATGCAGTCGCCCGCCGACCGCGTGAAGACGCTGTCCGAGTTCGTGCCCCGCGCGACCGGCGGCGACTGGGAGCTCATCACCGCCGGCCAGCGCGTCCAGGTGATCCGCAAGGGCCCCGGCGGCGGCAACCTCGAGTTCGGCACCGCGGTGATCGCCGCGAACGACGAGTCGATCGCCGGCCTGCTCGGCGCCTCGCCCGGCGCCTCGACGGCCGTCCCGGCCATGCTCGACGTCCTCGGCAAGTGCTTCCCGAAGCACATGCAGGCGTGGAAGCCGCTGCTGCAGGAGATGATCCCGTCCTACGGCACGACCCTCAACGACAACAAGCAGCTGTTCGGCCAGGTCTGGGACTGGACCAACCGCACGCTGCAGCTGTCGCCGGGCGTCGAGGCCGACGCGCAGGGCTAGCGCCGTGCGCCGCGCCACCGGTGACGAACTCGACGCGAGGACCCTCTACGCGCTGCTGAAGCTGCGCGCGGAGGTCTTCATCGCCGAGCAGCAGAGCCCGTGGCTCGACGTCGACGGGCGCGACCTCGCCCCGTCGACGGTCCACCTCTGGCTGCCCGACGATCCCGCCCCCGGCGGTACCGGCGGCGCCGTCGCGACGGTGCGCGTCACCGACGAGGGCCCGGGCTTGGCCGCGATCGGCCGGGTGTGCGCGGCACCGTCGCACCGCGGGCGCGGCCTCATCGGCGAACTGATGACCGCGGCGCTCGCGGAGCTCGACGGTCGGGCCTGCCTGCTCGAGGCCCAGTCGCACCTCGAGAGCATGTACACCAAGTACGGATTCGCCCGCGAGGGCGACGAATTCATCGAGGACGGCATCCCGCACGTCCCCATGAGGAGGCCCGCCGGTGTCTGACCGCTACCCGTTCAGCGCCGTCGTCGGCCACGACGAGCTGCGGCTCGCCCTCACGCTGTGCGCCATCGCGCCCGCCGTCGGCGGCGTGCTCGTGCGCGGCGAGAAGGGCACCGCGAAGTCCACCGCCGCCCGCGCGCTGGCCCCGCTGCTGCCGCCCCGCCCCGACGGTGCGCCCGCGCGTCTCGTCGAGCTGCCCATCGGTGCCACCGAGGACCGCGTCGTCGGCTCGCTCGACCTGCACCGCGCCCTCGGCGAGGGCCGCGTCGACTTCACGCCCGGCCTGCTCGCCGACGCCGACGGCGGCATCCTCTACGTCGACGAGGTCAACCTGCTCTCCGACCACCTCGTCGACGTGCTGCTCGACGCGGCCGCGATGGGGCGGGTCACCGTCGAGCGCGACGCCGTCTCGCGCTCCTACCCGGCCCGGTTCGTCCTGGTGGGCACCATGAATCCCGAGGAGGGGGAGCTGCGGCCGCAGCTGCTGGATCGCTTCGGCCTGGCGGTCGACGTGCGCGCCAGCCGCGAGGTGGACGCCCGCGTCGAGGTGATGCGCCGTCGCCTCGCCTTCGAGGCCGATCCCGCCGCCTTCGCCGCCGAGTACGCCGCCGCCGACGCCGAGCAGGCCCGTCGCATCGCCGAGGCCCGCGACCGGCTGCCCGCCGTCGCGCTGCCCGACGCCGAGCTGCGCCGCATCGCCGCGGTCTGCGCCGCCTTCGACGTCGACGGCATGCGCGCCGACCTGGTCATCGCCCGCGCCGCCCGCGCCCACGCCGCGTGGCGCGGCGCCGCCGAGGTCACCGAGGACGACGTCCGCGTCGCCGCGGCCCTCGCGCTGCCGCACCGCAAGCGCCGCGACCCGTTCGACGAGCCCGGCCTCGACGACGCCGAGCTCGACCGCGCCCTCGACGACGCCCGCGAGGCCGACGATCCCGACCCCGACGACGACGGCCCGGACGGACCCGACGACGGGGGCCCGGACGGTGGTCCCGAGGGCGGCCCCGACGGCGGGCAGCCGGAACCGCAGTCGCAGGACGACGCAGTCGCGCCGGACCCGGAGCCGCAGGGCGCCCCGCTGCCGACCGCGCGGCACCGCACCGTCAGCCGGCTCACCGTGCCCGGCACGGGAACCGGGGGAGCGACGGGCCGCCGCTCCAAGTCGCGCTCCGACCGCGGCAGCGTCGTGCGCGCCGCGCCCGCCGGCACGGGCGCCGGCCTGCACCTGGCCGCCACGTTGCGCGCCGCCGCCCCCGCGCAGGCCGCGCGCGGCCGGGTCGACGGGCCGCTGCACCTCGCGCCGTCGGACCTGCGGTCGCCGATCCGCGAGGCCACCGAGGGCAACCTCGTCGTCTTCGTCGTGGACCTGTCCGGCTCGATGGCCGCGCGCGAACGCATCGCGCTGGTCGGCGAGGCCGCGGTCTCGCTGCTGCGCGACGCCTACCAGCGGCGCGACAAGGTGGCCGTCATCGGCTTCCGCGGCGCCGAGGCCACCCTGCTCGTGCCGCCGACCCGCTCCGTCGACGTGGCCGTCGCCCGGCTCGCGCGGGCCCGCACCGGCGGCCGGACGCCGCTGGCCGAGGGCCTGATCGAGGCGCGGAAGCTGCTGCGCCGCGAGGACCTGCGGCCCGACGCCCGGCGCCCGCTGGTCGTGGTGCTCACCGACGGTCGCGCGACGGCCGGCCGAGATCCGTTGCCGCGCGCGCTCGCCGCGGCGGCGGGGCTGCACGCCGACGGTCGCGCGACGGTCGTCGTGGACTGCGAGACCTCGATGGTGCGGCTGGGCCTCGCGGCGAAGGTCGCGGCCGCACTCGGCGCGCCGATGCTCCCGCTCGGCGGCCTGAGCCCGCAGGATCTGGCCCGCGTCGCCTGACGTATGTTCCGAAAGTCGAATCCTGGCGGGCGGCGCGGCGATAGTCGTCGCCGCGCTTCGCTGGAGTGAAGTCTCGTTAAGCGCCCCGACCCGAAGGAGTGACGCATGCCGCAGGGCAAGGTCGAATCGGTCCCCGACGACGGGCTGACCACCCGGCAGCGCCGCAACCAGGCGCTGCTCGCCGTGCACACCGGGCCGGGCAAGGGGAAGTCGACGGCCGCGTTCGGCATGGCTATGCGCGCGTGGAACCAGGGCTTCGACATCGGCGTCTTCCAGTTCGTCAAGAGCGCGAAGTGGAAGGTGGGCGAGGAGCAGACGATGCTCGCGCTGAACGAGCTGCACGAGCGCACCGGCGCCGGCGGTCCCGTCGAGTGGCACAAGATGGGGCAGGGCTGGTCCTGGTTGCGCCGCGACGACGACGCCGAGCAGGACCACGCCGAGGCCGCCCGCGACGGCTGGCGGGAGATCGCCCGCCGGCTCGGCGCCGAGCAGCACCGGTTCTACGTGCTCGACGAGTTCACCTACCCGCTCAAGTGGGGCTGGATCGACGTCGACGAAGTGGTCGAGACCCTGGCGAACCGCCCCGGGAACCAGCACGTGATCATCACCGGCCGCGATGCGCCGCAGGCGCTCATGGACGCCGCCGACCTGGTCACCGAGATGACCAAGATCAAGCACCCGATGGATGCGGGTAGGAAGGGACAGAGGGGGATCGAGTGGTGACGAACGGCTCCCGTGTCCCGGGAGGCGCCGTGGCCGGGGAGAGCAGAGGGATCGAGTGGTAGCTCCCGCGGTCGTCATCGCCGCACCGTCGTCGGGCAGCGGCAAGACGACCATCGCGACGGGGCTGATGGGCGCGCTGGCGCGGACCGGCACCGTCGCCCCGTTCAAGGTGGGCCCCGACTACATCGACCCCGGCTACCACGCCCTCGCGACCGGTCGGCCCGGCCGCAACCTCGACGCGATCCTCTGCGGGGAGCAGCGCATCGCGCCGCTGTACCGGCACGGCGCGCGCGACGCCGACATCGCGGTCGTCGAGGGCGTGATGGGCCTGTTCGACGGACGCATCGTCGACGGCCCCGGCGGCGCGGCCACCGAGGGCATCGGCTCCACCGCGGACGTCGCGCAGATCCTCGGCGCCCCGGTGCTGCTGGTGGTCGACGCCCGCGGGCACTCGCAGTCCCTCGCCGCGCTGCTCGCGGGGTTCGCCACCTACCGGCCGGGTATCGCGCTCGCGGGCGTGATCCTCAACCGCGTCTCGAGCGCCCGGCACGAGCGGGTCCTGCGCGACGCCTGCGCGCACGCGGGCCTGGAGGCGGTCGGCGCGGTCCCCGGCGCCGCGGCGCTGGAGGTGCCGGCGCGGCACCTCGGCCTCATCCCCGCCGCGGAGCGCGGCGCGGAGGCCGTCGCCGCGGTCGCCGCGATGACGGAGCTGGTGGAGCGGCACGTCGACGTCGAGCGGATCCGCGCGCTGGCCCGGCCGGTCGCGGACGGGCCGCTGTGGTCACCGTCGGACGAGGTCGCGCGCGCGGGAGGGCCGGTCGTCGCGCTGGCCGGCGGCCCGGCGTTCAGCTTCGGCTACGCCGAGCACGAGGAGCTGCTGCGCGCCGCCGGCGCTCGGGTCGAGCGCTTCGATCCGCTCACCGACGAGTTGCCCGGCGGCGCGGCCGCCGTGGTGCTCCCGGGCGGCTTCCCGGAGGTGTACGCGGAGAAACTGTCGGCGAACGCGGCGCTGCGCGATCAGCTGCGCGCCCTGGTCGACGCCGGGGGCGCGATCCACGCCGAGTGCGCGGGGCAGCTCTACCTCGCGGAATCGCTCGACGGGGTGCCCATGTGCGGGATCGTGCCGGGTGCCGCGACCTTCACCCGGCGCCTGACGCTGGGCTACCGTGACGCCGTCGCCCTCGGCGCGAGCCCGCTGTTCGCGCCCGGCGAGCGCGTGACGGGGCACGAGTTCCATCGCACCGCGCTCGCCGCGGGGCCCGCGCCGGCATGGGGGTGGAGGGACGGCGACGGGGTCGCGACCACCGACGGGCACCTTTCGCCCACAGTGCACTCCTCGTATCTGCACGTGCATCCTGCCGGATATCCCGAGGCGGTCGAACGCCTGGTCAGAGCGGTCGCGTGAGGAGTTCGTCTCACCCTGAGCGGGGGCCTCGCGCGGGCTGAGAGCTTCCTGTACAAAAGCCTCATGCACAAGTCGATCAAGCTCGTCTCCGTCACCTTCGCCGCCGCCGCCGTGGTCGCCACCTCCGCCTGCGCCGCCGGCTCCTACGCCGCACCCGGCTCGCCCTCCTCCTCCGCCAAGCCCAGCGCGTCGGCGAAGCCCTCCGCCAAGCCCTCCACCAGCGCCTCGGCGAGCGCGTCGGCCAAGCCGTCGGCTTCGAAGCCCACCCCGGTCAAGGCCGGCACCCCGAGCGCGATCCTCGCCTCGACCGCGTGGGAGACCACCGCCGCCAAGGACGCGAAGGGCGCCAAGGTCGCGCTGACCGACAAGAACGTCAAGAACTACGTCGGCTGGGCCTACTTCAAGAAGGACGGCACCTTCACCCTCTACAACCTGGACGATTCCGCCAAGGGCAAGGGCGACTGGACCGTCTCGCCCGACGGCAAGACCCGCACCATCGTCGCCAAGAACGCCGACGGCAGCGTCCAGTACAAGCGCACCGTCGAGATCGTGACCCTCACCGAGAAGGAGTTCACGTACCGCGTGTACCCCGAGGCCTCCAACAAGGCCGTGTACTACGACATCGTGCACACCGCCACCAAGCACGCCGAGCCGCGCGCGTAGTGACGGAGGCCGCTCACTAAGCTGAGCGGAATGAACAGCCACGGCGCCCCGCACGATCCCTACCTCGTCGGTCTGGATCTGCGAGGGCGCCGTGTCGTCGTCGTGGGGGCGGGCACCGTCGTCCAGCGGCGACTGCCGGTCCTCCTCGCCGCGGGCGCGGACGTCCACGTCATCGCGCCCGAGGCCACGCCCGCCGTCGAATCGACGCCCGGCATCGTCTGGCACCGCCGCGAGTACGCCTCCGGCGACCTCCTGGGCGCCTGGTACGCCCTCGCCGCCACGAACGATCCGGCGGTGAACGCCGCCGTCGTCGCCGAGGCCGAGGTGCAGCGCACCTTCTGCGTCCGCGTCGACCTCGCCCGCGAGGGCACCGCCGTCACCCCCGCCACCGTCGCCACGGACGGGCTGCAGGTGGGCGTCCTGGCGTCCGGGGATCACCGACGGTCCGCGGCCGTCCGCGACAGCCTGCGCGCCGTCCTGACCGGCGACGAGGCCGCGCGCCCCACTCGCAAGCCCGAGGGCGTGGCCCTCGTCGGCGGGGGGCCGGGCGACCCGGACCTCATCACCGTGCGCGGCCGGGCGCTCCTCGGGCTGGCCGACGTGGTGGTCGCCGACCGGCTCGCCCCGCCCCGCCTGCTCGCGGAGCTCGCCCCGCACGTCGAGGTCATCGACGCCGCGAAGGTGCCGTACGGCCGGGCCATGGCGCAGCAGGCCATCAATCAGGTCCTCATCGATCGTGCGCGTGAGGGCAAGTTCGTGGTGCGGCTCAAGGGCGGCGACCCCTATGTCTTCGGTCGCGGCTTCGAGGAGCTCGAGGCGCTGGCCGCCGAGGGCATCCCGGTCACCGTCGTCCCGGGCATCACCAGCTCGATCGCCGCGCCGTCGGCCGCGGGCATCCCGGTGACGCACCGTGGCGTGACGCACGAGTTCGTGGTCGTCTCCGGCCACGTCGCGCCGGGGCATCCCGACAGCCTCGTCGACTGGGACGCGCTCGGCCGGCTGCGCGGCACAGTCGTGGTGCTCATGGCGGTGGAGCGGCTCGCGGCGATCGCCGAGGCCCTGATCGCGGGCGGGCGGCCGGCTGAGACCCCGGCCGCGGTGGTCGAGAACGCGACCACCGGCGGGCAGCGCACGGTCCGCGGCACCCTCTCCACCATCGCGGCGGACGCCGCGACCGCGAACGTCGTGCCGCCCGCGGTGCTCGTCGTGGGTGCGACGGCCGGCTTCACGGCGGCGTTGGGCGACTGACCCGCATCCCCGGGTGTGGGTTTCCGTGTGTGTCGGCGAAATGTGACGCCCCCACGCGGGAAACCTCGACCGAGGCGGGGAACAGCGCTCTGGGCTGCGCGAATCGCCCGATTCAGGGGATTTTCGCAGAAGCGAAAACTGTCACTTCAATAACTCTCGTCACAATTGTTACCGTTCTCGACTTCCGGATCGGCCGGGGGAGTCGGTAGCCTCGGGCATCATGACTTCCACGATGGCGCCCTCCAGCCCGGCGCAGACGTACCGCGTCAAGGGCAGCGCCGTCGGCATCCCGATCCTCGTCCTGTGCGGCATGATCTTCCTCTCGGTGCTCGACGGCACCGTCGTCTTCGTGGCGATGCCGGAGATCCAGGACGCCCTCGGCCTCTCGGACGCCACCAAGGTCTGGGTCTTCGGCGCCTACGCGCTGACCTTCGGCGGATTCCTCCTCCTCGGCGGCCGCCTCGGCGACACCTTCGGCCGCAAGAAGATGTTCCTGCTCGGCGTCATCGGCTTCACCGTGGCGTCCGCGCTGGCGGGATTCGCGACCAACGAGGCGTGGCTGCTGGCCGCGCGCGTCGGCCAGGGCCTGTTCGCCGCGATCGCCGGTCCCACGGCACTCGCGCTCATCGCCACCACCTTCGCGCCGGGCAAGGCGCGCAACCAGGCCTTCGCCGTCTTCGGCGCCATGGCCGGCCTCGGCTCGATCGCCGGGCTGGTCGCCGGCGGCCTGCTCGCCACCATCGACTGGCGACTCATCTTCTGGATCAACGTCCCCGTCGGCATCGCCTGCGCGATCGGCGGCTGGTTCACCCTCGACGAGGCGGTGGCCGAGCGTCGGCACGCCCTCGACGTCAAGGGCGCCGCGCTCGCGGTCGCGGGCTGCGTGACGGGCGTCTACGCCCTCACCGCGGGCCCCGAGGCGCACTGGCAGAGCACGTCGGTCTACGTCGCCGCCGTGGTCAGCGCGGTCTGCCTGGCCCTGTTCCTCTGGGTCGAGCGGACCGCCAAGAACCCGATCCTGCCCTTCTCGCTGTTCAACAACCGCAACCGCGTGGCGGCGATGCTCGCGATCCTGGTCTGCGGCGCCCTGATCCCGACGCTCGGCTTCTACGTCGCGCTGACCTTCCAGCTGGTCCTCGGCTACACCCCGTTCCAGTCCGGCCTCGCGCTGCTGCCCTTCGCCATCGGCTTCGGCATCGCGGTCGCGATCAGCGCCTCGCTGGTCCGCCGCTTCCAGGCGCGGTGGCTGGTCGCCTTCGGCGGCTTCATCGTCTTCCTGCCCTGCCTGTACGTGCCGACCCTGATGAGCAAGGCCCCGGCCACCATCGACTACTTCCCGCAGATCGCGATCCCGGTGTTCCTCATCGGCATCGGCGTGGGCATGGCCGTCGTGCCGCTGCCGCTCGGCGCCGTCGCCGGCGTCCGCCCGTCGGAGATCGGGCCGCTGACCGCGCTCATCGAGGTCGCGCAGAACCTCGGCGGCATCATCGGCCTCGCCTCGGTGCAGGTCGTCGTGACCTCGCGGATCATGGCCGAGGGCGGCCCGACCACCGGGCACTTGCGCCACGACTCGCTGACCGGCGACCAGATCCACGCCCTGGCCTCCGGCTACGGCCTCGCGTTCATCGCCTGCGCCGCGATCCTCATCCTGGCAGGCCTCGTCGTCGTCCCCTTCATGCGCTTCACCCCGGAGGAGATCGCCGAGGGCCAGGCGGCCAAGGAGTCCAGCGAGTCCGGCGGTGCCATCCCGTCCACGTCCTTCCCGGCGCAGGCCTTCGAGGACGATGACGACGACGTCGACGACGACTGGGAGCCCCTCGAGGGCGACGTCACCTCGGGCTCCTTCGCCGCGATCCGCCGCGAGGACTTCGACCGCGCCTACAACGAGCAGCCCGGCGATCCCGAGCCGGTGTACTTCACCGACCGCTTCCGGGCCATCAAGCGGGCCGAGGTCGACGAGTCGGTCTCGCCCCTCGCGGGCCTCGGGGTCCAGCCGGGCCCGCCGCAGGCCGCCCCGCAGCCCGCGGCTCCGCAGCCCCCGACGCAGCAGGTCCCCGTCGCCCGGCCGCAGCAGCGCCCGCAGCCGACGGCCCCGCAGCAGGCGTACTCGCAGCCGAGCGATCCGCTGACCCGCCCGGCCCCGACTGCCCCGCAGCAGGCCTACTCACATCCCAGCGATCCGCTGCCGCGTCCCGTCGCCCGCCCGGGCGAGGGCCTCGCCGGCATCGCCCGCCCGTCCGGCCCGATCCAGCGGGAGAGCGTCGACCTGCCGCGCCCGCCGGTACCGCCTGCGCCCCGGGCGTCCGTCCCCGACTACCGCCCGCCGCGCCCCGCGCCGCAGCAGTACCGTGCGGACCCGCCGGCGCCGCGGCCCGGCGACCCCGTGCAGCGCCCCGGTGCGGCCCGCCCGGAGCCGCAGTTCGAGGGCGTCGCAGCCGGTGCGCGCAGCGGCCGGCACGCGGCCCCCGAGCCCGACGGCATGCACCACCCCGAGCAGACGACGCAGGCCGATCGCGTGAGCCGCGCCCGCCGGCACCGGCTCGAGGACTGACGGTTCGCGCCCCGGGCGTGTCGCTCGAGATGTGATCGGACGGGGCGAGCGAATCCTGCCGCTTCCTCCCGATACCGTCCCTGGTCTGCGGAAAGCGCCGGCTCCGATGATTGCTGAGTGCACGCATCGGGGCGTCCGGCCGGGCGACACGACCCGAAAACCGGCGTGAGCGATTTCTTCGCGACTTCTCTCAGCCGGTAGCCTCGGTCTCCATGACCTCAACGATGGCACCAGGCAGCCCGGCGCAGACGTATCGCGTCAAGGGCAGCGCCATCGGCATGGCCATCGTCGTCCTCTCCGGCATGATGTTCCTCGCCGTCCTCGACGGCACCGTGGTGTTCGTCGCGATGCCGAGCATCCAGGATGCGCTCGACTTGTCGGATGCCTCGAAGGTCTGGGTGTACGGCGCGTACGCGCTGACATTCGGCGGTTTCATGCTGTTGGGCGGCAGGCTGGGCGACACTTTCGGCCGCAAGAAGATGTTCATCATCGGTGTCGTCGGGTTCACTGTGGCCTCGGGGCTCGTGGGATTCGCGCAGAGTGAGGCCTGGTTGTTGGCCGCTCGCGCGTGCCAGGGGCTGTTCGCGGCCGTCGCGTGTCCGACGGCGCTCGCGCTCATCGCGACCACCTTCGCGCCCGGCAAGGCGCGGAACCAGGCGTTCGCCATCTTCGGTGCGATGGCGGGCCTCGGCTCGGTCGCCGGACTGGTCGCCGGTGGTCTGCTGGCGACGTGGGACTGGCGCTTCGTCTTCTGGATCAACGTTCCGGTCGGCGTCGCGTGTGCCCTCGGCGCAGTAATCGCCCTCGAGGAGGCGGCTTCAGATCGGCGTCACGCCCTAGATGTGAAGGGTGCAGTCCTCGCCGTCGCGGGGTGTGTGGCCGGCGTCTACGCCCTGACTGCCGGACCTGAGGAACATTGGAAGAATCCGATCGTCTACGCCGCGATGGTCGTGAGCGCGGTCTGCCTCATCACGTTCCTGTTCGTGGAGCGGACCGCGAAGAACCCGATTCTGCCGTTCTCGCTGTTCAACAATCGCAATCGGGTGGCGGCCATGCTGGCGATCCTGGTGTGCGGTGCGCTTATCCCGACGTTGGGCTTCTACATCGCACTGACCTTCCAATTGGTCCTCGGTTACACCCCGTTCCAGTCGGGCCTGGCGTTGCTGCCGTTCGCGCTCGGGATGGGAATCTCGATCGCGATCGGCTCCCAGGTGGTGCAGCGGGTCCAGGCGCGATGGTTGGTCGCGATCGGTGGGGCGATCGTGTTCGTCCCCTGCGTCTATGCCTGGACGCTGATGGACCACGATCCGGCTACGATCTCGTACTTCCCGCAGATCGCGCTTCCCGTGTTCTTCATCGGTGTCGGTGTGGGCCTGCCGATCATGTTGCTGCCGCTGTGCGCCGTGGCCGGGGTGCGCCCTTCCGAGATCGGCCCGCTGACCGCGTTGATCGAAGTGGCGCAGAACATCGGCGGCATCGTCGGCCTCGCGTCGGTGCAGGTCGTCGTGACCTCCCGGATCATGAAGCAGGGCGGCCCCACCACAGGTCATCTCACGCACGACACACTGCTGCCGAACCAAGTCACCGCGCTGGCGTCCGGATACGGACTCGCTTTCGTCGCGTGTGCGGTGATCCTGCTGGTCGCGGGCGCCATCGTCGTACCGTTCATGCGGTTCACCCCGGAGGAGGTCGCCGAGGGCCAGGCGGCGCAGGAGTCCAGCAAGTCCGGCGGCGCGATTCCGTCGACGTCGTTCCCCGCGCAGGCGTTCGAGGACGATGACGTCGACGACGACTGGGAGCCCATCGAGGGCGACGTCACCTCGGGCTCGTTCCCTGCGGTGCGCCGCGAGGACTTCGACCGCGCGTACAACGAGAAGCCCGGGGATCCGGAGCCGATGTACTTCACCGACCGCTTCCGCGCGATCAAGCGCCCGCAGGCCACGGGGCAACAGCCCGCGCAGCAACCCGTGCAGCACCGACCGGCCGCGCAGCCGCCGCAGGCGCCCCCGGTCGCGCCGCCGCAGCCGCAGCAGGCGTACTCCCACCCCAGTGACCCGCTTCCCCGCACCGGACAGCCCGGCGAGGGCCTCGCCGGCGTCGCCCGGCCGTCGGGCCCGATCCAGCGCGAGAGCACCGACCTGCCGCGCCCGCCGCAGCCCCCGCGCCCCGCGGCGGACCCGCAGTACCGGCCGCCGGCGCAGCCCCCGCTGGGCCGGCAGCGCCCGAGCGCGCCGATCCAGCGCCCGAGCGGTCAAGTGTCGCGCCCGAGCGCCCCGATCCAGCGTCCCAGCGGGCAGATGCCGCGCCCGAGCGGGCCGGTGCCCGGCCCGCAGGGGCCGGCGGGCCCGCCGGTCCAACGGCCCAGCGGCGCGATCCAGCGCCCCGGCCGGCAGGCGCCGCCGCAGCCCGGCGGTCCCGGGCCGCGCCCGAGCGGCCCCGTGCAGCGGCCCAGCGCGCCGATCCAGCGCCCGCCTGCCGCCCACCAGCCGGAGGCACCGTCGAACGGCGGGCGGCACGCGCTGCCCGAGCCCGACGCCATGCACCACCCCGAGGCCTCGGCGCAGGCAGAGCGTGTCAGCCGCGCCCGGCGGCACCGCCTCGACGAGGACTAGCGGCGAGCCCGAGTCACCCCGCGGTGACGATCGTGACCTCGGTCGGCGACGAGAGTTCCGCGCGCAGGCCGGCCTTCTCGGCCACCTTCACCACGGCCCGCGCGTCGCCGGGCTCGGCGCGGCTGACCACCAGCGCGCGCGCCAGCAGCCCCTTGTGGTGCTTGTTGAAGTGCGAGACCACGGAGCGCGAGCCGTCGGCCTTCTCCGTCACGACGGTGGCGGTCACCGCCCCCGGCACCCGGCCCAGCGCCGCGTAGCCGCCGGACCGCAGGTCCACGACGAGGCCGCGGTCCGCGGCGGCGAGCGCCTCGGCCAGCGCGGGCTTCCAGGCGGCGGCCAGCGTGCCCAGGCCGGGCAGCTTCGAGCCCGAGGAGAGCCGGTAGGCGGGGATCGGGTCCTTCGCGCCCACCGTCCCGAACAGAGCCGAGCCCACGGCCAGGCGGGCGTCGGCCTTCGCGCGCTGCGCCTTGGTCAGCCCGCGGACGTCGAGGGCGTCGTAGAGCACCCCCGTGTACTGCTCGATCGCGGGCCGGGTGGCGGCGGTGCGCAGCGCGCGGTTGCGCTCCAGCTCGTCGGTCTGCCCGTCCGAGAGGCCCAGGGCGGCGCGGGCGGCACCGTCGTCCTGCGAGACGGCGATGAGGGCGTCGAGGAGGCGTTCGCGGGTCGCGGTGAGCGACGGGAAGGTCAGCGCGCCCAGGTCGAGGGGCGCGCCCGAGCCGCCGCCGGCTTTGGTTTCGGACGGGGGAAGCAGGATCAGCACACCGGACACACTAAGCTGTGGCGTCGTGATCACCCGATTCTCCCAGCTGTTCCTGCGCACGCTCCGCGACGACCCCGCGGATGCGGAGGTCCCCAGCCACAAGCTGCTCGTCCGTGCCGGCTACGTGCGGCGCATCGCGCCCGGCGTCTACTCCTGGCTGCCGCTGGGCCTGCGGGTCCTGCGGAACGTCGAGCAGGTCGTCCGCGAGGAGATGAACGCGATCGGCGGCCAGGAGATCCTGCTGCCCGCACTGCTGCCGCGCGAGCCCTACGAGACCACCAACCGGTGGACCGAGTACGGCGACAGCCTCTTCCGGCTGAAGGACCGCAAGGGTGCCGACATGATGCTCGGCCCCACCCACGAGGAGATCTTCGCCCTCACCGTGAAGGGCGAGTACAACTCGTACAAGGACCTGCCGGTCATCCTGTACCAGATCCAGACCAAGTACCGCGACGAGGAGCGGCCCCGCGCGGGCATCCTCCGCGGCCGCGAGTTCGTCATGAAGGACAGCTACAGCTTCGACACCACCGACGAGGGCCTCTCCGAGGCCTACGCCCAGCACCGCGCCGCGTACCAGAAGATCTTCGCGCGCCTGAACGTCGAGCACGTCATCGTCTCCGCCACGTCCGGCGCCATGGGCGGCAGCGCCTCCGAGGAGTTCCTCGCGGTGAGCCCCGTCGGCGAGGACACCTACGTCCACTCGACCGAGTCGGACTACGCCGCGAACGTCGAGGCCGTGGTCACGCCCGCGCCGCCCGCGATCCCGCTCGACGGCCTGCCCGCCGCGCAGGTCTTCGACACCCCCGGCACGCCCACCATCGACACGCTCGTCGCCTGGGCCAACGAGGCCGCCGACGGTGCCTCCGTCCTCGGCCGCGAGGTGGTCGCGGGGGACACGCTCAAGAACGTCATGGTCAAGACCCGTGCCCCCGGCGGCGACTGGGAGCTCCTCGGCGTCGGCGTGCCCGGCGACCGCGAGGTGGACTTCAAGCGCCTCGAGGCGTCGCTGGAGCCCACCGAGGTCGCGCTGATCGAGGCGGAGGACTTCGCGAAGTACCCGTTCCTCGTCAAGGGCTACATCGGCCCGAAGGCGTTGCTGGAGAACGAGGTCCGCTACCTCGTCGACCCGCGCGTGGTGACCGGCACCGCCTGGATCACCGGCGCCGACGCGCCGGGGCAGCACGTCGTGAACCTCACCGCGGGCCGCGACTTCACGCCCGACGGCACCATCGAGGCCGCCGAGGTCCGCGACGGCGACGCCTCGCCCGACGGCAAGGGCGCGCTGCAGTCGGCGCGCGGCATCGAGATCGGCCACATCTTCCAGCTGGGCCGCAAGTACACCGACGCCTTCGAGGTCGACGTGCTGGGCGAGAACGGCAAGCCCGTGCGCCTCACTCAGGGCTCCTACGGCGTCGGCGTCTCGCGCCTCGTCGCCGTCATCGCCGAGCAGCAGCACGACGACAAGGGCCTGCGCTGGCCCAAGGGCATTGCCCCGTTCGACGTGCACGTGGTGATCGCGAACAAGGACGAGGGCGCCTGGACCGGCGCCGAGTCGCTGGCCGCCGAGCTCGACGCCGCCGGCCTGCAGGTGCTGCTCGACGACCGCAAGGCCTCGCCCGGCATCAAGTTCAAGGACTCCGAGTTGGTCGGCGTGCCGACCGTCGTCGTGGTCGGCCGGGGCTGGGCCGACGGCGTCGTCGAGCTCCGGGACCGCCTCACCGGCGAGTCCCGCGAGATCCCCGTCGCCGACGCCGCCGCGCAGATCGTCGCCGCCGCGAAGTAGTCGACAACCACGAGGGGCCCGCACCGGATCGGTGCGGGCCCCTCGTGGGGTCTGCGTTCAGCCGAGCAGCGTGAGCAGGAAATCGGAGCCGTTGCCGAAACCGTCGGTCGCCACATACGCGATGCCGAAGATCAGGCCGATCACGAACAGGGCCAGGTAGACGCCACCCAGCACCACGCCGGCGATGGCCATGCCCCGGCCCTGCTGGCCGGTCTGCTTGGTCTGCTTCATGGCGATCACGCCCATGACGATCGCCGCGATCGCGATGAAGATCGAGCCGTAACCGAGGAACGGGATGCACGAGAACGGGAACGCGATGATGCCCGTCGAGAGCGAGGCGATCGCGAGGCCGTTGGTCCCCGTCTGCGGCTGCTGGCCCGGGTAGCCGCCGTACCCGGCCTGCTGCCCGGGGTACGCGGGGTAGCCGGGCTGCTGGCCCGGAAACGGCTGGCCCGGGTACTGCTGCTGCCCGAACTGGTCCTGGCCCGGGTACTGGGGCGGCGCGGCGTACGGGTTCTGCGCGGCGTAGGGATCCGCGGGGGCGCCGTACGGGTTCTGCTGCGCCGCGTAGGGATCGGCCGGGGCGCCGTACGGGTTCTGCTGCGCCGCGTACGGATCGGCGGGCGCGGCGTACGGGTCCGCCGGAGGGGTGTACGCCGAGGGCGCGGCGTAGGGATCCGGCTGCGCGGTCTGGTGCACCGTGGTCGCGGCGTCGGGATCGCCGCCGACGTTCTGATCGCCGTCGCGCTTCGTCAGGTCGGGCGTGGACGGATTCGGCTCCACCGGGCGGATCGCGGTCGGGTCGTAGGTCCCGTCGCCGGGCTGCTGGGGATCACTGGACGTCATCCCCCGAGTGTAAAGGCCCGTAAACGGAACGTCAGGTGCGGATGCCGGGGAAGGGGGTGGTCACGGGGGAGACCCCGAGTGCCACCCGCCACCGGGCGCCGCGGACCGCGGCCCCGCCGAGGCCCGTGACGCCGAGGTGCCGGATCCCGTCACCGTCGGCGCGGGAGAGCAGGTTCCGATGCGCGGCCGCCGAGTCGTCCTCCACGGCGGCGGCCACCTTCGCGGCGCTGACGGGGTCGGTGACCGGCTCCGGCGGCGCGTAGGCGGGGGCGGCGACGGGGACCTCGGCGCCGGTGGCGCTGAGTACCCGGGCGAGGGCGTCCCGCTGCGAGCGGTGCTCCGCGGCATAGGTCGCGATCTCGGCCTTCCGAGTCGGCGCGGCGTAGGCCTCGACGAGGCCGTACATGTACACGGCGGCGTGCTCGGACTGGAGGGCGGCGGCCACGGCGTCCTGGGCGGGGGTCATGCGAGCACCACCTCCGCGTGCACGCGGGTCGCGGCCGCGACGGAGCCGAGCAGGGCGGCCTGATAGCCGGAGGCGGCGACCGCCGCATCGCCCGCGTCCTTCGCCGAGCGGGTCAGCTGGGCGTGCAGCGAGGCCCGGGACAGGGGCGAGGGGGCCGCCGGGGTCGACGACGGTGCGGCGGTGACGGAGGTCGGGCGCTCGACGTACCGCGACAACTCGTCGGCCAGCGCCGACGCGTGCTGCCCGCGCTGATCGGCGATGAGCCGCAGCTGCGGTCCGGAGGCGCCGTCCAACACGGCCAGGCCGCGGGCGGCGTCCGCATCGGCCTGGGCCTGCGCGGCGGCGGCCTGTAGCCGTACGGCCTGCGGATCGTCGGCGCGGTCCGCGGGCGTCGTGCACCCCGTCAGCGCCGTCCCGCCCGCGAGCGCGCCGCCCGCGAGGAGGACGGACGTGAGGGCGGTGCGTCGGTCGATGCCGCGGCGCGGGGGTTGGGCGATCACGGGGGCGAGTCTAACGGCGCGCCCGGGTACACTGGCCGCAGCGTTCGACACCGGGCACGTCCGGTGACAATTTCACAGGGAGGCGCGTATGGCTTACGACGAATCGGCGGTGAAGGCCGTGATCGCGCCCCACCTGGACGCGGCCGGGCTCGATCTCGAGCGGGTCAAGATCAACAACGCGGGCACCAAGTCCTCCATCGCGGTCGTCGTGGACAGCGACGCGGGCCCGACCCTCGACGAACTGGCCGAGGTCGCGCGGACGCTGTCCGCCGCGGTCGACGACGCGGACGACGTCTTCGGCGCCCAGGCGTTCACTCTCGAGGTCACCACGCCCGGCGCGGAGCGCCCGCTCACCGAACCCCGCCACTGGCGCCGCGCCCGCGGCCGGCAAGCGGCGATCGAGCTGGCCGACGGCACGAACCTGCTGGCCCGGATCGGGCCGCTCGCGGACGACGGGACGACGGTCACCGTCGTCCTGCCCGGGGCGAAGGGGCGCGCTCCGACGACCCGCGACCTCGCGCTCGCCGACGTGGCCGCTGCCGCCGCGCGGGTGGAGTTCCGCAAGCCCAACCCCGTGGAGCTGGAGCTCTCCGGCATCACCCCGGGCCGGGTGCTCCCCGGCGCCGAACCCGCAGATCTGACTGGCGACGACGCCGAAGAAGAAGAGGATTAGATGAACATCGACATGGCGACCCTGCGGGCGATCGAGGCGGAGAAGGACATCTCGGTCGATACCGTGATCGACGCGATCCAGGTGGCCCTCCTCACCGCGTACAAGCACACCGACGGGCATCAGCCGCACGCGCGGATCGACGTCAACCGGCGCACCGGCGAGGTGAAGGTGCTTGCCCAGGAGGTCGACGCCGACGGCAACATCATCACCGAGTGGGACGACACCCCCGAGGGCTTCGGCCGCATCGCCGCGGACTCGGCGCGCCAGCTCATCACGCAGCGCCTGCGCGACGCCGAGAACGACCGCACCTTCGGCGAGTTCGCCGTCTACGAGGGCGAGGTCGTCTCCGGTGTGGTGCAGGCCGATGCCCGCGCCGCGGCCCGTGGCTTCGTCGTGGTCCGCATCGGCGGCGAGCGCGAGGGCCACGAGGGCCTGCTGCCGCCCGCTGAGCAGGTGCCGGGGGAGTCCTACGCGCACGGCGACCGGATGAAGTTCTACGTCGTCGGCGTCAGCCGCGGCCAGCGCGGCACCCAGATCACCCTCTCGCGTACCCACCCCAACCTGGTGAAGAAGCTCTTCGCGCTCGAGGTGCCCGAGATCGCCGACGGCAGCGTGGAGATCACGTCGGTGGCGCGCGAGGCCGGGCACCGCTCGAAGATCGCGGTGCGCACCTCGGTCTCGGGTCTCAACGCCAAGGGCGCGTGCATCGGACCGATGGGTCAGCGCGTGCGGAACGTGATGAGCGACCTCGAGGGCGAGAAGATCGACATCATCTCCTATGACGACGACCCCGCGGTCTTCGTCGGCAACGCCCTGTCGCCGTCGTCGGTGGTGTCCGTCACCATCGTCGACCCCAAGGAGAAGGCCGCCCGTGTGGTGGTCCCCGACTTCAAGCTCTCGCTCGCGATCGGCAAGGAGGGGCAGAACGCCCGCCTCGCCGCCCGGCTCACTGGCTGGCGGATCGACATCCGCTCGGACGCGGAGAGCGCCGAGCCGAAGTGAGCGCACCGGTCCGGACCTGCATCGGGTGCCGGCGCCGGGCGCCCGCGGGCGAGTTGATCAGGGTGGTCGCGCCCGCCGCGGACGACGGTGCGCGGACCGTCGTGGTCGACGCGCGGCGCCGCCTCCCGGGCCGGGGGGCGTGGCTGCACGACGACCCGTCGTGCCACGAGCTCGCGCGCAAGCGGAACGCGTTCCGCCGGGCGCTGCGCGTCTCCGGACCGCTCGACGACTCCCTCGGCGAAACGACTTGCCAGGACGCGCTATGATTATGAGCGGTCTGAAGACGGTAGGTCTTTCCCAAGGCCGACCTACTCGGAGATGAAGGAATCGAGCTGAAGACATGAGCACACCGTGAAGCACCAGCGATGAACGGCAATCGGAGTAACTAACCGAGGTCGGCGGGACCAGTGATGCCCTCGACCTCACATTTGAGGAGAAGAGTGGCAGGCAAGGCCCGCGTGCACGAGTTGGCTAAAGAGCTCGGTGTCACCAGCAAGGAAGTTCTCGCACGGCTCAGTGAGCAGGGCGAGTTCGTGAAGTCCGCGTCGTCGACGGTGGAAGCCCCCGTCGCGCGACGCCTGCGCGAGTCGTACGGACCCAAGTCCGACGGCGGCGCCAAGCCG
>NZ_JAIULG010000047.1 GCF_020169415.1 Tsukamurella sp. M9C
CGGGCACGGTGGGGCTGCAGGGGCAGCCGGGGGCGGCTGCGGCGGGAGCTGCGACGACGAGGCCCGCGGCGGCGATCAGTGCGCTGACCGCGGCGACTGTGCCGACGGCGCGCGAGGAGCGGTGGCGAGCGATCATCGGTAGCTCTCTTCCCTGCTGAACTTTGCGTTCACGAATACGACCGATGTGAACCTAGCAGATCGTGTGCGAATGCAAAACGTTCTGCGCCCGTGGTCCTCGGGTGTCGTCGTGCGCGCAGGATTTCGGGCCGAAACGCCGAAAGGGGCCGCCGGGCGTGATGCCGGCGACCCTCTCGGGACGTACGTGGTGCGGGTGGGCTCAGTAGCCCTTGGCCGCGGCCTGCTGCAGCATGGCGAGCACGGCCGGGTCGACCTGCTGGCCGCCGCTCTGGGCCTGCGAGATGACCTGGTTGATGTACTGCGAGTTGACCGACTGGCCGGCCTGCGCGACGGGCTTCGCCGCGGGCTTGGCGACGGGCTTCGCCGCCGGCTTGGCGACGGGCTTGGCAGCGGGCTTCGCGACGGGCTTCGTCGCCGGCTTGGCGGCGGGCTTGCTGACGGGCTTCGTGACCGGCTTGGTGGCGCCGGTGTCCGTCGGGGAGACGGTGCGCGGGGTCGGCGAGCCGAGGCCGGTGCCGCAGGAGGGCCATGCGCCCTTGCCCTGGCCGGCGAGGACCTTCTCGGCGATCGCGATCTGCTGCGCGCGGCTGGCCTGGTTGGCGGTGGGGGCGTACTGCGTGCCGCCGTACGAGGCCCAGGTGGACGGGCTGAACTGCAGGCCACCGTGGTAGCCGTTGCCCGTGTTGATGGCCCAGTTGCCGCCGGACTCGCACGCGGCGACGGTGTCCCACTGGGAATCGGGGGCGGCGTTCGCGGCGGGGGCGGCGAGCGCGAGACCCGCGCCACCCAGCATCGCGCCCGCGGCCGCGATCTTCGCGGCGCTCAGGCTGGTGGTGGACTGCTTGCGGTGACGACCGGTCATCGTGTGAAGTCTTTCCTCTCTACGCGCGTGCGAAGTTAGCTGTCGGGTTCGAGCGAGAGGCTGCTCGGCCGGTTGCCCGGCTTGACCCCTAGGGCGTGTGCCCTGCGGCCTTGCGGCCGCGGATGGTTCCTCCGCCTTCGTCCAGGTGTAGATCGTGGTGCATTTCCCGAATCGGACGCTGGACGAAGCTCTGCGCTGCGGACGATCGGGTGGCTGCTGCTGCGGCCCTCAGCGACGGTAACAGAACCCGCCCCGTGGCCCAACCGTTACCGGACCGTGATTTTGCGATGTGTGACTGATGTCACTCGGTGTACGCGTACGGATCAGCCGCCGGCGAACGGCGGCAGCACGTCGAGCATCGCGCCGGCCGCGGGCGCCGCGACGTCCCGCACCGCCACCTCGTCGAGCAGGAAGCTGCAGCGCGTGAGCACGCGGCCCAGCTCGGGGTGGCGCGCGGCGAGGAGGTCGGCGACATCGGCGACCGTCGCACCGTCGGGCACCGCCACGGTCTCCTCCGGCACGCCGGCCGCGGCGCGCGCGGCGGCGAAGTAACGGATCAGCACCCCGTCAGCCCCCGATCGCGCTCATGGGACGGGCGGGCTGCAGGAAGGACGGGTCGTCGATGCCGTGGCCGGCCTGCTTGCCCAGCATCGCGCCGAGCCACGCGTCGGCGATCTCCTCGTCGGACGCGCCGCCGCGGAGCAGCGGCTTGAGGTCGGTCTCGTCGGCGGCGAACAGGCAGGTGCGGATCTGGCCGTCGGCCGTCAGGCGCACGCGGTCGCAGTCGCCGCAGAAGGGCCGTGTGACCGAGGCGATGACGCCCACCGTCGACGGACCCCCGTCGATCAGGAAGCGCTCGGCGGGCGCGCTGCCGCGCGGCTCCCCGTCGGGGGTGAGGGTGAACTCGCGGCGCAGCTCGGCCAGGATGTGCTCGGCCGTGATCATGGTGTTCCGGTCCCAGGTGTGGTCGGCGTCGAGCGGCATGTGCTCGATGATCCGCAGCTCGTAGCCCGCGTCGAGGCAGAGCCGCAGCAGGGGGCGCGCGTCGTCGAGCCGCCCGGGGCCGAGGACGGCGTTGACCTTCACCGGGGTGAGGCCGGCGTCGGCGGCCGCGCGCAGGCCGGCCAGGGCGTCGTCGAGGCGGTCGCGCCGGGTGACCTTCGCGTACGCCTCCCGGTCGACGGTGTCGAGGGATACGTTCACGCGGTCCAGGCCGGCCCCGGCGAGCTTGGCCGCGTGCCGGGCCAGCGACAGCCCGTTTGTGGTCAGCGAGATCTCGGGCCGCGGCTCCAGCGCCGCGGCGTGCGCGACGATGCGGTCGAGGTCGGCGCGCAGCAGCGGCTCGCCGCCGGTGAATCGGATCTCCGTGATTCCGAGGTCGCGGACGCCGATGGTGATGAGCCGGTCGATCTCCGGCCCCGTCAGGACGTGGTCGTTGGCGAGCCAGGGGAGGCCCTCGGCGGGCATGCAGTAGGTGCACCGCAGGTTGCACCGGTCGGTGAGGGAGACCCGGAGGTCGCGTGCGACGCGCCCGTAGCGGTCGACCAGCGGCCTCATGGCCGGGGCTCGCCGTCTCCGGCGCGGCCGCCGAGGATCACCGCGACCACGCCGACGAGGAATCCGACGGGCGCGAGTGGCGTGAGGGCGTACACCCAGGTGGGGGCCGTGGTGCCGTCCGCGAGGAGCGGCGTCAGGAAGAGGGCCGCGATCGCGATCAGCCCGATCGCGAACAGCGCGATCGCGGCGGAGACGGCGACGGAAACGAACTTGCCCATTCCTCTAGACTAGTCGCAGTGCGTCCCGCCGTTCGCGGGGCGCGTTTTGTTGTTCTTAGTGCAGAGCGGGTGATGACGGTGCCTACCGGCAAGGTCAAGTGGTACGACACGGACAAGGGCTTCGGCTTCCTCTCCCAGGAGGGCGGGGAGGACGTGTACGTCCGTTCCTCCGCGCTGCCCGACGGTACCGACGGGCTCAAGCAGGGGCAGCGCGTCGAGTTCAGCATGGCCGCCGGACGTCGCGGCCCGCAGGCGCTGACGGTGACCGTGCTCGAGCCGGCCCCCAGCGTCTCGCGCGGCGCCGCCGCGGGCGCCCAGCGCGGCCGTCGCCCGGCGGCGAACCGTCGGCCTGCCGAGGACCTGAACGTGCTGATCGAGGACATGATCCAGCTGCTCGACGTGGGCGTGCAGCCCGAGCTCCGCAAGGGCCGTTACCCGGACCGCAAGGCCTCCGAGCAGATCGCCAAGGTGCTTCGCGAGATCGCCCGCGAGCTGGACTCCTAGGTCCCCGCTCCGGCCGCTCGGGTCGCCAGCAGCGGCAGGAAGCAGTCGTCCACGATCTCGGCGATGTCCTCGGGCGGCACGGCGCGCAGCGTCATCGCCATCTGATGGCGGACCAGGTCGGCGGGGAGGCGCACGATCCGGTCGGTGACCCGTGCCGGGTCGACCTCGCCGCGCTCGACGGCCCGGTCGACGGCCTCCTGCATCGACCCGGCACGCGGCCCGACCATGAGTTCGCGCACGTCCTCGGGGGAGTCGCCGGACTCGGCGAAGAACCCGCCGAGGCGCGTCTGCAGCAGGATCATCAGCTCGACGCGGTGGTCGGACATGGCGGTGAGGAGCGCGATCGCGTCGCCGCGCAGGGAGCCGGTCGCGGGCGCCGGTGCGACGGGGGTGCCGCCCAGGTGCGCGAACGCGGCGCGCAGCAGTTCCACCCGGCCGGGCCAGCGGCGGTACAAGACCGACCGCGACGTTCCGGCGCGGGCGGCGACGGCCTCCAGGGTGAAGTCGCCGTAGCCGCGCTCCGTCAGCTGGTCCCACGCCGCGTCCAGGATCGCCTCTTCGAGCGCCGCGCCGCGCCGGCGGGTGCGCGGCGCATCCGACTTTGAGTCCACTTGCGTATCTTATCAACATGGCGCACATTAGATACGTGACTGTATCTAATGTGGCGACCTCGACGCGCTCGATGCGCGCCCTCATCGCAACCCTCGTCGTCGGCGTCTTCGCCCCGATCCTGGACACGACGATGCTGACCATCGCGGTGCACACGCTGGTGCTCGACCTGCGCGCCGACATCGCCACCATCCAGTGGGTGAGCACCTCCTATCTGCTCGCGCTCGTCGTCTCGATCCCGTTGTGCGGATGGCTCGACGCCCGCCTCGGGGGCCGCCGCCTGTGGGTGGCGGCGCTCGTCGTCTTCGCCGTCGGCTCCGCGCTGTGCGCCGCGAGTTGGAGTCCGGTGAGCCTCATCGTCTTCCGCACGCTGCAGGGCGCCGCCGCCGGCGTGCTGATGACGAACATGCAGACGATCGCCGTGCGCGCGGCCGGCGGCGGCTCGGTCGCGCGGGTCACCGCCGCGCTCGGCGTGCCCATCGCGCTCGGGCCCCTGATCGGCCCCGTCGTGGGCGGCGCGCTGCTGCACTGGGCGGACTGGCGCTGGATGTTCGCGATCAACGTCCCGCTGTGCCTGCTCGCCGTCGTGGCGGCGCTGCGGGTGCTGCCGGACGATGCGCCGACGAGCGCCGTTCCGCCGCTGGACCGCACCGGCCTGGCGCTGCTCGCGCCCGGGATCGTCCTCACCTTCTACGGGCTCGCGGAGCTGGCGGAGCGCGGCACGTCGGGCGTCCTTCTGCTGTTCGTGGCGTCCGGGGCGGCGCTGATCGCGGCGTTCGGGGTGCATGCGGCGCGGGTGGGGGACCGCGCCCTCGTGCGTGTGCGATTGGTGCGCATCCCGACCGTCGCCGCGTCGACGCTGGCGAGTCTCGCTGTGGGCGGCGCGCTCATGGGGACGATGTTCCTGTTGCCGCTGTACTGGCAGACGGTCCGCGGCGACGGCGCGCTCGCGACGGCACTGCTCCTCGCGCCCCAGGCCGTCGGGGCGTTCGTGCCGCGGTTCTTCGTCGGCGGGCTGGTGGACCGCTTCGGTCCGCGTCCGGTGGCCGTCTCGGCGATCGCGCTGATGGCGGCCGCGACGGTGCCCTTCGCCTTCGTCACGGCCGGCACGAGCCCGGTCGTGCTCGCGCTCGTGCTGTTCGCGCGCGGACTGGGCCTCGGCGCGGTGCTCGTCCCGATCCTGTCGTCGGCGTACACCGGGCTCTCGCGCGATCAGTTCCCGCACGCCTCGATGTTCACCCGCGGCGCGCAGCAGCTCGGCGGCGCGATCGGCGTCGCGGCGGTGGCCGTCGTCCTGCACGCGGGTCTCGCCCACGGCCCCGCCGAGGCCGCGTTGCACCCGGCGTTCTGGGTGATGGCGGCGGTCACCGTGCTCGGCGTCGTCCCCGCACTCCGCCTGCCGGGGCGGGCGGACCGGACCGGGTGAGGCTCAGAACTCGCGGCGGTCGCGGATCTCGGACTGGTCGGGATTCGCGGGCGGAGGGTCGTTCACCCGCGTCGCCCAGTTGTCGGTCGTCGGGTCGTAGCCGGGAGTGAAGCCGCCGCGCCAGCGGCCCGACTTCTGCCGGCGCCGGACCACGACGGCGAGGACGATCGGCGCCAGCGTGCCCGCGATGACGAACAGCAGGATGACGCTCTCGCCGCCGGTCATGGCTTCTGGACCAGCGCGAAGTCTTTGGAGACGCTGTCGGGCGTCGTGTCGATGCCCCAGACCGCCTGCGCGATGAGGTTGCCCGACGCGTCCTGGTACTGCGACGGGACGTTGATCTCGACGGCCGCGACCCACAGGTCCTCGGTCGACTTGAGCACGAGCGTCGCCTCGGCGGGATCGACGTGGGTGATCGTGTCGAGCTTCGCCTGGCCGCGCTTCGCGTCGTAGCGCTGCACCGTCAGGAACCAGGGGCGCTCGGTGATGTACTCGGGCAGCGAGATGACGATCGCCTGGCCGAACTCCACCGGCAGCTTCACCGGGCGCTGCGCGGTGTCGCACGCCGACGCCTGGACGTTGGTGCAGAACTGCATCGGAGCGACGTTGAGCATGCGGTCCCCGACGGTCGCCTGCAGCGTGGGCCGGGGCTTCGGCTCATCCCGCTTCTCGAGCCCGGCGACGATCGTGAAGGCGAACAGCACCGCCGCGGCGACGGCGAACACCGCGCCGGCGAGGAGGAGCTTCGGGCTGGGCTTGATCATCTTCAGACACCGTTCATCGTGGGTGGGACGTGTTCCGGCCGCTTGCCGCCGAAGTTCGGGATCAGCGAGCCGCCGCGGTAGGTCAGCACCGTCTGCACGGTGCCGACGACCATGATCGCGGCGACGGTCGCGAAGCCGATCCACAGCGTCGGCGGCAGCAGCACGCCGAGCGCGGCGCCGCCGACCCAGCCGAGCTGCAGCGCCGTCTCGGACCGGCCGAAGGCGGAGGCGCGGGACTCGTCGGGCAGGTCGTCCTGGATGGACGCGTCGAGCGAGACCTTGCCCAGCGCGGACACCCCGGACGCGACGAAGGTCACGGCGGCGATGACGACGAGGTTGCCGAAGACCGCCGCGACGATCGCGCCGACGGTGGCCGCGACCGTCGCCTGCACGACGATGCGCGCGGGCCGCGGCAGCTGCAGCCGGGCGCCGATGCCGTTGCCGATGAAGTTGCCGATGCCCGCGGCGGCGCCGACCGCGCCGATCATGAGCAGGGACTCGGTGGCGGAACCGCCCGCCGCCTGCTCGGCCTTGCTGTAGAAGGCGATGTAGAGCGTGAGGAAGCCGGTGAGCACGCGGATGGTGGTGTTACCCCACAGCCCGGTGACCACGCTGCGGCCGAGCGGCACCCGCAGGTTCTTGAACGCCGCGCCGAGCTTCGCGCGCCCGCTCTCCGTGTCCTGCCCGCGGTCCGCCTGCCGTTCCGCGTCGCGCGCCATCGCGCCCGTGTACGAGAGGGTGGTGGGCACCTCGCCCGCCGTGCTCTCGACCCGCTTCGGGATGCGCATGCACATCACGGCGCCGAGCACCGCGAACACCATGAGCGCGTACATGCCGCCGGGGATGTGCAGCATCCGGCTGAGCCCGAACTCGGCGCCCGCGGCGATCGCGCCGCCCACGCCCGAGCCCACGACCAGGCCGAACAGGGTGAGCCGCGAGTTCACCCGGGCCAGGTCGATCGACGGCGGCATCACCCGCGGCACCACCGCGGATTTGAGCACCGAGAAGGATTTACTCATCACCATCATCGCGAGCGCGCAGGGATAGAGCACCCACGGATCGAAGTTGACGGTGTTCGCGATCGGGTCGTACTCGCAGTTCGTGATGAGCAGCACCGCCAGCGCGACGCGGATCCCGAAGGACGCGGCCAGCGCCACCCGGCGCCCGTGCTGGATGCGGTCCAGCAGCGGCCCCATGAACGGCGCGATGATCGCGAAGGGCGCGATGTTCACCAGCAGGTACAGGGCGACCTTCGACTTCGACTCGGCCTGCGCCGCAGCGAAGAACAGGGTGTTCGCCAGCGCCACCATCATCGCGGCGTCGACCGCGTTGTTGAGGATGACCGGGTAGGTGAGGGCGGTCAGGCCGGACTTGTCGGCACCGTCGGCCTTGGTGGCCTGATGCCACTTCGCGATCCCGGCCTCGGTGATCTCGCGGCTGCGCATCGCCGCCACCCGGGTGACCGTGATCTTGCGCGGCATCCGCCGCTGCTCGTCCTCGGCCGCGCGCCGGTCGGCGGCGGACGGGGTGTCCTCGAGCGGGGGTAGGTGGTGGTTGGAGGTGTATTGCGGGCGCGCATCGCCGCCCGCCCCCTGCCGCACGGACTGCCCGCTGTGGGCATGCGGCGTCGACCCCGGACGGCGCCGGGGCTCGTCGGGGGGATACTGCTGTTGCCCCGGATGACCGCTCACACCGACCATTGTTCCGCATCCGCGGCGGTGCCGTCTTCGGGGGCGTGTGCCGCCCGGCTGCACCTGCGCGCCCGCCATCCGGCACAATCGGACGGGTGAGTTCCGCATTGCAGTCAGGCGCCGCGGTCGACCTCGCGCGCGCCGTACTGGAGGCCGACGAGGGCGCCCGGGTGGGCGCGCACGTCGCCACCGTGGTCGAGGACGAGTTCGCGGTGGCCCATTACTTCGAGGCCGACGTACCCGCGTACCGCGGCTGGCAATGGTGCGCGGTGATCGCAGCGACGCCCGGCGGGGAACTGACGGTCTCCGAGACCGCGCTGCTGCCCGGCCCCGGTTCGCTCACCGCCCCCGAGTGGGTGCCGTGGGAGGAGCGGATCCGCGCGGGCGACCTCGCCCCGGGCGACACGCTGCCGCCCCGCGAGAACGACGTGCGCATCGAGCCCGGTCACGCCCTGTCCGGCGACCCGGCCGTGGACGACGTGGCCGGCGAGATCGGCGTGAACCTCGAGCGCGTGATGTCGAGGATCGGCCGGATCGAGGCCGCCGAGCGCTGGCTGGCCGGCGACTTCGGCCCGGAGTCCGAGATGGCCCGCTCCACCCGCTACCACTGCGGCGACTGCGCCTTCTTCCTGCCGCTGGCCGGCGCGCTGGGCGCGGCCTTCGGCGCCTGCGGCAACGAGTACTCGGCCGACGGCCGCGTCGTGCACGCGCACTACGGCTGCGGCGCGCACTCCTCGGTCACGGCACCGTCGGGCCAGGGGAGCCCCGCGTACGAGCCCTACGACGACGGCGCCGTCGAGAAGGTTCCCGCCGAGCAGGCCTGACATGGCCGCCGATCCGTTCGGTACCGCCGCGCTGCGCCGCGCGACCCTCGCCGCGTGGCGCGATTCGCCCACCCGCGCGGCCGAGGACCTCGCCGCCGAGCGGGACCTGGTCACCGTCGGCTACCGCGACCGCGTCGCCGTCGAGCTGGCGCAGAACGCCGCCGACGCAGCCACCGCCGCCGGGATCCCCGGCGAACTGGCCGTCTGGGCCGAGGCCGACGGGGTGCACGTCGCCAACACCGGCGCACCGCTGTCGAAGTCCGGGGTCGCCTCCCTCGCCGCGCTGCGCGTCTCGCCCAAGTCCGACGGTGCCTCCATCGGCCGGTTCGGGGTCGGCTTCGCCGCCGTCCTGACGGTGACTGACCACGTCGAGATCCGGTCGAACGACGGCGGCATCGCCTTCTCCGCGGAGCGCTCGCGCGCCGACTCCGGCCTCGACGAGGTCGCCGCGATGCGCCTGCCCTACCCCGTCGCCCCGGCGCCGCGCGCGGGCTTCGCGACCGAGGTCGTGCTCGTCGGCGCGGACCCCGCGCTGCTCGCCGAGTTCGCCGACCAGGCCGCGGACCTGCTGCTGGACCTGCCCGCGCTCGCGGCGGTCACCGTCGGCGACGAGCGGTTCGAAACCCCCGACCTCGTCACCGGACACGGGCCGCACGCGCGCTGGGTGATCGGCGCCGATGCACGGTTCCTGCACGCGCCCACCCGCACCGACGAGCCGCTGACCCTGCCCGTGCGGGTCATCGCCGACCTGCCGACCACACCCGACCGCCGCCGCCTGCACCCCGACGCGGACGTCGCGCTCGCCGCCCGCGGCTACGCCGCCTTCGTCGCCGCGCAGCCCGACCCGATGCCGCTGCTACCGCCGCGCCGGCCGCCGGCGGGCCCCGTCGACGCCCTGCTGCGGGAGGCGATCGACGACGAGCTGCGCGGGCACGCCTGGGTCCCCGGGCCCGACGGTGCGCGGCTGCGCCCCGACCGCGCCGCGGTGCTGCCCGGGCTCACCGCCGAGCTGAATACTCTGTTGTGCGAGGCGCTTCCGCTGGTCCCGCCCGAGTACTCGTCGGCGCCGGACGCGGCGCGCCTGGTGGCGCTCGGCGCCCGCGAGCTGACCGCGGCGGACCTCGCCGACGCGGTGCCGCGCGACCGCGATCCGGCCTGGTACGGCGAGCTGTACGCCGCGCTCGACGCCGCGCGGCTGCCCGCCGACGACCTGGGTGCCCTGCCGGTGCCGCTCGCCGACGGCCGGGTGGTGACCGGGGCGCGCGGCGCGAGCCTCGTGGCGGGCGACGCCGATGCGCTGGCGCTGGTCACGTGGGCGCGGATCGTGCACCCCGCGGCGGCGCATCCGCTGCTGGAGCGGGCGGGCGCGCGGGGGCTGAGCCCCGCGGACCTGCTCGGCGATCCTGCGCTGCGCGAGGAGGTGGGCCGCATCGACTGGGAGGCCGGCGCCACCGACGCGGACCTCGAACTCACCGCGGCCGTGCTCGGGCTGATCGGCGAGGGCACCGTCGGGCCGGGTTTCCTGGGCCTGCTACCCGTCCCGGGCGACGACGGTGCGCTGTACCCCGCGGACGAGCTGCTGGCCGCGGCCGCGCCGCTGCGCGCGGTGCTCGGAGAGGACCACCCGTACGGCACCGTCGACCCCGATTTCGAGGCGCGGTACCCCGCGGAGGCGCTGCGGGCCATCGGCGTCGGCTGGTCCTTCGGCGTGCTCCGCGAGCCCCTGCCGACCGAGCCCGACGAGAGCCTCGACGGCGCGGACGAGTGGTGGTCGCAGCTGCCGGGGGAGCCCGACGAGCTGATCGCGGTCCGCGACCTCGATCTGGTCGAGCAGTGGGAGCCCGCGTACGCGCTGCTGGCGGAACTGCCGGGCGTACTGGACGATCCGGACGGCTACACCGCCTGGTGGCTGCACACCCGCACCGATCTGGGCCGGCTGCGGTCGCCCGACGACGAGGCCTTCGCCGGGCTGCTGGACCCGTGCACGCACCCCGCCGCGCCGCGACTGCGGGCGGCGCTGCTGCACGCCGTCCGCACCGACGCCGACGCGCAGGTGCTCGCCGACGCGCTCGCCGACCCCGCGCGCACCCCGTCGCCCGCCGTGGTGATCGCGGCGCACCGGGCGATCGCGGGGCACCGGCTCGCGGAGCTCCCCGCCCGGGTCCGGGGCATCGACGGGGAGGTGCTCGACGCCGAGGACGCCGCGGTGCTCGATGTGCCGTACGCGCGGTTCACCGCGTCGGGGCTGGTCTTCGGCGGGCTCGACGTGGCCGCGGACCTCGCCGACACGCTGGACCTTCCCCTCGCGGGCGCCGAGCCGGTCGAGATCCCGAGCGCCGGCGACCGCTTCGCGCGCGGCGCGCACCCGGGCGTCACCCTGGCCCAGGCCCTCGGGGAACTGCCCGACGCGGCGGAGGTGCACGTCCACGACGAGCTCGTGATCGTGGTCGGCGGGGCCGAGCGCCGCGTCCCGTACGTCGTGGCGGACGGTGTGCTCCACGTACAGTCGAGACGGTGGTGACCGACGGCGACGCATGGCCCAATCCCGTCGATCAGGGTGCGCTCGACTGGATGCTCTCGATCCGTGAGGGGCCGCTGACCGCCGCGATGCGCGTGATCACGACGGTGGGCAACACCGCGTCCATGTGGGCGATCGGCATCGCCGGGTTCCTCTACCTGCTGGTGCGCCTCAAGCGATCGGACTGGGCGCTGTACTGCGGCCTGACCCAACTGTTCGGTCTCGGGCTGATGGTCGTGCTCAAGACCCTCTTCGGGCGGGAGCGGCCGCCGATCCCGCCGAGGCTGGTCGTGATCTCGTCGGAGAGCTTCCCGTCCGGGCACGCGCTGAACTCGATGGTGGTCCTCGGGACCTTCGCCGTGGCCGCCTGCGCGCTCACGGGCCGACGGTGGCCGCTCGTGGCCGCGCTCCTCGGCACGTTCGCCATCGGCCTGAGCCGCGTGTACCTGGCCGCGCACTGGCTGCTCGACGTGGTGGCGGGGTGGGCGATCGGCGCGCTCGTGGTCGCTCTGGGGCTGGGTGTGCTGCGGCTCACACGAGGCCGCGCTGTGCTCCCCGATCGCCGCGCAGGGCCGCCCGCCGCTGCAGGGTGAGGACGGTGGCCCCGAACGCCCCCACGCCGACGCCGCACGCGCACACGATCCACGCGTCGCCGAAGGTCCCGCGGGCGAGCAGGGTGATGACGAGGGCCACTGCGAACGCAACGGTCCCGGCGATGACGACCGGCCGGGGCTCGGTCGCGGCGCGGGGGAGTTCGGGTGCCGTGACGGTGTTTCCCGGCTCGTTCCCTTGAAGGTTCATCGTTACTCCCGGGGTTCATGCGCGCAATTGCACTTCTCAGATGTACTCTAACGCCGTGACTGACAATGACGATCGGCTGGCGGGAGAGCTTGCTCTCGCCACCGTGCGGTTCGCCCGCCACCTCCGCGGCCGGCGTCGCGATTCGCTCGTCTCTTTGACGCAGCTCTCCGCGCTCAACGCGCTCGCGAATGACGGGCCGCTCACGCCCGGGCAACTCGCGGCACGCGAGCGCGTGCAGCCGCCGTCGATGACCCGGGTCATCGCGTCCCTCGCCGACCTGGGGCTGGTCCGGCGCGCCCCGCACCCCACCGACGGCCGCCAGGTGATCGTCAGCCTCTCCGACGAGGGCGAACAGGTCATCACCGGCGAGGCCGCGGCCCGCGAGGCGTGGCTGCGCGGCAAGCTCGACGAGCTGTCGCCCGAGCAGCGCGCGACGCTCGGTGACGCGGTGGGAATTCTCAACGGCCTCATTGCCGCCGAAGAGAAGCAAAGCTGAATCCACCCGGATTCCCGATCGAATAGCGAACGGCCCTATCGGATTGATTCCGATAGGGCCGTTCCTTAACCGTCATTGAATCGCGGCGTACGCCGAATTTTCAGAACGAGGTCCCGAGTTCCGGCCGACTCGCGGTGACGAAAATCCCCAGAGCCTTCCAGTCGCCCGCGATCCGGCCGGCGCGCGCCAGGGTGCTCGGCGACACCGCCCCCAGGTACAGCCCGGCGAGCGTCGGCCCGCTCAGCGAGACCGACGGTGCCTCCTCCGCCGCCCGGCAGCGCGCGACGCCGTCGTCGACGGTGAGCCGGTAGGCGGCGCCGTCCACGCCGAGCACGAGATCGCCGTCGCGCTCGTAGGTCCGGGCCTCGAGGGCGGCGGGCACGTCGAGGAAGGCCAGCCACAGCCGGTCCTTGTGGTCGGTGACCTTCACCGAGCGCGGATCGACGAGCATCTCCCGCAGCGGGTGGTCCGGCGGCAGGTCGGCGGTCACCTCGTCGAAGGTGTCGAGCCCGAGCACCGTCTGCCACAGGTCGGCCGCGGCCTCGTCGGTGAGGGCCCGGACGTCGTCGAGCTGCGCGCGGTCCTTCTCGTCCACCCGGTAGGCGACGAAGCCGTCCGGGTGCAGCAGGAGCCGGCGGGCCGTGCCGCCCCAGCGCGCCCACTCCGGGTCGGCGTGGAAGAGCTCCCAGAACTGCTCCGCGGACACCGATCCCGGCGTCGCGGCGTGCCAGCGGCGGTACAGGTCCTCGACGGCCTCGCGCGCGGCCGCGGCGTCGGTGATGCGGGTGCGCAGCGGGCCGGGGAGCGGGGTGCGCAGCCGGGCCGTGCGGCGCGCAATCGTCACCTCGTCGACGATGGTCGCGACGCCGTAGCCGAAGCGCTCGTAGATGGTGCCCTCGCTCGCGGTGAGGATCGCGACGGCGTTGCCGGCGGCCCGGTAGCGGGAGTGCAACTCGTCCATCATCTTCCGCAGCACGCCGATCCGGCGGTGGCTGGGCGCCACCGAGACCCAGGTGACGCCGGGCGCGTCGAGCTGCGCGCCGCCGGGCACCGTCAGGGTGAGGGCGAAGGAGCCCGCCACGCCGACGAGCGCGCCGTCGGTGGTGTCGCGGGCGACGACGAACCGGTCCAGGTCCAGGGTGCGCCGGATGAGCGGGGCGGCTTCGGCTTCGAAGGGGGAGCCGAAGGCGTGCACGTCCTGTGCGTACATCTCGGGCCAGTCGGCTTCGGTGGCGGTACGGATCTCGATCACGTAGTTCGATATTAGGCTGGTGGGGTGCCGGCGCAACCGATTTATCCGATTCACGACGCGGATGACCCGCGGCTCAGCGACTTCCGCGACCTGTCCGCCGCGGACAAGCGGCCCGACCTCGCGCGCGGAATCGTGCTCGCCGAGGGCGTGCCGGTGGTGGAGCGGATGCTGGCCTCGCGCTTCGTGCCGCACGCGATCATGGGGGTCGAGTCCAAGCTGGCGCGCCTCGAGGGCCTCGCGCCGGACGTGCCGCGCTACCTCGTGACCGCGGATCTCATGGCGCGGGTGGTGGGCTTCCACCTCAACCGCGGGGTGCTCGCCGCCGCCCGCCGGCCCGCGCCGCTGGACGCGGGGGAGCTGCTCGACGGCGCGCGCACCGTCGTCGTGCTCGAGGGCGTCAACGACCACGAGAACCTGGGTTCGATCTTCCGCAACGGCGCGGGCCTGAGCGCCGACGCGGTGCTCTTCGGGCCGCGCTGCTCGGACCCGCTCTACCGGCGCGCGGTGCGGGTGTCGATGGGGCACGTGCTGCTGGTGCCGTTCGCGCACCTGCCCGCGCCCGGGTGGCCGGATTCGGGCCTGGGCGTCCTGGCGGAGCACGGATTCCGGACGGTGGCGCTGACCCCGTCGGGGGAGGCGACGGTGGCCTCGGCCGTCGCGGGCGACCCGCCGCGGGTGGCGTACCTGGTGGGCGCGGAGGGGCCGGGGCTCGATCCCGCGACGATGGCGGCGGCGGACGTGCGCGCGCGGATCCCCATGTCGCGCGGCACCGATTCGCTCAACGTCGCCACCGCGGCGGCGCTGGCCCTGTACGAGCGCGCCCGCACATGACCGCGCCGCGCTACACCCCGTGGATCACCGGCACCGCCGTCGCGGCGGTGGTGGCGATGCTCGCGGGTGGCGTGCTCTCCGGGCTGTTCGTGGGGGTGATGGCGATCAACCGGTGGCTGGGCCTGTTCCTGCTCGTGCTGGGCACCGCGGGGGCCGTGCCGGTGCTGTCGGCGTACCGTCGGCGGCCGGTGGCGCGGTTCTTCTGCGCGGGCTTCGCGGGGGCGATCGTGCTGGCCTGGCTCGCGGCCGTCGTGGCACTCTCCAGCGGGCTGGTCTGAGAACCCGGCGGAAAACTTAGGACTACTATCGGACGAGTGCCCAGCGTCTTCGTTTCCCTGCGAACGAGGAACTACCGGCTCTGGGCCGGCGGCCAGGCGGTGAGCCTGGTGGGCACGTGGATGCAGCGCGTCGCCGAGGACTGGCTGGTGCTCGACCTCGCGCACGGCCGCGGCTGGGTGCTCGGCGTGGTGATGGCGCTGCAGTTCGGGCCCACGCTGTTCCTCTCCGCCTGGGCGGGCCTGCTCGCCGACCGGTACGACAAGCGCCGGGTGCTCATGTTCACGCAGACCGCCGCGGCGGCGTGCGCGGCCGTGCTCGCGGTGCTCACGCTCACCGGGGTGGTGCAGCTGTGGCACGTCTTCGTGCTGGCCTTCGTCTTCGGCTGCGTGACGGCGATCGCCGGGCCCTTCCGGCAGGCCTTCACGATCGAGATGGTGGGGCCGGAGCTGCTGCCCAACGCCATCGGCCTCAACTCGATGGTCTTCAACGCTGCGCGGATCGTGGGTCCCGCGATCGCCGGCCTGCTCATCGCCGGGGTCGGCACGGGGTGGGTGTTCGCGGTGAACGCGGCGTTCACCGGGGCGATCGTCGCGGCGCTGCTGTTGATGCGGGCGAGCGAGCTGTTCCCCGCGCCGCCGGTGCCGCGCGCGCGGGGGCAGCTGCGGGCCGGCTTCGCCTACGTGCGGCGGCGGCGCGAGCTCGCCCTGGTGATGATCGCGGTCTTCTTCGTCTCCACCTTCGGCATCAACTTCCCGCTGGCGCTGTCGCTGCTGGCGCGCCAGGGGTTCGGGCTGGGTGCCGACGCCTACGGCCTGCTGTCGACGCTGCTCGCCGTCGGCACGCTCACCGGGGCGCTGCTCGCCGCGAGGCGGACGGGCATGGCGTCGCTGCGGACCTGCCTCGTGGGCGGCTGCGCCTTCGGCGTGGTGCAGGTGCTGGCGGGGCTGGCGCCGTGGTTCTGGCTCGTGGCGGTGCTGCTGACGCTCGTCGGGCTGCTGCAGATGGCCTTCACCACCTCCGCGATGAGCATCATGCAGCTGTCGGTGGATCCCGAGTACCGCGGCCGCGTGATGGGCATCTACATGCTGGCCTTCCTCGGCGGGACGCCCCTGGGCGCGCCCCTGCTCGGCGCGATCGCCGACGTGACCACCCCCGCGGCGCCGCTGCTCGTGGGCGGCGTGGTCTCCGCCGTCACCTGCGCCCTGTGCGGCGCCTACGCGCTGCGACGGTCCGCCGCCGCGGAGGCGTTGCGGGAGGACGGCGCGCGGACGGCGACGGTCGGGGAGGCGGCTGTGCGCGGGGAGCAGTAGTCGCGCGGAACAGCGATGCGACGCACGCATAACGCCTGGTCAATGAGGGAGGTCGCGCTCCTCGTCGGAGTCTCGAACGCGAACAAGGCGCTCGCCGGGTGAGCGAGGGCCGCACCGACGTGCTTATGCCGTTTCGGCATGGCCACCGCGAAAAGGAACGTCGCTCCCCGCAGCCGCACTCCTGGCTACCGCGCCGCGATCAGAAACCGAAGAAGCTGCGGGCCCGGGCTCAGAGGAGGACGTGGACGAGGGACTGGTCGTCGGGCGCGAGAACGGGCCGGATCTTGGTGTCGAGGGTGACAAGCACGCCCGAGTGTTGCGCTACGAGGTTCACGAGATGGAGGTCGGTGACCTGCTTGTGGCCGGCGAGACCCACGAGATCGATGGACGGGCCGGCGAGCGATGAGTCGTCCGGCACGAATTCGGCACGTTCGTCCGCGCGCAGGGAGGCGAGCGACGCGAGCGCCTGCTGCGCAGTGACGGCGGTCCCCATGACGGCCCGGTTCAGCGCCATCCGGACGAGCCCGGCCTCGGTGATCGGTGTGGTGGCGAAGCGTGCGGTGGACTCGAACCAGCCGCGAGCCGTGTCGTGATGGACGTGATTGGCGCTGACGAGAGCGACGAGGACGTTCACATCCGGAAGTTCGAGCTCAGTCATCGAGCATCGCGTCCTCGACCATCTCGTTGGTGATGACATGGTCGGGCGCCGACGGGAGCAGGACCAGGCCGCGACGGGACGGCTCAGGGCTCGTCGCAGTGCCTTCGAGTCCAACGGTGGCCAAGTACGACACTGCATCCCCGATGCTCGTGTTCAGCCCGGCGTTCACCCGCGCTCGCGCAGCGGCGAGAACGCGGGGGCTGATGTCGAGCGTCGTCCTCATAGAGATCAGGATACGCGCGCATCACGCATCACGCATCGAACTGGTCACACGGTTGAGCCAGGATCAGAAACCGAAGAAGCTGCGGACCTTGCCGCGGTCCTCGTAGCCGGGGTCGGGCTGCTCGACCGGGGGCTGCGGCGCACCGTCGGCCTGGGCCTGGACGACCTGCTGCTGGGAGGCGGGCACGAAGTCGATGACCTGGATCCGCGCGGGGTCGAGGTCGGTCGGTGCGAGGGGGTGCGTGTACCGGAAGCCGAGCATTTCCCGGTTCGCCTGCTCCGCGAACTCCATCGGGTGGAAGGGCAAGGCCCGCGGGTCCGGGGTGACGCCCTCGGCGTACGACAGCGGGTGCTCGCCGGCCCAGAAGGGGCCCTCGAAGAGCTCGGGCAGGCCCTCGTCCTCGAGGATGTCGACGGGGTGCGCGGAGAACGAGCGCTTGGGCGCACCGTCGGCGCGCAGCGCGAACCCGCCGACGGCCCGCTCCGGGGCCGTGACCAGCAGGAACGCGCGATGCGCGGGCACGAGGTTCCACCAGGACTCGTCGAGCTCGCTCGGCTTGTCCACGCGCAGGCCCGCGTGGGTGACCACGGTCAGCCCACCCCAGGCGGCCACGTAGACGTGCCCGGGCAGCGGATCCGCGGCGCGGGCGAGGGACTCGGGCCGCCCGACGACGGGCTCGCCCAGCACCTGCTCGGCGATCGCGCGGGACGCGGCCTCGTCGGGCCTGCCGACGATCGCCAGAATGCCCTTCGGCTCCGCGACGTCGAGGAACCAGAGCGTCGCAGCTGTAGCGCCCACGACCTACCCGTTCTTCCCGCCGCGGACGCCGAGGAGCACGTCCTCCCACGACGGCATCTCCGGATGCCGGCGGCCGTGCTGGCCCACCGCGGCCGCGGGGGCCTGGGCGGGACGGCGCTCGGAACGCTCCTCGACGGTGCCCTCCACGACCCGGCTCGGATCGACGGGGCCGGGGACCGCGCGCAGCGGCTCGTCGGCCGACCGGTCGATGCTGCGCAGGCCCTGCCGCGCGTCGGGATCGAGCAGACCGCGGGCCGTCTCGTCGACGGGGCTGGCGGTGCCGCCGTGCGCGCCCGGCGCGTACCGGAAGTGCGCCTGGTTGCGCGACTTACCGACGCTCCAGCTGATCGAGACCACCCAGCGGTTGTCGGCGCCCTTGAAGGCGTCCCACTCGGTGGTGTCGGCGTGGCCGCGCTCGGCCAGGGCGGAGCGGACCACCTCGGCGAGGGTGGCGTGCATCGGGCCGTCGCCGCGCACGGGGTGCGCGAGCTGAGCCATCTCCGCCGCGCGCGAACGCTCCAGCAGCACCGGGCCCGCGAAGCGCTTGATCCGGTGGTTCGGGGCGCCCGTGAACTCGGCGATCTCCTCGATCGTGGCGCCGGCGCGGATGCGGGCCTGGATCTCCCGCGGGGAGAGGTCGGCGCCCAGCTCGAGCTCGGTCTGGGTGCCGCTTCCTAGTTCACCGCTCACGGCCGCCTTCAAGGTGTCGTCGATCGGCAGGCGGAAACGTCCTGCGGGGCCTTCGCAGACCACAGACGTCCCGTCGTCGTCCAGTCCCACAACCCGCAGCTCCTGCATGGTGCAAGGGTAGTTGTTCGATTCGCTACGCGTCGGCCGACACGCGCTCGACCACGAAATCGATGCACTTGGTCAAAGCGGTGACGTCCTCGGGATCGATCGCCGGGAACATGCCGATGCGGAGCTGGTTGCGGCCCAGCTTGCGGTACGGCTCGGTGTCGACGATGCCGTTCGCGCGCAGCGTCTTGGCCACGGCGGCGGCGTCGATCTTCTCGTCGAAGTCGATGGTGCCGACGACCTGGCTGCGCAGCGCGGGATCGGTGACGAAGGGCGTCGCGAACTCGCTGGCCTCGGCCCACTGGTAGAGCCGGTCGCTCGAATCCTTGGTGCGCGCGACGGTCCAGTCCAGGCCGCCGTTGCCGTTCATCCACTCGATCTGGTCCGCGAACAGCAGCAGCGTCGCCAGGGCGGGGGTGTTGTAGGTCTGGTTCTTACTCGAGTTGTCCACCGCGATGGGCAGCGAGAGGAACTCGGGGGTGTAGCGGCCCGAGGCCTTGATCTCCTCGACGCGAGCCAGGGCGGCGGGGCTCATGAGGGCGACCCAGAGGCCACCGTCGGCGGCGAAGCACTTCTGCGGCGCGAAGTAGTAGACGTCGGTGTCGGCGACGTTGACCGGCAGGCCGCCGGCGCCCGACGTGGCGTCGATCGCGATGAGCGCGTTCTCGCTGCCCGCGAGGCGGCTGACCGGCACCGCGACGCCCGTCGAGGTCTCGTTGTGCGCCCAGCCGATGAGGTCGACGGTGCCGTCGGCCACCAGCTCGGGGGCCGAGCCCGGGTCGCTCGAGACGACGATGGGATCGCCGATGAACGGGTTGCCCTTGGCGACGCTCGCGAACTTGTTGCTGAACTCGCCGTAGGTGAAGTGCTGGCTGCGCTCGCGGATCAGGCCGAAGGCGGCGGCGTCCCAGAAGGCGGTGGTACCGCCGTTGCCGAGCACGACCTCGTAGCCCTCGGGGAGCGAGAAGAGGTCCTTCAGGCCCTCGCGCACGCGGCCCACGACGTTCTTCACGGGGGCCTGGCGGTGGCTGGTGCCGAACACCGAGGCGCCGGTATCGACGAGCGACTGCAGCTGCTCGGGGCGGACCTTGGACGGGCCGCAGCCGAAGCGGCCGTCGACGGGCTTGAGCGCGGCGGGGATCTCGATCGTCATGCCCTAAATCCTAATGGTGTCCCACCCGGGCACGTCCTCGGGCTGCCGCGGGCCGTGCCCGATGTACTGGGCGGACGGGCGGATCAGCTTGTTCGCGCGCTTCTGCTCGAGGATGTGGGCGCACCAGCCGGCGGTCCGCGCGCAGGTGAACATCGCCGGCATCATCCGCGGCGGGACGCCTGCGTAGTCGAGGATCACGGCCGCCCAGAACTCGACGTTCGTCGAGATCGCGCGGTCGGGGCGGCGCTCGGCGAACAGGGCGTTCGCCTCGCGCTCCAGCGCGGCGGCGGCCTCGTAGCGGGGCGCCTGCAGGTCGCGCGCGACGGCGCGGAGCACCGCGGCCCGCGGATCCTCGGCGCGGTAGATGCGGTGGCCGAAGCCCATGATCCGCTCGCCGCGGTCCAACCGCGCAGCGACGACGCCGCGGGGGTCGTCGGTGCGGACCACCTCGTCGAGCATCGGCAGCACGCGCGACGGTGCGCCGCCGTGCAGCGGGCCCGACAGCGCGCCGACCGCGCCCGAGAGCGCCGTCGAGACGTCGGCCCCCGTCGAGGCGATGACCCGCGCCGTGAGCGTCGACGTGTTGAGGCCGTGCTCGGCGGCCGCGACCCAGTAGGCGTCGATGGCGCGCACGTGATCGGGGTCGGGCTCGCCGTGCCAGCGGGTCATGAACCGGTGCGTGATGGTGGGGGACTGGTCGATGATCCGCTGCGGCACCGCCGGGCGCTCCAGGCCGCGGGCCGACTGGGCGACGAAGCTCAGCGTCATCACCGAGGCGCGCGCCAGGTTCTCGCGGGCGGTGGCGTCGTCGATGTCGAGCAGCGGCTCGAAGCCCCAGAGCGGGCCCAGCATCGCGAGGCCGGCCTGCGCGTCGACGCGGACGTCGCCGCTGTGGATCGGCAGCGGGAAGGGCTCCGCGGCGGGCAGCGGGTTGCCGAACTCGCCGTCCACCAGCAGGCCCCACACCTGGCCGTAGGTGACCCGGTCGCGCACCAGGTCGGCCACGTCGACGCCGCGGTACCGCAGTACCCCGCCCTGCTTGTCCGGCTCCGCGATCTCCGTGGAGAACGCGACGACGCCTTCGAGCCCACCCGGAATCTCAGTCATGCTGTGCAGCCTAATGAGTAGTCTCGGCTTCGTGGACCTGACGGCGATGCGCGAGAAGTACGACGGCGACTCCTTCGATCTGCAGCCCGAGGACCTGGCGTCCGGGTGGGTGCCGCTGTGGCGGTCCTGGTTCGACGAGGCCGTCGCCGCCGGCGCGCCGGAGCCCAACGCGATGGTGCTCGCCACCGTCGACGAGACCGGGCTCCCGGCCACCCGCACCGTGCTGTGCAAGGGCCTCGACGAGCGCGGCGTGGTCTTCTACACCAACTACGGCTCCGACAAGGCCCGCGCCGTCGAGGCGAACCCCGTTGCCGCCGTGACCTTCCCGTGGATCGCGATCCACCGCCAGGTGCACGTGCGCGGCGCCGTCACCAAGGTCACCCCGGAGGAGACCGCCGCCTACTGGGCCGAGCGGCCTCGGGGCTCGCAGCTCGGGGCGTGGGCCTCGGACCAGTCCCGGCCGGTCGCCTCCCGCGCCGCGATGGCGGAGCGCTTCGCCGAGGTGGAGGCCCGGTTCGAGGGACAGGACGTGCCGGTGCCGCCGGAATGGGGCGGCTACCGGATCGCGCCGCAGGTGGTCGAGTTCTGGCAGGGCCGGGAGAACCGGGTGCACAACCGGGTGCGGCTCGTCGCGCCCGACTACGCGCCGTTCCGCCTGCAGCCCTAGGGCCCTGTGAGCCCTAGAGCCCTGTGTGGGTGATCCCGCCGGCCACGAGCGTGAGGTCGACGGGCATGGTGCGCAGGCGTTCCGGCGTCGGGTCGGCGCCGAGGGCCACCAGATCGGCGGGCTCGCCGACCGCGATCCGCGACCGCGCCGAGAGCCGCAGCGCGGTCTCCACGTCGACCGCCTCCCACGGTTGCCAGGGCGGATCCCCGTCGCGGCTGCGGGTGACGGCGGCGGAGACCGCGAACCACGGGTCCAGCGGCGTGACCGGCGCGTCCGAGCCGAAGACCACGTCGACGCCCGCGGCCACGAGCGAGCCGACGCGGAAGGCGTCGCCCGCGCGGTCGCCCCAGAACCGCGCGACCAGTCCGCGGTCGTCGAGCATGTGCTCCGGCTGGATCGACGCCCCGATTCCGAGTTCCGCCATCCGGCCGAGGTCCGCCTCGGTGAGCAGCTGCGCGTGCTCGATGCGCCCACGGACCCCGGCCTCGGCGAAGGCGTCGAGCGCGAGCGCGTTGGCCGCGTCGCCGATGGCGTGGATGGCCGGGGCCAGGCCCAGCGCGGCGCCGCGGCGCAGCAGCTCGACGAGGCGCTCCGGCGGCACCTCCAGCACGCCGCGATCGGCCGTGCCGGGGTACGGCGCGTGGCAGTACGCGGTGCGCGTGCCGAGGGAACCGTCGGTGATGACCTTGAGCGGGCCCACCCGGGCGAGGCCGTTGATCGGGGCGCCCGTGCCGGCGCCGCGGGCCTCCGCCGCGTCGAGGTGCTGCGGGTAGACGCCCGCGTCGACCCGCACGGGCGGGGCGGGGCGTCGCTCCCAGGCGCCGACGGCATCGTCGAAATCCAGGTCGACGAGGCCGACGACGCCCCGTCGGCCGAGGCCGGCGAGCGCCTCGATCACCCACCCGTCGGCGCGGTCCGCGACGAGTGCTTCGACGCGGACGGCCGCGGCGAAGCTCGCCGCCTCGCGGAGCATCCCGGTGTCGTCGAGGTCGACGCCGAGGAGCCGGCCGAGCGCCGCGTTCGACCAGGAGCTGTGCAGGTCCGAGGAGACGACCATGACGGGGACCTCCGGCGCGATCTCGTCGAGCAGCAGGCGCGACGGTGCGCCGCCCCACAGCCCGTCGCGCATGCCGACGGCGACGACGGGCAGGCCCGGCTCCGCGTCCGGGAACGCGGCGCGGACCAGCGCGGCGACCTCCTCCGGGCCCGTCGCGGACCGCACGTCGATGCGGCGCGTGGAGACGGCCCAGGTGCGCACGTGGACGTGCTCGTCCCACAGGCCGGGGATCAGGCGGCGGCCGTCGAGGTCGAGCACGTCGCCCGCGGGCCGCGTGGAGCCGGCGGGGGAGAGCGCGGCGATCCGGCCCCCGGCGACGTCGACGTCCACGAGGGCGTCGCCGTCGATGCGTGCGCGGGCCAGCCTCATCGGCGCCACGGTAGCGGTGTGCGTCGAATCGCGGGAGATCCTGAGGAAGTCGTAGGATCTTTCAGGTGCCGAGACTCCTGGCCGACACACGGCCACTGAAGAACCCCGACTACAGGCGACTGTGGTGGACCGGGATCGTCACCGTCATCGGCGCGCAGCTCACCGCGGTCGCGGTGCCGGCGCAGATCTACGCGATCACCGGCTCGTCGGCGTACGTCGGCCTGACCGGCGTCTTCGGCCTGGTCCCGCTGGTGATCTTCGGCCTGTGGGGCGGCGCGATCGCCGACGCGCTCGACCGGCGCCTGGTGATCATCGGCACCACGCTCGGGCTCGCGGGCACCGCCCTGATGCTCGCGCTGCTGCCCGACAACGTCTGGCTGATCCTCGGCGCCTTCGCGCTGCAGCAGGCCTTCTTCGGCGTGAATCAGCCGACCCGGTCCGCGATCTACGCGCGCCTGGTGCCGCCGGAGCAGCTGCCCGCGGCCAATTCGCTCAACATGACCGTGATGCAGTTCGGCGCCATCGCCGGCCCGATGCTGGGCGCGCCGCTCATCCCGATCATCGGCGTGCACTGGCTGTACGCCCTCGACGCGGCGTCGCTGATGGTCACGCTCTGGGCCGTGTGGAAGCTGCCGTCGATCAAGGCGGAGGACAAGGGGCAGTCGCTGGGGCTGAGCTCCGTGATCGACGGTTTCCGGTACCTCGCGGGCCACAAGGTGCTGCTCATGAGCTTCGTCGTCGACATCATCGCGATGGTCTTCGGCATGCCGCGCGCCCTGTTCCCGCAGATCGCGCACGAGAACTTCGGCGACCCGATCGAGGGCGGCTGGGTGTTCGGCGCGCTGTTCGCGGCGATGTCGGTGGGCGCCGTGCTCGGCGGCGTGCTCTCGGGCTGGACGTCGCGCGTCTCCCGGCAGGGTCTCGCCGTGATCGTGATGATCGTGCTGTGGGGCCTGGCGATCGGGGGCTTCGGCGTCGCGGCGCACTTCAGCTGGCTGTGGGCGGCGCTGGTGCTGCTCGCGCTGGGCGGCGCTGCCGACATGTTCTCCGCGGCCTTCCGCACCACGATGCTCCAACAGGCCGCGACCGACGACATGCGCGGGCGCCTGCAGGGCGTCTTCGTCGTGGTGGTCGCGGGCGGGCCGCGGATCGGCGACGCGCTGCACGGCGCGGCCGCCGCCTCCGCCGGCGCCGCGATGGCTGCGGCCGGCGGCGGCGTGCTCGTCATCGTCTTCACGGTGCTCGCCGCGTTCGCCGTGCCCGCCTTCGTCCGGTACCGCGTCACGCGCTGACCCGTGTCACGCGGGACCGGCCGTATCCTCGGCGCATGAGGATGCACCGGGGGATCTCCGTCGTCGTGGCCGTGCTCGTCGCGCTGCTCGCCCTGTCCGGGTGCGCGCGCACCGTCGCGGGCACGGCGGTGGCGGCGCCGTCGGGCGGGGCGAGCGCCACGGCCGGGTCGGACGACGGCGCGGTCCGCGTCGGCACCGGCGGCCCGACGATCACCGTCTACCTGGACTTCCTGTGCCCCGCCTGCAAGAACTTCGAGACGACGTACGGCACGGACATCACCGCCGCCGTCCGGAGCGGGCGGCTCACCGTCGAGTACCGGCCGGTGAGCTTCCTCGACCGGCAGTCCGCGAGCGGGGACTACTCCTCGCGGGCGCTGGCGGCCTTCCTCCAGGTCGGCCGGTCCGGCGGGACCGACGCGGCCCTCGGCTTCCTCACGTCGATGTTCCTCTCGCAGCCCCAGGAGGGCGGCTCGAGCGACCTCACCAACGCCGAGATCGCGACCATCGCCGGCGCGTCCGGCACCGTCGATACCGCGGTGACGAAGATCCGCGACGGTTCCACCGGTATCGACGGCAAGGCCGTGGGCGCCGCGAACCTCAAGCTGCTCACCGCGGCAGGCGGCACCGGCACCCCGACTGTGCTGCACGACGGCGCGCAGGTCGCGCTCACCGACTCCGGCTGGCTGCAGAAGATCCTGGGCTGAGGGTCACACCGGGAAGGCGATGCCGGTGAGCTCCTCCGACACCGACCACAGGCGGCGCTGCAGGTCCAGGTCGTAGGACTGCTCGCTGGACGCCACGACCTTCGGGGCGCCGCGGCGCTCGCCGAGGCCGTCGGGGCCGTAGTACTGGCCGCCGAGCGCGCCGGGATCGGTGGCGGCCCGGAGCTGGGGGAGCGCGCCGTGCTCCGCGTCGTGCGAGAACAGGGGCGCGAAGGCCTGCGCCTTCTGCAGCACTGCCGGGAGGTTGCGGACCAGCTCGGTGTCGGCGATGCCGGGGTGCGCGGCCAGCGCGACGGTGCCGCGCTCGGCGCCGCGGGCCTCGAGGCGGCGCTGCAGCTCGTAGTGGAAGAGCAGGTTCGACAGCTTCGACTGCCCGTAGGCGGCGACCCGCTCGTAGGAGCGCTCCCACTGCAGGTCGTCGAAGTGGATCGCCGCGCGGATGCGGTGCGCGATGCTGGCGACGGTCACCACGCGCGAACCGGGCACGTCCAGCAGCAGGTCGAGCGCCTGGGCGGTCCAGGCGAAGTGGCCCAGGTGATTGGTGCCGAACTGCAGCTCGAAGCCGTCGCTGGTGGTCTGCTTCGGCGGGTACATGACGCCGGCGTTGTTGATCAGCAGGTCCACCCGCGGGGTCGATTCGCGCAGCTCCGCGGCAGCGTCGCGGACCGAGGCGAGCGAGCCCAGGTCGAGGCGCTGGACGCGGACCGTCGCGCCCGGAGCGACGGCGGCGATGCGCCGGGCGGCGTCGGCGCCCTTGTCGGTGTTCCGGACGGCGAGGATGACCTCGGCCCCCTTCTGGGCGAGCGCCCGGGCGGTCTCGAAGCCGAGCCCGGTGTTGGCGCCGGTGACGACGGCGACCCGTCCGGCCTGGGTGGGTACGTCGTTCTCGGTCCAGCTCATGGTTGCTCCTCGGTGGTCCCCGACGGTTAAGAGACCGCCGGTCTGTTGAATGCCTCCACGGTAAAAGAACACCGTTCTGGTGTCAATAGACCGGCGGTCTGTAAAATCGGTCCGTGGGATTCCAACGGGCGCGCAGCGCGGAGCAGCGGCAGGAGCGGCGCGAGGCGATCATGGCCGCGGCGGCGGGCATGCTCTGCGAGATGCCGGTCGCCGCCCTCACCCTGAGCGAGCTCAGCCGGCGCGTCGGCCTGGCGAAATCGAACGTGCTCCGCTACTTCGAGTCCCGCGAGGAGGTTCTGCTCGAGGTGCTCATGCGCTCGGCCACCGCCTGCATCGTCGAGCTCGACGATGCGTGGGCGGCCGAGGCGCGCGACGGCGCACCCCTCGCGGAGCGGACCGAGGCCTTCGCCGCCGTCTACGCCCGCGTCGCGGCCGCGCACCCCGACCTACTGGACCTCGTCTCCGCCCAGGCCTCGGTGCTCGAGCGCAACGTCTCCACCGACGCGATCGTGCGGTTCAAGCGCGCGGCCCTCGCCGGGCTGGACACCCTGGCCGGCGTCATCACCCGCGCGATCCCCGAGCTGGGGGGCGACGCTCCCGCGGTGGGCTCGCTGATGCTCACCCTGTCCGGCGCGGTCTACGCGCAGGCCGAGCAGTCGCGGCTGTGCGAGTCGGCCTACCTGGTGGACCCCGCCCTCGCCGTCTTCCGCGTCGAGCTCGTGCCCGCGCTGCAGTCCGCCGTCGCGACCGTGATCGCCGGGACGCTGGCCCGCTGAGGTCCCTCCGACGTTGCGAGGGGTTGCATCCGGCGGCCGTCGGGCGGACGCCGCTCGCCGCACCCGTCCCCGCCCGTACTATTGCGCCCATGTCGGTGCAACCCGGTTTCACGATCGCCGCCGGCGGTTACGTCGCGGAGATCGCGCGGACCGGCGCGGGCCTGCGCGGCCTCCGCCGCGACGGCGTCGCCCTCACCGAGGAGTGGCCGCTCGGCGCGAAGCCGCCGCTGTCGGCGGGGCTCGTGCTCGCCCCCTGGCCCGGCCGCACCGAGGACGGCATCTACACCTGGGACGGCGAGGTCCACCGCCTCGCGGTCACCAGCGACGTCACCGGCACCGCCGACCACGGCCTCGTGCGCCGCGTCGACTGGGACGACGTCGAGGTCGCATCGGACGCCGTCACGCTGGTCCTCGACGTCGGGCGCCACCCCGGCTGGCCCTTCGACCTGCACCTGCGGATCCGGTACAGCGTCGCGGAGAGCGGCCTGACCTGCGCCTTCGAGGCCCGCAACGACGGCGAGGCGGACCTGCCGCTCGCCGTCGGCTTCCACACCTACCTCCGCGTCGGGGACGACCCCGTCGACGCCTGCACCCTGGAGCTGGGGGCCGGGCGCTGGCAGCCCCTCGACGGGCGCCTGCTGCCCGACGGTCCGCCGCGCACCGTCGACGGGACGGAGTACGACTACCGCGCCCCGCGCTCGCTCGACGGTGTGCAGATCGACACTCCCTTCACCGACGTGGCGCGGACCACCGTGCTCCGCGGCCCGTCGGGGGCGGCGGAACTGTGGACGGCACCGTCGTTGCCGTGGGCCCAGGTGTTCATCGCGGACCCGGTCAACGGCAAGGGATACCCGGGCCGCGACCGGGCGATCGCGGTGGAGCCGATGTCGGCCCCCGGCAACGCCCTCCACACCGGAACCGACGTGATCCGGCTGGCTCCGGGCGCCCGATGGGGCACCGAATGGGGCATCCGGTGACGGCCCGATTTCCTCGCGGAACCGCGATACCGCTAGGTTCTAGCCAGGTAGCTTTTATCCGCCGACCACAGCGAGGGGATACGAACATTGTCCACTGATGACAACACCGCGAACGCTACGGTCGCCTATCCCGGCGGCCAGATCGAGCTGCCGATCGTCAAGGCGACCGAGGGTGCAGACGGCATCGCTCTCGGTAAGTTCCTCGCGCAGTCGGGCTACAGCACGTTCGACAACGGCTTCGTCAACACGGCCTCGTGCAAGTCCGCGATCACGTACATCGACGGCAACCAGGGCATCCTGCGGTACCGCGGCTACCCGATCGAGCAGCTCGCGGAGAAGTCGACGTTCATCGAGGTCAGCTACCTGCTGATCCACGGTGAGCTGCCGACTCCGGAGCAGCTCGCCGAGTTCACCGCGAAGATCCAGCGGCACACTCTGCTGCACGAGGACCTCAAGCTGTTCTTCAACGGCTTCCCCCGCAACGCGCACCCGATGCCGGTGGTCTCGTCGGCGGTCAACGCCCTCTCGGCGTACTACCCGGACTCGCTGGACCACAACGATCCGGCGCAGGTCGAGCTCTCGACCATCCGCCTGCTCGCCAAGTTCCCGACGATCTGTGCGTACGCCTACAAGAAGTCGGTCGGCCAGCCCTTCCTCTACCCGGACAACTCGCTGTCGCTGGTGGAGAACTTCCTGCGCATGACCTTCGGTTTCCCGGCCGAGCCCTACGAGGTGGACCCGGAGATCGTCAAGGCCCTCGACATGCTGCTCATCCTGCACGCCGACCACGAGCAGAACTGCTCCACGTCGACGGTGCGCCTGGTGGGCTCGTCGAACGCCAACCTGTTCACGTCGATCTCGGGCGGCATCAACGCCCTGTGGGGCCCGCTGCACGGCGGCGCCAACCAGGCCGTCCTCGAGATGCTCGACGACATCAAGGCCTCCGGTGGCGACACCACGGCCTTCATGAACAAGGTCAAGAACAAGGAAGACGGCGTGAAGCTCATGGGCTTCGGGCACCGCGTCTACAAGAACTACGACCCGCGTGCGGCGATCGTGAAGCAGACCGCGGACCGCATCTTCGAGCTGCTCGGCGTGTCCGACGAGCTGCTCGACATCGCCAAGGGCCTGGAGGACGTCGCGCTGCACGACGACTACTTCATCGAGCGCAAGCTCTACCCGAACGTGGACTTCTACACCGGTCTGATCTACCGCGCGATGGGCTTCCCGACGCGCATGTTCACGGTGCTGTTCGCGCTCGGCCGGCTCCCCGGCTGGATCGCTCACTGGCGTGAGATGCACGAGGACCCGACCACCAAGATCGGCCGTCCTCAGCAGATCTACACGGGCTCGACCGCCCGTGACTACCCCGGCGCGTAGATGCCGCCCATCCGGCGCGACAATCTGCACCGCCTGATCAAAGGAGTCTCTATGACCAAGCCCGAGATCGAGTTCCTCGAGGGCCCCGCGCCCACCGAGCTCGTCATCAAGGACATCGTCGTGGGCGACGGCGCCGAGGCCCAGCCCGGCAGTGTCGTCGACGTCCACTACCTGGGCGTCGAGTTCGACAGCGGCGAGGAGTTCGACTCCTCGTGGAGCCGCGGCGAGTCCATCAACTTCCCGCTGCGCAGCCTCATCGCCGGCTGGCAGGAGGGCATTCCGGGCATGAAGGTCGGCGGCCGTCGCCAGCTGATCTGCCCGCCCGCCCTGGCCTACGGCCCCGCGGGCGGCGGCCACCGCCTGTCGGGCAAGACGCTCGTGTTCGTGATCGACCTGCTCGGCGTCAAGTAGCTCGACGTTCGTCGAGCACGGGGCTTCGTCCCCGTGATGACCTGCTCGGCGTCAAGTAACAGTTCTGCGCTCAGGGCCCCGTACCGTCGTTCGACGGTGCGGGGCTCTCGCGTTTCTCAGGCCACGGGGTCCAGCACGGTGAGCCCGTTCGCCTCCGCGACCGTTCGCATCCGTGCGTCGTGCGTGACCACCACCGTCCGCGACCCGCCGACCATCGCCGACGCGAGATGAATCGCATCGATTGCGCGGACGTGCTCGGCGATCGACTCGGCCGAGGTGAGGATCGCCTCGGACAGCGGTATCGCGGAGACGTGGTCGAGGATCTGGCTCCGGGCCGCCACCTCGGCGGACTCCCGGCGGAGGTAGCGGGTGAGCTCCGTCTGCAGAATCCGGGACGAGATGATCGTCGACTCGGGATCCGCGGAGACCGCGTCGAACCATTCCAGCGCCCCGGGAGTGCGCAGTAGCGCGTGGATCGCGACGGATGTGTCGAGGTAGTAGAACGTCATCGGTCCTCACGCATCTCGCGGAGGAGCTCGTCGATCTCCGCGACCGAGCGGTTCGTGACGGGACCCGGACGTTCGGACAGCCGGGCGCCGCCGCGCTTCTTCGGGGGGATCAATTCGATGGCCGGCTCGGGTGGCACGAGCCGCGCCACCACTCGACGGTGCCGCGTCACCTCGTAGGTCTCGCCGTTCTCCACCTCCGCCAGCGCGGCCGTGGGGTTCTGGCGCAGCTCGGCGACGGTGATGCTCTTCATGGTCTCCAGGCTACGCATTTATCTACCTCTGTCTAGATTTCCGCGGTCCAGGGGTCGACGAGGCGCAGGCCGAGGCTGTCGAAGTCACTGATGTTCCGCGTCGCGATGGCCGCACCGGTGGTCCGGGCGATGGCGGCGATCAGGCCGTCCATCTGACCGATGGGCGACCCCGCTGCCTTTCGCTCGGCGACGATCGCGGCGTACGCGCCCGCACAATCCGGCGTGAGGGGCAGAGCCGGGCCGAGATTGAGCAAGATGTTCTCGGCCCGTGCGAGGAGCTGCGCTCGACGCCTGCCCGCGGGAAGTACGGCCAACCCGGACAAGATCTCGGCGTGGTTGATCACGGTCGACACCGGTTGCTCGCTGAGGGCCCGCGCCCACTCCACGACGCGGCGATCGCTCTTCGCCTCGCCGCGCATGAGTTCGGAGATGACATTCGTGTCGAGGATGATCATAGGTCTGTGAAATCGGGGACCTCGGCAGGAGCGTCCGCGGGGATGTCCAGCTCGATCCCACCGAACTCGTTGCCCACCTCGATGATCGCCTCCACCCAGCTCAGATCGACCTTCCCGGGTTCGATCAGCGACTCCTCCAGGATCATGCGCGCCTCCGCCTCCATCGACCTGCCGTTCTCCGCGGCGCGGACCCGGAGCCGGTCCCGGACCCGGTCGGGGAGGTTGCGGATCGTCAGCGTCGCCATGACAGCAATGCTAGCAATGCTGTCATCGCTGTCGGTCTCGAATCGGTCCCGATCCTGTCCCGGCGATGGCGCGCGGGTCGTCGGGCCGATAAGAATGGGTGGATATCGCCGCGATTCGCGCCGGCGAGCGGGGTCGGAGGACAGATGAACAGGGTCAGGGTCTCAGCTGCGGCGGTCGCGGCGCTCTCGGTGGTGGGATTGGTCGCGGGCTGCGGCAAGGATTCCTCGAGCGAGGATTCGCCGGTCGCGTTCAGCCCGGTGACGGGCGACCAGTACACGTCGAACCCCGGAGCCTTCCAGACCGACGGCGTGGTCGTGCCGCCCAAGGACGTCACCATGGTCGGCGACCCGATCCCCGCGCAGGCCGCGGTGAACGCGGGCCTGCCGCAGGGCACCATCACCTCCACCAGCAACAACACCACCGTCTACTACCCGCCGGCGCCCGCGGTGCCGGGGCTCGTCGTGGCGCCGCAGCCCGCCCCGCCCGCGCCGATGTCGCGGCCCGTGAACACGCGGCCGTGGCAGTACACGCAGCCGCAGATCGACGCCTACCGGTCCATCTGCGAGACGGGCCGCTGGGGATCGTGGATCGCCGGGATCGAGCAGCAGACGCAGACCTGCTGGACGCTGTACGGCCGCCAGCTCGGCGTGCGCCCGTGGACCCCGGACCAGCCCCGCCCGTGGCTCCGGCCCGGCTACCCGCGACCCTGGTTCGACCCGGGCTTCCACGCCGACGTCCCCGTGATCTGGATCTACCCGCGCAGCTGGACCCGCCCCCGGCCGCAGCCGATCATCTCGGTGTCCATCACGATCAACATCTTCAGCAACCCGTACCGCCGGGTCCCGCCGCGCTTCACCGACCCGTTCTACCCGGTCTGGGCGGTCACGCCCGGCCGCGTCGTCGACGTGCGCGACCAGGGCCGCATCCTCGCGCCGGTGTACACCGTCACGTCGACGAGCACCACCACGACCACCACGACGACCACCGTGACCGCGCCCGTCGCGCCCGGCGTGGTGCTCGCGCCGCTGCCGACCTCGGCGAAGGTCGCGCCCATCGTCGCGCTTCCCGGCCAGGCGGTCCCCGGCAACGTGAACACCGACGCCACGGTCACCGCGCCGGTCGCCGCCGCGCTGCAGGGCGCCACCGTCCAGGCCGGCAGCCGCGCGTCCGTCGAGGACGCGATCGGCACCAGCGTCTCCGTCGCCGTCGCGAGCCCGACCACCACCGCCGCGACCACCACGGCGGGCCGGGCCGGGGATGCGACGGGCGGCACCACCGCCGCGACGTCGGCCCCCGTCGGCGCCGGGACCTCTGAGGGAGGCACGGTGACCAGCCCGACGGAGACCTCGACCGCCGCCCCGACCGCGACGTCCGGGACCTCGCCGCAGACGGTTCCGCCGGGCACGTCCCCGCAGACGGTCGCGCCGACGACCGCGGCGCCGACGATCCCGCCGACGACCATCGCGCCGCCGACGGTCGCGCCCACCGTCGCACCCACGGTCGCGCCGACGACGGTCGCGCCGCCGGTCACCGTCGCCCCGCCGACGACGACCGTCGCGCCGGTCCCGACCACGACGATCGCTCCGCCGCGCGTGACGACGCAGGCGCCCCCGACGACGCAGGCGCCGGTGGTCACGAAGCCTCCGACGACACAGCCGCCCGTGATCACCCCGCCGCGGATCACCACCACCGTCGCGCCGGTGCCGACCACGACCGTCGCCCCGAAGCCGGTGGCGCCGAAGCCGACCGTCGCCGTGCCGGTCCCGACGACCACCACGCCGGCCCCGGCGAACTGACGCCGGTGCCGGGGCGGTGGGTCCGCTACCGCCCGGCCGCCAGGCGGGCGAGGGCGACGGTGGCCTGCCGCAGCTCGGCTGGCGCGTCCAGCGGGGCGAGGTAGCCGACGCGGGTGACGGCCCAGCCGCGCGGGGTGTCCACGTGGATGTCGAGGCCGTACCGGTCGGCGCGCTCGCAGCGCGCCGCGGTGGCGTCGGGGTAGCCGCCCAGCTGCCGGGCCATGTCCAGCAGGGCCGGGGCGTGGTCGTCGTTGAGGTGGCGCACGGCGCCCGCGGCGTGCGGGGTGACCGGATCCGGTTCGGCGGCGGCGTAATCCGCGCTCGACGCCGAGTCCATCCGCCCGTAGCCGCCCACCCAACGGACCCGCTCCACCTCGAGCAGCCACACGGTGAAGTCGCTGTAGTCGATGTAGTACTTCGCCGCGGGCACGGCCGCGAGGTGCGCCTCCCGGGCCGCCGCGAGCTGCTCGCCCTCGGGCCGGCGGACGGTGCCCGCCAGGGTGATCCGCGCGTTCGCCAGGGGGTCCGACGAGGCGTCGGGCGCCACGATCGAGACGCTCGCGCGGGGATCGCGCGCCAGGTTCCGGCCGTGCTCGGCCATGTGCGAGACGCACAGCACCGGGTCGCCGCCGAGCAGTCCGTACGTGACGAGCGAGGCCCAGGGGCCACCGTCGGCGGAGAGGCTGCCGAGGGTCGCCGTATTGCCGGCCGAGGCGACCGTGCGCGCCTCCTCGGCGGCGGAGGGGCGCCGGGGCTCGGCGACGTCCGTCAGGGGCGGGGCGATGGTGGGGGCGTCGCCGGGGTCGCCGTGGTCGCGAGCAGTCATGGGAGCAGCCTAGGACGTGCCTGGTCCCGGCACGCGGCACCCAAGGTTTCGGTTGACCGAAACTCTGTATTCGCTTAACCTTCCATCGTGCTCACCGATACCGTCGTGCCGACGAAGCGCCCTCCCGTTCGCGCGTTGATGCTGCTCGGACCCGCCTTCGTGGCCGCGATCGCGTACGTCGACCCGGGCAACGTCGCCGCGAACGTCACCGCGGGCGCGAAGTACGGCTACCTGCTGGTCTGGGTGCTGGTGCTGGCGAACGTCATGGCAGTGATGATCCAGTACCAGTCCGCCAAGCTCGGCGTCGTCACGGGCCGCTCGCTGCCGCAGGTCCTGGGGGAGCGGCTGCCGCGCCGGTCGCGCCTCGCGTTCTGGGGCCAGGCCGAGCTGGTCGCCGCGGCCACCGACATCGCCGAGGTCATCGGCGGCGCGCTCGCGCTGAACCTGCTCTTCGGGGTCCCCCTGGTCTGGGGCGGTCTCATCGTCGGCGTGATCTCGACGCTGCTGCTCACGCTCGCCGACGGCCGCCGCCAGTACCGGTTCGAGCTGGTGATCATCGGCATGCTCGCGATCATCGTGGTCGGTTTCGTCGCGGGGTTGATCGCCGCGCCGCCCGACGGTGCCGCCTTCCTCAGCGGGCTCGTCCCGCGCCTGCAGGGCAGCGAGACGGTACTGCTCGCCGCGTCGATGCTGGGCGCGACCGTCATGCCGCACGCGATCTACCTGCACTCCGCGTTGGTCGTCGACCGGCACGGCACGCCGCCCGCCGAGGGCGCCGTCGAGCGGGCGCGCCGGCTGCTCAAGGTGACCCGGGTCGACGTGGTGCTGGCCCTGATCATCGCCGGCGCGGTGAACATCGCGCTGCTGGTGCTCGCCGCGTCGAGCCTCTACGGCGTCGAGGGCACCGACTCGATCGAGGGTGCGCACGCCGCGGTGCGGGACGCGCTCGGGCCGGTCGTCGCCGGGCTGTTCGCCGTCGGCCTGCTCGCCTCGGGCCTCGCGTCCACCTCGGTCGGCAGCTACGCGGGCGGCACCATCATGGCGGGCCTGCTGCACAAGCGGATCCCGGTCGTTGTGCGCCGGCTGGTCACGATGATCCCCGCGATCGGGGTGCTCGCGCTCGGCGTGCCGCCCACCGAGGCGCTGATCATCTCGCAGGTGGTGCTGAGCTTCGGCATCCCCTTCGCGCTGCTGCCGCTGCGCCGCTACACCTCCGACCGCGCCCTCATGGGGGAGTTCGCCGACCGGGCGCCCCTGCGCTGGGCGTCCGCGGCCGCGGGCGCGCTGATCGTCGCCCTCAACGTCGCGCTGATCTACCTCACCGTCACCGGCTGACACGCGCCTAAGCGCGACACGGATCACTTCCGTGTTGAGATCGCAACTGCACCGTGATTCAATAAACGCAATTCACATGTCGTGAAGGCGGAGTTTAGTCACGGAAACGAGTCGCGATGGGTCTGCGGGCTTTGGCGGTCGTCGTCGGCGGTGCCGGCGTCGCGATCGCCGCGTGCTGGACCATGCTCTCGCCCACCGAGGTCGCTCAGGAGCAGGTCGAAAACGGCACCCTCCAGCAGGTGGCGGCGGCACCGTCGGACGACCTGCACTGCGACGGCGGACTCGCGGCCGAGGTGGGGGCGGCGCAGTCCTGCGTCCTGACCCGGGACGGCGAGCAGTTCGCCGTGGCCCTCAAGGTCACCGACGTCGACGGTGATCGGGTGCAGTGGAATTCGACGGTCGCCGGTGTGCCCCAGTCGGGCCGGCGGGTGGCCATCGGCGAGCTCGAGCGGCGCACCCACGAGGTGCTCGAGCGGAGTCGGCGCGTCGACTCGGTGAGCTGCGCGGGCGCGCTCGCCGGCACCGTCGGGGCCCGGCAGAGCTGCGTCATGAACGCCGGCGGTCACCGGCACGACGTGACCGTGACGGTGACCACCGTCGATTCCGCCCGCGTGCAGTGGGGCGTCACCGTCGGGAACTGATCAGCGGCCGCCCAGGAAGCGGTAGCGATCCAGCCGCCGGCTGATCCGGATCGGATCGGGGATGAGGGAGAGCTCCGCGAGGGCGTCGCTCACTGCGAGGCCCACGCGGCGGGAGAACTCCGTCGGCTCGTCGGCCGCATTCGGTCGCTCCGGGATCACCCGGTCGACGATGCCGTCCGCGAGCAGGTCGGCTGCGCGGATCCGCTGCCGGTCCGCCATCTCGGCGGCGTGGTCGGCGTCGCGGTACATCACCGCGCTCGCGCCCTCCGGCGGTAGCGGCGCGAGCCACGCGTGCTGCGCGCACAGCACCCGGTCGGCGGGCAGCATCGCCAGCGCGCCGCCGCCCGTGCCCTGCCCGAGGAGGACCGACACCGTCGGGACCGTGAGGGTGACCAGGTCGGAGAGGCTGCGCGCCACCTCGCCGGCGAGCCCGCCCTCCTCGGCCTCGGGGGAGAGCGCCGCGCCCCAGGTGTCGATGACGAGGACGAGCGGCAGGTTCAGCTCCGCGGCCAGCCGCATGCCGCGGCGGGCAGCGCGCAGCGCCGCGGGGCCGAGAAGGGGGAGCGCCGCGCCTTCGGCCCGCGTGGTGTCCTGCCCGACGACCACGCACGGATAGCCCTGCACCCGCGCCAGCGAGAGCAGGAGCGTGTGGTCGGTCTCGCCCTCGCCGGTGCCCGACAGCGGCAGCCGGTCCGTGGCGGAGTGGCGGAGGAAGGCGCGCACGCCGGGCCGCCCGGGCTCGCGGCTGATCCGCACCGAGTCCCAGGCGGGCGTGCCGTCGTCGGCGGCGTCGAGTTCCTCGCGGACGCCGAGGTGCGGGGCCAGCGGGTCGGCGTCCTGCGCGCCCGCGAGCACCCGGAGCGTGCGATGCGCGAGCAGCCGGACGAAGCGGAGCGGCACCACGCCGTCGATGAGGCCGCGCTCGAAGAGGTGCTCGGCGGTCTGCACCCCGTCGGGGAAGGGTTCGCCGCGCAGCGCCTCGTAGACGCGCGGCCCGAGGAATCCGATGCGCGCGCCGGGCTCCGCGATGGTCACGTGCCCCAGCGAGCCCCACGACGCGAACACCCCGCCCATCGTGGGATCGCGCAGGTAGACGAGGTAGGCCAGGCCCGACTGCTTGTGCAGCGTGACCGCCGCGGAGATCTTCACCATCTGGAGGAAGGCGACGGTGCCCTCCTGCATCCGCGTGCCGCCCGACGTGGGCGTCGCCAGCAGCGGCAGCCGCAGAGCCGTCGCGCGCTCGACCGCGGTCACGATCCGCTCGGCCGCCGCGACGCCGATGGAGCCGCCGAGGAACGCGAAGTCGCACGCGATGAGCGCGACGCGCTGCCCGCGGATGCGGCCCTCGCCGGTGATGACCGCCTCGTCGTGGTGCGAGCGCTCCCGTGCGCGCTCCAGCGCGGCGGCGTACTCGGCGTCCGGCGCGACGTCCGGCAGCGGGCCGTCCCAGCTGGTGAAGGTGCCGCGGTCGAGGATCGCATCGATGAGGTCCTGCGCGGTGATCGCCATGGAATTCAGGTTACTGGGAACACCCGGCCCTCCGGCCGCGTTGTTCGGGCCATGACCGTACCGAACGTGAAGCTCAATAACGGAACCTCGATCCCCCAGCTCGGCTTCGGCGTCTGGCAGGTGTCGGACGACGGTGCGCACGACGCCGTCGCCGAGGCCCTGCGGGTCGGCTATCGCAGCGTGGACACGGCGAAGGTCTACGAGAACGAAGCCGGCACGGGCCGCGCGATCGCCGAGAGCGGCCTCGCCCGCGACGAGGTCTTCCTCACCACCAAGCTGTGGAACTCGGATCAGGGCTTCGACGAGACGCTGCGCGCCTTCGACGCCTCGCTCGAGCGGCTCGGCACCGACTACGTCGACCTCTACCTCATCCACTGGCCGGTCCCCGAGTACGACCGCTACGTCGACACCTTCAAGGCCTTCCAGCAGATCCGCGACTCCGGTCGCGCGAAGGCGATCGGCGTCAGCAACTTCACCGTCGAGGCGCTGCGCCGCGTGATCGACGAGACCGGCGAGACCCCGGCGATCAACCAGATCGAGCTGCACCCGGGCCTGCCGCAGGACGAGCTGCGCGCCTTCCACGCCGAGCACGGCATCGCCACCGAGGCCTGGTCGCCGCTGGGCCAGGGCGAATCCCTGACCGACGCCGCCGTCGTCGAGGTCGCCGCCGCGCACGGCGTGACCCCGGCGCAGGCGATCCTGCGCTGGCACCTGCAGCTCGGCAACGTCGTGATCCCCAAGTCGGTGACGCCCGCCCGCATCGCGGAGAACTTCGACGTCTTCGGCTTCACGCTCTCCGACGACGAGGTCGCCCGCATCAGCGCGCTGCCCGGCAAGCGCATCGGGCCGGATCCGGCCACGTTCAACCTGCGCTGATCCGCCGGTCCGGCCCCGGGGCGCCGCGCTGCGGCTCCCGGGGCCCGACGGTGCCCTGCGGCCGACTCTCGGATCCTGTCCGAATCGGACAACGCCCCTGCTGACGCGGCGCGGGGGCGACGCCACGCCACGGCGCCACCACACCCACCGACACTTCTCGAAGCGTTCTGCGACGAATGCGACGCCGAACGTCGCAGACCCCTTCGAAAGATGGGGCCTTGTCCATCTCGGACACAATCGGAGAGCCGCCCGCAAACGACCCCCTGGTCCCCAAGGCCCACGCGAGACGACGGCCGTACCGGACGCGACTACGAACGAACGAGGGTGGGGTGGGGAAGACGCGGTCGAGCGCATCGGAGGCCCCGAGCCGCTAGGCGAGCGGTCCGACGTCTAAGCGAGCCGCGTCATCCCCGCCCCGCCCGGCCCGTACCC
>NZ_JAIULG010000048.1 GCF_020169415.1 Tsukamurella sp. M9C
GGCGGGGGCGGATCGGCGGGCGTGACCACCTCGCCCAGCGCGAGCGACTCGCGGCGCAGGTACCGGCCGATGCCGGCGGCGAAGGTGAACAGCGCGCGCAGCTGCGGCGTCGCGCGCGGCGGGGGAGTGGACTCGAGCAGTTCCGAGGCCGCGGCCCAGCCGCGGTCGGTGAGGGAGAGCAGCAGCGCGCGGCGCTCGCCGACCTCGACGTCCAGCAGGCCGCGCTCGACCAGCTTGCGCCGCGACGGGGCCTCCAGCGCGGGGCCGAGCAGCTTCAGGTCGGGGTTGCGCACCGGCTCGACGGCCGACGCGAGCACGAGCAGCACCGCGGATTCCGTGCCCGTGAGCCCCGCGATCGACTCGCCCATCACGCACCCCTCCCGTGGCCCGATCCCGTTGCAGTGACCAATGTACGGATGATCGACATGGATTCCGCGAGGTCGTCCATGATCCGCGCGTTGGTCAGCCGCAGCACCCGGAAGCCGGCCAGCATGAGGTCGGCGTCGCGGCGCCGGTCGGCCTCGTACTTCTCGCGTCCGCGGTGGTCCGGCCCGTCGACCTCCACCACCAGGCGGGGCTGCGGGAACAGCAGGTCGACGCGGACGGGCCGGGCCAGCGGCCCCAGGTCGATGGCGTAGTTCCAGTGCCGCGCGGATGCCCACGCCTGGCCCACCAGCCCCCGCTCGAGGCACTGCTCCGCCGCGCTCGCCGGGTGCGGCTTGCCCGCGACGGGCGGGAACGCGGGCAGCGGCTCGAGCCCGACGGTGAACTCCGACGGCCCGCGGCGCGGCTCCGCGGCGAGCGGCGGACCGTCGACCACCGGGAACCGGTCCAGCGGCGCCGCGCCCGGCCCGAACAGCCAGACGCTGCTGTCTCCTCGCGCCAGCCACTGTGACGCGCTGGAGAGGGCGTCGCCGAGGTGCGGGGCGAGTGGCCGTTCGACGTCGATCGCGAGCGCCACCGACGGGGCGTGGTAGCTGCGGGTCAGGGCGTACTCGAGGGCGTCCCGACGGTCGGCGGCGGGCAGCTCGGCGAAGCTGCGGCCCGACTCGGGCCGCAGCGCCGCGGTGGCGAGCGCGCCGAGCGCCGTGCCGATCCCGGCACCGCCGTCGTGCCGGTGCGCGAGCTCGCGGGCGGCGAACCGGTCGAGGATCCCGCCGGATTCGGGGGCGAGCGACGGGTCCGGCAGCCAGGCGGGAAAGACCTCGAAGGCCACGGCGACCTCCCGGGTCAGCACGTCGTCGATGATCGCGCCGGGGGAGGAGGGCAGCGGCTGCGTGAGGCCCGGGAAGACCACGACCGGGTCCTGCGGCCCGCGGCGCTCGGCGGCGGAGGCGAGCGCGGCGGCGGAGGTGCCCCGCAGTCGCGCCACCCCGCGCGCGGGCAGATCGGAGAGCTGCACGAGATGAAGTTACGGCATCGCGATCGCATCCGTAGGTGCCTGTCGCCCGGCGAATCCGATCCTCCGAGCGGCGAGCGCGGATCACGCCGTCTATATACTCTGATATATAGCGATCGAAAGGTGGTCTCCCATGGCTGTCACCAGCGTCGACCTCGACCCCCGACTGATCGAGCGGGCTCGGGAACTCACCGGGGAGCGCTCGAACCGCTCCGTCATCGATCTCGCCCTGCGTCGGCTCATCGCGTCGAAGCAGAAGGGGGCGATGATCGACGGCATCGCCGGGCTCGCCGGACTCCCCGATGGCCTCGGCGCGCCCGTCGTCGATCCGACCGCGACGCCGTGACGGACTACCTCGTCGACAACTCCGTCTGGACGCGGCTCGCGACCGGAGACGAGAGGATCGCGAACCGCCTGCGGCGCATAGAACGGTCACCTGCGGATCTGTTCGTGACGTGCCCGCCCCAGGTGCTCGAGTTCTGTCACAGCGCGCGAACGCCCGACGAGCACGAGCTCTATCGGGACCGGATCACGATGGGCTTCCCGCTCGAGCGTGCCCCGGACGAAGATCTCGTCCTCGATATGCAGGCCGCCCTGTGGTCGTCCGGGCTCGTCCGCGCCGCGGGCCCCGTGGACATCCTCATCGCCGCGTACGCCATCGTCAACGACGCGACCGTGCTCGCCGCCGACCACGACTTCGAGCACATCGCCCGCGTCAGCGATCTCACGCACGAGTACATCGCGCCGGCGACGTGATTCGTGATCGGCGAGATCGGGGCGGCACCGTCGGACATGATGGCCGGCGGCCGGCGCCCAACCGGGCACGATTCGACATCTACCTGCGACTTCCCCTATCATGGACGGGTTGCCCGGCGCCCTGTGGTGCCAGGCGGCTGACCACGCGTGTTCGGGTCGGAAATCCGGCGCGCATGAAAATCCAGGTCGAGGAGACTCTCTAGTGATTCAGCAGGAATCGCGGGTGCGGGTCGCCGACAACACGGGTGCTAAGGAAATCCTCTGCATCCGCGTGCTCGGTGGAAGCTCGCGCCGCTATGCCGGCATCGGTGACATCATCGTCGCCACCGTCAAGGACGCCATCCCCGGCGGCAACGTCAAGCGCGGCGAGGTCGTCAAGGCCGTCATCGTGCGGACCGCCAAGGAGCGCCGCCGTCCGGACGGTTCGTACATCAAGTTCGACGAGAACGCCGCTGTCATCATCAAGAACGACAACGACCCTCGTGGCACCCGCATCTTCGGCCCGGTCGGCCGCGAGCTGCGCGACAAGAAGTTCATGAAGATCGTTTCGCTGGCTCCGGAGGTGCTCTGACATGAAGGTGCACAAGGGCGACACCGTCATCGTGATCTCGGGCCCCGACAAGGGTGCCAAGGGCAAGGTCGTCGAGTCCTTCCCGAAGGCTGACAAGGTCCTCGTCGAGGGCGTCAACCGGATCAAGAAGCACACCAGCACGTCCGCCACCGCGCAGGGCGGGATCGAGGTCCGCGAGGCTCCGATCCACGTCTCCAACGTGATGGTCGTCGACTCGGACGGCAACCCCACCCGCGTGGGTTACCGGACCGACGAGGAGACCGGCAAGCGCGTGCGGATCTCCCGCAAGAACGGGAAGGACATCTGAGATGACCACCTCTGAGAAGACCCAGCCGCGCCTGAAGGCGCGCTACCGCGCCGAGATCAAGGACGCGCTGAACAGCGAGTTCGACTACGCCAACGTGATGCAGATCCCCGGCGTCGTCAAGGTGGTCGTGAACATGGGCGTCGGCGACGCCGCCCGTGACGCCAAGCTCATCAACGGCGCCGTCAAGGACCTCGAGCTGATCACCGGCCAGAAGCCGGAGATCCGCAAGGCCCGCAAGTCCATCGCGCAGTTCAAGCTGCGTGAGGGCATGCCGATCGGCGCGCGCGTCACCCTCCGTGGCGACCGCATGTGGGAGTTCCTCGATCGCCTCACCTCGATCGCGCTCCCCCGTATCCGCGACTTCCGCGGCCTCAACGGCAACCAGTTCGATGGCAACGGCAACTACACGTTCGGCCTGAACGAGCAGTCGATGTTCCACGAGATCGACGTGGACTCCATCGACCGCCCGCGCGGTATGGACATCACCGTCGTCACCACTGCCACCAACAATGAGGAAGGCCGCGCGCTGCTCAAGCACCTCGGCTTCCCCTTCAAGGAGAACTGAGCCATGGCAAAGAAGGCGCTGGTCAACAAGGCCAACAAGAAGCCGAAGTTCGCCGTCCGCGGCTACACCCGTTGCAACAAGTGCGGCCGTCCGCACTCGGTGTTCCGCAAGTTCGGCCTCTGCCGTATCTGCCTGCGCGAGATGGCGCACGCCGGCGAGCTCCCCGGTGTGCACAAGAGCAGCTGGTGAGTCCCACCCGAGCCTGACTCGGGACTGATTCGCGCGAGGGCGCGCACTCCGCTTCGGCGGGGTGCGCGCCCTTCGTCGTCTGCGGGAGGCGGTCGTTCCACGCGATTCGCGTCACGAAACGCGCAGCGGATTCACAGTGTTACCCGCTTGTTAACTATGCTGTCATCTCATGTTGGTGCGTGAAGACTTCGCGCTCCCGCGGGGTCCACGCGGTGAGCGTCCCCGCAGCGGGTTCCGGAACAGCCCGTGGATGTGGGCCGTGCTCGCGGTCGTCGTCTTCGTCGCCGCGATCCAGGCCGCCGCGACGGTCTACGGCCTCGCCGGCCCCGTCGAGGGCCTGGCCAAGGATTTCGTCGGCCGCCCCGTCACCGGCGAGGTGAAGATCGCGGCCCTCGCGCTCGCCCTCATGTGCATGCCCGCGCGCCTGCGCCTGCCGTTCGCCGGCGTCGTCGTCGGCACGGAGGTCCTGTTCAACGCCGAGCGCCTCGCCGCCGGTTCACCCCTGCACTTCGGCAACGGCGTGATGTGGGGCCTGGTCGCGCTGGCCGCCTACGCCGGCCTGCGGCTCACCGGCCGCGAGCAGGTGGCGGCGTTCAAGGCCGCCGGCGTCGCGGGGATCCTCATCGTCGCGAACGCCTGCTCGTCCGTGTGGCTGGGGCTCACGATGGAGGCGCTGCCGTACGTCGCCGACCACTTCGTCGAGGTCGCCGACCGCGCGCTCGGCAGCCCGTCGTGGGTGATGGGACGGTTCGTGCACGAGCACGGCTGGTACCTCGCCCTGATCACCAAGGTCTACACCTACCTGCCGGTGGGGGCCGCGGTGGTGGCGTACTTCCAGCTGCGCCGAAGCTCGACCGAGGGCTTCCCGCGGCACCACATCGTGCGGTCCTTCGTCCTCATCGGCGCGATCGGGCCCATCGTCTACTTCCTGTTCCCCGTCGTGGGTCCCGCGTACGCCTTCGGCAACGAGGTGGCCGGCGCCGGCTGGATGAACGTCTGGCCGCACGTCGTGCCCACGTCGCTTGAGCCGGTCTCCGCGTACTTCAGCCAGGCGGCGCCCCGCAACTGCATGCCCAGCCTGCACACCGCCTGGGCGACCGCGATCCTCGTGCACTCGCTGCGCGGGCCGCGCCTGCTCAAGGTGTTCGGCGTCGTCTGGTGGGTCTGCACGATCTCCGCGACGCTCGGCATCGGCGCGCATTACGGCGTCGACCTCATCGCCGGCTTCGTCTTCGCGCTGACCCTCGAGGCCGCGATGGTCCGCCCCGAGGACGGCTGGCACCCGCGCCGGATCGCCACCGTCGTGGGCGGGGCGCTCGCCTTCGTCGCGATCCTCCTGTCCATCCGCTACCTGAGCGTGCCCATGGCGCAGAGCGGCTACCTCGCCGCCGGCGTCCTCCTCGGCGCCGCCGGCGCGATGGCGGTCGCCTACGCGCGGATCGCCCGGCCCCCGTCGCCCGACGGTGCCGTCGCGCCCCGTCCGGTGGGGGAGCAGGCGCTCGCCGCCTGACGACTACGCTGTGGATCGTGGGTGATTCCGATGCGTAACACGATCATCGCGGGCGCGCTCGGCGTCGCGGCGGTCGCACTGATCGGTACCCGGTTCGTCGGCCCGATCGGGCTGCTGTTCCTGGCCGGCGCGCTGATCGTCGTCATGGTCGTGCTGCTCGCGGGCGGCGGCGACCCGGCCGCGGTGCGTCGGGACGATCCACTGCGGTTCGTCGACGTGAAGCCCGCCCCTGAGCGGCCGCGTGCGGAGCGCGCGCAACCGAAGCCGGCCCCGGCACCGTCGGGCCGGGCGCTGTGGGACCGGGCCACCGGCCGGCACGACACGGTGCTGGGGGAGTACGCGGCCTACGAGCTCGACCCCGAGATGCTGCTGCGCTTCCCCGCGATGTGGGACTTCAGCTCGCCGAAGGTGATCGCCTTCCACGACGCGCTCGAGCACGCCGGGGCGCTGCGCACCGACGAGTACCCCGGCGACGAGTCCGCCGCGGAGTACGCCGAGGCCGTCACCGACCTGCGCACCTCCTGGTACGCCGCCGATCGGTACGCCCGCAGCACCGGCTCCGACGGCCTGGCCGACGAGGACGTGCGCGACCTCGACCGCGGACTCAAGCTGTACCGCCACGCGTCGTCGAGCGTCGCCGCCGAGCGGGCCGCGTACCTGAACCAGGTGGTCAGCACCGTCGACAAGCTCGTCGACCGCGGCGTGCTCCCCGCGCCGCCCCGCTTCCGCGCCGAGCTGGAGGCCGAGGCCCGCAAGGCCATCGAGGGCTGACACCCGTTCCGAAACCGGCCGAATTCTGCGTGACGATGCGAATACGTCGTCGCGAGCCCGGAAACGGCCGGTTTCGCGACGCGCGACGGCACCCGGCCTTCACCGATCTGTGATTGTTGTTGCGTATGGTGTTGATGTGACTGCTGTGACTCGACGGGTTCTGCTGGGGACCGCCGCCGCGCTGCCGGCCGTGATGGTGGCCGCGCGCGCCGCCGCCGACCCCGGCTCCGGGACGGGGGCGGGCGGCACGGTCGGGCCGACGACCCCGGGGGCCACCACCCCGGGCGCGACGCCCGCCGGGCCGGCAGCGCGCTGGACGCCCGAGCGGGCGCAGCAGTGGCGCACGCAGAACCCATGGATGGTCGGGGCCAACTACATCAACGCCAACGCCGGGAACCAGTTCGAGATGTTCCAGGCGCAGACCTTCGACCCGAACCGGATGAACCTCGAGCTCGGCTGGGCCCGCGGCCTGGGGATGACCACCATGCGCGTCTTCCTGCAGGACCAGCTGTGGACCGCCGATCCCACCGGCTTCGTGCAGCGCCTCGACGCCTTCCTCACGATCGCGAACAACAACGGCATCAAGATCATGTTCGTGCTGTTCGACTCGTGCTGGGACCCGAACCCGAAGCCCGGCGTGCAGCGCGAGCCGACGCCCGGCGTGCACAACTCGACGTGGGTGCAGAGCCCCGGCGCCGCGGGCCTGACGAACGCCGACACCGCGGGCCTGCAGGCCTATGCGACCGGCGTGGTCAAGGCCTTCGCGAACGATCCCCGCGTGGTCGCGTGGGACGTGTGGAACGAGCCGGAGAACCTCGCCGACTCGTACCCGCTGAGCCCGCCCGACAAGGTCGCCCGCGTCGCGAAGCTGTTGCCGCAGGCCTTCGCGTGGGCCCGCGCCGGCGGGCCGACGCAACCGCTGACCTCCGGTGTCTGGGCCGACACGCGCCCCGAGATCCGCGCGATCCAGCTGGAGCAGTCCGACGTGATCAGCTTCCACAGCTACGACCCGCCGGAGAAGTTCCGCGCCATGGCCGCCGACCTCGCCAAGCAGGGGCGCCCGATGCTCCTCACCGAGTACATGGCCCGCCCGCAGGGCAGCACCATCGAGACGATCCTGCCGATCTGCAAGGAGCTCGGCATCGACGCCTACCAGTGGGGCTTCGTGGCCGGCCGCAGCCAGACCTACTACCCGTGGGACTCGTGGAAGCAGCCCTACGTCGGCGCGCGCCAGCCGCAGCAGTGGTTCCACGACCTGCTCTGGCCCGACGGCCGCGCCTACCGCGACGCCGAGGTCGCCACGGTCCGCCGCCTCACCGCCGCCCGCACGTAGACGCCGGCATCTAGTCGGTGCGCACGAAGGCGCCGTCCAGCCGGTAGTAGGCGCTCGCGTTCGAGCCCGGCCCGAGGCCGACCTCCATCACGGGCGGCGCCGTCCGGTCGGAGGTGTGGGCCCGGCTGTCCTCGTCGACCTCGATGCCCAGGGCGTGCGCGTCGATCGGCAGCACGGAGAAGCGTTGCACGAGGTCGGCTCGCGCTCGCTCGATCCCGGCGGCCGTCACGACGCGCAGCGCGAACGCCGAGCTGCTCGTCGATCGCGACGGGCTGAGGCTCACCTCGGGGAACTTGCCGACGGTCTCCTTGAGGGTGCCGGAGCGGCCGCCGCCCGAGATCCGCATCTCGACGGTGCCCTTCCCGCTGCCGACCGAGCCGACGTTCGGCGCGAAGACGCGGTACTGCAGCTCGTCGATCACCGGCTGCGCGGGATCGAGGCCGTTCGTGCGCAGCAGTCGCTCGGCGATGGGGAGGAGACCGTCGACCTTCGCGAGCGCGAGGTTGTCGGGCAGCTTTCCCGCGGCGTCGGTCTCGACGTCCACGCCCGACATGCCGAAGGTCGCGACCAGGCGCTTGTCGCCGCTTCGCCGCTCGATCTCGATGCCGTCGGACGCGTGGGGAGAGCTCCGGTCGATGCCGATCGTGTCCGCGGCCGCGGTCACCTTCGCCGCCGTCGCGGTGAGATCGAGCCCCGCGATGTCGGAGGCGCGGAAGGCGGAGTCGGCACGGTCGTTCGTGGAGTTGCGGGTCGGCTCGTACCACTTGTCGCCGCTGCGGGAGAAGTACGCGGAGACGCGTTGGCCGGTGGTGAGGTCCAGCGTCGTCACCCGGGTGGTGTTCTCGTCGATGTCGATCTCGAGGAGGGAGTCCGCGCCGCCGGGCTGGATCTCTCCGGCCTTCGCGATGGCGCGCCGGAGCTCGGTCGACGGGTCCGCCACCGGGCTCGCGGAGCCGGGCGCCACCCCTGCCCCGGCCCTGCTCGATGCCGGCGAGCCCGACCCCCGCGACTCCGTCAGCACGATCGCCGCGGGGAGGCCGGCGGAGACGATGAGGATGCCGGTGACGAACGCGGCGACCAGCCCCATTCCCGGCGGCGCGGACCGCAGCCGCCACGCGAGTACGCCCGCGACCACGACGGTCCCGATCGCCCAGGCCAGGGAGGCGGCACCGTCGGACGCGACGGCCCCGACCAGGCCCACCGTGGTGAGCACGGAGAGCAGGGCGACCGTCAGGAAGGTGGACACGCGCTCAGCGTATCGGCAGCGAATCACGCTGACCGCAACCGCTGTGCGGCCGCGGGAACGGACATATGTTCCGCGAAGGAATCAACCGTCCGAATCAGGAGTGCCCCATGACCGCATCCGCCACCGGAACGCTCGCCGCCATCATCGACGCGACCGACCAAGCCGTCACCCGCAACACCGCCAACGCGCACGTCGTCTTCGCGGCGACGGCCGTCCCGCAGGGCACGGTCGGCAGCGTCACCACGGCGCGCCAGCACACCCTCGTGGTCGACGAGCCGCCGACGCTCGGCGGCGACGACACCGCGATCAACCCCGTCGAGGCCTACCTGGGCGCGCTGCTGTCCTGCCAGGTGGTGACCTACCGCTTCTACGCCGACAAGCTGGGCATCACCATCGACGAGCTGAAGCTCAGCGCCGAGGGTGACCTCGACGTGCGCGGCTTCTTCGGCCTCGACGAGACGGTCCGCCCGGGCTTCACCGCGGTCCGCGTCACGGTCGACATCACCGGCCCGGACACCGAGGAGCGCTACCGCGAGCTGACGGAGACCGTCGACAAGCACTGCCCGGTCCTGGACCTCACCCAGAACCCGACGCCGGTCACGACGACGCTGCGGGTGAACTGACCCGCGGACCCGTCGCGGCGAGCGCGCCGTAGAAGACCAGCAGCGACGAGGCCGCCGCGAAGTTCAGCCGCAGGTCGCGCGCGCGGATGTGCAGCCCGACGGCCGTGCAGAAGTACAGCGTCAGCATGATCGCGGTGAGCCGGGCCAGACCCGGCCACCGCGGTGCGGCCGCGAGGCCCAGCGCCGACGCGCCCTTGACCAGCGGGAAGAACCAGCGGCCACCGTCGGGCCAGCCGACGTCGTCGAGGCACTTCGCGACGTACGGGATGGGCTGGATGCAGATGGCGGCGTCCGTGGCCTGCCCGGCCGCGGCCGCCTGGTAGAGCCGGGGATCGCGGACGAGATCGTTCACCGAGGGCATGATCCTCACGCTAGGCCGCCCGGCGCCGGGGGACAAGAGCCTCCGATTCGACTCTGACCGGCACTTTCTCTACACTAGTGAGGTTGCCTGTCGTGCTTCGAGCACGGCCGGCGCACTTCCCCGAACCGGTTCGCCGGTCCGGAATCCCTGCAGTGCAACGGTATTGCAGGACGGTTTGCTTCGTAGTAGGCCCACCGTCGGACGTTCCAGGCCCGCCTTTCGCGCTGTCGAGAGCCAGGCACCAGACCGCCGGCGATGTATGGGAACCGCTGCGAGAAAGGTAGACGAATCTGTCATGACCATGACTGATCCGATCGCAGACTTCTTGACCCGTCTGCGCAACGCCAACTCGGCGTACCACGACGAGGTGACGCTCCCGCACTCGAAGATCAAGGCGAACATCGCCGAGATCCTCAAGCGTGAGGGCTACATCACCGACTTCCGTACCGAGGACGCCGAGGTCGGCAAGAACCTCGTCGTTTCGCTGAAGTACGGCCCCAGCCGTGAGCGTTCGATCGCCGGCCTGCGCCGCGTGTCGAAGCCCGGTCTGCGCGTGTACGCGAAGTCCACCAATCTGCCGAAGGTCCTGGGCGGCCTGGGCGTGGCGATCATCTCCACGTCCTCGGGCCTCCTCACGGACCGCCAGGCAGCCAAGCAGGGCGTGGGCGGCGAAGTCCTCGCTTACGTCTGGTAAGGGGACAGAAACTTATGTCGCGAATTGGTAAGCACCCCGTGGTCGTTCCCACGGGCGTCGACGTGCAGATCGCCGGCCAGGACGTCACCGTCAAGGGCCCCAAGGGCCAGCTGGCGCTGACCGTCTCCGAGCCGATCTCGGTGTCGAAGAACGATGAGGGCGCCATCGTGGTCGCCCGTCCCGACGACGAGCGGCGCAACAAGGCGCTGCACGGTCTGTCGCGGACGCTGGTCGCCAACATGGTGACGGGTGTGACTGAGGGTTACACCAAGAAGATGGAGATCTACGGCGTCGGTTACCGCGTGGCGCTCAAGGGCAAGGACCTCGAGTTCTCCCTGGGCTACAGCCACCCGGTCCCGATCGAGGCGCCCGAGGGCATCACCTTCGTGGTGGAGAGCCCGACCAAGTTCTCCGTGTCCGGCATCGACAAGCAGCAGGTCGGCCAGGTCTCGGCGGTCATCCGCAAGCTCCGTCGTCCCGACCCCTACAAGGGCAAGGGCGTGCGGTACGAGGGTGAGCAGATCCGTCGCAAGGTCGGAAAGACGGGTAAGTAACTCATGGCAACTCAGACTGAGAACAAGAAGCGCATCCCGATGGGCAAGGACGTCTCGACGCGCCGTCGTACGTCGAAGGCCCGTCGTCACTTCCGCCTGCGCAAGAAGATCGAGGGCACCGCGGTCCGTCCGCGGCTCGCGGTCAAGCGCTCGAGCCGGCACATCCACGTCCAGCTGATCGACGACCTCAAGGGCCACACGCTGGCCGCGGCGTCGACGCTGGAGGCGGACGTCAAGGCTGCGGGCGGCGACAAGTCGGCCCAGGCCAAGAAGGTCGGCGAGCTCATCGCGGCCCGTGCCAAGGCTGCCGGCGTGGACGCCGTCGTGTTCGACCGTGGTGGCAACAAGTACCACGGCCGGATCGCCGCGCTCGCGGACGCCGCTCGCGAAGGCGGGCTGACGTTCTGATGACTCGTACCAGCATGTTTTCCACCGAACGAAAGGCAGCCTGATGCCCGGACGTCAGCGTCGTGACGGCGGCAGCAACGGCCCCGCCGGAAACAACGGTCCCGATAACAACAGCAACGACCGCCGCGGCGGCCGTGGTGGCCGCGACCGCGATCAGCGTGGTGGCCGCGAGGCCGAGAAGAGCCAGTTCATCGAGAAGGTCGTCACCATCAACCGCGTCTCGAAGGTCGTGAAGGGTGGTCGTCGCTTCAGCTTCACCGCCCTCGTGATCGTCGGTGACGGCCAGGGCATGGTCGGTGTCGGCTACGGCAAGGCCAAGGAAGTTCCTGCGGCCATCCAGAAGGGCGTCGAGGAGGCTCGGAAGAACTTCTTCCGCGTCCCCATGATCGGCAACACCATCGTGCACCCGGTGCAGGGTGAGGCCGCGGCCGGCGTCGTGCTGCTGCGTCCCGCCAGCCCGGGTACCGGTGTCATCGCCGGTGGCGCCGTGCGTCCCGTGCTCGAGGCGGCCGGCGTCCACGACGTCATCGCCAAGAGCCTCGGCTCGGACAACGCCATCAACGTGGTGCACGCGACCGTGGCCGCTCTCAAGGAGCTGCAGCGTCCCGAGGAGGTCGCGGCTCGTCGCGGCCTGCCCATCGAGGACGTGGCCCCGGCCGGCATGCTCCGCGCCCGTGCAGGTCAGGGAGCGTAAGTCATGGCAGAGCTGAAGATCACCCAGGTGCGAGGCCTCGTCGGGCTCAAGCAGAACCAGCGCGACAGCCTGCGCACCCTGGGCCTCAAGGGCATCCGCAAGTCGGTCGTCCGTGAGGACACCCCCGTCAACCGCGGCCTGATCCAGGTCGTATCGCATCTCGTGGAAGTGGAGGAGGTGTAAGCAATGGCTATCAAGCTGCACGATCTCCGTCCCGCGAAGGGCGCGAAGACGGCCAAGACCCGCGTGGGTCGCGGTGAGGGCTCCAAGGGTAAGACCGCCGGTCGCGGCACCAAGGGCACCAAGGCGCGCAAGAACGTCCCCGTGAACTTCGAGGGCGGCCAGATGCCGCTGCACATGCGGCTGCCGAAGCTCAAGGGCTTCAAGAACCGCAACCGTGTCGAGTACCAGGTGGTGAACGTCGGCGACATCGCTCGCCTGTTCCCGCAGGGCGGCACCATCGGCATCGACGAGCTCGTCGCCGCCGGTGCGGTTCGCAAGAACCGTGTCGTCAAGGTGCTGGGCGACGGCGAGATCAGCGTCAAGGTGGACGTGACGGCGACCAAGGTCACCGGCGCCGCCAAGGCGAAGATCGAGGCCGCCGGTGGTTCGACCACCGAGCTCAAGCCCTCGGCCGAGGCCTAGTCCTCGCGCTCGAAACGTGGACGCCGCGGTAGGCGCCGGTCACCGGTGCCTACCGCGGCTCTCGTTTCACTGCACGACGGTGCCGGTTGTCTCCTGCCGGCCGGTACCCGCCGTGAACAGCCGTGATGAGTACGGCTGTTAGAGTTCATACGTTTGCAGGATTACCCATGAGGACGTCCTGCTCCGCCGCGTGCGGAGCAGATGTCCACGAGCGTGGGGCGGCCCGTCCGGGCCGCCCGGCTGCCAGGAGGATGTGTGCTTTCGGCCCTAGTCCCGATCTTCCGGACCCCGGAGTTGCGGCGGAAGATCCTGATCGTCCTGGGCATCCTCGTGCTCTACCGGCTCGGCGCCACGTTGCCGTCGCCCGGTGTGAACTTCGGAACCATCACCGAGTGCGTCGACAAGGCCACGAGCGGCGACAGCGGTCAGGTCTACTCGCTGATCAACATGTTCTCCGGCGGCGCGCTGCTGCAGCTGTCGGTGTTCGCGATCGGCATCATGCCGTACATCACCGCGTCGATCATCATCCAGCTGTTGATGGTGGTCATCCCGCGCTTCGAGACGCTCCGTAAGGAGGGTCAGGCCGGCCAGGCGAAGATCACGCAGTACACCCGCTACCTCACGGTGGCGCTGGCGCTGCTGCAGGCGACCGCGATCGTCGCGATGGCCTCGCGCGGCAACCTGCTGCCCGACTGCCCCGGCATCCTCGCCGACAACGGCATCTTCTCGCTGACCGTCATCGTCGCCACCATGACCGCCGGCGCGATCCTGGTCATGTGGTTCGGTGAGCTGATCACCGAGCGCGGCATCGGCAACGGCATGTCGCTGCTCATCTTCGCCGGCATCGCCTCGCGCCTGCCCGCCGACGGCCAGCAGATCCTGCAGAGCCAGGGCGGCCTCGCCTTCGGCCTCGTCTGCTTCGCGGTCTTCCTGATCCTCGTCGCCGTCGTCTTCGTCGAGCAGGGCCAGCGCCGCATCCCGGTGCAGTACGCCAAGCGCATGGTCGGCCGCAAGATGTACGGCGGCTCGTCGACCTACCTGCCGCTCAAGGTGAACACCGCCGGCGTCATCCCGGTCATCTTCGCCTCGTCGCTGCTGTACCTGCCGCAGCTGGTCATCCAGCTCGTCGCGAGTGATTCGACCGCGGGCTGGGTGCAGTGGATCCAGACCAACCTGGTGAACCCCGGCAGCACCTGGCACATCGTGATCTACTTCGCGCTGATCATCTTCTTCACGTACTTCTACGTCGCGATCACCTTCAACCCGGAGGAGCGCGCCGACGAGATGAAGAAGTTCGGCGGCTTCATCCCGGGCATCCGTCCCGGCAAGCCGACGGCCGACTACCTGAACTACGTCCTGCAGCGCATCACGCTGCCCGGCTCGCTGTACCTCGGCATCATCGCGATCCTCCCGAACCTCTTCATCGAACTCACCGGTAGCGGCTCGAACATGAGTAATCTGCCGTTCGGCGGCACGATGGTCCTCATCATCGTGGTCGTGGCGCTCGATACCACGAAGCAGATCGAGAGTCAGTTGATGCAACGTAACTACGAAGGATTCCTCAAGTGAGACTCGTTATTCTGGGCCCTCCCGGCGCCGGCAAGGGCACGCAGGCGGAGCGGCTGTCGGAGAAGTACGGCATTCCGCACATCTCGACGGGCGACCTGTTCCGCGCGAACATCAGCGAGGGCACCGCGCTGGGCGTCGAGGCCAAGAAGTACATGGACGCCGGCGAGCTCGTCCCGTCGTCGGTCACCGTCGACATGGTGCGTTCGCGCCTGGCGGAGCCCGACGCGAAGAACGGCTTCATCCTCGACGGCTTCCCGCGCGCCACCGACCAGGCGGACGCGCTGGGCGAGATCCTCGCCGAGGGCGGCCAGAAGCTCGACGCCGTGGTCTCCTTCGAGGTCCCCGAGGACACCGTCGTCGAGCGCATGCTCGCCCGCGGCCGCGCGGACGACACCGAAGAGGTCATCCGTAACCGCCTGCACGTGTACGAGAACCAGACCGCGCCGCTGCTCGCCTACTACGGCGACTTCGTCACGCACATCGACGCCGTCGGCACCGTCGACGAGGTCCTCGGCCGCGTGACCGCGCAGCTCGACAAGTGAGTCGTTTCCGCCGTAAGAAGACCGTGCCCTTCCGCTCCGCGGGAGAGCTCGACGCGATGGCCGCCGCGGGCGCCGTCGTGGGCCGCGCGCTCGTCGCGGTCCGCGACGCCGCCCGCGTCGGCGTTTCCACCCTCGAACTCGACGAGGTCGCCGAGACGGTGATCCGCGAGGCCGGCGCGGTCCCGTCCTTCAAGGGCTATCACGGCTTCCCGGGCTCGATCTGCTCCTCGGTGAACGAGGTCGTGGTGCACGGCATCCCGGACCGCTCGACGGTGCTCGCCCTCGGCGACCTGGTCTCCATCGACTGCGGTGCGATCCTCGACGGCTGGCACGGCGACTCCGCGTGGACCTTCGGCGTGGGCGAGCTGTCCAAGGCGGACGAGGACCTCTCCGAGGCCACGCGCCTCGCGATGGAGGCCGGCATCGCCGCCATGCTCGACGGCAACCGCCTCACCGACGTCTCGCACGCCATCGAGACCGCCACGTACGCGCAGTCGGCGCGGCTGGGCCGCGAGTTCGCGATCGTCGACGGTTACGGCGGCCACGGCATCGGCCGCGAGATGCACATGGAGCCCTTCCTCGCCAACGAGGGCGACCCGGGCAAGGGCCCGCACCTCGTCGTCGGATCCACCCTCGCGATCGAGCCGATGCTCACCCTGGGCACCCCCGACACTTCCGTCCTCGCCGACGACTGGACCGTCGTCACGGACGACGGTGCGCGGTCCGCGCACTGGGAGCACACCGTCGCCGTCACCGCCGACGGTCCCCGCATCCTCACCCCGCGTCCCTGACCTGCTGCGATGAAAACGCTCTTGACCCTCACGCGACGTGAGGCGGGAGCGTGGTCGACGTGAACGAACGGAAGTCCTTCCACACGGTCGGCGCCATCGCGCGGATGACCGGGGTCAGTGTCCGCACGTTGCACCACTACGACGAGATCGGACTCGTCCCGCCGTCGGCGCGCACGAGCGCCGGCTACCGGGCCTACTCGGACGACGACGTCGAGCGGCTGCACCGCGTGCTGACCTACCGGGAGCTGGGCTTCCCGCTCGAGCAGATAGCGACCTTGCTCGACGATCCGTCGGCCGACGCCATGGCCCACCTGGAGGCGCAGCACAAGCTGCTCTCCGAGCGGATCGACCGTTTGCACCGGATGGTCGCGGCTGTGGAGGACATGATGAACAGCAAGAAGCGGGGGATCACCCTCACCGCCGAGGAGCAGACCGAGATCTTCGGCGCCGACTGGCTCGGCGAGGGCTACGCCGACGAGGCGGAGCAGCGCTGGGGCGACACCGACGCGTGGAAGCAGAGCGCCGAGCGCACCGCGAAGTTGAGCAAGGACGACTGGAAGCAGCTCAAGGCCGAGGGCGACGCCCTCGAGGCCGCGCTCGCCGACGGCCTGGACCGCGGCGTCGCGCCCGGCTCGCCGGAGGCGAACGCGCTCGCCGAGCGGCACCGCGCCGGGATCGACCGCTGGTACGACTGCGACCACGCGATGCAGGTGTGCGTGGCCCAGATGTACGTGACCGATCCGCGGTTCATGAAGCACTACGAGGACATCGCGCCGGGCCTCGCCCAGTACGTGGTCGACATCGTGACCGCGAACGCGGAGCAGCAGAAGAGCGCGGAGCAGCAGTAGCCCGACGGGCACGGCGGATCGTCGCGAACGACGCCGTGCCCGTTCGCCGCGGTACGTACCCTGGTGGAGTGGACCAGCTGGTGGAACTCGTCAAGGACTACTGGTGGCTCGTCTTCGTGCTCGGCGGCAGTACGAAGGGCCTGTCGGTCTGGTACGAGCGTCGCGCGGCGCGCCGCCTGGAGAAGTACCGCATCAAGCAGGAGACCAAGGTGGCCCTCGCGACAGCGAAGGGCATGGGCCGGGTCGACGCGGCGCAGGTCCAGCGGGAGCTCGAGCGCGCCGTCGCCGCCCACGACGGCGTCGATACCCGCTGGTTCGGCTACGAGACGGACCTCGCCACCATCCTCGACTTCCCGATGATGGTGGACATGCGGGAGCCGTTGACCGTCGACTTCCACAAGGCCAAGCGTCGCGCCGACCTGCTCCGCCCGGATTCGCCCGACGAGGCGTCCGCGTCGGACGTCGAGCAGTACCGCGACGCGGTGCACGCGTACGCCGGCGCGTTCGACGTCGCGGAGCAGGAGGCGAAACGCCGTCGCCGCGGCGACTTCTCGCCGCTGGAGCAGGAGCGCCTCGCCAAGGCGCAGCGGTTGCTCGCCGTCGCGCTCGACTCCTCCGCGACCGGCCCGGAGCGCCAGCAGGCGTATCAGCGCGCGCGGGCGGAGCTCGGCGGCCTCATCGACCTGCCGCGATCCGCCACCGTCGCGCTGGAGAACCAGGTCCGCGCGGCCCTGGAGCGCTGAGCGCCCGGCCCTCGGGGGGCGTCACGCACCGAGGTCGCGGAGGCGCCGGTTGAGGTACCGCTGTTCGGGGAGGCTCGCCGTGCGCGCCGCCGCGATGCGGTACGCCGCGGCCGCGTCGTCGGTGCGGCCCGCCAGCTCGGACAGGTGCGCTCGGGCGGCGGGGAGCCGGTGTCCGTCGCGCAGCGCGCGGTCGTCGTCCAGGCGGGCGAGCAGCGCGAGGCCCGCCTCCGGCCCGTACGCCATCCCCACCGCGACAGCGTGATTGAGCGCGACGGTGGCGGACGGCGCGACGCGCTCGAGCATGCGGTAGAGGACGACGATCTGTGCCCAGTCCGTGTCGTCGTAGGTGTCGGCCTCCGCGTGCACCGCTGCGATCGCGGCCTGCAGAGCGAAGGTGCCCACGTGGCCGCGGGGGAGCAGCTCCTCGAGGATCGCCACGCCCTCGGTGATCGCGTCGCGTCGCCAGCGCGAGCGGTCCTGCTCGGCGAGGGGGACGAGGTCGCCGCGGGCGTCCACGCGGGCCGGCGCTCGCGCGTCGGTGAGCAGCATGAGCGCGAGGGCGCCGGCCGCCTCGTCGTGGTCGGGGAAGGCCGCGACCATCCGCCGGGTCAGGCGCAGCGCCTCCGCCGTCAGCTCGTCGTCCAGCAGGTCGGTTCCGGAGCTGCGGGTGTACCCGGCCGTGAACATGAGGTGGCACACGTCGAGGGCGGCGGCGACGCGACCGGGGAGTTCCGCGCCGGACGGCACGGGGAAGGTGGCGCCGGCGTCCCGCAGGGCGGCTCGGGCGCGGGTCAGCCGCTGCGTCATCGTCCGGGGCGGTACGAGGTACACGGCGGCGATGCGCTCCACGCCGAGCCCGGCCACGGCGCGCAGGGCCAGCGCGACCTGGGAGGGCCGGCTCAGCGCCGGGTGGGCGCAGAGCAGCAGGAGGTCGACGGTGTCGTCGGCCGACGAGACCTCGGCGGCGGTCGCTCGTCGTGCGTCGGCCTCCTCGCGACGGGTGCGGGCGGCCTCCGACCGCCATCGATCGATGAGGCGCCGCTGCGCCACGCGGATCAACCACCCGCGCGGATCGTGCGGCGTCCCGTCGCGCGGCCACTGCCGGACCGCGGCCTCGGCGGCCTCCTGCGCCGCGTCCTCGCACGCCGCGAGATCGGCGCGGACGCGGAGGAGCGCGGCCAGGACGTGCGGCGACTCGCGCCGCCACACGTCCTCGAAGGCGTCGCCGGCGGGCACGGCGCTCAGGATTCGTCGCCGCCCGGGCCCATCACCGGGCGCAGCTCGACGGTCTCGCCGGGGCCGGAGAACTGCGCGGCCACGGCTTCGGCCCGCCGCCGGTCCTCCACGTCGATCAGGAAGAACCCCGCGAGGTGCTCCTTCGTCTCGGAGTACGGCCCGTCGACCGCGAGCGGCGCGTCGTCGTGCCAGCGGTACAGGCGCGACGAGACGGGGTCGCCGAGCGCCTCGCCCCCGACGAGCTCGCCGCGCTCGTCCAGCTCGGTGAGGAGCCGCTCGAAGTCGGCGTCCATCCGCGCCTTCACGGCGGGGTCGAGGTCGCGGTACTCGGGCAGGAAGTCCCCGGTGGGGTGTCCCCAGGGCTGGGGATTGGAGTGGATCAGGATGACGTACTTCACGGCTCGCTCCTCTCGGCGTATCGCGCCGGATGCGCGGTACGAGGGGACGTCGAAGCCAGGATGGCCGATGTCGACACGACGTGGCCGGCGAATCCGTCAGGTGCGTTGGTCTGGAGGCAGCATCGACGTGCCGGGATCCGCCACCGTGGCCCTGGAGATCCAGGTCCGGGCTGCGCTGGAGCGGTGGGAGAGATCGATCACGAAGCGATGAGAATCGTGGTCACGCCGATGGCGTTGTAGGTGCCGCGAGCGCGGTCGTCCCGTGTCGCGAGCACTGCGCCGTTGTCGAGGGCGGCGAAGGCGACGAGTGCGTCGTACACCTGTCCACCCGCGATGTTCGTCTCCACACAGCGGTGGTGGACCTCAGCTCCTGCCGCCGGTGGGAGCGCGAACTTCTCGGGAAAACTGTCGTCGATCAATCGGGCAGCGTCGTCGGGCGTCAGGCGATGTTCGCCGGGCAACCGGGTGAGAACCGAGTAGGTCTCGGCGAGCGCACGCCCGCTCAGCGCGAGCCGCTTACCCTTCGCCCAGGCGGCGACGGCGGCATGGTGGTCGTGCTCCGCGAACAGAAGTGCAACGGCTACGGACGTGTCCACTGCGATAGCGACGTCGTCGGTCATTTGCGCCCGGCGTCGATCAGGGCGAAAACCACCTCGTCGGTGAGGGGGCCGCCGCCCACCGCGACGAGGCGACCGTCTTCGTCCCGCTCCAGCCGGGCCGTACGACCACCGGGAGTGATCTGAACTCCGCTGCCGTACCAGGAGATGTCGACCACCGAGCCAGGCGTGATGCCGAGGGCGTCGCGAAGCTGTTTCGGGACGAGTATCCGGCCCACGGAATCCACTGTTGCTTCCATGGGGCCAAGTTACCAGGCGCATCCCAATCGAATCCCAGTGAAATCCCTGTCCGGATCGGACAGAATCCGAGAGCGCTCAGACGATGGCACCCCCGAGTCCGTGACTCGGGGGTGCCATCGAGGAGAACCTGATCTCAGGTACAGCCGCGCTGCACGGCCGCGGTCCAGGCGTCGTCGTCCTGGAGGGCGGAACGGACCGCCCGTCGCAACCACCGCAGCGCGCGCATCGCAGGCTCCCTAGGACGCGTTCGCCGCGGCCTTGAGGCCGAGCTGCAGGTCGGTGAGGATGTCGTCGATGTGCTCGATGCCCACGGCCAGGCGCACCAGGCCCGGCGTGACGCCGGCCTCGAGCTGCTCCTGCTCGGTGAGCTGCGAGTGCGTGGTCGACGCGGGGTGGATCACCAGCGACCGCACGTCGCCGATGTTCGCGACGTGGCTGTGCAGCTCCAGGGCGTCGACGAAGGTCTTGCCCGCGGGCACGCCGCCGGCCAGCTCGAAGGCGACGATGGCGCCGGCGCCCTTGGGCAGCAGTTCCTTCGCGCGGTCGTAGTACGGCGACGAGGGGAGGCCGGCGTAGATCACGGAGGTCACGCCCTCCTGGCCGGAGAGGTACTCGGCGACCTTCTGCGCGTTCTCGACGTGCCGCTCCACGCGCAGGCTCAGCGTCTCGATGCCCTGCGAGAGCAGGAAGGCGTTGAACGGCGAGATCGCGGGGCCCAGGTCGCGCAGCAGCTGCACGCGGGCCTTGAGCGCGAAGGCGGGCGCGCCGAGGTCGGCGAAGACGACGCCGTGGTACGACGGGTCCGGGGTGGTGAAGTTCGGGTGCCGGCCCTGCGTCCAGTCGAAGTTGCCGCCGTCGACGATGACGCCGCCGATCGCGGAGCCGTGGCCGCCGAGGTACTTGGTGGCCGAGTGCACGACGATGTCGGCGCCGTGCTGGAGCGGGTTCAGCAGGTACGGGGTCGCGACGGTGTTGTCGACGATGAGCGGCAGACCGTTCTCGTGGGCCACACCGGAGACGCCGGCGATGTCGAGCACGTGGCCGCGCGGGTTCGAGATGGTCTCGGCGAAGAAGGCGCGGGTGTTGGGGCGGACGGCGGCGCGCCACTGCTCCAGGTCGTCCGGGTTCTCGACGAAGGTGACCTCGATGCCCAGCTTGGCGAGGGTGTAGTGCAGCAGGTTGTACGTGCCGCCGTACAGGTAGGGCGAGCTGACGAGGTGGTCGCCCGACTCGGCGACGTTGAGGATCGCGAGCGTCTCGGCCGCCTGGCCCGAGGCCACGAGCAGCGCGGCGACGCCGCCCTCGAGCGCGGCGATCCGCTGCTCGACCGCGTCCTGCGTCGGGTTCATGATGCGGGTGTAGATGTTGCCCGGCTCGGCCAGCCCGAACAGCGCCGCGGCGTGATCGGTGTTGTTGAACGTGTACGACGTGGTCTGGTAGATCGGCAGCGCACGCGCGTTGGTGGCCCCGTCGGGCGCCTGCCCGGCGTGGATCTGCGTGGTCTCGAAATGCCAGTTCGGGCTGTCCGGATTGCTCATGGCCCCGATACAAGTGCACGCGCGGTGCGGTGTCCAGGGTTTGGCTCATACTGTGGAGAAATGACGGACGAGATCGTGGCGCTCTACGACGACGCCGGGCGCCCCGCGGGGGCGGCGCCGCGGTCGCGGGTGCGCGCCGAGAACCTGCGGCACGGCACCACCGGCGTCCTCGTCTTCGACTCCGCCGGCCGGATCTACGTGCACCGCCGCACGCCGATCAAGGACGTCTACCCGGGGCTGCGCGACTTCACGGCGGGCGGGGTGCTCCTGGCGGGGGAGTCGCCGGACGACGGTGCCGCGCGCGAGGCCTTCGAGGAGCTCGGGGTGCACGGGGTGGAGCTGCGGCCCGTCGGCGTGCGGGCCTACGAGGATCCCCGTACCCGGTTCGTGTGCTTCCAGTACGTCTGCACGTACGACGGGGTGGTCGTGCACCAGCCCGAGGAGGTGGAGAGCGGCGCGTGGACGACGCCGGACGATCTGCTCGCGGCGGTCGCCGCGGACCCCGCCGACTTCGTTCCCGACTCGGTCGAACTCGCGTTGCACCTCGTCAAGGCCGGGGGCGGTTCCGGGCAGGATTCGTCGGACGAGTCCTGAGCGCGTAGAATAGGTGGGTAGCGCGGCGTTCGGCCGCATGCCCGTCTGTTCAGGAGGGGCACAGGTCGCACACGGCGTCCGCTGAAGACAACAGGATCGTGGAGGGTATGGCGAAGAAGGACGGAGCCATCGAGGTGGAGGGCCGCGTCGTCGAGCCGCTCCCCAACGCAATGTTCCGCATCGAGCTGGAGAACGGGCACAAGGTGCTCGCCCACATCAGCGGCAAGATGCGGCAGCACTACATTCGTATTCTGCCCGAGGACCGGGTCGTCGTGGAGCTCTCTCCGTACGACCTGACGCGCGGGCGCATCGTCTACCGGTACAAGTGACCGCGTAGCGCGCAGCACGAACAGACGAGAAAGACCCACCCCGCGGGGTGGGTCTTCTTCGTGTTCGGGGTGGCTAGACCGCCAGGCGCAGGCCGCCGGCCTGGGCGAGGACGAAGCCCAGGTCCCAGTAGTCGGAGACCTCGGAGCCGTCGGAACCGGGCTCGGCCGAGCCGGTGGCGTGGATGCCGAGGGCGGCACCGTCGGACAGGCGGATCAGCGACGCGCCGCTGTCGCCCGAGCGCAGCTTGAGGTCGGTGCGGAAGCGGTTGGCGGTGAGGTCGGTGACGGTGCCGCAGACCCAGCCGCTGGTGCGGCCCTGGCTGCAGACCTTGTCGCCGATCCGGGCCTTGCCGAGCGAGCGCGGCGCGGCCTTGCCGAGGCGGTTGACGAGCGGCACGCCCTGCTTGAAGGAGACGGTGCCCCAGTCGGGGTGCGAGATGTTGGTCGAGACCTCGCGGCCGTCGATCGTCTTGGTGGGCGGGTTCGAGGACTTCTCGATCTTGCCGACGGAGATGAGCGCGCGGGCCTGGCCGGGCGCGGGGACGGTGACCTCCTGGCCGGCCTTGCCGCAGTGCCCGGCGGTGACGCCGACGCGGCGGCCGTCGGGGGTGGTGGCGAGCACGCCGAGGGTGCACGCGGCGACCTCGATGCCGTCGGCCGTCTCCTTCTGCACGATGTCGATCTCGGAGCCGGGGCCCACGACGACGCGCGGGGCGGCCGTCGCGGGGGCGGCGGAGACCAGGAGGGAGGCCGCGACGCCGACGGCGGCGGTGGCGGCGACGCCCAGGCGGCGGGAGAGGGACAGAGGCATCGCGGGTCCTTTTCGATCGAGGATCAGATCAAGGGAATTTAGAGTGATGAATAGTGCATCACCGGTCGTTCCTGAGGCTAGCATGAGAGCTTCCTCGCGCGCGGTGCTCGCGCGCCGTTCGCGGCTGATTTGGGGCCGACGGGCGCGAAGCGTACACTGGATCATCGCGTGCGTGCGCGGCTTCGTCGTGCGTGCCGTGGCACCCCTCCGGCTACCGGTGGCGGTGCGGAAAAACACTGAGAACAACTGGATAGGACTGACGTGAAGGTCAACCCCAGCGTCAAGCCGATCTGCGAGAAGTGCAAGGTGATCCGCCGTAACGGTCGGGTCATGGTGATCTGCGACAACCTGCGCCACAAGCAGCGTCAGGGCTAGATCAGTGCGCTTCGAGCGGTTCGCCGCTTGAACACACGATGACCTCTCCGCACCAGCAGGGGCAGACGAGCCCCTGTGCACCCCCGGCTCGGAGGCCGGGGCCTCGGCCGGCGTGAAAGCGCCGGAACCACCGAGGACGGACGGGGAGCAGACCTCCGACTTAGAAGAAGGAAACCGCCAAGAATGGCACGTCTTATGGGTGTCGACCTCCCGCGCGAGAAGCGCATGGAGATCGCACTGACCTACATCTACGGCATCGGCCGTACCCGCGCGACTGAGATTCTCACCGAGACCGGTGTGAGCCCGGATCTGCGCAGCAAGGACCTCAGCGACGAGGACCTGACCAAGCTCCGTGACTTCATCGAGGGCACGGACTACAAGGTCGAGGGTGACCTGCGCCGCGAGGTGCAGGCCGACATCCGTCGCAAGATCGAGATCCAGTGCTACCAGGGCATCCGCCACCGTCGTGGCCTGCCCGTGCGTGGCCAGCGCACCAAGACCAACGCTCGCACCCGTAAGGGTCCGAAGAAGACCATCGCCGGAAAGAAGAAGTAATGCCTCCGAAGTCGCGCGCCACGGGCGCGAAGAAGGGCGTTTCGCGTCGTCGCGAAAAGAAGAACGTCCCGCACGGCCACGCTCACATCAAGAGCACGTTCAACAACACGATCGTCTCGATCACGGACCCCAGTGGCAACGTGATCAGCTGGGCCTCCTCGGGCCACGTCGGCTTCAAGGGCTCGCGCAAGAGCACCCCGTTCGCCGCGCAGCTCGCCGCCGAGAACGCTGCCCGCAAGGCGCAGGAGAACGGCGTCAAGAAGGTCGACGTCTTCGTCAAGGGCCCGGGTTCGGGCCGCGAGACCGCAATCCGCTCGCTGCAGGCCGCCGGCCTCGAGGTGGGCACCATTTCCGACGTGACGCCGCAGCCGCACAACGGCTGCCGTCCGCCCAAGCGGCGTCGGGTCTAGGGAAGGTAGGAGAGAGAAACCATGGCTCGTTATACCGGCCCTGTCACCCGTAAGTCCCGTCGTCTGGGCGTCGACCTCGTCGGCGGTTCCGAGGCGTTCGAGCGTCGTCCTTACCCGCCCGGCCAGCACGGCCGCGCGCGGATCAAGGAGTCCGAGTACCTGCTGCAGCTCAAGGAGAAGCAGAAGGCCCGCTTCATGTACGGCGTGATGGAGAAGCAGTTCTCGCGCTACTACAAGGAGGCCAAGGCCGCCACCGGCAAGACCGGTGACGCCCTGCTGCAGATCCTCGAGACCCGCCTCGACAACGTCGTCTACCGCGCCGGTCTGACGCGTACCCGTCGTCAGGCCCGCCAGCTCGTGACCCACGGTCACTTCACGGTGAACGGCGTCCGCGTCGACGTTCCCTCGTACCGCGTCTCGCAGTACGACATCATCGACGTCCGCCCGAAGTCGCTCGGCACCACGCCGTTCCAAATCGCGCGTGAGACCCTCGGCGAGCGCACCGCTCCGGCGTGGCTCCAGGTGGTCCCGTCGTCCCTGCGCATCCTCGTGCACCGCGTGCCCGAGCGTGAGCAGATCGTCGTGCCCTTCCAGGAGCAGCTCATCGTCGAGTACTACTCGAAGTAAGTAGTACGGGCCGCCGGTAGATCGCCGGCGGCCCTCTACGGGCGTCAAATAGCGGACGCCCAGAGAGAAGGAAATACTCAATGCTCATCTCGCAGCGACCCACCCTCAGCGAAGAGGTCATCTCCGAGGCGCGCTCGAAGTTCATCATCGAGCCGCTGGAGCCCGGCTTCGGCTACACGCTGGGCAACTCGCTCCGCCGCACGCTGCTGTCGTCCATCCCGGGCGCGGCCGTGACCAGCATCCGCATCGACGGCGTGCTGCACGAGTTCACCACGGTCCCCGGTGTGAAGGAGGACGTCACCGACGTCATCCTGAACCTCAAGGGCCTGGTCGTCTCGTCGGAGGACGACGAGCCGGTCACCATGTACGTGCGCAAGCAGGGTCCGGGCGCCGTCACCGCGGGCGACATCGTTCCCCCGGCGTCGGTCACCGTCCACAACCCCGACCTGCACATCGCCACCCTGAACGACAAGGGCAAGCTCGAGATCGAGCTCGTCGTCGAGCGGGGCCGCGGCTACGTGCCGGCCGTGCAGAACAAGGCGTCGGGCGCCGAGATCGGCCGCATCCCGGTCGACTCGATCTACTCGCCCGTGCTGAAGGTGACCTACAAGGTCGAGGCCACCCGTGTCGAGCAGCGCACCGACTTCGATCGTCTGATCCTGGACGTCGAGACCAAGAACTCGATGACCGCGCGTGACGCGCTGGCGTCGGCGGGCAAGACCCTGGTCGAGCTGTTCGGGCTCGCCCGGGAGCTCAACGTCGAGGCCGAGGGCATCGAGATCGGCCCGTCGCCAGCCGAGGCCGACCACATCGCGGCGTTCTCGCTGCCGATCGAGGACCTCGACCTGACGGTGCGCTCGTACAACTGCCTCAAGCGCGAGGGTGTGCACACCGTGGGCGAGCTCGTGGCCCGCACCGAGTCCGATCTTCTCGACATCCGCAACTTCGGTCAGAAGTCGATCGACGAGGTCAAGGTCAAGCTGCACGCGCTGGGTCTGGCCCTCAAGGACAGCCCCGCGTCGTTCGATCCGTCGCAGGTCGACGGGTACGACCCGGCCACCGGTACCTGGAGCGACGAGCCGTCGTTCTCGGGCGACGCCGATGGCGACCAGGATTACGCCGAGACCGAGCAGCTCTGAGCTGAACAGCTCTTAACCACCCACAGGAGAAACAATGCCTAGGCCCACTAAGGGCGCCCGGATGGGCGGCTCGGCCTCGCACCAGAAGCACATTCTGGCGAACCTCGCGACCGCGCTCTTCGAGCACGGCCGCATCGAGACCACGGAGGCGAAGGCCAAGCGCCTGCGTCCCTACGCGGAGAAGCTGATCAGCCATGCCAAGCACGGCAAGCTGGCCAACCGCCGCGAGGTCATGAAGGAGATCCGCAACAAGGACGTCGTGCACGTGCTGTTCGCGGAGATCGCTCCGGCCGTCGCCGACCGTCAGGGCGGCTACACCCGGATCATCAAGACCGAGAACCGGAAGGGCGACAACGCCCCCATGGCGGTCATCGAGATCGTGACCGAGCAGCTCGCCGCCACCGAGGGGGCGCGTGCCACGCGCGTCGCCGCCTCGCAGGCCGCTGCCAAGTCCGCCGCCGTCGAGGCTGCGGAGATCGTCGAGACCGAGGCTCCGGCCGAGGGCTCGGACCTCCCCGCCGGCGCGCACGCGCCGCTCGAGGACGTCAACGAGGCTCCCGAGGGCTTCCCGATCAAGGGCAACGCCGACTCGAAGCTGTACCACCGTCCCGGTACCCGCTTCTTCGAGTCGACGGTCGCCGAGATCTGGTTCGCCGACGACGCTTCGGCCGAGGCCGCGGGCTACTCGCTGCCGAAGTCGCAGCAGGAGGATGCCTCCGACTCGGAGTAGTCACCCACGCACGCAAGCCCGCCACCTGCATCGCAGGTGGCGGGCTTCGTCGTTCGGCGGGTCAGCGCGTCGTGGCGATCACGGCGTCGACGGTGGCGCGCACCTTGTCCGCCGAGACCCGCGGCAGGGTGAACCGCGCGAGGTAGGCCTCGTTCGTCACCCGCGACCAGTCGCAGGTGACGGCGATCAGCGACCCCGTCCCCTCCGGGGTGAACTCCCACGACCACTCGACGCCGACGGGCGGCTTCCCGCGCCCGGCGGGCAGCCACGCGATCCGCCGATCCGGTTCGAAGGCGGTGACGTGGTTGTCCACCGAGTACGGCCGCCCCTGCTCGTCGGTCATCTCCATGCCGAAGATCTGGCCGACGCCGGTGATCGTCTCGGGGCTGCCGTCGGAGACGCCGCGCAGCATCCCGGATCCGTCGGCCGCCGCGTGCACCGCGGGCCGGGCCAGCGCCGCGAAGAGCACGGCCGGCGGGACATCGGCGAACACGGTGACGGTCTGCGCGGTTTCGGTCATGGGCCCGACGCTACGCCGCTCACGATGTCGACTTCTGTGCATGCGGACGTGCGCTGGTGCACGCGCATAGCCGCAGAACCCGACATCGTGAGCCGCGTCAGGCGTAGGCGGGCAGATCGATGCCGTCGGCCTTCGCGAACTGCGCCGCCCAGATCAGCCGCATCGGCCACGTCATGGCCGTCCGGTACGTGAGGTCGCCGAGCGCGACGCCGATCCGGCCCATCGGCGCGAACCCGGCGGGGCTGCCCGGCGGCAGCTCCTGCGCCTTGGTCACGAACGGCCGCATCACCGCGTCGTACCGGGCCAGTGCGCGGGGGACGTCGCCGTCGGCGCGGCCCAGCTCGCCGGCGAGGACGTACGCGCCGACCAGCGCGAGGGTGGTGCCGAGCCCGGTGAGCGGGGTGGGGCAGTAGCCCGCGTCGCCGACGAGCGCGACGCGGCCGCGGGTCCAGCCGTCCAGCTTCACCTGCGCGAGGTCCTGGTACGCCCAGTCGTCCGCGGTCCGCATGGCGCCCAGCAGCTGCGGCGCGACCCACCCGATGTCGGCGAACTCCCGCTCGAAGAGCGCGAACTGCTCCTCGCGGCCCAGCCGCCGCGGGTCGGTGCCGCGGATCGCGAGCCCTGCCTTGACGGTGCCGTCGGTGCGCGACGGCCGGACCGAGACCACGCGGCCCCGGCGGCCGGTGTGCATGAGGTACCAGCCGCGGGTGTCCTCGTCGATGGTGGCGGTGAACCACGCGTACCGCAGGCCGATGGGCTCGAGCGCGGCGGCGTCGGGGCCGAAGGCGGCGCGGCGCACGGCGGAGCCGAGGCCGTCGGCGCCGATCACGAGGTCGAACTCCCGCACCGGTGCCTTCTCGAAAGTCACGCGGGCTGCCGCGCCGTCCTGCTCGATCGCGGTCACGGTGTCGTCCCACAGGTACTCGACGTCGTCGGGCACCGCGTCGACCAGCACCTCGGCGAGGTCGCCGCGCAGGATCTCGTGCGTGGACACCACGCCGTTGCCGCCGAAGGCCTCGACGGGCATGGTCGCGCCGCGGCGCCCGCGGCCGTCGACCTTGACGAGGCCGCGCTGGTCGAGCAGCCGCTCGGTGGTGGCGGGGCCGAGGCCGAGGCGGTCGATCACGGTGCGGCCGGCGCCGCGCAGGTCGACGGTCTGGCCGCCCGCGCGCAACGACGGTGCGCGTTCGACGATCGTCACGCGGTGGCCCTGGCGGGCGAGGAGGAGGGCGGCGGCGGGACCGGCGATGGACGCGCCGCTGATGAGGACTCGGAGCTGATTCATAGGGCGAACGTACGCCGTATCGAGTGCATCGCGCTACAGTGTTGACGTGGATGTTCACACGAAGTGCACTAGTGCATCGGGGCTCGGATGACGCGCGCCGAGGAGGTCGCGGCGGTGCTCCGCGAGCGCATCGCTTCGGGGAGGCTGCGGCCGGGGGACCGGGCACCGTCGACCCGGGCGATCATGCGCGATCACGGCGTGGCGATGGCCACGGCCTCGAAGGTGCTGGCCCTGCTGCAGGCCGACGGCCTGATCGACTCCGCCCCGGGCAGGGGGAGCGTGGTGCTGAGCCCGGACCGCCCGCGCGCCCCCGAGCTGACCGCCGCCGACGTGATCGCCGCGGCCGTCGCCATCGCCGACGCCGAGTCCCTGCAGGCCGTCTCGATGCGCCGGCTCGCTGCAGCGCTGGAGATCCCGACGATGGCCGTCTACCGCTACGTCCCCAGCAGCGACGAGCTGCAGTCGGCGATGCTGGACCGCGTGCTGGCGGAGCTGCCCATCCCGCCCCGCACCGCGGACTGGCGCGCCGACGTCGAGGCGCTGCTCCGCTCCCTGTGGGAGACCATGCAGGCCCACCCGTGGCTCGCCGCCGCGATGTCGATGACCCGGCCGGCGGTGCTGCCCGGCGCGATGCCGATGTCGGAGCACCTGCTCGCCGCCCTCCGCGCCGCCGGACTCAAGCAACGCGAGGCCTTCACCGAGTACCTCTGCCTGCTCAACCTGGTGCGCGGCCTGGGCGCGACGATCGAGCCCGAGCTCGCCGACCGCGCGGCGACGGGCGTCACCGAGGACGAGTGGATCGACACCCAACTCGACGAGCTGCGCGCCGCGGCACCCGCCGACCGGTTCCCGGTGATGGCGGAGATGCTGCACACGAGCTACCCGTACGACGCCGACGTACTGCTCGACACCGCGCTCACGCGCTACCTGGACGGCCTGGCGGCAGCGGTAGAGTCACGCGCGACATGACTCGCTACCGCCTCGACATCGCCTACGACGGCACCGACTTCAGCGGCTGGGCCCGCCAGCCCGAGCGCCGCACGGTGTGCGGCGTGCTGGAGGAGGCGATCGGCACGATCCTGCGCAGGCAGGTGCAGCTCACCGTCGCCGGCCGCACCGACGCGGGGGTGCACGCGACGGGCCAGGTCGCGCATTTCGACCTGCCGGACCCCGTCGTGCTGCCCGACGGCCTGGTGCGCCGCCTGGCGCGCATGCTCCCGCAGGACGTCCGGGTGACCGCGATCCGCATCGCCCCGCCGGAGTTCGACGCCCGCTTCTCCGCGCTGCGCCGCCACTACGAGTACCGCCTCACCGACGCCCCCTTCGGCGCGAACCCGCTGCGCGCCCGCGACACCGCGCCGTGGCGGCGGCCCGTCGACCTGGAGCGGATGCAGGAGGCGAGCGACCGGCTCCTGGGCCTGCACGACTTCGCCGCTTTCTGCCGCCGCCGCGAGGGCGCCACGACGGTCCGCGAGCTGCAGCGCTTCGCGTGGCGCCGCGACGCCGACGGGGTGTTCACCGCGGAGGTCTCCGCCGACGCCTTCTGCTGGTCGATGGTGCGCTCCCTCGTCGGGGCGGTCGCCGCGGTCGGGGAGGGCCGACGGTCCGCCGACTGGGTCGCCGGGCTCCTCGACGAGCGCGAGCGCTCGAGCGCCATCAACGTGGCCGCCGCCTGCGGGCTCACGCTGGTGCGCGTCGACTACCCCGCCGACGACGAGCTCGCCGAGCGCAACCTGATCACCCGCGAGAAGCGCGAGGTCGACGGCCGCTCCGGCGGCTGCTGCGGCGACTGACGGAGCTTGGGGCGACGTTCGCCCGGAGTTCATGATCGCGTCGTACGGCGCGTGGATACTCGGGTGATGTGAACCCCTTCGACGTCACCGGCTTCCTCGGCTCCGCGGGCCTCATCGGCCTGGTGCTGCTGATCTTCATCGAGACCGGTCTGCTGGTGGGCTTCATCTTCCCGGGGGATTCGATCCTGTTCACCGCGGGCATCTTCGCGGCGCAGCCCCAGCCCTTCGCGCAGCTGTGGCAGCTGCTGCTGTTCCTGCCGATCGCGGCGATCATCGGCGACCAGTGCGGCTACGCCCTCGGCCGGTACGCCGGCCCGAAGGTGATGCGCGGCAGGGTCATGAACTTCATCGGGCAGGGCCCCGTCGACAAGACGTACGCCTTCTTCGACAAGTACGGCCCGTTCACGGTGCTCTTCGCGCGGTTCATCGGCATCGTCCGCACGCTGGTCCCGGTGCTGGCGGGCTTCTCGAAGATGGACCACCGCAAGTTCACGCTGTTCTCGGTGCTCGGCTCGATCCTGTGGTGCGACGGCATCGTGCTGCTGGGCTACTTCCTCGGCGGCATCCCGCTGCTGCGTGACCACCTCGAGGTGCTGTTCATCGGCTCCGCGCTGACGATCATCATCCCCATCGCGATCACCGTGATCACCCGCCGCCGCGCCCGCAAGCGCGAAGCCGCCGAATCCGCCGCGGCGGAGCCCGTCACGCGTTAGTCTCCTCCGCATGATCGGGTTGGGGGACCCGGAGCGCATCGTCATCGACTGCGCGGGGGATGAGTGGTACGTACGCGGGCCGGACGGTGTCGTGCGGTCGACGGCCGCGCCGCCGGACGTCGACGAGTTCGTCGCGCCCGCCGTCGCGACGCGACAGTGGGCGCAGTGGCTGGCCGAGGCGGCGAGCGGTAGCGCACCGTCGCGCGCGTGGACGGTCCTGGCGCCCAGCGTCTTCGGCGCCCCGCGGCGCAGCCTGATCGCCGCGGCGGCCGCCTCGCTCGGGGTCGACGCCGCGGTGCTCCCGCGCGCGGAGGCCCTCGTCCGCGCCGCCGGCGTCCTCTACTGCCGACGCGCCCTCGTCCTCGAGTGCCGCGGTCCGGTGGCGCAGGCGCACGTTCTCGTCCTCGCCGACGGTGCCTGGCGCCCCGTCGCGTCCGCTTCCCACCCGGACCCGCTCCGCGCCGCGCGGAAGGTCTTCGGCGACGACGTCGACCAGGCCCTCGTCGACGGTCCGCCCGAGATCTACCACCGGGTCCGCCGTGCGCTGGCCACGGTCCACCTCTGGCGCGTCGTCCGGATCGAGCCGGAGCAGGTGCTCGCGCCGACCCCGGACCCGCGGCCCGCAACGGCACCGCCCGCGCCCGAGCCGGAACCGGAACACACACCCGGACAGCGCGGCCCGCGGCGCTGGCCGCTCGTCGCGGCGGGCGCGGGCACCGTCGGAGTGGTCGCCGCGGGTGCGGTGGCGTGCCTGCCCGGCGCTCCGCCGTCCGCGCCGGAACGTCCGGCGCCGCCGGCGGAGTCCTTCGTCCGCGTCGCCTTCGACGGTGCCTCCGTCGACCTGCCGCAGGGCTGGGCGGTCACCGAGCCGGGCCCGGACCGGCGGCTGGCGGTGGCGGACGACGGCCGCCGCGTCACCGTGGTGCGGACCCGGCTGCGGGCACCGTCGGACCTCGCGGCCGTCGCGGCCGACCTGGAATCGGCCCTCGCGCGACGGTCCGACGGCCGCATCACGGACCTCGACCCGAGCACTCTCGTCGGGGGCCGCGAGGTGATCGGCTACCGCGAGCAGATCGACCCGGAGCGGTTCGTGGACTGGTACGTCGTGGTCGCGGGGGCGGCGCAGCTGAGCGTCGGCTGCGAGGCGGGACGCACCGCGGCACCGCTGGCGGGCGCGTGCGAGCGCGCCGTCGGCACCGTGCGGGAGGAATGAAACATGAAGGGGGAGAGATGACCATCGCGACATCCACCAATGGCGGGGTGCGGGTGCGGGCCAACGATCAGGGGACGCCGTTGCACATCGCCATCGAGCGGACGGAGCTGCGGCGCGAGCCGCAGGACCTGGCCGACGCGATCGTGCGGCTGTGCCGGGAGGCCGCGGCCACTGCCGGCCTGCAGCGCCGGGCCGAACTGGAACGCGCCGGTGTGGGTCCGGAGGTGCTGCGTGCCATGCGACTTCCGGAGCCGGCCGCCGCGCCGGCACCCGACCGGGACGAGTCGGTCGGCACCTGGCTGCGGAGGGTCTGATGAGCGCCGAGATGGACCGCATCGAGGCCCGCGCGCACGAACAGCTCCGGGTGCTGCGCCGCACGAGCACGGAGCTCGACGCCGTCCGGGTCGTCGTCTCCAGCCCGGACGGCGCGATCCGCGTGGAGCTCGACGGGGTGTGCGCGCTCGTCGGGCTCACGCTGACCCCGGCGGCCTGCCGGTCCGACGGTGCCGTCCTCGGGCGGCGCATCGTCGACGTCTGCGCGGTCGCGGCGCGCGAGGTGCAGGCGCGCCGTGCCGCGGTGATGGAGCGCTTCCACACGGACTTCGCGGTGAGCTGATCCGAGGAATCGGGATCCGATCCCCGCGCTGGTGCGTCCAATTCATGAGGGCCTTGCGCACCGGGCCCGCTGTAGACGATGGGGGAGAGCAATGTTCTTGGCGGTGAATTCGGCGATCTCGGCCTTCGGGGCGGCCAACGCCGGTATCGGAGCGGCGGTCGCGACGGCGGGATCGGTGGACGCGGCGGCCAACGTCGCGGCGCTGAACCCGGCGCTCGGCCTGATCGGGCAGGACTTCCTCGCGGCCTTCACCGCCGCGCAGGCGGTCCACGTGGAGTCCGTCGCGGAGCTGGCCGTCCTCTACGGCGGGATCGCGGCGTCCTCGGCCGGCACGGTCGCCGCGTACGGCCTGACCGAGGCGGGCAACGTCGCCGGGCTGGGCTCCGTGGGGATCTGACGGTGGCCGATCCCGTAGGGGTACCGGTCGCGCCGGACACCGCGCTCGATCCCGCGATCCGCGCGCTCCTGGACCGGCCCGTCAACGAGGTGCTCGCCGCGCTCGGACTGCCGCCGGTGCCCACGGCGCCGGAGAAGCCGCCGCAGCAGGAACTCCCGGCGGCGCCCAAGGGGGTGCCCGAGGCCCCGCAGGTCCCCGGCTTCGACGTCGCGGGCCTGGTCAAGCCGATGACGGACCTGCTGTCGACGTTCGGCTCGGGCAGCTTCGAGGGGCTCGATCCGTCGGCGGCGCTGTCCGGCGCGTCGAAGGCTCTGGAACAGGGTGCCTCGATGGGGATGCAGGCGATCAGCCAGCTGTCGTCGGTGTGGCAGGGGCCCGCCGCCACGGCCGCGACGGGCAAGGGCGTCGAGGCGGCGACCGGCACGGGTCTGGTGGCGGAGCAGGGCGCCGAGCTGTCGACCGCGGTCGGCGAGGCCGCGACGGTCGTCGGCACCGGCGAGGCCGAACTGCAGGCGATCATCGACTCCTTCATGGCGGTGATCTCGGCGCTCGGCCCGTCGCTGTGGCTCCCGCCCGGCCAGGCAGCGGCCGTCGCCGCCGCGCAGGAGCACCTGGCCCACGCGACGGAGGTCGTGGCGCGCACCAAGAGTCAGCTCTCCGGGCTCAGTGCCCAGGTGGGGGCCGCCGGCCGCAAGGTGCCGGTCGCCACCCCGCCCACGACGGCGGCCACCGCGGCAGCGCAGGCCGCCGCCTCGATCATTCCCGGCGTCGTCTCCGCCGCGACCGGGGCGGTGACGGCCGTCGGCAAGCTCGCGACCGACACGGTGTCCGGCGCGGTGAAGACCGCCGTCGGCGTCGCGACCTCCGCGGGCGAGGCCCTGAGCGGGCTCGCGGAATCCGCGACGGAGACCGAGGACGACGCCGCGACGAGCACGGAAACGACCGCCACGGACGACTTCCCGTCCGCGGCGACGCTCACGGGCGGCGGCACCGGCGGGGGCGGCTCCGGCACGGGCGGCGTCGGCGTCGGCGGGCTCGGTTCCGGCGTCGGCGCCGCGGCCACGTTGTCGCAGCCGCAGTCCGCCGCGCCGGCGGCCCGCACCCCGCTGGTGGAGGGTGGTGCCCGGACGGTGCCGGCGTCGTCGGACGTCGTGTCGCGCGGAGGCATGGCGGCTCCGATGATGCCGATGAATGCCGCGGGAGCGGCGGGCGCCCGCGGCGCGTCGGCCGGCGACCACGCCGTGCCCGACTACCTCGTCACCAGCGACAACGGGGAGAGCGTGCTCGGTGATCTGCCGCTGGTCGGCCCGCAGGTGGTGGGCGACGCGCTACCGGCGGAGCAGTACGACGAGCCGGACGTGGAACTTCGTCTCTGAGAGGCGGAACCGTACCGGGAGCCGGTGCGTCTAATGGATAGGGACTACTTCGGGGGGAGTGCACATCGTGTCCGGTAGCAAGCTGAGCATGGATCCGCAGGAGGCGCGGGAGATCGCCCGCGGCATCGAGCGGATCGTGGAGGATTTGCGCGGCGCGCAGAAGCGCTTCGAAGCGCACGCCGCACCGGCCGCCACGGGCCGGGACGAGGTCTCGCAGACGGTGGCCCGTACTGCGCAGCGCATGGGGGAGAACCAACTCCGCGCAGCGGAGACCGCGGTCGCGGATCTGCGGCGCCTCGGCGAGGCGGTGTCGCGGCACGTCACCACCGTGCAGCGCGGCGACGCGGAGCTCGGCACCACCCTCGGCCTGGTGGTCTGAGCGTGCTCCGCGATCCGGGTTTCACCGGCGTCGACTGGGCAGCCCGCACCACGGAGCGGCTCGCGGGCGACCTGCTGGGCGGGGCGGGCGCACAGCCGCTCACCACCGCCGCGCAGGAGACCGCCCGTCTCGCGTCGGCGTACGGCACGGCCGCCGTCCAGCTCGACCGACTCGTGGTCCGGCTCGACGGCGCGGTGGACCTGGGTCGTGAGGAGTCCGACGTGCGTCGCACCGGCCCGCTGCCGGAGTACGCGCGATGGCTCGCCCGGCACGCCGCGGATCTCGCGGAGTACGCGGCCAAGCTCGCCGGGCAGGGCGCGGCGTACGAGACCGCGGCCCGTGCGATGCCGTCGGTCGCGGACGCCGCCCGGATCCGCACGGACCGCGAGAACGCTCAGGCCGCTGCGGCGGCGGGCGGTGCCGAACCCGCGGTCGCCGCCCTGGTCGGTGCCGCTGCGGATTCCGAGCGCGTCGAGCAGCAGGCGCACGGCACCGCCGCGGCGGTCATGGCAGGCTTCGAGCGGGCCGCGGAACCGCTGCGCGCGCCGTGGGAGTTCGCCGCACCTCCGAAGGTGCCGGGATCACGCACGAAGCCGCCGAAGGACAAGGGAACGGGCGGATCGGGAACGAGCCGCGGTGCGGGCGGAGGCGGAGTCGGAATGCCGGCGCCCGCGCTCGGAGCATTCCCGATCGGAGCGCTGCAGCGCGACCAGGGCGGCACCGGAACGACGCCCGCGCCGACGTCGAACACCACGTCGCCCGCCGGCCGCGGTATCCCGATGATGCCCGCCGGCATGATGGGCGCGGCCGGCGCCGCGGCCGCGGCGAAGCACGCGGCGCAGCCGACGGGCGCGGTGCCGTCCGAGGGGATCGACGACGAGGCCGACGCTTTCGTGGTCCACGCCGCGCCCGCGGTGCTCGGCGCCCACGGCGAGTCCATGGTGGAGGAGCCGTGACCGCCCACGCGGTGGCCGCGCTCAGCGCGCGGTTCGGCACCGAGGTGCCGCCGGTGCTGTGGACGCCGCCCGACCCGCGGCGCGCAGTCGCTCCCGTCGCAGACGCGGCGCCCCAGGCCGAGCTCGACGCCGACGAGTCCACCGCCCTGGGCGTGCTCGCCGCGCCGCAGGTGCGGATCGAGGCCCGCGCCACGGGCGCGCTGTTCACCCGGCTGTGCCTGGCCAGGTCGGGCCACCTCACCGCGCGAGTGGTGCGCGCGGCGGGCACCGCCACAGTCGACCTGCCGCACTGCGACGGCTCCGCGGATCGGCTGGCGACGCTCGTCGCGCCGGTCCTGGGGCCGGGTGCTCCCGCGGATCCCGCTGTTGCGGCGTCCTTTCCGGCAGAGGCCGGGCGGGCGGCGCTGCGGGCGGGCGACGCGGGGGAGATCGGCGCCGCGCTGCGCGCGATCGGGGTCGACGCGGATGCGGCGCGGCTGATCGGGCGGGTCTTCGCGCGCTCGCAACGCAGCGTCGAATTCACGGTGCACGCGGGCGATCACCGCTGTGCGGCGGTGGTCGCGGTCATCGACTCGCCCACCGGGCGGGTCGTGGTGCGGACGGCGAGCGAGCCGGGCGCGGGGGCGTGGATCTCCGTCGCCGAGGGCAGCGCGCACCGCATCGGCAGGGCGCTGCGGCGCGCCTGCGAAGAACTTCCGGGGGGCGGCTGGACGCCGTGACCGGGGACGGCGCGCACCATCCGGGTGCGGGCCGACGGTGCCGGCACGTCCGGCGGGAGGAGTTGTGACATGGCAGGGACCAAGGCCGAACTCGCGGCGATGAAGACCGGCGCCGACACGCTGGACGACCTGGGGGCGCAGATGAAGGCGACCCTGAGCCAGCTGCGCGGTGACGTGGAGGCGACGCAGGGGGTGTGGGCCGGTGCGGCACAGGTCGCCTTCCTCGGCGTGATGGCGCGGTGGGACGAGAGCGCGGCGAAGGTCAACACCGCGCTCGTCGACATCAGCACGATGCTCTCGGGCAACACCGCGAGCTACCGCGCGCAGGAGGAGGAGAGCACCTCCACCATCACGGCACTCAGCCTCTGACCGCATCCGAGAGACATAGGGGGACTACAAGCATGAGCGACATGATCCGATACGACTACGCCACCATCCGGGGCGCGCTGGACGACATCGCGCAGCGCACCACCGTGCTGATTCAGCAGGCCGACGCGATCCGCACCGAACAGAACAAGTTCGCGACCGCGTGGGAGGACCCCGAGTCCGCGACCGCCTACCAGGCGGTGCAGACGCGGTGGAACACCGGCTTCGAGGACATCAACGACCTGCTGACGCGGGTCAAGACCGCGGCCGAGAACGCCGTGGTGTCCATGCAGCAGACCAACTCCAAGGCCGCGGCGGGGTGGCAGTAGCCGCACCACCGCACGCGAGCGGGCCCGGCAGCCTTCCGGCTGCCGGGCCCGCTCGTCTTCCGCGCTACGCGACGAGCCGCAGCGTCGCCGCGCCACCGTCGGTGCGCACGGTGAGCATCCCCGGCAGGGGCTGGCTGAGGACGACGTCGGCCTCGGTCACGGGAGAGATCCCGGCCTGCTCGATCCGCCACACCGTTCCCGAGGGCTCCACCGCGCCCGGGGTCAGTCCCGCGGCGGTGCCGTCGAGCACCGTCACCGTGTAGTCGCCGGGGCCGAGCTCCGCGAGCTGCTGCGGGTAGCGCCAGCCGGAGATCCACAGGTGGCGAGGCGATCCCACCCAGTTCACGAGCGGCTGCCACATCGCCGGCCGGCCCGTCACGATCAGCACCCGCGCACCGGTGGCGACGGCCCGTTCCACGAGCTGACGCGCCGGATCGTCGGCCACGGCGGCCCAGACGGTGCGCACGCCCCGGCCGTGCAGCCGCGCCGCGACCGGTCCTCCGGGCGCGTCCGAGCCGAGGATCTGGCCGCAGCCGCCGAGCGGGACGTGCACGGCCCCGAGCGCGTCCTGCGGGCCGGTGGCCTCGTGATCGCCGCGCCGCCCGGCC
>NZ_JAIULG010000049.1 GCF_020169415.1 Tsukamurella sp. M9C
GACCGCGTGCTGGTGGGTGGGGCCGTCACGCACCGGCAGCCGGTCCGGGCGCTCGCGGGCGGCGGCGCCGGCCTCCCACAGCGCCTGCCGCCGATCCCGGCCGAAGCAGTCCAGCGCACCGGAGGTCGCGAGCGCCTCCGACTGCGCGACCGTGAGCTCGACGCGGGCGGTGAGGTCGGTGAGGCCGGCGTAGGCGCCGTGCGCCTTCCGCTCGTCGACGATGCGCTCGGCGAGGTCGTCGCCGATGGTGCGGATCGCGGCCAGCCCGAGCCGGACCTCCGCCCCTGCGTTCTCCAGATCCGCCCACGGCAGACTGCGGTTCACGCACGGCCCGTGCACCGTGACGCCGTGCCGCCGCGCGTCGGCGACGAGGGACTGCGGCGAGTAGAAGCCCATCGGCTGGGCCCGCAGCAGCGCGGCGCAGAAGGCCGCAGGATGGTAGAGCTTGAACCACGAGGAGTAGAAGACCAGCGACGCGAACGACTGCGAATGACTCTCGGGGAACCCGAAGTTGGCGAACGCGGCGAGCTTCTCGAAGATCCGGTCGGCCACCTCCCCCTCGATGCCGTGCCGGTGCCGGGCCCCGTCGTAGAAGCGCTGCCGCAGCTGCTCCATCTTCTCGGTGGAGCGCTTCGAGCCCATGGCGCGGCGCAGCTGATCGGCCTCCGCCGGGGAGAAGCCGGCCACGTCGGTCGCGAGCTGCATGAGCTGCTCCTGGAAGAGCGGCACGCCCAGGGTGCGCTCGAGGGTCTTCCACATCGACGGGTGCTCGACCGCCGGCTTCTCGAGCCCGTTACGACGGCGGATGTACGGGTGCACCGAGCCGCCCTGGATGGGGCCGGGCCGGATGAGGGCGACCTCCACCACGAGGTCGTAGAAGGTCCGCGGTTTCAGGCGCGGCAGCGTGGCCATCTGCGCGCGCGACTCCACCTGGAAGACGCCCACCGAGTCGGCGCGGCAGAGCATCTCGTACACGTTCTCGTCGGTGAGGTCGAGCTGCGCGAAGTCCACGTCGATGCCCTTGTGCTCGGCGAGGAGGTCCTTCGCGTAGTGCAGCGCACTGAGCATGCCGAGGCCCAGCAGGTCGAACTTCACCAGCCCCGCGGCGGCGCAGTCGTCCTTGTCCCACTGCAGCACGCTGCGGTTCTCCATGCGCGCCCACTCGGTGGGACAGACGTCGGCGATCGGCCGGTCGCAGATCACCATGCCGCCGGAGTGGATGCCCAGGTGCCGCGGCAGGTCCGCGATCTGCGTGGCCAGCTCGACCACCCGCTCCGGGATGCCCTCGGGCACCGGATCCTGTCGCCACCCCCAGCTGGAGATCTGCTTGCTCCAGGCGTCCTGCTGCCCCTGCGAGTAGCCGAGCGCGCGGGCGGTATCGCGCACCGCGGACCGCCCGCGGTAGGTGATGACGTTCGCGACCTGCGCGGCGTACTCGCGGCCGTACTTCCGGTAGACGAACTGGATCGCCTCCTCGCGACGGTCGGACTCGATGTCCACGTCGATGTCGGGCGGGCCGTCGCGCTCGGGGGCCAGGAAGCGCTCGAAGAGCAGTTGGTTGCGCACCGGGTCGACCGCGGTGATGCCGAGCGCGAAGCAGACGGCCGAGTTGGCGGCGCTGCCCCGGCCCTGGCACAGGATGTCGCTGTCCCGGCAGAAGGTCACGATGCTGTGCACGATGAGGAAGTAGCCGGGAAAGGTGAGCGTCTCGATCACGTTCAGCTCGTGCTCGATCTGCCGGTACGCCTGCGGATTCGACTCCGGCGGGCCGTACCGCTCCAGCGCCCCGCGCCGGGTCAGCTCGCGCAGCCAGGTGGCCTCCGTATGGCCCGACGGGACGTCGAAGGGCGGCAGCTTCGGCGCGATCAGCTTGAGACTGAAGGCGCACTCGGCACCGAGCTCGGCGGCGGCCGCGATGGCGCCGGGGTGCTCGGGCAGCAGCAGCGCCATCTCGTCACCCGAGCGCAGGTGCGCGCCGCCCGCGGCGGGGAGCCAGCCGTCGAGCTCGTCGAGGCTGCGGCGGGCGCGGATCGCCGCGAGCGTCGACGCCAGGTGACGCTGGCCGGGACGGGCGAAGTGCGCCCCCGTGGTGGCGACGGTGCCCACCCCCATCCGCGCCGCGACGCCGGCCAGCAGATGATTGCGCTCGTCGTCCTCGGGGACGCCGTGGACGGTGAGCTCCATGCTCACCCGCCCCTCGCCGAACCGGTCGACGAGCTGCGCCAGGGCGGCGGCGGCACCGTCGGGCCCCCGGGCGGCGAGGCCGCGCCGGACCGCGCCCTTGCGGCAGCCGGTGAGGATGTGCCAGTGGCCGCCGGACCACTCGGCCAGGCGGTCCGGATGGAAGCGCAGCAGCCCCTTCTCCCCCGCCTCCATGTGCGCCTCCGCCATGGCGCGTGAGAGGCGGCGGTAGCCCTCCTGCCCGCGGGCGAGGACGAGCAGGTGCTCGCCCGACGGGTCCTCGGCGCCGGTGCGTTCGGTGTCGTGCTCCAGGGACAGCTCCGCCCCGAAGACGGTGGGGACGCCGAGCTCCAAGGCCGCCTCGGCGAACCGGACCACGCCGTAGAAGCCGTTGTGGTCGGTGACCGCGAGGGCCTTCAGGCCGAGCGCGTGGGCCTGCTCGACCATCTCCTCCGGTTGCGCGGCGCCGTCGAGGAAGCTGAAGGCGGTGTGCGCGTGCAGCTCCGCGTAGGGCACGCGGGACGAACGGAGACCGCCACTGGGCGGAACCGGGGGCGGAACGTAGGGCTCCCGCTTGCGGGACCAGGCCGGGGAGTCGCCACCGTCGCCCGGCGGCTCCTCCGCCCGGCGCACCGGGGCCCGCCCGGAGAGCACCCGCTCCATCTCCGACCAGCTCGGCCCGTTACTCCATCCCACTCCCCCATCATACGCTCACATGTTCGATACGACTATCGCCGTCGAACGGATACGCTTGTCATACTATTTTTGTAGTTGACGCTTGGATCGTCGGTTGCTAGCGTCTCCCCACGTGACCTCAGCCCGCCTGCGCGACCGCCAAAACACCGGTCGCGCAACACGTCTTGCCACCACCTCCATGTGCATCCTCGCCGTCGCAGCGGGAACGTTCGCCGCCGCACCCCAGGCGGTGGGCGCTCCGACCTCGATGAAGGACACTCAGATCTCGCGGACGACCAAGGACGGCTGGAAGGTCCGCATCCAGCTGCAGGGCGTCGAGGTCAACCCCGTCTCCAACCTGGCCGGCACGCCCACCAGTCGCGAGGCGTTCTTCAAGGCGACCGCCGTCGGGAGCGTCGACGGAGCCGGCTCGAGCCCGATCGAGGGCGCCTCGATGGCCCTCATCGTCCAGATCGGCTGCGCCGTCGACGTGGCCTCCGGGGTCGCCGTCGGCGGCGGTGTCTCCGCCACCGTGGGCCCCAGCGTCTCCGTCAGCCCGGCACTGTCGATCGCCGGCGGCTCCTTCAACATCGGCGCCGGCGTCGGCGCGGGACTCGGGGCCGCGGCGAACGTCTCCACCGTGATCAAACCGGGCGGCATCGCCACCTCGGTCGTCCGGAAGAAGACCATCGCGAAGAACCGCGCGGGCGTCTCGGTCGAGGGCGTCCACGTGAGGGTGGACGGCTGCGCCGGCAACGTGGGCGTCCGCATCGGGGCGGGGATCACGATGTCCTCCAGCGAGTTCGACAACGAGGTCTTCACCTACTCCGCCTCCCTGCCGATCTGACTCGAGATGGGAACGAATCCGATGAACACACAATCCACGGGCCCGTCCCGCGCGCCCTGGTACGCGACGGCCGGCCTCGCAGTGCTCGCCCTGGGCACCTCCCTGCTGTTCCCCATGACCTCCCCGCCCGCGTCCGCCGACCCGAGCGGGCTTCCGGCCACGACGCGCGTGCCGTACCCGACGGACGGCAGCCTTCCGCCCTGGACCCTGCCGGGCGGCTACACCTGGTGCAGCGCCATGGGCGGCCCGGGCTACGAGCAGGCGGTCTACGTACAGCCCGGCTACGCCTGCCCGCCGACCGGGGTGCCCACGACCACGCCCACCACGTCCACGCCGACCTCTCCGATCGGCAGCGGGCAGGCCCCGAACCTGCCGCAGGCGCCCAACCCGCCCTTCGCGGGCATCGGCGCCCCGAACGGCAAGTCCTGGGACTACGGCGTCGACACCCTCGGCCCGCCGGCGGACCGAGGCACGGTCGTCGCTCAGGCGCCCCGCTAGCCGGGCCCCTTCAGCGCAGACGCGTGAGAAGGGTCGTCAGCGCGGGCAACGGGTCGAAACCCTCGGTCGGCATCGCGAGCTGTCGCGTGATCAGGGCGTCGGTGGCGTCCATCACCAGCGCGGACTCGGCGACTCCGAGGCCGATGGCGGCACCGACCTGCTCACCGACGAGCTCGACGGCACGACGTCCACGCCGGAGCGGTTCGCGCAGGTCCGGCTCCACCGCGGCCGCGGCGAACAGGTTGAGCCGCGCCACGCCCCGCACCCGACCGTCGCCGATAGACCAGCGGACGAATTCCGCGAGACGCTCCGCCACGTCACCCGGCGTGGACTCCTGGACCCCGTCGAACGCGGCCCAGAAGGCGAGGTCCTCCTCCACCAGGCGCTCGACGACACCGCGCACCAGCGCGGCGCGCGAGCGGAAGTAGTTGGACGCCGTCCCCGCAGGCACACCCGCGGTGCCGTCGACGGCGCGGTGCGTGAGTCCGCGGAGGCCGAGCGTGCCGAGCACCTCGATCGCCCCGTCCAGGACCTCTTCCCGTCTGCCCATGAGCGAGGACTGTACCCGAATACTACGTTTGTAGTACCGTGAAGTCATGACCACGGCAGCGATCATCGGCGGCGGCATCGGCGGGCTGGCCACCGCAGCGCTCCTCACGCAGCAGGGCTGGGAGGTGGAGGTCTTCGAACGCGCGGCGTCGCTCCCCACCACCGGCACCGCCCTCGGGATGTGGCCCGAGGCGATGGCGGTGCTCGAGCGGGTGGGCGCGGCGGACGCGGTGCGGGAGATCGGGATCGATCAGCGGATCGCGGAGATCCGCAGCGCCGAGGGGCACCGGCTCGGCCCCGAGGTGCGGGCGAAGGGCGCCACCGTCATCATCTCGCGGCCCCGGCTCCTCGAAGCCCTCGCCGCGTGCGCACCCGCGGTCCGGTTCGGCGATCGCCGCGCCGGCCTCGACGGGCTCACCCACGACGTGATCGTCGGCGCCGATGGCATCGGCAGCGTCGTCCGCGCGCACGTCGTCGGGCACGAGGTGGCGCCGCGGCCCCTCGGCGTCGACGTGCTCATCGGCCGGTGTCCCGGCGACACCGACGTGTTCACCGAATACTGGGGCCCGGGAAGACTGTTCGGCGTCACGCCCCGCGACGGCGGCTACATCAACTGGTACTCGGAGTTCGATCCGCGGGTGGTTCCGCCGGGCACCCCGGGCCCGGACGAGGACCCGCGCGGCTTCCTCCGCGCGATGTACCGCGGCTGGGCCCCGCGGGTGGCCGAGACCATCGAGGGCATCGAGGCGGAGACGGCCCTGCACTACCGATCGCGCGACCTGCCGCGGTTGCCGCGGATCGTGCGCGGCAACGTCGCCCTCCTCGGCGACGCGGCCCACGCCATGGCACCCAACCTGGGCCGCGGCGCGTGCGAGACCCTGCTGGACGCCGCCGCCCTGGCCGACGCCCTCGGCGCGGCGGCCGATGTCGGCGGCGACGCGGCGCCCGCGCTGCGCGCCTACGAAGCGGCGCGGCGCCGCGCGGGACAGCGGACGATGCTGCTCTCGCGGGCGATGCGGCACGTCGCCCTCATTTCGCGGCTGCGCGCCCCGCGGGACCTGCTGCTGCGGGCGGTGGCCGCCGCGGCCTGAGGGCCCGGGTCAGGCCTCGTCGGCGAGCCCCGGGGTGACCTTGGAGAGCGCGGCCCGCAGCGCCGCGACGTCGCGCGCCGTGAGGTGGTCGAAGACCAGCCGGCGCACCTCCGCGACGTGCCCGCGGGCGGCACCGTCGAGCGCGGAGAAGCCCTCGTCGGTGAGCTCGGCGTACGCGGAGCGGCCCTCCGCGTGCCGCACCAGCCAGCCGCGTTCGCTGAGCTTGCGCAGCACGTGCGAGAGCCGCGAGGGCGAGGAGTTGGCGGCCTCGGCGAGCGCCGACAGCCCGAGGGTGCGGTCCGGCGCCTGCGAGAGCTGCGCGAGCACCATGAACTCGTAGTGGGTGATGCCGGAGTCGGTCCGCAGCTGCGTGTCCAGCTTGGCCGGCAGCCGCATCGCCACGTGGATGAGAGGCAGCCACGCCGCCATCTCCTCGTCGGACAACCACCGGGTGCTTCCCGCGTCCACCATCACACACCCCCGAACATCACGTCGGGACTCGACTTTACCGCCTCCTCATTTCGGTGAACGGCGCCTCACCGAGGTGGGTACATTGACCGGTATGAGCAGTCCGAGCACGACGACGGGACCGACCTCCGACGACGAGATCGCCGGCTACCTGGAGGCCCTCGGCATCCCCGGCCTCGCCGACATCCACGTGCACTTCCTGCCCGAGCCGATGCTGCTCAAGGTGTGGGACTTCTTCGACCGCGCGAGCTCCGAGTACGGCCGCGAGTGGCCCATCCGGTACCGGTTCGACGAGGACACGCGCCTGGAGCTGATCCGCGGCATGGGCGTGACGGCGATCCCCGCGCTCACCTACCCGCACAAGCCCGGGATGGCGGTGTGGCTCAACGACTGGTGCGCCGAGTTCGCGCGTCGCGTTCCCGACGGGATCCACTGCGCCACGCTCTACCCCGAGCCCGGCGTGGGCGAGTACGTCGCGCAGGCCGTCGCCGACGGTGCGCGACTGTTCAAGATGCACGTCCAGGTGGGCGTCTTCGCGCCCGACGATCCCCTGCTGGACCCGGCCTGGGAGGTCCTGTCGGCCGACAGGATCCCGGTGGTGATCCACGCCGGTTCCGGCCCCGTGGAGGGGCCGTACACGGGCCCCGACCGGGTCGCCGAGGTGCTGCGCCGGCACCCCGAACTGACGCTGGTCATCGCGCACCTGGGCATGCCCGAGTACGACCGGTTCGCCGATCTCGCCGAGCGCTTCCCCAACGTGTACCTCGACACCACGATGGCCGCGACCGACTTCACCGAGCGCACCGCGCCGATGCCGCCCGGCTACGTCGAGCGGCTCGGCGCGCTCGCCGACAAGGTGGTGCTGGGCAGCGACTTCCCCAACATCCCCTACGACTACGCGCACCAGCTCTTCGGGCTCGCTCGGCTCGGCCTCGGCGACGAGTGGATGCGCAAGGTGCTGTGGCACAACGGCCGCGCCCTGCTGGAGCGCGCGGGCGCCTGAGCGCGGGCCGTACGATGGCCCTCATGCAGATCCGGCGCGCCGCGGTGGCGCTGTTCGTCGCGGGGACCCTCGCGGCGTGCGGCGGCGCACCGTCGGCGCCGCAGGCCCTCTCGCTCGAACGGTCCAAGACCGCGTTCGAGCAGGTGGGGATCGACGAGACACGCGGTGACGTGACCGCGCTGGTATCCACCGCCACCCGCCTCGGCGCGCGGCTCGCGGCCGGCGACCCCCGCGCCGGGAGCACCGCCGTCTCGCCCTGGTCCGTCCTGAGCCTGCTCGGGATGCTCCGGGCCGGGGCACAGGGCGAGACCGCCGCGCAGCTCGACGGTGCCGGGCTCGGCGCCGCGAAGGACGTGCCGCGGGCGATGGCGGCGCTCACCGGCCAGACCGCGCAGTGGGCGGGCGATCCCGGCACCGTGCCCGCGGACACGCCGCCCGCGACGCCGCTGTTCCAGTCGCAGGTCGCGCTCCTGTCCGCGAAGCAGCCCGAGGACCGCCGGGTGCGGGCCGAGTACCTGGACACGCTGTCGGCCTCCTACGACACCGGCGTCTACCCCGTCGATTTCGGCGCCGGCGTGGGCGAACCACTGGGCGAGTGGGTGGCGGTGAACACCGGCAGCAGCTTCACGTCCGCACCGCTGCGCGTCGACTCCACCACCCGCCTCGCCGCGGCGACCACCGCCTACCTCGCGGCCGCGTGGCGCTTCCCGTTCGACGCCGCCCGCACCCGGCCCGCGCCGTTCACCGCCGCCGACGGTGCGGTGCTCGACCCGCTCACGATGCGCGGCACGGTGCCCGCGCGCGTGGCCGCGGGCGAGGGCTTCACAGCGCTGCAGCTCGACTACGGCACCACGCTCGCGCTGCAGATCGTGCTGCCCACCCCCGGGACTCCGCTCACCGACGCGGCGAGCGAGGGCCGGTTCACCGCGGCCAGGATCGCGCTGGCGGGGGCACCGTCGGCCCCGCACGAGGTGAGCCTGCCCAAGTGGCGCACCACCACCTGGACCGGCCTCGCGGACCCGCTCCGGGACGTGGGCCTGACGGGGCTGTTCGCGGGCCCGGGTCTCGACGGCGTGGCCCCGGGGGCGCCGTGGCTGGCCGACGCCCGCGCCGCCGCCGTGCTCACCGTGGGCGAGAAGGGCACCGCCGCCGGCACCGCGACCGCGACGCCGGCCCCCGAGCCCGCGCCGGGCCCCGCGCCCTTCGTGGTGGACCGGGCCTTCGCGTACTCGGTGGTCGACACGGCGACGGGGATGCCCCTGGTGATGGGGACGGTCAACCGCCCGGGCGGATAGTCCGCACTCGCCCACCTTGACATTGCAAATTCAAATTTCTTCCGGCGGTTATCTTTTCACCAAAGTCTCGACTTCACGTTAAGGTTGAGGCATGACCATGAAGCTGACCCGCCCGCTCCGCGCGGCGGCCCGCTCGGCGTGGGCCCTCACGGGCACCGCGCTGCTCGCCGTGCTGATCGCGCTCGTCGCCGGCGGCGCCACCTTCCTCATCGCCGCGGGGACCACCCCGCCCGCGCCGGCCCAGGAACGGGAGAACGCCGAGAACACGCGCGTCGCCCTCAAGGCCGCCGACGAGTCGCGCGCGCTCTTCGGCCTCCTGTCCAACGCCGTGGTCTCGGCGGGGAACGGGCTGAACACCTCCGCGAGCTCGGTTCCGCAGATCTTCGACAGCGTCGACACCGCCAAAACCGGTGCCGAACAGCTGGTCTCGGGCCTCGACGAGGCCTCCTCCCTCTCCGCCGCCCTGAACCAGGTGAACCGGGCGACCGCCACGCTCGGCGGCGCGCTCGAGCGCACGCAGGGCCTACAGCAGGTGGCGGCCGGCACCCGCGCCGCCCTCGTGGCGCTGCGGGGGCGGCTGATCGAGCACCCGTCGCCCGGCTCGGCCGAGGCCGTTGCGCAGCTCGATCGCGCGCTCGCGGGCTCGAAGGGCGTGGGCGCGCTCGACGACGTGGCCGGCATGCGCAGCACGCTCTCGACCATGACGAGCAGCCTGAGCAGCGCCTCCGCCAACGCCGACGCCTCCCTGACCTCCGCGCGCAGCGCCGCCCGGCAGCTGAGGGACGGGCTGACCAAGCTGGCCTCGGCCCGCAAGGACGTCAACGCCTCCGTCACCAACCTGACCACCGGTGTGGGACAGCTGAAAACGGCGCTCGGCGCCATCGACGGCCAGCTCGCCCTCACGCAGACCCGGCTGCGGTCCGTGACCAGCGCGCCCGCCCCGGCGCCGGACCCCGGCATCGCGCGGCCCCTCGCGTGGGCGCTCGTGGTCGGCGGCGCCGCCGGCACCGTCACCTACCTGGCCGCGCTCGCCGTCGCCCATCGCGTGCGCCGCCGGGAGGCGATCGCCGCCGCAGTGCCGGCGGCCGTCGAAGCGACAGTCGAGGACCCGATCGAGGAGCCCGCCGAGGCCACCGCCGCAGCCCCCGTGGACGAGCCCGCCCCCGTCGAGGACGTTCCCGCCGCGGGTCACCACCGGGTTCTGCCGCCGGCCGACGAGGCCCCCGACGAGGCGGACGACACCGTCGTGGACCCCGGTGACGAGCCCGGACCCGAGGATCCCGAGGGCACGGCGCTCACGCCCGGGAAGCGGGCGAAGCACCGTCGCAACCGGTTCCGGGCCGCCCCGGCGCCGGACACCAACCCGTACCTCTCGGTGGCCTTCTCGGGCAGCGCGGGCTGACTCCCCGGGCGGCGGCCCACCTACTCGTACACCCCCTCCACCTCCCAGCTCCCGGCGTACTGCAGCAGCAGGGCCCGCCCGTCGTCGCGGCCGGGCGCGGGCTCGAGCAGCACCTGGGCGCGGGCCCGCGGCTCGGCGGCGCCGTCCGCCGCCCACCAGCGCTCGTCGACCAGCCACGGCCCCGCCCACCAGCTGAGCGACCAGTCGCGGGAGCCCCACACCAGGTGCGTGGGCTCGCCCGTGAAGACGCCGCGCTCGGTGACCCGCACGGCCGCGCCCGCGGCGTCGGTGATCGTGACCGCGGCGCCCGTGACCAGCACCGACGGCGCCGGCTCCGGCATCCGACCCGGCCACGGCGCGGCCGGATCGCGCTCCGGGACCACCTCGTCGCCCAGCGGGACCCAGGTGACCCGCTCGGCCGGGCCGCGGCCGCCGCTGCGCACGCCCATCCGCACCGCCTCCCCGCCGAGCAGGCCCTGCACCCGGACCAGGGCGCGGCGGAACCGGGCGGCACCGTCGGCATCGTCGCCCCACATGCCCGCCTGCAGCGCGCCGGCGTCGACCACCTCCACGGGCTCGAGCCGCAGCAGGGAGATCGGGGCGCCCGGGCCGCCCTCCCCGCCCCGCTTCGCGGACCGGCCGCCGGTGAGCCAGCCGTCGATCTGCCAGCGCACCCGGTCGGCGGTGCCGTCCGGGGTGAGCGGCTCGGCGCAGCGCCAGATGCGGCTGTGCCGCTCGCCGTTCTCCGCGATCGCGGAGACCTCCAGCCGCAGGCACGCCACGCCCGCCGCGGACAGCTTGCCGTGCAGCTCCGTGGCCAGGGCGCGGCCCGCGAAGGCCGCCGCGTCGACCCGGTCGATGGGCGGGTCGGGCCGCAGCTCCACCTCCAGCCCGGGCGGCAGGGCTGCGGTGGACGGCGGCCGGTCCGGCACCGCGCGGGCCTGCCGGTGTGCGGCGATCGCGTCGGTGCCGAAGCGGGTGGCCACGTCGGTCGCGGTGAGCGCCGCGAAGGCGCCGACGGTGCGCAGCCCCAGCCGGCGCAGCAGGTCCAGCAGCTCGGTGCGGTCGCCGCCCGCGAGCGCCGGCTCCGCCCCCAGCTGGGCGATGGGCAGCGGGGCGAGGAAGGCCGCCGACTCCCCCGGCGGCACGACGACGCCGCGGCGGGCGGCCAGGGCCGCGGTGAACACCTCGTCGGCGATGCCGGCGAGCGACTCCGCGCCCACCGAGGACGCCGCGTCCACGAGGCGCTCGGCCGCCTGCTCCTCGCCGCCGAAGAAGCGCGCCGCGCCCCGCGCCGGGATCACCACGAGCCCCGGGCGCAGCACCTCGATGAGCGGGATCAGCGCCGCCACGGCGCCCGCCACGGGCTCGAAGAGCCGTGCGTCCCGCCCCTCGTCGGCCTGGGCGATGTGCAGCCCCGGGCAGCGGGCCTGGGACTCGCGGCGCTTCATGCCGCGGCGCACCCCGTCGGCCCGGGCGGGGGCGTTGCAGGCGACGACCCGGTTGCCGTGCAGGACGGCGACGGGGCGGTCGGGCGGCAGGTCCGCGTCCGCCGCCGCGGCGGCCGCCGGCCAGTCCGGGCACCACAGGGCGAGGATGCGCTGCGCGGTCACTGCGCCGCCGCCATTCGACGCTGCTCGGCGCCCCAGTACTGCTCGGCGCCCCGCTGCGGGTTGACGCAGCCGCGGCCGCGGGCGGAGAAGACCAGGTCGATCCCGCGGATCCGGCCGCGGCCCGGCCGGGCGCCGAGGCCGGTGTAGCCCCGCACGCGCGCGCCGAGGTGCAGCGCGGCGCCCTCCCAGCGGCCGCCGGTGACCAGCAGGATCGAGCCCCGGGAGCGGGCCCGGGCGGCGATGGCGCGGCCGCGGCTGGGCGGCACCGCGATGCCCCCGAGCTCGCACAGCACCACGTCGGCACCGTCGAGCAGGATCGAGGCGACGGTCACCGGGTCCGCGAGCGGGCCGGCGATGAGCGCGATGCGCTCCGGATCGGCCCCCTGTTCGAGTGCGGCGGCCATGCCGAAGCCGGAGACGCCGCACAGCGCGACGCTCGATCCCGCCCGGGAGACGCCGGCCACCAGCGAGACCGCGAGCGAGCCCGCGCCCGAGAGCTCCGCGACCGTGCCGCGGGGCAGGCCGCCGCCCGGCAGCAGCCGGGCCAGCTCCTCGTGCACCGGCAGCACACCCATGCCGAGCTGCGCTGATTCGTCCTGCAGCGGCGCCTCCACGGGCGCCTGCGCCTTCGCCGGACGATGCTTCTCCGGCAGCGTCGCGAGCCGCTTGCGCAGCTCCGCCAGCTTCTCCTCGCGATTGCCTGCCAACGCTTGAACACGTGCGGACATGTGTCACACCCCTCCCCTACCTTCGGATCCCGCGTCACCGATCAGTGCGGAAGCCGAGCCACGGGGAAGACATGACTAGAACTTCTGTTCGATCTGATCTCAGCGTAGATCCGCGATCCGAACGGCGTCAAGCGCCGAGGTGAGAGGTTCCGCAAGGACGATGCGCCCAGCGCATCACGCGATCGTCGCAGGTCACGCTTGTTTTCTGCGGTGAGGCGATGCGCCGCGCGCATCAGCTCTCCAGCCGGGCACCGTCCGCGGGATGACGACAGTCGAGTATCCCACGTGCGTGTTTACACCCGTTGCAATCAGCCCCCAGAGGGTTCCTTGTTTGGGCTGCGGCCCGTTATTTACACCCCTGCGATCGACACCTCCGCCACATCGCCATCGTCCGAATCGGTGCGCTTACGTGCCTGCTTTCGGAATGCGAGCCCGAGTGGAACTAAGCTGAGACCTGGCACGATCACGTAGAATGCCCACTGAAGAACTACCGCCCAGACCGGACTTGTAATTGAACCCTTATTCCAACCATCTCCTGAAACCTCAATGTGGAACTCCTCTTTGAACGCCATCAGCACGATTACTGTAGCGGCAATCGCAAGAGAAACTGAACCCGCACATATCAGTAGCCGCTTCTCATTCTTGCGTTGCTTGGCGCGCTGAACCTCAGCAAGGACCAAATCCGTGTCGATCAAAGGGTTCTGAGCCATTGCAATTGACGGCTCGCCGTCGACTAGAACTCGCGCTCGAAACGCCTGACCAGTCGCTATTTTTCCGGGAGTTACTCGGATCTGTTTCTCGCCTTCGCCTGCGGCCACACGATCTCCGTCGACGCCTCCCGACGCGAGGAGGCTCGCCACGATTTCGGCTCCCACATCGAACGAGAGTGAACCGTCCGCATCGAAATCCTTAGTGGATATATCCTTATGTCCGACATTGCGCACCGAGAAGTCGATTACGTAAGGGTTGACTACCGCCTTGCCATTGAAGCCGACAGATAGTTCGCCGTGGTCCTTCGCTGACGCCAGAACCAGACCGCGCGCCTGGACGTCGACTTCTACCTTTTTTCTCCGCTTTCCGTAGACGAAGTAGTACCCGCTCGCGGCGATCGCTGTGACAGCTAGAATCCAACCTACACCGTACTTTAGAAACTCCACCAGCACCCCTCCTCTTCCGTGCTACGCCTCAGGCGACTTTACCCCCGGTCCGGCATGGGTAGTCACGTCCGCCATCGCTTTGAGGATGCGGGCATCGAGTTCAGGCGATACCTCGACCTCTTGACTACTCAGCCACGTCAGCCAGTAGTCCTCAAGGAGTCGATCGAGCTGTTCATCGTCCACACCAATTAGACGCACCAGCGAGGCGATGTCCCCAAGTCGTCCGTGCGCCTCACGTACGCGTATGCACGTCGATGTGCGCGCGAACGTCAGTCAGACGCTCAGCATCGCGCTCAGGCATCCGTGTGGACGTGCCGCGAGCGCCGTTGCTGGTCACAGCGCTGACGTGGCTCTTTCGCCTACGACCTTGGACAGCCGGCCCCGGCCTCTTATGGTCCTCACGTTCAACCGTGAGCAATGCTCACGACCACATCGAAGGGACCACCATATCGAACCTCACCACCATCGAGGCCGCCGAGAAGATTGGAGCTCCCGACGCCAAGACGTTTCGCAAGTTCCTGCGCAGCGTGGGCTACGACAAGCGCGCCGAGGAAGGACGTGCTCGCTACGCGTTCGACTCCAAGGACGCGACCGCGCTCAAGCGCCAGTACGCGGCCTACCTCAAGGAGCAGGAGGCCAAGCGCACCGAGGCCGACGACGCGATCGAGGAAAAGTCACTCTCGCTCTGCGCCCGCCTCTCCCACACGCGGAGGGACGGGCTCAGTGGAGGACGCACGAGAGTCGTTGTCACTTCGCCGTCCCTGGGTTGGGACTTCAACCAATGCGGCATCAGTGAGCGCAACCCCGCTACCCCATATCGTCTCGGCGTCGTATTCCACGACGCCGAACTTGTCACTGAGGGTAGTCCGATCAAGTTTGGCCTCTGCGAACAAGCTGCGGGAAATCGAAGACCCGCCTAGCGATGCCGAATCGAACCGGGACCGAAAGAATTGACTGTTCTCAATCCGGCAAACCTGCATCTTACAATCCGAGAAATCGGCGCCCGAGAAGTCCGCATTGGTCAATTTAGCTCCGATTAAGTAGCTATTCTTGAATTTGGGGGCCTGCGCCTCGAAGTCGTGCCCCAGGTGGGACAAGCTGCCAATCTTCTCGCGGTCCCGCGCCGAGACGCCTACTGCGCCGTCGAAATTTGCCCCCATGACTGAGCAGTCAGTAAAATCAGTTCGACGCAGAGTTGCACCACTAAAGTCTGCCAGGCTTGCGGTACAGTGCTGAAACTTAGTAGCGGTTAGGTTTGCGCCCACGAAGGTGGCGCTCTGCAATAGTGATGAACTGAAATCGGTGTCCCATAGATCTGTCCCGTCAAAGGAACTCCCGTCTAGCTGAAATCCCTTGAACGACAGGCGTCTGAGATCCGTATGCGATAGGTCCATATTCCGTAGGTCGACCTCGAATGGGCGCCCCTGTAGTCGGCTGCAAAGTATTCCGGCGATTGCCTGCCGAACCGAGTTGTCACCCGATTCAGGACCACGGTCAGGATTGGCTCGCTTCAAATAGCCCACAAGAATTTCAAGACACACTGTAGATTGAGGAAGATTCTCGCGACGAACCCACTCATCCGATATGGATCCAAGTAAGTTTGCGCCCGCCAAGCGAATTATTGGATTGCTGTCCGCTAACGAGGTGACAGCATTTGAGAATCGATTATGCAGCGCGCTCTCAACTTCTTGAGTACGCCGACTCCGTTCATGCTCGTCGCTCTGCGAACGTCCTCGTTCTCCGTTCCAGAACGCAAGCCCACCCGCAGTGAGAGCGGCCAGGCCAGCACCAAACGTCGCGTACGGCTGCGCAGCTTTCTCCCAGAAGTGGCCCCAATCCGGGTTATCAGCAAGTGTCGCGAACAAGAGTGGCGGAAGACCGCCGATCGCTGAGACGACAGCAAGGAGAGGCCACGCGTAGAATCGGACGCGGCGTGGAGCCCCGTGTTCCCCCGTGCGATCTTCCACACACGGAGCGTAGCTTCTGCAAGGGAGATCAAGGGGCTAAAGGGCATTGCAGCGCTCTGACAAGGTGCGACTGAGCACGTACCAGAGCGAATAGTGCTTAAGCGCTCACGGTTTGCGCTGAGGCGTCTCTTACGCGATGTCTTCGAGCGCGTCGTACTCGCGTATCGCCCTACGCTCTGCCACACGCTCGTTGGCGACCATCAGGACCTCGATGAGCGCAGGGAGGTCGTGGTCAGATTCGGGGTCCTCGTACCGCGCGGCGTACGCCTTACGCCCCGCCTCACGGGGGTATGCCATTCGAGCTGGTCGCGATGTGGGCGCACGCGGCGGGAGGCCTCGCCGGCATCGGGCACGCGCTGCGCCTGTGGGTGGATGCTTGCAGTGCATATGCGAGCCGGTCGTCATAGTCGCATTGTCGGAGACGCCACCCGGCCTATCAGTAGCCCGCCGCCTATCGACCACTGATCCCCGCCCGGTGTGGAGCGAGGACCAGTTGGGTTAGTCGATCAGGCCGGGATGCTTGCGCCCGTTGGCCTTTCGTGCGCGCATCACAGCGGGCGACCTCACTGCGACCGGACGAACGACGGGGATCGCTCCCGTCGGGGCGATCCGCCGCCATCGAGCGATCGGACTATCAGCCCACGCGATCCGGATCGTGGTGCGCGGAGGCCGCGGCGACGGGCGAGAGGTCCGCGGCCTTCGGGTCGACGGAGGGCGCCTTGGTGATGAGCTTGTGCCCCCACCACAGCCCGAGGAACAGGATCAGCGCGGCGTAGGTGGTGAGCAGCAGACTGACGCTGCCTCCCGTGTCGGAATCATTCACCGCGACGTAGTACTGCCCCGCGACGACCGCGATGCACATGAGGAGCGCCACGATCGGTCCCGCGGGGTACAGCCACGCCTTGTAGGGCAGCTCGTCGAGCGAGCGTCCCTGTGCGTTCCACGCCTGGCGGAACTTGTAGTGCGCCCACGCGATCCCGATCCAGGTCACGAATCCGGCCACGGACGAGGCCGCGACCAGCACCGTGTACGCGGCACCATCGCCCTTCGGGCCGGCGAGGAAGCACAGGCAGCCGATCACGGTGGTCGCCGCCGTGGCAGCGATGGGAACGCCGGCCTTGGTCACCTTGGCGAAGATCTTCGGCGCGTTGCCCTCCACCCCCAGGCCGTACAGCGCGCGCGTGGCGGCGAACAGGCTGGCGTTGCCGGCGGAGAGGATGGCGATGAGGATGACCGCGTTCATGATCGACGCCGCGGCGTCGATGCCCGCGAGCTTGAAGACCAGCGTGAACGGCGCCACCGCGACGTTCTCCGCGGAGGCGTCCAGCAGTTCGGGACTGGTGTACGGGATGAGGAAGGCGATGATCGTCAGCGTGCCGATGTAGAAGACCAGGATCCGGAAGAAGACGGTGCGTACCGCGCGCGGGATGGCGCTCTTCGGCTCGATCGCCTCGCCCGCCGCGACCGCGATCATCTCCGTGCCCTGGAAGGCGAAGCCCGCGATGAGGAACACCGAGAGCATGCCCAGCGGCCAGTCCACGAAAGGCGCGTCGCCGATGGTCCAGTTCGAGAAGCCGGGGGCCGGGCCGTCGCCGACCACGCCCAACACCATCAGCACGCCGACGATCAGGAAGATCACCACGGCGATCACCTTGATCGACGCGAACCAGAACTCGGCCTCGCCGAAGGCCTTCACCGCGAACAGGTTCAGGGCCAACAGGCCGGCGAGGAAGATCACCGACCAGATCCAGGTGGGCACGTCGGGCAGCCAGAACTTCATGATCAGGCCGGCCGCCACCACCTCCGCGGCCAGCGTGATCGACCAGTTGAACCAGTAGTTCCACCCGGCCGCGAAGCCGAAGGACTTGCTGACGAACCGGCTGCCGTACTCCTCGAACGGATTACTGCACGGCATGTACGCCGACATCTCGCCGAGGCTCTGCATGAGGAAGAAGACCATGACGCCCATGAGCGCGTAGGCCAGGAGGGCGCCACCGGGGCCGGCCTGGCTGATCGTGGCGCCGGACGCCACGAACAGACCGGTGCCGATCGCGCCGCCGAGCGCGAGCATGCTGATGTGGCGGCTCTGCAGTCCCTGGCGGAGGGAGTCGTCGGGGGTGATTCCAAGAGGGCTGGACACCCGATGAGAGTAGCGACCGCAACGCCCATCCGGTTAGCATTCGCAGCGTCATGTTCTCCTACGACACCCGATCCGCCCTCGCGAGCGCCGCCGATCTGGTGAACACCGCCTCCGACGCGCGCACGGAGCGCCCCGAGCGCCTGCCCGACGTCGCCGCGCTCCGCGCCTTCGTGGAGCGCTGGGGCTGGACCGGGCCCATCCCCCTGCGCGAGGACGAGCTGGACCGCGTGCACGCCGTGCGCCGCGTCCTGCGCGGCCTGTGGGACCTCGCGGGCGACGAGGCCGGCACCGTCGACCTGGTGAACCGGATGCTGCGCGACGCGGCGGTCCTCCCCCAGCTCGTGCGGCACGACGACTGGCCGTACCACCTGCACGGTTGGAACGACGCGACGCCGATCGCGGAGCGCTTCCTCGCCGAGCCCGCGATGGGCATGGTCGACGTGGTCCGCGCCGACGCCCTCGACCGGCTGCGGCGCTGCGCCGCGCCGGACTGCGCCGGGGTGCTCGTGGACTTCAGCCGCAACAGCTCCCGCCGATTCTGCGACGACGGCTGCAACAACCGCTTGAACGTGGCCGCGTACCGCGCGCGCCGGGCCTGACCCTTAGGATCAACGGCGTGGCGGAAACGACGGGTGCGAGCGGCGCGATCAGGGGCGTTCCCGGGCCCGATCACCTGGTCGCCGGGCGCTACCGACTCACCTCCAAGATCGGCGGCGGCGGCATGGGCGCCGTCTGGCTCGCCCGCGACGAGCGCCTCGAGCGCGACGTCGCCGCCAAGCAGGTCATCTCCACCGAGGGACTCACCCAGGAGGAGGCCGACGAGCTGCGCCGGCGCGCCCTGCACGAGGGTCGGCTCGCGGCCCGGCTGCAGCACCGCAACGCCGTCGCCATGTACGACGTGGCCCTCGACCGCGGCGAGCCCTGGCTGGTGATGGAGTACCTGCCCTCGCGCTCGCTGGCCCAGGTGCTGCACATGACCGGCTCGATGCCCGAGCGGCAGGTGGCGCAGATCGGCGCGCAGATGGCCGACGCCCTCGTCGAGGCGCACGAGGCCGGGATCATCCACCGGGACATCAAGCCGGGCAACATCCTGATCGCCAACCGCGGCCGCGCGTCGGGCACCGTCAAGCTCTCCGACTTCGGCATCGCGCGGGCCAAGGGCGACGACGCCGGCCCCACCGGGATCATCACCGGCACGCCCGCCTACTTCGCCCCCGAAGTGGCCCGCGGCACCGAGCCCTCCGAGGCCTCCGACCTGTACTCGCTCGGCGCGACGCTGTACACCGCGCTCGAGGGCGCGCCGCCCTTCGGCGTCGACGAGGACTCGATCGCCCTGCTGCACAAAGTCGCGCTGGGACAGATCAATCCGCCCAAGAACGACGGTCCGCTGGTCCGCGTCATCCTGGACATGCTGCAGCCGAGCCCGAAGCGGCGGCCCTCGCTGATCGAGGCGCGGGACCGGCTCGCCGCGGTCGCGGCCGGCGGCGGCAACCCCGCCGCGATCCTCGCCGCCCCGCTGCAGGCGACCGAGGGCGCGCCCGCGGTGTGGCTGCGGCGCACCGCCGGTGAGCGCACCCCCGGCGACCGGGCACCGTCGGCGCGCACGACGGCGTCGGACCCGATCGAGCGGAAGCGGCCGATCCCGCCCGCCCCGCGGCCCAGCGCCTACGTACCTCCGCCGGTGGCGCCGCCGTCGAAGATGTCGAACGCCGTTCTCGCGGCGTGGATCATCGGCGGCTTCATCGTGCTCGCCGCGATCATCGCGGGCATCATCATCGCGCTGGGCTGAGCCCGGCGCGGTCAGTCCGCGAGGTGGCGCGTGTGCGCCCACCGGGTGAGGGCGTTGCGGTTGCTCTGCTGCGTCTTGCGGAGCACGTTCGAGGCGTGCGTCTCGACGGTCTTTACCGAGATGAACAGGTCCTCGGCGATCTCCCGGTAGGTGTAGCCGCGCGCCAGCAGGCGCAGCACCTCCAGCTCGCGCGGGGTGAGCGAGTCCAGCTCCGGGTCGAGCGCGGGCTCCGGCACGGGCGAGCGGCCGGTGAAGGAGTCGAGCACGAAGCCGGCGAGCCGCGGCGAGAAGACCGCGTCGCCCTCGGCGACGCGGCGCACCGCATCCGCCAACTCGTCCCCCGAGATCGTCTTGGTGACGTAGCCGCGGGCGCCGGCGCGGATCGTGGCGATCACGTCCTCCGCCGCGTCGGAGACGCTGAGCGCGAGGAAGACCGGCGCCTTCTCCAGCTTCGCGCGCGGGGCGCCGTCGGTCACGCCGCGCAGCACGGCGACGCCGCCGCCGTCGGGCATGTGCACGTCCAGCAGCACCACGTCGGGGCCGGCGGAGAGGATCCCCGCCACCGCCTCGCCGACGGTGCCGGCCTCGCCCACCACCTCGATGGAATCCTCACGGGCCAGTTCGGCGCGCACGCCGGACCGGAACACGCCGTGATCGTCGACCAGGAACACCCGGTAGCTCACGCACTCTCCTCCGCTGTCTCCGGCGCGACCGTCTCGTCGCCCTCGGCGAGCCTCGCCATCGACAGCCGCACCTCGGTGCCCCGGCCCGGAGCGGTGCGGACCGCGACGCTGCCGCCGCGGCGCTCCATCCGGGACCGGATCGACTTGGCCAGGCCCTGCCGGTCCGACGGTACCCCGTCGAGGTCGAATCCGACGCCGCGGTCGCGCACGAAGACGGACACCGACGCCTCGTCGACCTCCGCGTAGGTGTCGATACTCTCGCAGCCGGAGTGCTTGGCGGCGTTCACCATCGCCTCCTTGGCGGCGCCGAGCAGGGCCGTGAACCGGTCGTCGACGCCGAGCTCGGCGCCCTCGACGTCGCCCACGGTGATGACGTCGACCGCGACCGAGTGCGCGTCCTCGACGTCCGCCGCGGCGGCCTTGAGCGCCGCGGCCAGGGACTGCGCCGGCGCCTCGGAGCCGCCGAACAGCCACTCCCGGAGCTCGCGCTCCTGGCTGCGGGCGAGCCGCTTGACAGCGGCACCGTCGGCGGACTGCTTCTGGATGAGGGCGAGCGTCTGCAGCACGGAATCGTGCAGGTGCGAGGCGATCTCCTCGCGCTCGATGGTGCGCACCCGGGCGGCGCGCTCGGCGCCGAGGTCGCGCCACATGCGCACCCAGATCGGCACGGTGAGCAGCGCGACGCCGACCAGCGTGAGCACGACGGCGGCCAGCGCCGTCGGGATGGCGGCCACGTCGACCCGCCCCAGGAAGACCACGGCGAGGCCGACGATCACCAGCGTGACCCCGCCCAGCATCCGCAGCCCGGTGATGAGCCGGGAGCCGCCCGCGTGCGTGGACGCCGGTGTCCGCGAGGCGGAATCGGCCTCCCGCCAGACGAGGGCCGCGCCGATCCCGATGACCAGGACGGGCACCACGAAGCCGGCGCTGGTGTTGCTCGCCACGGAGGCGAGGGTCGCGGCGCCGACGACGCCCAGGACCGCCAGCGCGAGGCCCTGGCGGCGCTCGGCCGGGTCCGGATGCTCGGTGTCGGTGCCCGGGCGGCACATGAACCACAGCAGCGCGTACATCACCACGCCCGCGCCCAGCAGCGCGAGCAGGGTGAAGGCGATGCGGACCTTGGTGGCGTCGACGCCGAGGTGATCGGCGATGCCGCCGCACACGCCGCCGATCACCGCGCCGCCGTTGCGGCGGTACAGGCGGGTGTACGACGGTGCCGGGGCCGGCTGGGGCGGCGGCGGGACCACGGCGGGACGCGCGACGGCGGGCGCGGGCGCGCGGAACGGGGCGGCCGACGCCTGCTCGGCACCCTGCTGCCACCCCTGCTGCCAGTTCTGCCAGCCCTGCTGCCACGCCTGCTGGCGAGCCTGGTTCCGCGCCCACCGGCGCTGTGCTCGTCTGCTCATGATCCCTCGATGGTGGCACGGATCCTCGCCCTCGGGTATCGGGGAAGCCCCTGAAAGATCACCCCTCACCCCGAGGCGCGGCGCCGCGATTTCAGGGTAGATCCCGATGGACCGGGGCGGCCGCGGCCCGCAGGATCGAAGGCATGGATACGACAACCCTCTCCAGCCAGCTCCGGCAGATGTGGGAGACCAGGCCGCTCCGGGCCCGCAACGCGCCGATCGCCGGCGTGTGCACGGGCTTCGCGCGCCGCTACCAGGTGGACGTCGCGCTGGTCCGCGCGGCGTTCATCGGGGCGACGGTGCTCGGTGGACTCGGTTTCGTCGCCTACATCGTCGGCGTCTTCGTGCTCCCCAAGGAGTCCGAGTACGCGTACGGCACGCCCGTGCAGCGCTCGGGCCCGCCGACCTTCGTCCTCATCATCGCCGCGGTGATCGCGGTGAGCTTCGGCAGCGGCATGAGCTCGTCCTGGCCGGGCGCCGGGATCATCAGCCTCGCCCTGCTGGCGGCCGGCTGGTACGCGCTGCACCAGCGCCTGCCCGTGCCGCCGCCCGGCACCGCCGTCTCCACGCGGCTCGCGCCGGCGGCCCCCGTCGGGGCGTGGCAGCCGCCCGCGGCCCAGTTCCCCTGGCAGCCCGTGTGGACGCCCACTGATCCGCGCGCCACCGCGGCCCCCGCCCCCGAGGCGCCGAGGGCCGACGCACCGGCTCCCGAGCAGGCCCCGGAGGCGAGCCCCGCGGACGCGACCTCGCAGCCCCCTCAGGCATCGGCACCGTCGGAGCCCTTGAACCTGCGGAAGGCGCCGGCCCCCGAGGCCCCGCGCGTGCAGACGCAGGTCACCGAGGAGATCCATCCGCCGCGCTGGGATCCGCTGGGCGCCGCGCCCTTCGCGTGGGACCTGCCCGAGCCGGCGGCGGCGCACGCCCCGGTCCCGGTGGAGCCCAAGCGCCGCACCCGGATCACGCCCGTCACGCTCGGCATCGCGCTGCTCACGGCCGCGGCGATAGCCACCGTCAACCTCGTGTTCGGCGTGCCGATCTCGCCGGTGGTGGCCGCCGCCATCGTGCTCGGCGTGGTGGGCACCGGACTCGTCGCGGGCGCCTTCCGGCGCAGCGGCTACGGCCTGCTCGCCGTCGCGATCCCCCTGGCGGGCTTCGTGATCGTGGGCACGATGGCGCAGAACGTGATGAGCGGTTTCGCCGACGCCCCGCGCGGCGACAAGCAGTTCGTGGTGCCCTCGCCCACCGACCTCCAGGAGCAGTACGTCCTGCAGGTGGGCTCACTCCAGCTCGACCTGCGGCAGCTCACCCTCGACCACGACCGCACCGTGACCACCCGAGTGGGCGTGGGCGACACGCAGATCCAGATCCCCGCCGCGATGAACGTCAAGGTGCAGTGCCAGGTGTCGGTCGGGGACTCCGACTGCCCCACGGCGCTGAACAGCGTCGTGACCCCCGGCGCCCCCACCCTGACCATCGACGCCCAGGGCAACGTGGGCAATGTGGAGGTGAATCGTGTCCGCTGACAACAGCTCCGGTCGCGAGCGCGGCACGTCGCCCGCTCTCCTGGTCGCCGGGATCGCGGCCCTCGCGATCGCCGCCTGGGGAATCGTGGGCGGCCCCCGCCTCATCGACGCCGGCACCCTGCTCGGGATCCTCGCGATCGGCGCCGTCGTCGTGGCGGGGGTGACCCTGATCAGGCCGCGAAGAGGCTCCGATTCCGCCCCGCCCACTGCGCCAGGCTCATCGCCGGACGCCCACTGAGTTCCTCGACCAGCGAGTTCGCCTCCTGCCGGTACCGGCGGGAGGCGTCTTGCAGGTCCAGGTACCAGCCGGCCATGTCGCCCATCTCGGGGCGCAGGGCCTCCTCGGCCGCCTCGCGGCTGATCTGCTCGAAACCGACCTCGCGGCCGATGCCCTCGCCGATCTGCGCGGCCATCTCGACCCGGGTGAGGAAGCTCGGCCCGGTCAGCTCGTAGACCTTCCCGACGTGCGCGGCGTGATCGTCGGCCGCGAGGAGCGCGGCTGCGACCGCAGCGATGTCGTCCATGGAGATCGGCGCGCTCCCCGCGTCCGGGTAGGGCTCGCGGACCACGCCGGTGGCGACCTGGCCCGCCCAGCCCGCGAAGTTCTCCATGAACTCGCCCGGCCCCAGGACGGTCACGTCGATGCCGCTCGCCAGGATCGTGTCGGTGAGCGCCTGCCAGTGCGCACTCCCGGAGGTGGCGACCACGTACTGGACGCCCGCGTCCTTGGCCCGGCGCAGCACCTCCGCCGCCGTGGGCTCGTACGGCGCGAGGTACATCCCGGTCACGCCCTCGAAGGCGCCGTCGAGCGTCTCCGGCTTGCCGATGAAACCGCTGAAGGCCTCCACCCCGCTCGGCAGCGCCGCCTTCGCGGGGTTGGTGGTCAACGCCCGGATGTCCGTGACACCCCTCGCCACCAGCTCGTCGACCACTTTCCGTCCGATGTTGCCCGTTGCACCCGTCACCAGAATCGTCATGGCAACGACGGTACCGGCGGCACCGGTCAGATCGTGACCGCTATTCCCACTCGATGGTCCCCGGCGGCTTGCTCGTCACGTCGAGCACCACGCGGTTGACCTCTTCGACCTCGTTCGTGATACGGGTGGAGATGATCTCGAGAGTCTCGTAGGGCACCCGCGTCCAGTCCGCGGTCATCGCGTCCTCGGAGCTGACCGGGCGCAGCACGATCGGGTGGCCGTAGGTTCGGCCGTCGCCCTGCACGCCCACGCTGCGGACGTCGGCGAGCAGCACGACCGGGCACTGCCAGATGGTGCCGTCGAGCCCCGCGGCGGTGAGCTCCTCGCGCGCGATCGCGTCGGCCTTGCGCAGCAGGTCGAGCCGGTCCTTGGTGACCTCGCCGACGATGCGGATCGCCAGGCCCGGCCCGGGGAAGGGCTGGCGGCCGACGATCTCCTCCGGCAGGCCCAGCTCGCGGCCGACCGCGCGGACCTCGTCCTTGAACAGCAGGCGCAGCGGCTCGACGAGCGTGAACTCGAGGTCCTCCGGCAGGCCGCCCACGTTGTGATGGCTCTTGATGTTCGCCGTGCCGGCGCCGCCGCCCGACTCCACCACGTCGGGGTACAGCGTGCCCTGGACGAGGAAGTCGATGGTGTGGCCCTCGGCCGCCCGCGCGCCCAGCGCCTCGGAGACGACGTCCTCGAACGACCGGATGAACTCGCGGCCGATGATCTTGCGCTTCTCCTCGGGATCGGAGACGCCCTTGAGGTGCCCGAGGAAGGTGTCCTCAGCGTCGACGGTGATCAGGCGCGCGCCCGTCGCCTCCACGAAGTCCTGCTGCACCTGCTCGCGCTCGCCCTGCCGCAGCAGCCCATGATCGACGAAGACACAGGTCAGACGGTCGCCGATAGCCTTCTGCACCAGCGCGGCCGCGACGGCGGAGTCCACGCCGCCGGACAGCGCGCACAGCGCCAGACCGTCACCGACCTGGGCGCGGACGTCCTCGATGAGCTGCTCGGCGATGTTCGCCGCGGTCCAGGTGGGCTTCAGCCCGGCGATCTCGTACAGGAAGCGCGTGAGCACCTCCTGGCCGTGCGGGCTGTGCAGGACCTCGGGGTGGTACTGGACGCCGGCCATCTGCTTGCCGACGTTCTCGAACGCCGCGACCGGGGCGCCGGGGGTCGACGCCACCGTCGCGAAGCCCTCGGGCGCGACCTGCACGGCGTCGTTGTGGCTCATCCACACCGGCTGCTCGGCCGGGAGCCCCACGTGGAGGACACCGTCGCCCTGGGGGGTGAGGGTGGTGCGCCCGAACTCGCGCCCGCCCGTGTTGGCAACGGTGCCGCCGAGGGCCCGGGCCATCATCTGGAAGCCGTAGCAGATGCCGAAGACCGGGACGCCGAGGTCGAAGACCGCGGGATCGAGGTTGGGCGCGTCCTCCGCGTAGACCGACGCGGGGCCCCCCGACAGCACGATGGCGGCGGGGTTCTTGGCGCGCACCTCCTCGGCGGTGATGGTGTGCGGCACCACCTCCGAGTAGATCCGCGCCTCGCGGACGCGGCGCGCGATCAGCTGCGCGTACTGCGCGCCGAAGTCGACGACCAGAACCGGGTTGGGTGAGGAGTCCGTCACCCGGCTCAGTCTAGTCGCGGGCGGGGCCGCGTTCCGACAGAGGGCGGGACATCACGGCACGTCCACGAGCTCCCAGAGCGGCACGTGGGCGTACCAGGGGAACTCGTCGGGCGTGACGCGGACCCGGCGGCCGGCGAGGATCGCCTCGTTCTCTCCCCGCGCGTGCGGGGAGAGAACGTCGATCGCCGCCTCGGCGACCCGGTGGACGTCGGCCTCGTCGAACCGGGCCCAGAGCACCCGGCACCGTCGATCGGCGGACGGGGTCCCGGGGTGCTCGATCGCCCACTGCCGCAGCAGCGAGGGGTCCTCCGGGGAGCTCGCGAACTCGAACAAGGCCGAACCCGCGCCCAGCCGGTCGGCGATCGACGCGGTGACGCGCGGCTCGTCGTCGGGCCGGATGAGGACTGTGACGAGGGGGAATCCTGCGGACATGCGGTCACGCTACGGCGCCGGGACCGCCGCGGTCATCAGGGTTTCTCCCGGTTCCGGCCCTGATAACGCGGGGTCTAGGCCTCCCGGCGGCGGACGATCTCGGCGATCCAGATCGGCGCGAAGGGCGAGGTGCAGCCCTTCGACACCGGGTAGTCCGCGAGCACCTGCAGGTCCTCGCCGATGGCGACGGCGCGGGCACGGCGGGACTCGTCCTCGATGCCGATGGTCGCGAGGGTCTCGTTCATGGCCCACTGCAGCTTCGGCTCCGCGTCGCGCATCTCGCGGGCGATGGTGTCGAGCAGCGCGTCCCGGTCGAGGTCGGCGGTGGTCACCGCGTGCGTCGTGAGCGCCCAGCCGGCCGCGCGGACCCGCGGGTCGGCGTCGCCCCACCACCGCTCCCGCAGAGCGGAGGCGTGCGCCGACTTCTTCACCAGGTAGTTCAGCAGCCAGTCGTGCGCCTTGTCGCTGCGCGCGGTGCGCAGCATCGCGTCCAGCTCGTCCGCGGTGAACTGCTTCGGCTTCGCGATGAGCAGGGCCACCAGCTGCGCGGCCACGTCGCCCGAGTCCCACAGCTCGCCCGCCAGCTCGCGGTCGGTGCCGAGGGACTTCGCCAGCGCCCGCAGCTTCGTCAGGTTCACCCCGTGCGGGTCGCCGTGCCGCTCGTTGACGGCCCGCGCCTTCGGGTCCTCCAGCGCCGCCAGCTCGGCCACGATCTCGTCGACTCGCGTCATGACACCGAGGGTAGCGGCGCGGACCGTCAGGCCTGGGAGTCCGCGTCCTGCTGCGCCGGCGCCTCCTGTGCCGGACGCACCTTCGGCAGCGGCAGCAGCAGCTGGCCGGGCGCGCCCGCGGGCACGGCGGGCGCCTTCGGCGCGGTCGGCGCGATGCGCTGGTAGCCGGCGCCCTGCGCAGGGCGCGGGTCCTGCTCCCCCTTGTTCGGCCACAGCGACGCGGCGCGCTCGGCCTGGGCCGCGATCGACAGCGACGGGTTGACGCCGAGGTTCGCGGAGATGGCGGCACCGTCGACCACGAACAGCGACGGGTAGTTGTGGATGCGGTGGTACGGGTCGATGACGCCGGTCTCGGGCGTCTCCGAAATCGCTGCGCCACCGAGGAAGTGGGCGGTCATCGGGACGTTGAAGATGTCACCCCAGGTACCGCCGGCCACGCCGTTCAGCTTCTCCGCGCCGATCCGCGCGGCCTCGTTGCCCGCGGGGATCCACGTCGGGTTCGGCGCGCCGTGGCCCTGCTTGGAGACCATGCGCCGCTTCTTCGAGCCGGGGATCTTCTTGGTGTACGTGGTGATCGAGTTGTCGAGGCTCTGCATCACCAGCAGGATCAGCACGCGCTGACCCCAGTCCTTCTGCGTGAGCAGCAGTTTGAGGTCCGTGGGCTTCTTGGCGAGGCCCTTGAGGAAGCCGCCGAGGCGCGTGCGCTTCTCGCCGCCGTCGACGAGCAGGGTCTGCAGCAGGCCCATGGCGTTACGGCCGGGGCCGTAGCGGACGGGCTCGATGTGGGTGTCGGGCGTCGGGTAGAAGGAGCTGGTGATCGCGACGCCCTGCGAGAGGTCCTGCGACGGATCTGCGACCGTGCGCGCCGAGCCCAGGATCGACTCGGAGTTGGTGCGGGTGAGCACGCCGAGCCGGTCCGAGAGCTGCGGCAGCGCGCCGGTGTCCTTGAGCGAGTGCAGCAGCGTCTGCGTGCCCCAGGTGCCGGCGGCGAAGACCACGTTGTCGGCCGTGTAGACGGTCCGGTTCTTGCGCGCGACGGCACCGGTGCGCACCGTCGACACCTCCCAGACGCCCTTGCGGCCCTCGCGCAGCGCGGTCACCGTCGTCATCGGGATGAAGCGGGCGCCGCCCGCCTCCGCGAGGTGGATGTAGTTCTTCATCAGCGTGTTCTTGGCGCCCACGCGGCAGCCCGACATGCACTGGCCGCACTCGGTGCAGCCCGTGCGGGCGGGGCCGGCGCCGCCGAAGAACGGGTCCGCGTCGGTGCGGCCCGGCTGGTTGAAGTACACGCCCACCGGGGTCTCGGTGAACGTGTCCGCGACGCCCATCTCCTCCGCGATCTGCTTGATCACGCGGTCCGACGGGGTCTCGTGCGGGTTCTTCACCACGCCGAGCATGCGGCGGGCCTGATCGTAGAACGGGCTGAGCTCGTCGTCCCAGTCGGTGATGTGCTTCCACTGCGGGTCGTTGAAGAACGGCGCGGGCGGCTTGTAGAGCGTGTTCGCGTAGTTCAGCGAGCCGCCGCCCACGCCGGCGCCGGCGAGGACCACGGCGTCGTTGAGCAGGTGGATCCGCTGGATGCCATAAAGGCCCATCTTCGGCGCCCAGACGAACTTCTTGAGGTTCCAGGTGCTCTCGGCGAAGTCCTCGTCCTCGAAGCGCTGACCGGCCTCGAGCACGCCGACGCGGTAGCCCTTCTCCGTCAGGCGCAGCGCCGTGACGCTGCCGCCGAACCCGGACCCGATCACGAGCACGTCGAAGTGGTCGCCCGACTTCTGCCCGACTGCCTTGGCCATCTGGAACCCCTCACCCGTCCGTGGCGGACATGTGTCACCGGGCCGCGGCTGAAACGGCCCTACTGACGGGTAACGGTACTACTAAACCCCACTCAATAACAGGGCTTCGCGCTCAGTACGCGACGTTGAGCCCCACCTTCTGGAACTCCTTGAGCTCGCTGTAGCCGGCCTTGGCCATCGACCGGCGCAGGCCGCCGACCAGGTTCAACTGGCCGTTCGGCTCCGTCGACGGGCCGGTGAGGATGGTCGAGAGCGACGGGGCGGTGCCGGCGGCGGCACCCTCCCCCGCGTCCAGGCCACCGAGCTGCGCGGGCGCGACCGCGCCGCGCGGCATCGACGGGTGTGCGGCCACCGACGGCCAGTACCAGCCCTTGCCCGGCGCCTCGGCGGCGATCGCCAGCGGCGCGCCCAGCATCGTGGCGTCGGCGCCGCACGCGATCGCGCGGGCGACGTCGCCGGAGCTGTAGATGTCGCCGTCGGCGATCACGTGCACGTACCGGCCGCCGGTCTCGTCGAGGTAGTCCCGGCGGGCGGCCGCGGCGTCCGCGATCGCCGTCGCCATCGGCACGCCGATGCCGAGCACCTCACGGGTGGTGGTCGCGCCTTCGGCCGAGCCGTAGCCCACGATGACGCCGGCGGCGCCCGTGCGCATCAGGTGCAGCGCAGTGCGGTGATCGCTCACGCCGCCCGCGACGACGGGGACGTCGAGGTCGCCGATGAAGGTCTTCAGGTTGAGCGGCTCCCCCGCCGACTCCTCGTTGGAGACGTGCTCGGCGGAGATGATCGTGCCGTGGATGACCAGCAGGTCGATGCCCGCCTTGACCAGCACCGGCGTCAGCTCGCGGGCGCGCTGCGGAGAGACGCGGACCGCCACCGTCACCCCGGCGTCCCGGACCCGGCCGACGGCCGCGGCCAGCAGCTCGGGATCGAGCGGCGCGGCGTGCAGCTCCTGCAGGCGGCGGATCGCCGCGATGCCGGTGATGTCGGACGCGGCGAGCTCGACGACCTGCTCCAGCTGGGCCTCCGCGTCGCGGTGCCGGGAGAACAGGCCCTCCGCGTTGAGCACGCCCAGGCCGCCCAGCTTGCCGAGCTCGATCGCGAACTCCGGCGAGCCGATCGCGTCCGTCGGGTGCGAGAGGATCGGGGTGTCGAAGCGGTACGCGTCGAGCTGCCAGGCGGTGGACACCTCCTTCGAGGAACGGGTGCGCCGCGAGGGGACGATGTTCACGTCCTGCAGCTCGTAGGTGCGCCGGGCCGTGCGGCCCATGCCGATCTCAACCATGTCGCGCAACGCGCTCAGTCCTTCCGGTTCCGGAGCGACCGCTCCGAATGTGCCTGTTCAGCAGGGTTCTAGCGCGTGTAGTTCGGCGCCTCGACCGTCATCGTGATGTCGTGCGGGTGCGATTCTTTCAGACCCGCCGCGGTGATCTGCACGAACTGGGCGCGGTTGAGGTCCTCGATGGTCTGGCTGCCGGTGTAGCCCATGGCCGCGCGGAGGCCGCCGGTGAGCTGGTGGATCACCGAGCCGAGCGGGCCGCGGAAGGGCACGCGACCCTCGATGCCCTCGGGAACCAGCTTGTCCTCGGAGAGCACGTCGTCCTGGAAGTAGCGGTCCTTGGAGTAGGACTTGGCCTGGCCGCGGCCCTGCATGGCGCCGAGGCTGCCCATGCCGCGGTAGCTCTTGAACTGCTTCCCGCCGACGAGGATCAGCTCGCCCGGCGACTCCGCGGTGCCCGCGAGCAGCGAGCCGAGCATCGCCGTCGAAGCACCGGCCGCGAGGGCCTTCGCCACGTCGCCCGAGAACTGCAGGCCGCCGTCGGCGATGACCGGGACGCCGGCCGGCGCGCACGCCGCGGTCGCCTCGAGGATGGCCGTGATCTGCGGGGCGCCGACGCCGGCGACCACGCGGGTGGTGCAGATCGAGCCGGGGCCCACGCCCACCTTGACACCGTCGACGCCGGCCGCGACCAGCGCCGCCGCGCCGCCGCGGGTGGCGACGTTGCCGCCGATGAGCTGCACGTCGTCGCCCAGCTCGAGCTTGAGCTTCTCGATCATGTTGAGCACGCCGCTCGAGTGGCCGTGCGCCGAATCGACCACCAGCACGTCGACGCCGGCGTCGCGCAGCGCCATCGCGCGCTCCCACGCCTCGTCGCCGGCGCCGACCGCGGCGCCGACCAGCAGGCGGCCGTCGGAGTCCTTGGTCGCGTTCGGGTGCTGCTCGGTCTTGACGAAGTCCTTGACCGTGATCAGGCCGGTCAGCTTGCCGCTGCCGTCGACGATGGGCAGCTTCTCGATCTTGTGCCGGCGCAGCAGGCCCAGCGCGGCCTCGGCGGTGACGCCCTCCTGCGCGGTGATCAGCGGCGTCTTCGTCATCACCTCGGCGACGGGGCGGTCGAAGTCGACCTCGAAGCGCATGTCGCGATTGGTGATGATGCCGACCAGCGTGCCCTTCTCGTCCGTGACGGGCAGGCCGGAGATGCGGAACCGGGCGCACATCTCGTCGACCTCGCGCAGCGTGTTCGACGGGCTGCAGGTCACGGGATCGGTGACCATGCCGGCCTCGGAGCGCTTGACCGTCTCGACCTGCTGCGCCTGCGCCTCGATGGAGAGGTTGCGGTGGAGCACGCCCATGCCGCCGTTGCGGGCCATCGCGATGGCCATGCGGGCCTCCGTGACGGTGTCCATCGCGGAGCTGATCAGCGGCACCTTGAGCGTGATCTCGCGGGTGAGCTTGGTGGAGATGTCGACCCCCGACGGGATCACGTCGGAGGCGGCGGGAACGAGGAGGACGTCGTCGAAGGTGAGGCCGAGCATCGCCACCTTCGCGGGGTCGTCGCCCCCGATGAAAACGTTGCCGGGTGCGGGCGCGGGAGAGGCGGAGCGCGTCATGTATCCATGGTACGCGGCGGATTCCTGTGCTCGTCACGCGCGTGTGACTGGCCTTCCCCGGTCATTCCTGCGTACCGTGGGGGCGTGCGCAACAATCTTCCTCCCGGCCTCCCGCCGGACCCGTTCGCCGACGACCCGAGCGACCCGACGGCCGCGCTGGACTCGCTCGACCCTGGTCAGCCCCTCGATCCCGCCGAACGACTCGCCGTCGAGGAGGACCTCGCGGACCTCTCCGTCTACGAGGCGCTGCTCGCGCACCGCGGCGTCCGCGGCCTGGTGATCTGCTGCGACGACTGTCAGGAAGATCACTACCACGACTGGGACATGCTGCGCGCGAACCTGCTGCAGCTGCTCGTCGACGGCACCGTCCGCCCGCACGAGCCCGCCTACGATCCGGCGCCCGACGCCTACGTCACGTGGGACTACTGCCGCGGCTACGCCGATGCGGCGATGAACCTCGCGAACGAGGAGTGATCCGGCGCTAGTCGCACCCGGACACGGCGAAGGCCCCCACCGCGCGGTGGGGGCCTTCGCTGTTCGTCATGCGGTCGCTACCGCGGGAGCCAGTCCTCCGGCACGACCGTCAGGATCGACCCGGCCGCGGCCGTCGTGGTCGTCGTCGTGGCGGTCGGCCGGGGCCGCGTCGTGGTCGTCGTCGGCGTCGTGGGCTCCGTCGCGGAGGTCGGGGCCGTGGTCGTCGTCGGCGCCGTCGTGGTGGTCGGCGTCGTGGTCGTCGGCTCCGGCGTCGTGGTCGGCACCGTCGTCGTCGGCGTGGTCGGCCGGGTCGGGTACGTCGGCGTCGTCGGGCGGGTCGGCTCCGTCGGCAGCGTGACCGTCGGCTCCGTCGTCGACGTCGGCGGAACCGACGGCGAGGGCGACGGTGACGGCGGGCGCGTCGAGGTGGGCAGGTCGGTCGATCCGACCGGCAGCCCGGCGCGCGCCTCCGCGGCGCGGATCCGCTCCTCGAGCGCGGCGCGGTCCTTCTCGTTCTTCACCTTCGCGGCCTGCTGACGCGCGCTGACCAGCGCGGCCTGCGCCTCCGCCTGGTTGCTGGAGTCGATCGCGTTGTCCGCACTCTCGAGCTGCGCCTTCGCCTCCGAGGTGGCGATCGTCTGCGAGGCGGCGTCCGAGAAGACGACCTCCTTGACGCTCCACAGCGCACCGTCGCCCGGGCTCGCGGACTGGCGCGACGAGATCGTCACCACGCCGGTCCCGGCCGGCCCGTCGGTCGACGAGATGGTCGCGCCAGTCCGCGAGCAGCGACGCGAGAGCGAACTCGGTCTGATCCGCGGTGGTGACGGCACCGCCGGCCGCGAGCGCCTCGATCAGGTCGTCGTCGCGGCGGACCGCGGCCACGTCGACGGGCGCGCCGTCGTCGGTGACGCGGTCGACGAAGCCGGTGTCGTCGGCTCCCAGGTCGCGAGGTGCACCGGGCCGCATCGGGCGCATCGGCGGACCCAGACGGTGAGCGGCCGTGCGCTCGGGGTCGTGCGGGTCGAAGCCCCCGTGGTTGTCGCCCCTGTTGTTCTCGTCGGCCATGTCAGTTCTCACCTTCTTTCGCGATCTGGTTCTTCAGCTTGGTCAGCGCGCGGTGCTGGGCCACGCGAACGGCACCGGCGGTACCGCCCACGGCCTCCGCGGTCTCCTCGGCCGACAGGCCGACGACCACGCGGAGGATCAGGATCTCGCGCTGCTTCTCGGGGAGCGTGCTGAGCAGTCGGGCCATGTCACGGCTCGCCTCGGTGGCGAGCGCGTGGCTCTCGGGCCCGCCTTCCAGCGACGCTCTCTCTGGAATCTCGCCCACGGGGTCGGATTTGTTACGCGAAGCGTTCCGGAAGCCGTCCGCGACCTTGTGCGCGGCGATGCCGTACACGAACGCCATGAAGGGACGCCCCTGGTCCTGATAACGGGGCAGCGCCGTCATCACAGCCATGCACACCTCCTGCGCGAGATCCTCAGCCGACAGCGAGTGACGCTCGCCGCCCCCGACCCGCGCACGGCAGTACCGCACGACGAGGGGTCGGATGGTGTCGAGAACATCTGCGAGCGCAGACCTGTCGCCCTGCGCTGCTTCGCGCACGGCCCGGTCGAGCTCCTCACCTGTCAGATTCATCGCCAGCCTGCATTCCGCCGTTACACCCCTGCCAGATCCGCGCCATCACGAACCCATTCCTCCTCCAGAGCAGCCGCGATCCGTGCCGCCCCCGCGCCCCGCTCCTCCCCTGACGTGCCGCTCATCATTTTCGCACCGGCCCACCTTAGAGGATTCAACACCGACTCGGTGGCGACCCGGTACGCGTTCTCGACAAGTTCCGCGGCCCGGTCGGCCTGCCCCGAGGCCATCGCCGCGGCGCCCGCGATGAGGAGCGTCTTCGCGTGATGACGCGGGCGGCCCGGTCCCGGATCGGCCGTGAGCAGGGCGTCGACGGCGTCCGCCGCGCCCGCGGTGTCCCCGGAGTACACGGCGAGCTCTGCGGCCACCCAGTCCCGGCGCAGCCGGGCGCGGGGCACCGTCCACCACGGGACCTGCCCCGACGGCGCACCGTCGGACCCGGCCGTCGCGGCCGCACCGGCGTCGTATGCCGCGAGGTGCTCGTCGGCGCGCGAGAGGAGCCGCGCACTGAGGGCGTACCGTCCGGTCCCCAGGGCGTCCGCCGCGAGCCCCACCGTCGCGTCGATCGTCAATGCCACGCTCATGCCGTACACAGGTTGTTCATACCCTGTGTATGCAATCGCCAACGCGGCGCCGTCGGGAACCGTGGCGGCGCGGTGCCGGCCGGACTGCCGCAGCATCGACGCCTCGAGACACCGGGCGGCGGAACCGAAGGAACCGTCGGACACCCCCGCGGTGAGGGCGCGCGCGGCGGCGAACCGCCCGGCGCCGGCCAGCGCCACCGCCCGCAGCCACACCCGTCCCTGCGGACCGTCGAGCGGCCCGACGGGACCGCAGTCCGTTCCGAACGCCGCCACGAGGAGCGCCTCCGTGGAGGCGCCCGACTGTCCAGTTTCCAAAGATTTAACCTTCCAGAATTTGCAGGCGTGACAATGGCGCACGGAGGCCGTTCACAGGCGTTGACGTTACCGGCATGTAAGGCGATTCCGGCCCGTCGACCGCCACCGAACCATCCATCGTTACGGCGTACGATAAATCGAAACATAGCATCACCTGCAGGAATCCCTCACAGGACACTCGGTTCACGGTCGCAATTCCCAGGATGCATACCGCCGGGATGAATGAACACGACGTTAATTCTCACGCTGATCGAATCACCCCCCGGATACCCCCGAGCGGGTTGACCTTCGTCTAGCGAACTGCCTACGGTGAGAGCGCGAGAGGAACAACGACGTTTCCACGCCCGCGAGACCGCCGAGTGTTTGGAGAATGCGCATGCCTCAACCCAACGAGCTCCCCGGTCCCAACTCGGACTTCTGGGACTGGCAGATGCACGGCGTGTGTCGCGGGGTCGACAGCTCGGTGTTCTTCCATCCCGACGGCGAGCGCGGCCGGGCTCGTGCGCAGCGCGAGCGGCGCGCCAAGGAGCTGTGCCGGACGTGCCCCGTCCTCGCCCAGTGCCGCGCGCACGCGATCACCGTCGCCGAGCCCTACGGGATCTGGGGCGGCCTGTCGGAGTCGGAGCGCGCAGCCCTCGCGTCGAAGTCGCGGGTCAAGACCAGCCGCATCGCGGGCTGACGCCCCACGGAACGCAGGAGCGCCCCCGACCGGCCGGTCGGGGGCGCTCCGTTCTGCGCGAGCTCGGGAGCCGCTCCTAGTGGGAGTGGCCCGCGTGCGCGTCCTCGGCCTGCTCGGCCGGCTTGTCGACGACGGTGACCTCGGTGGTGAGGATCATCCGCGCCACCGACGCGGCGTTCACCACGGCGCTGCGGGTGACCTTCACCGGGTCGATGACGCCGTCGGCGATGAGATCGCCGAAGACCAGCGTGGCGGCGTTGAAGCCCTTGCCGGTCTCGGTCACCTGGTTGACGATGACCGCACCGTCCTCGCCGGCGTTGGTGGCGATCCAGTACAGCGGGGCGGTGAGCGCGCGCCGGAAGGCACGCACGCCCAGCTTGAAGTCGCCCTCGGCGCCGTCCTCGAGGTCGGCCAGCTGCGCGCTGACCTTGACCAGCGCGGTGCCGCCGCCGGAGACGATGCCCTCCTCGACCGCGGCGCGCGCGGCGGAGACGGCGTCCTCGACGCGGTGCTTGCGCTCCTTGAGCTCGGTCTCGGTGTGCGCACCCACGCGGATCACGGCCACGCCGCCGGCCAGCTTCGCGAGGCGCTCGGAGAGCTTCTCGCGGTCCCAGTCGGAGTCGCTGTTCTCGATCTCGGCCTTGATCTGCGCCGCGCGCTGCTTGACGTCCTCCGAGGAGCCGGCACCGTCGACGATGGTGGTGGCGTCCTTGGTCACCTCGACGCGCCGGGCGCTGCCCAGCAGGTCGATGCCGGCCGTGGCCAGGCTCAGGCCCAGGTCGGTGTTGATGACGGTGCCGCCGGTGACGATGGCGAGATCCTCGAGGAAGGCCTTGCGGCGATCACCGAAGAACGGCGCCTTCACGGCGACGGCGCGGATGGTCTTGCGCAGGGTGTTGAGCACCAGGGTCGACAGGGGCTCGCCCTCGACGTCCTCGGCGACGATCAGCACCGGCTTGCCGGTCTCGAGGATCTTCTCGAGCAGTGGCAGGAAGTCGGGCAGCGACGTGATCTTGTCGCGGACCAGCAGCACCAGGGCGTCGTCGAAGACGACCTTGCGCTCCTCGAGGTCCGTGACGAAGTTCGGGGAGATGTAGCCCTTGTCGAACTGCACGCCCTCGGTCACGACGACGTCGGTCTCGACGCCCGAGCTCTCCTCGATCGTGACGACGCCGTCGGCGCCGACCTTGGTCATCGCGGAGCCGATCATCGCGCCCAGCTCCGCGTCGCGCGAGCTGACGGTCGCGACCTGCGCGATCGCCTTCTCGCCGTCGACCGGGGTGGCCTGCGAGACCAGGATCTCGGCGGCCTTGTCCGCCGCCGCGCCGATGCCCTTGCCGAACTCGATCGGGTTGGCGCCGGCCGCGACGTTGCGCAGGCCCTCCTTGACGATCGCCTGTGCGAGCACGGTGGCGGTCGTGGTGCCGTCGCCGGCGATGTCGTTGGTCTTGGTCGCCACGGACTTCACCAGCTGGGCGCCCAGGTTCTCGACCGGGTCCTCCAGCTCGATCTCCTTGGCGATGGTCACGCCGTCGTTGGTGACGACGGGGCCGCCGAAGGCCTTCGCCAGCACCACGTGGCGGCCACGGGGGCCGAGGGTGACCTTGACCGCGTCGGCGAGCTCGTCGACACCGGCCTCCAGGCTGCGGCGCGCCGACTCGTCGAATGCGATTTGCTTAGCCATGTTTCAAAGCTCCTCAAGCTCTGCGGAAACGGCCGGACCGCCCCGTCCCGGGCTGATTCCCAGGGGCGGGGCGGTCCGGAATTCGCACGTGTGCGCCGTTACTTGCCGATGACGGCCAGGACGTCGCGCGCGGAGAGCACGAGGTACTCCTCGCCGTCGTAGTTGAACTCGGTGCCGCCGTACTTGCTGAACAGCACGGTGTCGCCCTCGTTGATGCCGGTCGGAACCCGGTTGCCCTGCTCCGTCACGCGGCCCTCGCCCACGGCGACGACGGTGCCGGTCTGCGGCTTCTCCTTGGCGGTGTCCGGGATGACCAGGCCCGACGCGGTGGTGGTCTCGGCCTCGGTGGCCTTCACCAGGATCTTGTCGTCAAGCGGCTTGATGTTCACGCTCGCCACAGTTCGCCTCCATGTGTGGAAAATCTTCTGTATGTCAGGGTGGCCCGAAAGTCACAGCCGTCGTCGCGGGTGCCGGCGTCACCTTGTGCGCGCGGATCTCCCCGCGCACACGAACCACTTAGCACTCTACCGATGGGAGTGCTAGCACTCAAGGGCGGTGTTCGGACAATTCAGTGGGTGAGATGCTCCACCATCAGAACCTGCAGTTCACCGACGAGGAAGCCGAGGATCGCGCCCACCATGATGAGCGTCTTCTCGTCCGCCTGGAACGCCGGGCGGAGCACGCCCTCGAACTCGTCGGGGGTCATCGCCGCCATCTTCTGCACCATCGTCGTGCGGATGTCGAGCTTCGCGTCGAGATAGTCGTTGGCGTCCCCCAGCATCACCGGCATCGACGCGACGAAGTCGTCCGCGCCCGCGCGCGACATCGGCCCGATCTGGGCCATGTCGAGGCCGCCCACGACCCTGCCCACCTG
>NZ_JAIULG010000004.1 GCF_020169415.1 Tsukamurella sp. M9C
CGGGGGTCTGCGTGGGGGCGGGCGTCGGCGCGCTCGGCTTGGCGGGCGTCGACGGTGCGCCCGGCGCGGGCTTCGGGGTCGCGCTCGGCTTCGTCGGCGTGCTCGGCGAAGCGGGCTTCGGCGACGGTGCCGGGGTGGTCGGCGCGCCCGACGCGAACGCGGGCGTCAGAAGGGCTCCCGACACCAGCAAGGTGACCACCCCGATCGATCCGCGTCGCAGTACCGCACCGATGCGCGTCCCGTCGGTCAAGGTCGAACCCTCCTAGGGTGTGGGTCGTGGTGATCGAGGGGCGCCTGAAGAAAGCGCCGCAGAAAATCGTGGCCGAGCTTATCATTCCGCATGACTGACTTCGTGCGAGATCAGTTCACCGTACTGGGATTTCGCTGGTTGTATAGACCATGTACGAACGGCGAGTTTCGGTTCCTGGACCTGAGGAGACCCCCTAGTGTCTGACCAGACCTATCAGACGATCGCAGTAACCCTGTACTTCGCAGCCATGTTGTACATCGGTTGGAGTGCGTACCGGAAGACGCGCGACAACCTCGACGACTACATGCTGGCGGGGCGCGGCCTCAAACCGTGGGTCGCCGCGCTCAGCGCGGGCGCGTCGGACATGTCCGGCTGGCTGCTGATGGGCCTGCCCGGCGCGATCTACGCCAAGGGCCTCGTGGAGTCCTGGATCGCGATCGGCCTGACGATCGGCGCGTGGCTCAACTGGAAGTTCGTCGCGCCGCGGCTGCGCTCGTACACCGAGGTCGCGGGCAACTCGATCACGATCCCGAGCTTCCTCGAGCACCGGCTGCGCGACGGCTCGCGGTCGCTACGCATCGTCTGCGGCCTCATCATCCTGGTCTTCTTCACGTTCTACGTCTCCAGCGGCATGGTCGCCGCCGGCAAGTTCTTCGACAGCACCTTCGGCGTGCAGTACATCCACGGCATGCTCATCGTCGCCGTGGTGACGATGGTCTACACGCTCTTCGGCGGCTTCCTCGGCGCCACCCTCACCGACGTCGCGCAGGGCCTGCTGATGCTCGCCGCCCTCGTCGCCGTGCCGATCGTCGCCCTCATCGAGGTGGGCGGACCGGCGGTCACCGTCGACACCGTGAACTCCGTGAACCCGACCTTCTTCAGCCTGTTCGCGGGCGGCACCGCCCTCGGCATCATCTCGGCGGCCGCGTGGGGCCTCGGCTACTTCGGTCAGCCCCACATCATCGTGCGGTTCATGGCGCTGCGCTCGCCGCAGGAGGCCTCCACCGCCCGCCGGTTCGGCATCAGCTGGATGGTCGCCACCGCGCTCGGTGCCATCTCCACCGCATTCATCGGCATCGCCTACTTCGCGCTCCATCCCGAGAAGGCGCCCAAGGACCCCGAGACCGTCTTCCTCGTGCTCGCGCAGATCCTGTTCCACCCGTTCGTCGCGGGCCTGGTGCTCGCCGCCGTCCTCGCCGCGATCATGTCGACGGTGTCCTCGCAGCTGGTCGTGTGCTCGTCGGCGCTGGTGGAGGACCTGTTCAAGATCTTCGCGGAGAAGTCGGGCCGCGACACGGAGATCAGCGACAAGACGTACGTGCGCCTCGGGCGGCTCGGGGTGCTCATCGTCGCGGTGATCGCGGTGCTGCTCGCGATCGATCCGTCGGACAGCATCCTCGAGCTCGTCGGCTTCGCCTGGGCCGGCTTCGGCTCCTCGTTCGGCCCGGTCGTGCTGCTCGCGCTGTTCTGGCGCAAGCTCACCGCCCCGGGTGCGTTGGCGGGCCTCATCGTCGGCGCGGCCGTCGCCTTCGTCTGGGGCCAGTGGCCGCCCTTCGAGCTCTACGAGATCGTGCCCGGCTTCCTCGCCAACCTGGTGGTCGCGGTCGGCGTCAGCCTCGCCACCTACAAGCCCGACGCTGCCGTCGACGCCGAGTTCGACGAGGCAGCGCGGCTCGCGGAGAAGCAGCCGGCCTGAGCGGAACCCGCGCCCCGCTAGGCTCGGCGGATGCCCACTGTCGCGCGGATCCGACGTCTGCCGGCCACGGTGCACCTGCTGCTCGCCTCCTTCTTCCTGTTCAACGTCGGCTTCTACCTCGTCGTCCCGTTCCTGGCCGGGCATCTCGGCGCACTCGGGATGACGGGCGCGATGATCGGCCTGGTTCTCGGGCTGCGCACCTTCTCCCAGCAAGGCATGTTCTTCGTGGGCGGTGCGCTGTCGGACAGATTCGGCGCGCGCCGGATGATCCTGTCCGGCATCGCCATGCGGGTGGTGGGTTTCGTCGTCCTCGCGTTCGCCGGCGGGGTCGTCTCGGTGGTCGTGGGGACAGTGCTCACCGGTTTCGCTGCCGCGCTGTTCGCGCCCGCGGTCGAGTCCACCGACGCGGCCTGGGGCCGTCGGCTCGAGGACGACGGGGTGCTCCCGCGGGCGGAGCTGTTCGGTCTGGAGCAGATGTGCAGCCGCGCCGGGAACGTCGTCGGTCCCGCGCTCGGAGCGGCGTTGATCTGGGCGCCGTTCGCCGCCGTCACCCTCGTCTCGGCCCTGCTCTTCGTGGGCATGTGGGTGGGATTCTGGCGGTTCCTGCCGCACGATGCCGCCCCGGGCGATGCGGGCGCGAAGCTCGCCGTCGCCTGGCGGACGGTGACCGGCAACGGCCGCTTCATGCTGCTCGCCGCGTTCGGCTCGGTACAGCTCGGCGCCTACGGCCTGATCTACATCGTTCTGCCGGTGGAGCTGCTGCGGGCGGGGAAGCAGGCCTGGCTCGGGTGGGTCTTCGCCGGAGCGGCGGTGATCGTCATCGTCGGTCAGCCGGCGGCTGTCGCCGTCGGCCGAAGGGTGGGCCGCCGGCGCGCGGTCGGGTTGGGGCTCGGTGTCATGGGGGCGTCGTTCGTCATCCCCGCCGCGACGGCCGCACACCCGGACGGCCGCCATCTGGCGGCGGTGATGGCATGGATCGCGGTGTTGCACCTCGGGCAGATGCTGCTCGTGCCGCCGCTGCGCGACGCCGTTGGAATCCTCGCCGGGGAACGGAATCTCGGCGCCCACTACGGGATGCTGGCCACCCTCGGCGGCGCTGCTTCGTTGGTCGCGTCGCTCGCGGTCGGGTGGGGCTACGACCGGGCCGCCGACGGTGCTCCCGCCTGGCTGGGCTGGGCGGCGGTCGCCGCGATCGTGATGGTCGCCGCGGTCGGCCTGCGGGCGGTGACCCCGCAGGCCGGCCCGGTCAGCGCGTGAGGACGGCGGCCAGCCGGCCGACGATGTCGTTCGTGACGTAGGGGATCGTCACCGGGTTCGGCATCGAGAGCGCGTCGCTGACCACCGGATCCAGCCCGACGAGTCGCTTTTGCGCGACGACAGGGAGGGAGGCGAACGCCGGTTCGCCCTCCACCTGCGCGCGGTCGCGCTCCCAGTTGTCGAACACGAGGACGTCAGCATCGAGGAGGTGGAAGTTCTCGGCGGAGAGCTCGGTGTTGAGCGCGCCGCCCGCGAACCTGTCGGCGAGGGCCGCCGGTGGGGTGAAGCCCAAGCCGCGCAGAATCTGGAACCGCGCGGCGTCGGGGCCGAAGGCGCGCAGTTTGCCGTCCTTCCACCGGATCACGAGAACCGCGGTCTTCCCCGCCAAGGCCGGGTTCGCCGCCTTGGCCCGCGCGACGGTGGCCTCTGCGCCGGCGATCAGCTCGTCGGCCTGCTTCGGCCTGCCCACCGCCCGTCCCACCCGGCGCGTCACGTCCTGCCAGGGGAGTGCCCAGTCCGTCTGGCCGGCCGCATGCAGCACCGTCGGGGCGATAGCGCTGAGCTGCTGATAGCGCTCCGCGGTGATGGCGTTGTTCACCGCCAGGATCAGATCGGGACGCGCTGCCGCGACCTGCTCGAGCGAGAACGCGCTCGTCGCGTTCGGGAGCGGGTCGGTGAGCCGTGCACCAGTTCCTGGGACCATCGCCCGACGCCGGTAACCGTCGAGCCGGTCCAGACGGGTACGAGGACGGGCGTGATCCCCAGCGCCAGGAGCGAATCCTGGTCGCCGATGCCCACGACCGCGACCCGCTGCGGGGGTGCGGTCAGCGTGGTCGTACCGTGCTGGTGCTCGATCGTGACCGGGAAGGCGCCCGGCTCGGCGGCCGCGCCGGCGCTACTGGGCGCCGCGCCCTCGTCGCCCCCGGTGCCGCACGCGGTGGCGAGCGCGGCGGCGGTGACGGAGGCGAGCGAGGTGAAGCCCAGCCGGAGTGCGGTGCGTCGATCCATTGATGTGGCCATGCGATGTCCCTGTCTCGAACCGGTGAAGAAGGCGAGCCTAAGCTATGTGGCTTCGCACAGGGACGCCGCGGCCGCATCCCACTCGAGCCGGGCGATCCGGTCCGCGCCGGCGAACTGGGTCAGGAGCGCGCAACACGCCCCGCTCGCGTCGTAGAGCTCGATCGCCGCGGCGTGCTCGTCGCCGGCGGTGCGCACCACGGCGCAGTTGTCCACGCGGGCGAGATCGATGTCGACGGCCGCGTCGTGGAAGCCGGTGAGCAGTCGCGGTCCCTCGGGGAGGACCGCCTCGATCCGTCCGCTGCAGGCTTGTGCGATGCCGCTCGCGAACACGGCGATTCCGACGGGGATGCCGGTCTCGCAGAGGAATTCGAGGACCTGCGCGATACGGGACGGTGGGATCTGACAGTACCGCTGATCGCCGAGCGCACACAGTCCACGCACGCGCCGCGCGCCCTCGTCCGCGAGGATCGCATCGACGGGATCAGCATGTGGGGCAGGTGCCGCCCGCTCGGGCCCGATGTCGCCGCTCGACGGGAACAGGATCTCGCGGTGCGGATCCGCGGGGGAGAGGTGGCCGAGCGCGCGGACCACCATCCGATCCGGCTCGGCCGTCACGAACGTGCGATGGAGGGCTCCGCCGCGACGGTCGACCAGTCCGACCATGCTGGCGTCGGCCGGACCCCCGGGAGCGTCGTCGTCCGTGATCGCGCCGACTACCCGGTCGGGCGCGATCCGGAGCGCGATCCGCCCCGCGGGCACCGCGAACGGATCACCGGGCACGGTCGGCGGAGAGTACCGGCCCTCGTGCGCCAGGGTGGCGACCATCGAGTCCGTCACCGCCACCGCACGATCGAGCAGGGGCAGCGCCCCGGCCACGTCGATCGCGGTCGCGCCCTCGACGCTCGCGCATCCCCGGGCCCGCTGCAGCGGGCATCGCCCGCGGCCGCAGCCGGGGCAGGACGCGGGCCGCATCAGTAGACGTCCCGCACGTAGCGCTTCTCCCGCTTGAGGGTCGCGACGTACTCGTCGGCGTCATCCGCGCCGCGGCCGCGCTGCCCGGCGATCACCTCGCGTAGCGCCCGGTCCACGTCCTTGGCCATGCGCGAGGCATCGCCGCACACGTAGAAATGGCCGCCGTCCTCCAGCCACGCATAGAGTTCCCGCGCCGCCTCGAGCATGCGGGTCTGCACGTAGATCTTCTCCGCCTGATCCCGGGAGAAGGCCAGGTCGAGGCGGTGCAGCACGCCCTGCTCGGTGAATCGGGCCAGCTCGTCGGCGTAGATGTAGTCGCTTGCCCGGTGCTGGTCGCCGAACAGCAGCCAGTTCCGGCCCGCCGCGGACGATGCCGCGCGTTCGTGCAGGAACGCCCGGAACGGGGCGATGCCCGTGCCGGGGCCGACCATGATCATCGGCCGGTCGGGGTCGGCGGGCACCCGGAAGGCGGTGTTGGGCTGCAACGAGATCCCGACCTCGTCCGTCTCGGTACAGCGGTCGGCGAGGAAGGTCGAGCACACCCCCTGGTGCTCGCGTCCCGCCTCCGCGCCGTGCCGCACCGCCGCCACCGTCAGGTGGATGCGGTCGGGGCTGGCCAGCGGGCTCGACGAGATCGAGTACGCCCGCGGCTGCAGGGGCCGCAGCAGGTCCGGGAGCTCCGCGGGATCGATGCGCGCGCCTTCGCACGCGTGCAGGAGGTCGAGCACGTCCCGCCCCCAGAGCCACGCGTCGAGCGTCTCCCGCTCTCCGCGCGCCAGGACCGCGGCGAGCTCGGACTCGGGTGCGCGCTCGGCGAGCGTCTTGAGCAGGTCCTTCGACGGCGTGGAGATCTCCCAGTCGGTGGTCAGCCGCGGCGCGAGCGGGGCGCCGTCGACGTCGGTGTCAGGGGTGGCGCCGAGTGCCCCGAGGACGGCGTCGACGAGGGCGGGCGCGTTGCGGGGCATCACGTTCAGGGCGTCGCCGGCCGCGTACTCGATCCCGCTGTCGGCGAGGTCGAACTCGACGTGCCGGATCTCCTTGGCGCTTCCGCTTCCGGAGAGCAGTCGGTTCTCCACGAGCCGGGAGGGGAACGGGTTCTTCTTGTTCCACCGTGATTTCGGCTTCGACGGTATCGCGGGCGCGGCTGCGACGGGTACTGCGGCGGCGTCGCCGGGATCCAGGTGATCGGCGACCGCCCGCAGCCGGGAGACGACCTCGGCGAGCCACGCCGACGCGGGCTCCTCGAAGTCGACGTCGCAGTCCACCCGCGGGGCGAGGCGCGCAGCGCCGAGCTGCTCGAGCCGGGTGTCGATGATCTGCCCGGCCCGGCAGAAGCCCTCGTAGCCGCTGTCGCCCAGCGCGAGTACCGAGAACTGGAGGTGCTCCAGGCGCGGGGCGGTGTCGGCGGACAGCGCCTCCCAGAACAGCTCCGCGTTGTCGGGCATCTCGCCCTCGCCGTAGGTGGACGTGACAACCAGTAGATGCGAGGCGGCTGCCAGCCGGTCGGGGTCGGCGTCGTCGAGTGCGGCGAGGTCGGCCCCGAGGCCGTTCTCCTGCAGCAGCCCGACCAGCCGTTCCGCGAGCTCCTCGCTGTTGCCGGTCTGCGTTCCGTAGAGCACGGTCGCGTGCAGCGTGGCGCCGGTTGCGGTGACCGCCTGCTCGGCCTGCACCGCGGCCAAGCCCGCCAGGAATCCGGACAGCCACGCCCGCTGGTCACCGGTGAAGACGTCGATGAGTGCGGACGAATCCGCCTCGGGGAGGACGTAGGTGGGGGCGCTCATGCCAGCGTCTCCTTCGCGAATCGCACCAGGTCCGGCATCGCGCCCTCGACCAGCATGGCGTTGACGGCGGCGCCGTCGAGGGCCGCGGCGTTGCGGGCGCGGTGATGCAGGATCCAGCCGTACGTGCCGGGGGCGTCCATGCTCAGCACGTTCCGCTCCTCGAGTGAGGTGGTGTAATCGCCGAGGCGCTTCGTCGCGATGAGCGCCGCGAGCTCCGCGTCCTCGAAGGTGTCGAGCCGGGCGCGCAGGTACTTCGTGATCCGTTGCCGGACCGCGAAATCCTCGGTGAGAACCAGGTTCCGGGCGCGGGCGGACACCCGCGGGTCGTCGTGCCCCGTCGCGCCCGGCACGCGTTCGGCGGCCACCTCCTGCGCCAGCGACAGGACCGTGAACGACGAAAGCAGGGAGAAGGCGTGCGGGGAGCGGGTGTCGCCGAACCGGGGTGCCGTGCCGCCGCCGACGGGTGTCCCCGCGCGCAGCGAGCGCTTGAACTCGCGCAGGCGGTCCGCGGCGACGGAGCCCGCCAGTTCGTCGAGCAGTTCCTTGCGGCCGTGTGCGGCCCAGATGTGTTCGGCGTCCTGGTAGTGCATCAGCGCGAGGGGCGTGCCGACGACGATGTTGTCGCGGGTGCCCGCCCAGTCCGCGAGGAGGCGTGCGGCGAGCGGCGATCCGGTCGCCTCCGCGTGCCAGGCGAGCATGGCCCGTACCGCGACCTCGTGGAAGGGTGGGGTGTGCGGGCCGACGAGGGATTCGACGTGCAGCGACGAGCTCGCCGCGCCGGCGGCCCGGCCCTCGGGGTCGTACTGGTAGACGAAGCCGCCGCTCATGCCGTTGCCCAGGCCCTTACCGAAGCCACCCAGGTTGAGTACGGCGCCGCCGGTCATGTACTCGCAGCAGTACTCGCCGACCCCCTCGACGACGGCGGTGGCGCCCGAGTTCCGTACGGCGAAGCGGTCGCCCGCCTCGCCCTGTACGAAGGTGCGGCCGCCGGTCGCGCCGAAGAGCGCGAAGTTGCCGATCAGGACGTTGGCGCCGGCGTCGGCGCCGCCGCCACCGGGGGAGCGGACCACGACGCGGCCGCCGCACTGGCTCTTCGCGACGCCGTCGTTGGCGGTTCCGGTGTGCTGCAGGTCCATCCCGTCGGTGCAGAAGACGCCGAAGGACTGCCCGGCGCTGCCGTGCGAGCGGACGACGACGGCACCGTCGGCGAGGAAGCGGCGGCCGCGCTCGTCGGTGAGCACCGCGGGGTGACCGTCGGGCACCGGCACGCCGGTGAAGGCCCCGCGCTGGTCGGCCGCGGGGTGGTTGAGCAGGCGTTCCAGGTCGACGGCGAGCTGGCCGCCCACCGACTTGTTCGGGTTCGCGAGTGCCACGTCGTCGACGGTGATCGACTCCGCGCCACCGTCGAGCAGGCGGTTCCGGACCTCCGCTAGGAGGCGGTCGTCCACCGCGTAGTCCTTCTCGAGGTACACGGGATCGACGACGGTCCGCGGCGCGGGCGCGTGCAGCATCGCACGCACGTCGAGGTGGCCGACCGCCGCGGGATGTTCCAGCAGCTGTAGGAGATCGGTGCGCCCGCGCGCCTCGCGCAGCGACCGCAGTCCGAGTCGGGCGAGAAGCGTGCGGACGTCGTGCGCGATGTTGAGCAGGTACTGCGCGAGCGCCCGCGGGTCCCCGTCGAAGACCTCGGGATTCGTGGTGAGTCCGGCCGGGCACTTGAGGTTGCAGTTCTTGGCCATGACGCACTTGAGCATCATCAGGGCGGTCGTCCCGAACTCGAACGAGTCGCCGCCGAGGAGCGCGGAGACCACGACGTCGCCGCCGGTCTGGTGCGCGCCGGAGCACCGGAGGGTCACCTTGTCGCGCAGGCCGTTCGCGACCAGCGCCTGGTGCACCTCGGCCACGCCGATCTCCGCGGAGCGTCCGGCGTACTTGAGGCTGGTCACCGCCGCCGCACCGGTCCCGCCGGTGTTGCCGGCCACGTTGATCACGTCGGCGCCGGCCTTCGCGACGCCGACGGCGATCGTGCCGATGCCCTCAGAGGAGACGAGTTTGACGATCACCCGCACGCGGGCCGCTTTGCAGTCGTGGATGAGCTGCGCCAGGTCCTCGATCGAGTAGGTGTCGTGATGCGGTGGGGGAGAGATCAGCTCGATGCCCGGGGTGCCGCCGCGGGCCGCCGCGATGTCGACGGTGACCTTCGGCCCCGGCAGCTGCCCGCCCTCTCCGGGCTTGGCGCCCTGGCCGATCTTGATCTCGAGCTCCTCGAGCATCGGGTCCGCGAGGTATCCGGACCAGATGCCGAATCGGCCGGAGGCGAACTGCTTGATCCGCGAACCGCGGATGGTGCCGTAGCGGGTGCGGTGCTCGCCGCCCTCGCCGCAGTTCGACATGCCGCCGACCATGTTGGTGCCGTGCGCGACCGCCTCGTGGGCGGTGGCGACGAGGGCGCCGTGGCTCATCGCGCCGGAGGCCAGCGTGCGGGTGATCTCGTGCGCGGGCTGCACCTCGTCGAGCCGCAGGGAGCGGGGCGCGGTGCACAGCAGCGTCAGATAGGTGTGCGCCCGTCCGGTGGCGGCGATCACGGCGCCGGCATCGGGGCTCGTCTCGACCTCGACCTCGTCCGCGAACAGCTCGCGGAGGAACTGCGCGAACCCGGCGTAGGCGGTGTCCGCCTGGTGCTCCGGGGTGTCGGTCAAACGCACGACGAACCGGCCGTCCGGCGCGGTGTCGACGGTCAGGCCACGGGTCGGCAGGCTCGCGTTGCCCTCCAGGGAGAACCGGGCCAGCTCGCGATGGAACTCCTGGGCCGTCGTGAGCATCGTGACGTCCGCGGGCAATGCGAGCACGTCGCGCAGCGCGGAGGGGCGGCGCTCGCGCTCGACCAGGGTGGCGGCGAGGAATTCGCGGTAGCCGTCGGTGATCTCGAAGCCGTCGATCTGGCGCGGCAGCAGCGCTTTGAAGCCACTGTTGCGGTACGCGGCGTCGTCGAGCCCGAAGGCGTCGTCGAGGCGCGAGAGCGTGAGTAGGCGCAGCGACGTGGAGCCGATGCCGTCGGGACCGGTGAGGGCCAGGGGCTCCTCGGCCATCCGGGTGAAGCCGCGGACGGCGTTGATGCCGTACGAGTGCCCGGCACCGTCGGAGCGCTCCTTGAACAGGCCCAGCAGCGGCACGTCGCGCTCCTCCGCCACGGAGGCCGCCCGTTCGTGCCAGTCGGAGTTCGCCTCCGCGATCCGCGCGAAGCCGACCCCGCCGACGGGGGCGTCCAGGTGCGGGAAGTAGCGGGACAGCACAGGATCCCGCGTGTCCAGGTAATTGGGCTCGAAGAACTGGCCGCCGATGTACGACTCCGCCGTGCACAGGCCCACCCGGCCCATCGTCTTGGCGAGCGACTTCTCCGCCGCCTTGCGGAACCGGTCGAAGGCGCGGTCCGTATCGGTGAGCTCGCCGGCGGGCGCCGCGTCGGCGGGGAACCGCTCCTCCGCCCGCAGCCGCGCCGAGAGGGAGTACACCGCGGACGCGCCGAATCCCAGCGCCGAGGCGATGTGATGCGAGGACGGCAACTGGCCGCTCTCGGCGAGGAGCGAGAGCCGCAGGCGCAGGCCGGTCTCGGTGAGCCGGACGTCCACGGCGGCGAGCGCGAGCAGGAGGGGGAGGGGCGCCTGCGCAGTGGAGACGCCGCGGTCGGTGAGCACGGCGATGCCGCCGCCGTCGCGGGCGAAGGCCTCGACGTCGTCGCACAGCCGCTCGACGGCCGCGAGCACCGCCTCGGCGTTCGCTTCCGCATCGTCGACGTCGGGGCGGTACAGCAGGTCGAAGTGCTGGACCGGGGTCACCTGCTGGTCGCGGAGTTTCACCATCTCCAGGTGGCTGAGGATCGGTGAGTCGATCACGATCTGCGGGGCGCGGTGGCCGTGTTCCGCGTTGCCCAGCGCCACCCGCATGCTCATGGCGTCGGCCTCGCGGATCGAGTCCAGCGGCGGGTTCGTCACCTGCGCGAAGCGCTGGGAGAAGTATTTCGCCATGCCGCCCTCGTGGTCCGACAAGGCGTTGATCGCATTGCCGTAGCCCATCGCCGAGATCCGCTCCGCGCCGTCGGCCAGCATCGGGTCGAGCAGGAACCGGAAGCTCTCCTGGTTGAGCGAGTAGGCGACGTACCGGCCGTGCAGGCTGAGATCGCCCGGGTACCCGAGGGTCCCGGCGTCGCGCTGGATGGGCGGTGGCGCGATATCGGCGAGGTTCACGCGCGCGGCGCCGAGGAGTTCGGCGTAGTCGCGGCGCGCGGCCAGCAGGTCGAGTGCCTCGCGCGTACGGCGGACCCGACCGTCGCCGGCCCGGTGATCCACGTAGAGCATGCCTCCGGCCTCGATGCGGCCGCGGTGTACCACCGAGTCCGCGGGGAACGGGACCTGCCCGGCCTCCGAGGCGACGACGACGTACTCCGCCGTTTCGACGGTGCGCAGCGGACGCAGGCCGAGCCGGTCCAGGCGCGCGCCGACCACATCACCGTCGGAGAAGATGAGCGCGGCCGGGCCGTCGTTCTTCTCCTCGCCGAGGGAGAAGTACTCGAGCATGTCCCGGACCGGTTGCGGCACCGTGCCGTCGTTCTCCCACGCCGGCGGCATGAGCGAGACGACCGCCTCGACCAGGCCCAGCCCGTCGTCGAAGACCCGGCTCTGCAGCGACTGGTCGAGCCGGCTCGAATCCGACTGGCCGGGCGGACGGACGATGGTGCGCGCCTTGGCGCGGGCGACGGCATCGTCGGCCAGGCGGTTCTTGCGGTCCGTGTTGAGCTCGCCGTTGTGCGCCATCAGTCGGAACGGCTGAGCCATCGAGGGATGCGGCTCGGTGTTGGTGGAGAACCGCGTGTGGAAGTACAAGGTGCACACCGAGTGCCGCGGGTCCGAGAGGTCGGTGAAGTAGCGGATCACCTCGTCGGCATTGAGTCGCCCCTTGAGGGTCTGGGTGCGCGTGCTCAGTGACAGCGGGTACAGCCCGGCGAGATCCGGGGTGCCGTAGGCGATCTGCTCGATCGCGAGGAGGGCCGCGTTCGCGGCGCGGTCCACGTCGATCCGCGGGACGCCCGACGGTGCCGTGAACACCCACTGCGTGACGGGGAGCTGGTAGTGGAGTGCCGCCGTGCGGATCGCGGAGGGGTCGACGGGGACGTCGCGCTCGGTGATCACCTCGAAGCCGTGGTCGGCGAGCGTCTCGCGGACGAGCGCCCGCGCAGCCGGTCCCTGCTCCGGGGCGGAGGGCAGGAAGAGGTTGGCGACGCCGAACCGGCCGCGCTGCAGCTCGCGGCCGGTGATGGCGCGGAAGAACTCCACGGACAGGTCGACGTTGACCCCGGCCCCGTCGCCCACGCCCTCCGCGGACATGCCGCCGCGGTGGGGGATGGCGCACAGCGCGTGCTCGCCGTAGGCGATCACGTCGTGATGCTGGGTGCCGTCCTTGCGGGTGATGAAGCCGACGCCGCAGGCGCTCGACTCCCGGGTGGGGTCGTACAGACCGGTGCGTGGTTCGTTCAACGGATCACTCTCACTCGGGGCGCGGTACCTGAAGTGAGAACGGTAAGGCTAACCTTAGGATTGCGCCATGTGGGGTCGGTCACCCTTCGACGGCGCAAGTTCGTGTTGATGGATGCAATGTGGTGAACAGTTAACATTTCGGCATGGGTGACGAGCCGGACAACGAGCGGTGGACCGACGGTCTGTGGCTGCTCCTGATCTTCCTTGCGTTCATCGCGGTCATCGCGCTCGGCGTGAAGGCATGGGCTTCCGGGCATAAGGTCGGCTTTTCGATCCTCGTTCTCGCCGGATGCACCCTGTTCGGGCTTGAGCGGGTCGCCGTCGCGATCCGTCGCAAGTGGTGATGCGCCGTGAGCGCGGAACGGGTGTGGCGGTGGGGCTTGGTGCTCGTCGTTGTCGCCCTCGTCGTCCGTGGTCACGCCTGGCGGATCGGGCCGCGGCCCGACATTCAATCCGGGTGGCGCTATGACGGGAGTCTGTGGGAGCGCCTCCGCGAGACCTGGGACTGCTATGGGTGGGTTGTCACAGGCGCCCTCGCGGTGATTTTCGCGGCGATGGTGGCGATCGAGCGGCGAAGGGGTTTCAGTGCGGCTGCGGTTCTGAATCTGCTGGTCGCGGCGACGTCGGCGCTCCTGTTCATCCATGCCGTGTACGTGCTGTACCTCGAGCCGCTCACGGTCGCCGTCCTGACTGCCGTCCTCGTTGCGATCATGGTGCTTGTGGACAAGCTGGGACCGCACGTGGCGGCCTGGGCCGCGCGTCCGCCGAAGTAGCGCACGGAGGTCGGTGTCGGAATGACGAAGGCCGGTCGACCAGCATTTCTGCTGATCAACCGGCCTTCACCGATTGGGGTGGATGACGGGACTCGAACCCGCGATCATGGCGGTAGGTATGCCGGGGATGAGTGACCAGAGGACGGGGTGTTTCCACGAGGACCACCAGGGGGTCAGCTTGCTCATGGACTGATGCTAGATCGACCGCCCGACCCGTTTGCGGGATGCAGGATTCGCTAGCCGGCTCTTTGGGGTCGTGAACTTCTGCTAGGTTCCGAGCATGAGCGAACCGAGCAACCAGGCCGCAGCCAGACCGCCAGTGATCACCGCCGCATGGATCGTGTTTTTCGGACTCGTACTGCTTGGTGTCATGATCTGGCAGCCGTGGGCGACTCCGAAGTGGGCGGACGTGGAGACCAGTGACGGACGACAAACGAACTCGATGTGCACCGTCTACAAGTTCTCTGTGGATTGCAGGTAGGCGATCATGAGTGATCTTCAAGCGTTGGCGCTGGTCAAATCCATCCGGTTCGCCGCTGTGGTGCTCGGCGTGTCCATGATCCTGTTGGGTCTGATGGTGTGGCAGCCCTGGGCGTCGCCCGGTCTCGCAATGGTGGAGTCGAAAACGCTGACTGATCGCGCCTGTGTGACGTACAAGGATGCCGTTACCTGTAAGTGGGAATGATGGTGGATCCCGACGCGATGACGGACGATGAGCTGATGGATGAGTTCCTACGTGAGCATCCCGGCGCTGACGACCGTATGCGGCTGGCTCTGTGGTTGGGGCGGAAGGTTTCGCCTGAGTAGCGGCTCGACTCGCGATGCACGCTGGTAATCTCCACGTATGACGAACCCGAACCTGCCGCCGCCTCTTCCTCCGCAGATGCGTCCCGTACCGCTGCGCCGTCAGCCGGTCGTGGTCGCAGCGTTGATCGTGTTCGTGGGCCTGATCATTGCGGGGTTGATGGTGTGGCAGCCAGGGGCGGCACCTGAGTCGGGCCTCGTGAACACTGGCTTCGATCAGACGCGGTGTGTGACCTACAAGGACTCCGTTACCTGCGCTTGGTCGAAGTAGTTGCCTTATGAAGAGACTGCTAAGGCGGCTGTGGGGTAAGTCGTGGTGGTCCACGCCGCTGCTAACTGTGTGCGTGCTGCTCGTGGCGCTTCCGGCTGACCGGTGGTGGAAGGTTTTGCTGCTTGTCGCTTTCCTCGGGACTGTTGGTTATGAAGGATTCGAGGGCTGGCGAAATTCGAAACCCGAGGATCAATCGGACACATGAATAGCGCCCCGCTCTGGATGAACTGAGCGGGGCGCATTTCGTCGCTGTGGAGTTCTACCGGTTGTTGTAGGCGTCCACTACCTCGTGCGAGATACGCCCACGCTCCGACACCTTCAAACCGTTCTTGCCCGCCCACTCACGGATTGCCTTTGACTGCTCACGGTCGATGCTCGTGCGGGTAGTCGAGGCGGCAGCGGGACGACCACGGGACTTCCGGCCACCCATCCTGCGACCGGCACTCGTGTACGCGCTCAGGCTGTCTCGGAGCTTCTTAGCGTTCTTCGAAGACAGGTCGATTTCGTAGGTCACGCCGTCTAGGGCGAACTCCATGGTTTCGTCTGCGGTGAGGGTGGTCGTCAATGTCGTCGGTGAGGGTGACGACCACTTTGCGTGCCATTAGAGGTTCCTATCATTTCGTTGTGAATGGTGGTGGGTACGTTCAAAGCCAAAGGGATCATTACGTGATGCTGGCCTTGCAAGGTGCCCCACCCCGGAATATCGCCCCGAAACCAAAGCCGCTATCGGTTCACGCCAACACAAGTAGACCCTTACCGTTTTCGGCAAGCGTCAAGGTTGGCACCTGACCGGCGTCGATCATTCGCGGGACTGGTGGCCTACGCCCAAGTTCGTAGGACTCTGCTACTCGGGGCAGGTCGGTTAGCGTCGGACTCTGCAATAGCGACGTGGCGCCCTCACCACGGCTCGAACGTGGATGCCAGCCAGCAGGGCGGGGGAGACAGCTACACGGCTGTCAGAGGGCGGATGGGACCGCGTACAAGGTGGCGCGGGGGAGTAGGAACACCCATCGGGTGCGGTGAGATCCGCCGGGCGCATCGACCAGCTCGGTACGGATCGGCATACCGGCGTCGACGTAGCCGGATCGGTGGGCTTCGCGGTCAGCGTGCTCACGAGCCACGAGATCGAGGAACGGACCCGGCCACCGCGGATCATGAGTGAACGTCACGGCGAGCGTGGATCGGGTGAGCTGAAGGTGGAGGTTCACGCGAACACCATCCAGGCGAGCGTCACGAAGGCGTACACGGCGGCGTACGTGACCAGCACGAGGATGAGGGCGCCGAGGAATTGACGGGCAGCCATGCGTGCCCGAGATACAGTTGCGTCATGCATGAGCGGGTCTAGTCCGTTCGTGTCCAGACCCCGGACCAGGTGCGCCAACACCTACCGGGGTCGATCTAATTGGACACCCGAAGATCGTGCGCAAGGATGCGCTAAGGATGCGCGGCCCGAATCTGCCGAACTACCGCAGAAACGAAAGAAGGCCGGTCAACCAGCATTCACGCTGGTCAACCGGCCTTCTCCACTTGGGGTGGATGACGGGACTCGAACCCGCGACAGCCAGAATCACAATCTGGTGCTCTACCAACTGAACTACACCCACCAGGTGCCTGGGATCGCCAGGCTCGAAGAACTTTACCCGACGGTTCCGGCGGAATCCAATCGGTATGGCCTCCACCCCGTCGAGCGCGGTGACCAGCGGATTCAGGCCGGGCCGAGCTCCTCGACGGCCGCTGCGATCTGCTCGGTCGACGGCCCGGGAGCCGGCACGAAGGCGGTGCTCCGGTAGTACTTGAGCTCCCGGATCGACTCGCGGATGTCCGCGAGCGCGCGGTGCGCCAGTCCCTTGTCTGGCTGGCCGAAGTAGATCCGCGGGTACCAGCGGCGGGACAGCTCCTTGATCGAGCTGACGTCCACCATCCGGTAGTGCAGGAAGCCGTCCAGCTCCGGCATCTCCTTGGCGATGAACCGACGGTCGGTGGCGATCGAATTGCCCGCGAGCGGCACGGCGCCCGCCTCGATGTGCTCGCGGAGGTAGGCGAGCACGGCCTCCTCGGCTTCGCGCACGGTCACCGTCGACGCCCGGACCTCCTCCGTCAGGCCCGAGCGCGCGTGCATCTCCTGCACCACCGGCGGCATGGCGGCGAGCGCGGCGTCGTCCGCATGGATCACCAGGTCCACGCCTTCGCCGAGCACGTTCAGGTCGCCGTCGGTCACCAGGGCGGCGATCTCGATGAGTCGGTCGGAGGTCAGGTCGAGGCCGGTCATCTCACAATCGACCCATACGAGTTTGTCGTCCACGCCGATCAGCGTAGCCAACGCCGTCAGGCGCCGAGCCGAAGCAAACAGCGAGGGTAGCCTGGCCTCATGAATCCAGTCGGATCGGTGCCGGAGCTCGAGAAGGCCGTCGGGAAGCCCGTCGCGGCGATGATGCTCAAGACGATCGACCACCTCGACGAGCACTGCCGGACGATCCTCGCGGTGTCCACGGCGGCCGTCCTCGGCTACGTCGACCACGACGGTGTGCAGCGCACGAGGCTCCTCGGCGGCGCGCCGGGCTTCCTGTCGGAGGCCTCGCCCACAGGCCTGGAGATCGCACTCCCGGACGACGCCGCGCCGGGCGGGGCCTCGCTGTTGATCCTCGTTCCCGGCTGGCGCGAGACGCTGCGCGTGAACGGTGCCGTCGGCGACGGCGGCTTCGCGGTCCTTGAGGCCTACCTGCACTGCGGGAAAGCGGTGATCCGCTCTGGGCTCTGGCAGCCGGCGCCGCCCAGCGCGGCCACCGCGGAGGCCGACGCCGCCACCATCGGACCCGACGCGGCGGCGTTCCTCGCCGCCGCCCCGTTCGCGGTGATCAGCTCCCGCGACGAGGACGGTCGCGCCGACAGCAGCCCCCGCGGCGACCCCGCGGGCGACCTGCGCGTGCTCGGTCCCACCACTGTGGCGATCGCCGACCGCCCGGGCAACAAGCGTACCGACACCCTGCACAACATCGTCAGCAATCCCGATGTGGCGCTGCTGGCTCTGGTCCCCGGCGACGGCCGGGCGGTGGAGCTGACCGGGACGGCCACCATCAGCACCGATCCCGCACTGCGCGAGCAACTCGCCGAGCGCGGGAAGGCGCCGAAGGCCGTGGTCGTCATCGAGGTCTCCCGCGCGCGCCTCGCCCGGAGCGAGGGGATCGCCGCCGCGGCGCTGTGGGACCTCGGTCGGCATGCGGACACCGCGGAACTGCCGCGCCCGTCCGCCGTCTGGACCGACCACGTCAAACGCAACACGACGGGCGGCGTCGGCGCGCGAGTGCTGCGGGCCGTGGCGAACGAAAGGGTCATGCGGGCCGGAGTCGACCTCGACTACCGCCAGAACCTCTATTGACCCAGGTCTCACGCTAGGGTTTGCACCGTGACTGACAACGCGAACTCCCCGGCGCAGACCATCGCCGCCGGCTACGAATTCTCGGGGCCCGCCCTGGAGCTCGGGACCGTCCTCGTGGACGGCACCGTCGACCCGTCGGCCAAGGTGCGGATCCCGCTGGCCATGATGAACCGCCACGGCCTCGTCGCCGGCGCCACCGGCACCGGTAAGACGAAGACGCTGCAGCTCATCGTCGAGCAGCTGTCCGCCAACGGCGTGCCCGTCGTGCTCGCCGACATCAAGGGCGACCTCGCGGGCCTGTCCAAGCCCGGCGAGGCCAACGACAAGACCGCGTCGCGCGCGACCGACACCGGCGACGACTGGAAGCCCGCCAATGTGCCCACGGAGTTCGTCTCCCTCGGCACCAACGGCGTCGGCGTCCCGATCCGCGCCACCATCTCCTCGTTCGGCCCGATCCTGCTGTCGAAGGTGCTCGGCCTCAACGCGACGCAGGAGTCGACGCTCGGCCTGATCTTCCACTGGGCCGACCAGAATCAGCTCGAGCTGCTGGATCTCAAGGACCTGCGCTCGGTGATCCAGTACCTCACGTCCGCCGAGGGCAAGGCCGACCTGGAGGGCATCGGCGGCGTCAGCAAGCAGACCGCCGGCGTGATCCTGCGGGCCCTGGTCAACCTCGAGGCCGAGGGCGGCGACACCTTCTTCGGCGAGCCCGAGATCGACATGGGCGACCTGCTGCGCACCGCGGGCGGCCAGGGTGTGGTCACCCTGTTCGAGCTGGGCGACCAGGCCGCGCGGCCCACGCTGTTCTCCACCTTCCTGATGTGGGTCCTCGCCGACCTGTTCCAGTATCTGCCCGAGGCGGGCGACCTGGACAAGCCGAAGCTCGTCTTCATCTTCGACGAGGCGCACCTGCTGTTCGCGGACGCGTCGAAGGCCTTCAAGGACCAGGTCGAGCAGACCGTCAAGCTGATCCGCTCGAAGGGCGTGGGCGTCTTCTTCTGCTCGCAGCTGCCCACCGACATCCCGAATCCGGTGCTCAGCCAGCTCGGCGCGCGCATCCAGCACGCGCTGCGCGCCTTCACGCCGGAGGATCAGGCCGCGCTGAGCAAGACGGTCAAGACCTACCCGACCTCGCCCGCCTACAAGCTCGACGAGGCCCTGACCAGCCTCGGCATCGGCGAGGCGATCGTCACCGTGCTCTCCGACAAGGGCGCCCCGACGCCGGTGGCGTGGACCCGTCTGCGGGCCCCGCGCTCGCTGATGTCCGCGATCGGCGACGATGCGATCCGCTCGGCCGCGCAGGCATCGCCGCTGTGGGGCAAGTACGCGCAGACCGTCGACAACCTCTCGGCCTTCGAGAAGCTGTCGCAGAACGCGCAGCAGGCGCAGCAGGAGAACGCGCCCGCCGAGCAGGCGCCGCCGCCCCCGCCCGCGCCCAAGAAGGAGGAGGAAGAGTCCGGCTGGGTCTCCGACGTGATGAGCAACCCCGCCGTGAAGTCCTTCCTCCGGTCCGCGGCCTCCAGCGCCGGTCGTGAGCTGTCCCGCAGCATCTTCGGCACCAAGCGTCGCCGCTGAGCGAGCACGACGGACGAAAGTCCGGTCATCGGTCCCCACGATCGTGGGATCCGATGACCGGACTTTCGTCGTTTCGGGGCCGGTGCGGCCCGAGAGGTCAGTTGCCCGCGAGCTTCTTGTACATCTCGCCGACGATGGGCGCCATGATGGCGCGCGGGGTGTAGTGGCCCGCCATCGACATGCCCTTCGAGAGCAGGCCCGGCACGACGCGCATCTTGTTCTTCTCCAGCGCGTCCAGGGTCACGCGGGCGGTGTACTCCGTATTGACCCAGAGGAACTCGGGCACGACCTTCTCGACCGTGGAGCGGTCCTCGGGGTCGGGGAGCTCGGTGCGCACGGGGCCGGGCGCGAGCAGGGTGACGTGCACGCCGGTCTTCTTGAGCTCGCCGCGCAGCGACTCGGAGAAGGTGTTGGCGAAGGCCTTCGAGGCCGCGTACGTGGCGTTGTTCGGGATCGGCATGTTACCGGCCGCCGAGCCGGTGATCATGATGCCGCCGTTGCCCCGCTTCACCATCTGCGGCAGCACCGCCAGGGTCAGGTCGTGGACGGCGTTGGCGTTGAGCTCGAGCTGCGCGCGCTCGTAGTCGAAGTCCAGGTCGATGACGCGGCCGAAGGTCGCGGTGCCGGCGTTGTTGCAGAGGATGGAGATCTCCCGCGAGGCGAGCTCCTCGCAGAGCACGGCGCGCGCGGCGTGATCGGAGAGGTCGACGCCGCGGACCTCGGCCTCGACGCCGAACTCGGCGCGCAGCTTCGCGGCCAGCTCCTCCATGGGGCCGGTGCTGCGGGCGACGAGGATGACCGAGTGGCCGCGGCGGGCGAGCTCCGTGGCGAGGGCGACACCGATGCCGGAGGAGCCGCCGGTGACGACGGCGCGGGCGGACTGATGGGGTGCGGGTACTGGCATGGGTCAGATCGTACGGGAGGGCACGCACGGGTCGACATCGCGAAGATCGCACTGTGACCGCGCTGGTCCCGGAGTGCCGCGGGGCGATTTCGCGCACGCTGGACCTGCGGCGATGCGTTTCAAGTGGCGCCCGCGGCGCGGTGCTATTAGGTTAGCCTCGCCATTGTCGCGAGCTGAAGGTGGAAGACATGAACCGCTGGGCCCCGTACTACCTCTCCGCACTCCGGATCGTGACGGGCGTGCTGTTCGCGCTCCACGGCGCCGCGACCTTCTGGGGCTTCCTCGACGGTCGCCGCTCGAGCCCGGGCGTCTTCGCCTGGCCGAGCTGGTGGGGCGCCGCGATCCAGCTCGTGGGCGGCCTCCTCATCGCCGCCGGCGCCCTGACCCGGCCGGCCGCGATCATCGCCTCCGGCTCCATGGCGTACGCCTACTTCGCCTTCCACGCCGGCGACGGGCTCTCGCCGCTCGCCAACGACGGCGAGCTCTCGGTCCTCTACTGCTGGGTGCTCCTGCTCTTCGCGTTCACCGGCGCCGGGCCTATCAGCATCGACGCCGTGATCGGCCGCCTTCGGGCCGGGGATCAGAGTGACGGAAAGGACGCGACCGGGCGCGTGGACCAGAAGGATGCGGCAGAGTCGGCGGTATGACCGCAGACATTCCCGAAGCCGCGCGTGCCCTCCTCGATCAGGCCCTCGTCGTCGACCTGGCGACGGTCCGCCCCGACGGCGGCCCGCAGGTCAACCCGATGTGGTTCCTCTTCGAGGACGGGCTGATCTGGTTCACGCACACCGACTTCCGGCAGAAGTTCCGGAATCTCCAGCATGAGCCGCGGGTGGCGATCTCGATCCTGCCCGAGGGGAATCCGTACGCCTACTTGGAGATCCGGGGCGTGCTCGACCGGATCGAGCCCGACCCGACGGGGTCGCTGTACACGCGCCTCGCGGAGCGGTACGGCCAGGGCTCGGTGGTGCCGCCGGATGCGGCGGATCGCGTCAAGATCGCGATCCGCCCCACCCGGTTCAGCGGCAACGCCCTTCGGGGCTAGAGCGAGGCCGCGAGCTCGGTGCCCTGGCGGATCGCCCGCTTCGCGTCGAGCTCGGCGGCCAGCGCGGCGCCGCCGATCACGTGCGCCTTGACGCCGCGGTCCGCGAGCGCCGCGTCGAGGTCGCGCACCGATTCCTGGCCGGTGCAGAGGATCACGGTCTCCACATCGAGCACCCGCGCGTCCTTGCGCTCCTCGCCGAAGGTGATGTGCAGGCCCGCGTCGTCGACCTTCTCGTAGTTCACGCCGCGCAGCTGCTCGACGCCCTTCATCTTCACCGTCGCGCGATGCACCCAGCCCGTGGTCTTGCCGAGGCCGATGCCCTGCGGGGTGCTCTTGCGCTGCAGCATGTACACCTTGGACCGGGTCGACGGTGCGGGGGCCGGCTTGGTGATGAAGCCGGGCACGTCGCCCTGGCGGGTGACGCCCCACTCGGCGTTCCACTCGTCGAGGTGCAGGGTGGGGGACTTGTCGGTGGTGACGAACTCGGCCACGTCGAAGCCGATGCCGCCGGCGCCCATGATCGCGACGGTGTCGCCGATCTCCTTGGCGCCGCTGATCGCCTCGGCGTAGGTGATGACCTTCGGGTGGTCGACGCCGGGGAACGACGGGACGCGCGGCACGACGCCGGTCGCGATGATGACCTCGTCGAACTTGCCGGCCAGGTCGTCGACGGTCGCCTCGGTGTTCAGGTGCACGGTCACCTGGTTCCGGTCCAGCATCGTGGTGAAGTACCGGATGGTCTCGTTGAACTCCTCCTTGCCGGGGATCTTCGCGGCGTAGCCGAACTGGCCGCCCACGTGATCGCCGGCCTCGAAGAGGTCCACCTTGTGTCCGCACTCGGCGGCGCTGACGGCGGCGGAGAGCCCGGCGGGCCCGGCACCGACGACGGCGACGCGCTTGGCGGCGCGGGTCGGCGCGAGCACGAGGTCGGTCTCGCGGCCGGCGCGCGGGTTCACCAGGCACGAGACCTTCTTGTGCACGAAGGCGTGGTCCAGGCAGGCCTGGTTGCAGCCGATGCAGGTGTTGATCTCGTCGGCGCGCTCGTCGCGCGCCTTGTTCGCCCACTCGGGGTCGGCGAGTAGCGGCCGGGCGATCTGGACGAGCTGGGCGTCGCCGCGCTCGAGGAGCTCCTCGGCGGTGGCGGGCATGTTGATCCGGTTCGCCGCGCACACGGGGATGTTCACGGCACGGGTCACGTCGGCGGTGAACGCCGCGAAGGCCGCGCGGGGGACCGAGGTCACGATCGTCGGGACGCGCGCCTCGTGCCAGCCGATGTCGGTGTTGAGGATGTCGACGCCGGCGTCCTCGAGCTTGTGCGCCAGGGAGAGGATCTCGTCGCGGGTCTGGCCGTCGGGGACGAAGTCCGCCATCGACAGCCGGAAGACGACGATGAAGTCCTTGCCGCACCGCTTGCGGATCTCCCGCACGATCTCGACGGGGAACCGCTGCCGGTTCTCGGCGGAGCCGCCCCACTCGTCGGTGCGCTTGTTGGTGTGTGCCGCGAGGAACTGGTTGATCAGGTAGCCCTCGCCACCCATCACCTCGACGCCGTCGTAGCCGGCCTTCTGCGCGGTGCGAGCCGCGTTGCCGAAGTCGCGGATGGTCTTGCGCACCTCGAAGCCCGACATCGCGCGGGGCTTGAACGGGTTGATCGGCGCCTTGATCGCGCTGGCGGAGGCGCTGAGCGGGTTGTAGGAGTAGCGGCCCGCATGCAGCAGCTGCATCGCGATCTTGCCGCCCTCCTTGTGCACCGCGTCGGTCACCCGCTTGTGCAGGAGGGAATCGATCGGCGACGACATCTTCGCGCCGGCGGGCAGCAGCCAGCCGGTGATGTTGGGGGAGTAGCCGCCGGTGATGATGAGGCCGACGCCGCCCTTGGCGCGCGCGGCGAAGTAGGCGGCGAGCTTGCCAATGTCCCACGGCATGTCCTCGAGTCCGGTGTGCATCGAGCCCATCACGACGCGGTTCTTCAGCGTGGTGTGGCCGAGGTCGAGGGGCTCGAAGAGGTGGGGGTACTTCGCTGACATGGGCTGATCCTTAATTCGGCTGATCGATCCGGGCTGATGGGAGGGCTGGTTCAGGGGGTGAGGGCGGCGAGCACTTCGTCGAGCCAGTCGACGGTGCCCTGTTCGGAGTACACGCCCCCGCGCAGCACGAGGTGCTGCTGCAGGTCCGTGCCGGTGAGCGTGGTGGGCTCGGGGTAGTCGCGGGCCTCGAGGCTGCGGAAGAGCTCTGCCCGCTCGGCGTGCAGGTCGCGCACGCGCCGGACCTCGGCCATCAGGTCGGCCAGGTCGGACGGTGCCGCCCCGCGGATCTTGGTGGCCAACTCGCGCCGGTCGGTGACGTCCTTGCCGGGGGTACGGATCCATTCCGAGAGGGTCTTCCGCCCGGTGTCGGTGATCGAGTAGACCTTCTTGTCGGGCTTGCCGTCCTGCGCCTGTTCGACGTAGGTGACGAGGCCGTTCTCGGTCATCCGCGCCAGCGTCTTGTAGATCTGCTGGTGCGAGGCGCGCCACCAGTGCCCGATCGAGCGGTCGAAGCGCCGGGTGAGCTGGTACCCGGTGCCCGAGCGCTCGCTCAGGGAGACGAGCAGTGCGTGTTCGAGGGCCACGCCCGCGACGCTACCGGGGCGATCGCAACTATGCAACTAGTTGCACTGCGCTTGTATGCACAACTCGGAGCCTCGCGAGGGTGCCGATAAGATGTCGACCGCACCACTGCCTCCGTAGCTCAGTTGGATAGAGCATCGGCCTTCTAATCCGAATGTCGCAGGTTCGATTCCTGCCGGGGGCGCTCTCAGATGGGAAGTGCGATCGTGGTGTGGAGTCCGCCCGGAAGCTTCGCCACAGCCCCGGCCGCGTGGATGAGGCGGGCGGCGGTGCCGGGGTAGGGGTCGGCGGGGCGCTCTGTGTCGATCCGGATGACGGTGCCGTCCGCTCCGGTGGCGGCGATCGTCAGGCTGGATCTGAACTGCTGGTAGCCAGCGGGTAGGCCGGTCCACGAGACGCGGACGCGCTCGCCGCCCGAGTCCGACACCGTTGCGCTCCGTTCGAAGCCGATGCACGCGCCGCGGGGCACGTCGATGCCCGCGACCTCGAAGGGTTCTGTCGCCGTGATCGGCCCTCCCGATGCCGTGGCCTCGGTCGATCCGAGCCTGAGGACCTCCGCGATCATGGTCGCGGACTGGCGGAGCATGCCGCTGATCGCGTCGGGCTGCGCATCCGGGGAACGACCGATGCCCAGTTCGTCGGTGAGGACCTGCGGTCCCCAGGACGTGATGTCCGCGCGCGAAATCCCCTCCACCGAGACGGGACCGGGCAGGGCGCTCGTCAGCAGCGCCGGTAGTACGTCGAGCCAGAACCCGGGCAGCATCCCGGTGCCGACGATCCGTGCCCCGGTTCGACGGGCTCGATCGTTCAGCTCGTCGAACCGGTGGGCGGGCATAACGACACGTGGGTGCACGAAGTTGGCGTGGACGAGATCGACGCCGCGGGCGGTGCACGCGTCGATCGCGCGGTCGAGGACCGGTCCGGATAGGCCGCAATACACCAGGACGTCGAACGCCTCCGATCCGATCGCGGCCTCGAGGTCGGTCGTGGTGCGCACGCCCGCCGGCGATCCGCCCACGAGCGTTCCGATGTCCTGTCCGGCCTCGGCGTCTAGGTACGCGACGGCGGCGGTCAGCCGGTGACGGCTCGCGCAGATTTCGTCGAGGACTCGCGCCGCCGCGCGGCCTGTGCCGTAGAGGCCGATTCGTCTCGAATGCATCGGTAGGGGTTCCCTCTCAGTGGGCCGGGTCGGCATGGCGTTCCTCACGTCGGTGACGGATTTCTCGGTTCGCGACTTCTTCGAGCGAGCGGCCCGCGGTCTTCGGTCCGAACGCGGCCACGACGATCGCGGCAACGAGGTAGGAGCCGGCGGCGAAGAGCATGACCCCGGCGCGGTCGAATCCGAAGGTGCCCTTCGGGGCCGGGTAATACAGGGCGGTGAACAGCACGCCTGTGACCATGGCTCCGGTCCGACCGATTCCGAAGATGACGCCGGACGCTATGCCGCGGGCCTCCGTGGGCACGACCTCGGGTATGTAGGCGTAGTACGCGGAGAACACGACACCCGTGAGGATGGTGGCGATCGCCGCCGCGGCGTTGTAGGCCGGGATGCCACCGAATCCCATGACCGCGATCGACGCGGCGGAGGCGATCGACGCGAGGAGGATCAGTGTCTTGCGTTCGAGCACGCTGATCAGGAAGAACGTGAGGACGGGCGTGATGACGTAGATCGACGACCAGATCAGGTACGACCGGTACGAGCTCGTGAGTGCCGCGCCCTCGGCGCTCCCGGCGTGCAGGTGCATCGCGTATAGCACGTCCACCATGAAATTCTGATAGAGGTACAGCCCCAGGGTGGCGCCGAACCATCCGAATCCGACGACCGCCACCACGCGGAACAGGGCGGGGTTCATGATCAGGGCCCGGACCGAGAGCCGCGAACCGGCGCTCTCGGGAACGGATTGGACGGGAGCGAGTTCGTGGCCCCGCCGCCGTGCCTCGCGCTCGAGTCGATCGACGAGGCGCTCGGCGTCGTCGATCCGCCCATTCGTCACCAGCCACCGCGGCGATTCGGGCAGCAGAACGCGGACGAACGGGACCATGAACAGCCCGACCGCGCCCACCAGGGGAAGGATCCGCCACGCACCCGGCGGGTTGGCGGGAAGGATGAATGCCGCGAGTGCTGCGAGGATGGGCGCCGTCACCGTGAACGAGATCGTTGAGACTGCCACGAACCGGCCGCGCTTCGCCGACGGGAAGAGCTCGGCGATGTACATCACCAGCGCCGAGGTCACGGCTTGGACGCCGATGCCTGTGATGAATCTCGACACAAGAAGCATCTCGTAATGCGGGAATGCGGCGGTGGCCAGTGAGGCGCACGAATACAGCACCGTGCCCCAGATCAGGACCGGACGTCTGCCGAACCGGTCGGCCAGTCGGCCGCCGACGATCGCACCCGCGATCATGCCGGCGTAGAAGATCGAGATCACGTTGCCGACGGCCTCGGGCGCGACGCCGGTCCGGGGATCGCGGGGGAGTTCGGTGGCCAGCGGGATGTTCAGGCCGTTGTCGTAGTACTCGATCATCATGTTGACCGCCAGCAGGACGATCCACAGCAGATGTGATCGCAGAACGGGGAGGCGGTCCATCCGGGCCAGGATTTCGCGACCTCGTACGACGTCGGAGTGGTGGGGGACGAGGATTTCGGACATGGGTCACTCGCTTGGGAAATGGCGACCGCGGTCGCTGGGGAGGGTGGAGCCTGCGCGGCTCAGGCGGCGTCGGTGAACGCGACGACGCGGATCTCGACAAGGAGTTCCGGCCGGGCGAGCTCGGTGACGCCGACGCCGGTCCAACACGGGTACGGCTCGGCCAGAAACTCGTCCTTGACCGCCATGAACGCCGCAGAGTCCCGAGAGAGGTGCGTGTGGAACGTGGAGAGCTCGATGACGTTGGCGAGCGATGAGCCGGCGGCTTCGAGCGCCGTCCGCACTCCCTCGAAGGCGTGGCGGGCCTGCGCTTCGATGCCTTCCGCGGGCAGCCCGGTGGCGGGGTCGATCCCCACCTGGCCGGAGACCCACACGAGGTCCCCGTACCGGGTCGCCGTGGCGAAGTGGAGTGTGTCGTAGTACTTCCGGGCTCGGTCGCCGGGGTTGAAGAACTCGCGAGCCGGCTTCGCGACGGGCGTCTTCACGGCGGCGCTCATGCGACCTGCTGGAAGATCGGCGAGCGGAAGAGGTCGCCCTCGTTGAGCTTGGACATCTCGTCGGCGAAGAGGACTCCGTTCCGCGCGTACCTGGGATTCGAGGTAGGAAGTTCCCGGAACCGAGACTCGTCGCCGAAGAACCGGAGCACCAGGGTGTGGCGATCGGGGGTCGCAGCGTCCACTTGGGCGCCGCCGTGGACCGATCGAGGGTGGAGGAAGACGACGTCGCCGGGATTGACCTCGTACGAAACCAGGTCCCACGAGTCCGGGTTGGCGGCGAGATCCCTGTCGATGTGCGGAAGCCGGGGGAGCACGCCGTCGTTGTGAAGCGGCTCCGTCGGATCGTCGGCATTGGCGAATGTGGAACCGTCGTACTCGATCCCTGCCCAGCTTCCGCGGACGACCTCCAGTGAATTGGCTTTCGGGATGTGCTGGAACGAGATCCACGCGTTGCCCCAGTGCGGGCCCGCCCACGGAAGGTTGGCGGTGTCCTGGTGGAACGGCCCGCGGCCGCTGTTGCCGCCCTCCTTGACGAAAACCTCCTCGGCGAAGTACCAGACGTGTTCGGATCCCCAGAGCTGCTGGAAGATTCCGGCGAACGGAAGCGTCTGGACCAGCGCGTCGAGCTTCGCCTTCGAGTGTGGGTTCGCGTTGTCGATGTGCGTCGCGAGCGAGGTCCCCTCGAGCGCCCGGAAGTGGTAGGGGCCGGGGTTCGCGACGTTCCACGTGAACGTCTCGTAACACGCTGCGAGCTGTGCTTCGTTCAGGCAGTTCCGGACGACGGTGATCCCGTCCTCGCGGAACTGACGGGTCTGCTCGTCGGTCACCTTCATGGCTGCTCCTTCTATGTTTTCACGATGTGATGCGAGCCACAGTAGCGCCGTTCGCAGATTTACACAACGGCTGTTATGAAAATCGGGAAGGCTTCTTGCCCTTTTGCATTCGCGTGGTCGGACGGTGTGCTGAACGTGGTCGCAGGGGCATGCCGAACCGCGTCGAGCCACGCCGCGCGCAGTGAGCGCGCGACGTACGTGGCAGGGAAGTCAGCCCGCGGCGGGCCGCAGCAGGGTCTCGACCGCGTCGAGTAGTTCGTCGACCCGAGCGGGGGTGAACCGGTCCGGTTCGACAGGGGCGAGCATCGCCCATCCGTCGCCCATCCCGGTGATGTTCTCGGCGAGGATGTCTGCGCGGATGTCCGTACGGATCGTGCCGCGACGTTGCCCCTCGCTGATGGTGTCGGCGAGCTTCGCCCGGAACCGTGCGTAGCGCCGTTGGAAGATGTGCGCGAGGGCGGGCTCCTGTCGCGCGGAGGAGACCAGTTGGCTCATGACCGGCCACTGCTCGCGGTCGCCGACAGTCATGGCGAGCCAGCGCTCGAGCATCGACCGGACACCCGCGCGTTCCTCGTCCGGGTGCACCAGGCTCTCGTACGTGTCGAAACGCTGCTCGGCGAGCGCTGCGATCAGTTCGGACTTGTTCGTGAAGTAGTAGGTGACAGCGCCCGTGGTGCATCCCGCGGCATCGGCGACCTTCCTCAGCGAACACGCCCCGTAGCCGTCGGCGGCGATGATCGAGGTCGCGGCGCGCAGCAGTTCGGCACGCCGTTCGGCGTGATCTCCCGGCGGGCGGCCGCGCCGCGCAGCGGAACCGCGGCCCCGATCCGGCTTCGAATCTTCTGCCATTACCGGAAGCCTATACGTCGGACCGGACCAGCGGCGCGGCCCGGCGTCGCACTCGCGGTGCTCGTCGGAGCGGGACCGATCGGCTGTCCGCAGCGCTAGAGTGCGACGGTGGAAACATCGTGGCCGCGTCCGAGCGTGCGCATCTCGGCGCTCATCCGGCTGGTTGCGGAGCACATGCTCGCCGCGGCCGACACCGCTGCGGAAGAGGTGACGGCGGCGGCCCACGAGTCGGCGGAATACCGCGCCCTCCTCGACGACCCGCAACTGCTCGATGCGGACCGACGAATGAACCGGACCAACATGCTCCACTGGCTGTCCGCGAACATCCAGGAGCCGGGAATGCGGGTTCCGCCCAGCATGGATCCGGAGATCCTGCAATTCGCGCGGGACGTTGTGCGCCGCGGCCTGGATCTGCACGACCTGGGTTCCTGGCGCGGCGCGCAGCACGGGGCGTGGTCGATGTGGGTCGACGGCTGCTTCGCAGCCACCACCGACCTCGACGAGCTTCGGGACCTGATGAAGGTGTCCGAGCGCTCGATGGCGACGTTCATCGACGATTCGATCGCCGCGCTCGACGAGTTCGTGGACGAGGAGCGCGCCGTTCTCGCCAAGGGGGCGAACGCCGAACGGCACGCCACCGTCCAACTGCTGCTCGAAGGCGCGCCGATCGGTCGCGCGAGGGCGGAATCGCGCCTCGGCTACGCACTGACGGGGGACCACGTGGCCGCGATCATCTGGAGCGATTCGGCAGAGCAGGCGGCGGGCCTCGACACTGCGGCGGAGGCCGTGATGCGGATGTGCGGTGCCGGGCGCCGGCTCACCCTCAACGCGAGTACCACGGCCCTGTGGGTCTGGGTGCCGGCGCACGGGGTCCCCCCGACCGAGGCCGCCGAACAGATCGTGGCCGAAACACCGGGGATCCACCTCGCCTTCGGCCGCCCGGGCCAGGACCTCGAAGGCTTCCGCCGCAGCCACCTCGACGCGGCGTCCGCGCAGCGCATGCTGGCCCGACTCGGCTCGACCCGGACTGTCGTGCGCTACGAGGACGTCGCTCTGGTCTCGGTGCTCACCGCCGACATGGCGCAGGCCGATCAGTTCGTCGCCGACACGCTGGGCGACCTGGCCACGGCCGACCCCGCGTTGCGCGAGACCGTGCTCACCTACGTCCAGGAGCGGTTCAACGGCTCCGCGGCCGCCGAGCGCCTGTTCACGCACAGGAACACCGTCGAGCGGAGGCTGGCGCGAGCCGACCAACTCCTGCCCGTGCCGCTCGCCGAGAACGCCGCGAGTGTCGTCGCAGCGCTCATGCTCGTGCAGCTGCGCGACTGACATCCGCGGCGTCCCGATGGGGTTGTCTCGCCCAGGCTCACCCCGCGGCGACGATCCTCGCCTGGGCCGCGAACCCGAGATCGCCGAGGCCGGCGTCCACAGCGGCATTGAGGTTCTCGACGGCGGCGGTGAACACTCGGGCCCGGATGCCCGCCTCCGCCATGATGGCGGCGGCACCGTCGAGGCCCTGCGCGTACGTCGCGATCGTGGCCTGGTCCGTCGCGAAGTCGCCGCCGTCGATCGCGGCTGCGGCCCTGGCGGTCTCTGCCTGAATGGATGCGAACACCGCCGGCGTCAGGTTCTCGAGCAGGGACAGATCGACGCCCTGACCCAGCATGTAGGTCGCCGCCTCGACGTACGCACTGACCGCGGGCACGAGGAACATGCCGACGAGTCCCGCGTTGAGGACGCTGGCCGTCCTGTCCTCCGGCGACACCCACACCGACATCGGTGTCAGGGCCGTGAGGGCCTGGCCGTGTGCGGCCCATTCGGATTCGGATCCGGAATAGAGGATCGCCGCCGCCTCGGTGCCGATGTCGGCGGGGTAGCCGAGGATCGAGCCGTCCAGGTAGGCGGCGCCGCGTCCGCGAGCCCACTCGCCGAACGCCTCGACCTCCATGGGAGTGCCACTGCCCACGTTGACGAGCGTGACGCCCGTCCAGTCCGGCACGTCCCGCAGGACGGCGAGGGCATCGTCGTAGGTGGACAGGCAGACCAGCACGAGCGGTGCGGTGCCGACCGCGTCGGCGGCCTCCCGCACGGGGGTGATCGCCTCGCTCGCCAGCGCCTCGGCCTTGGCGTGCGTCCGGTTCCACACGGCGACATCGTGGCCGGCGCCGGCCAGTGTGCGTGCGAGTGCGGCACCCATCAGCCCGCAGCCGAGCACTGTGACGTCGTGAGCTGTGTTCTTCTCCATCGGTGTTCCTCCTCTTCGTTCGGGTCCGGCTCGGCCTACATCGGAAGGTCCGGCGAGTCCACGCCGACCACCCGGTCGCCGCAGAACACCCGGATCGACTCGGCGGGGCCGTGCCCGCCGATGCCGGACGGTCCCCAGAAGCTCTGCGCGGAGTCGCCGCCGAGGTCGGCGACCTTCGCGCCGTTGACGCGCACCTCGCCGGACTTGATCCGTGCGCCGACGGCGATCGCCCGGTCGGTGTCGGTGCCGAAGACGTACGCGTCCAGGCCGGACGGGTGCGCGTTCGCCGCCCGCAGCGCCTCCTCCTCGGACTCCACGCCGTGCAGGGAGACGACCGGGCCGAACAGCTCCGCGGTCGTGCGGTCGGGATCCGATCCGGTGGCCACTGTGGGGGACAGGAAGAAGCCCGCGAGGTCAGGCAGCACGCCGGGCGCGTCGATCTCGGCGCCCAGCCCGCGCAGGCCGTCGATCCGCTGCTGGAGGGTACGGTAGTGCGGCTCGTTGGAGATGGGGCCGATGTCGGTGGCCTCGTCCAACGAGTGCCCGATCCGCAGCTGCGCGATGCGTTCGCCCAGCGCCTCGCGGAGCGGCTGCACGAGGTGCTGCGGCGCGAGCACCTTGCCGGGGCCCTCGCACCACTGGCCGTTGAGATTCGTCATGCCCGTGAGGATCCCGTCGGCGGTCACGTCGACGTCGGCGTCGTCGAGCACGATCACGGGGTTGTTGCCGCCCAGCTCCAGCTGCAGGACCTTGAAGTCCTCCGCGGCCGCCCGGGCGATCGCCCGTCCCGCGCCGGGGCCGCCCGTGAAGGAGACCACCTGGACACGGCGGTCGCCCGTCAGTGCGGCGCCGATGTCGCCGGTGCCGTGCACCAACTGGAGGGCCCCGTCGGGCAAGCCGGCATCGACGAAACACTCGGCGATCACCTGCGCGCTGGCGGGCGCGTGCTCGGACGGCTTGAGGATGACGGGGCAGCCCGCGGCGATCGCACTGGCCGTCTTCGCAGCCGGGATGAAGCTCGGCCCGTTCCACGGGGTGAGGATCGCCGCGGGGCCCCACGGGATCCGGTGCAACCGAACGTCGCGGCCGCCCGCGGAGAGCGCGGTGACGCGGGCGATGTTCCGCGCCTCGGTGGCCGCGCCGCGCAGGCGGTGGGGGAGGAACGCCGCGAGCTTGAGGGTGGCGCCGATCGCCGTGCCGCTGGTGAGCGCGTCGACCCGCGCGATCTCCTCGAGCCGCTGCTCGACGAATCCCGCGGCCCGTTCCAGCGCCTCGGCGCGTTCGATCCGGACGTCGTCGGTGGTGAAGTCCGTCGCGTCGTAGACGCGCTGCGCGAGGTCCAGCGCCCGGTCCAGATCGGCGTGGGTGGTGGTCACCGTGCGGTGCACGGGCTCGCCGGTGTTCGGGTCGACGTTCCAGGTGTCGAGCGTCTCGCACTCGACCCACTCCCCGGCGATGTAGCTGCGGGGCTGGGCGAGGGTGGTGGTGGTTTCGGTGGTCACTGGGTCACCTCGGTCTCGGAACTGGTGGGCATGGCGACGACGATCCGCGTGACGTCACCCGACTTCATGGCCTCGAAGCCCTCGTTGATCTCCTCGAACGGAATGACGTCCGTGACCATCTCGTCGAGCAGCAGTCGGCCCTGCTGGTACAGGCGGGCGAACTGCCCGATGTCCTCGCGCGCCTGGCCGGAGCCCATGTACGAGCCGATCAGGCGCTTCTCGCTGAAGAAGAAGTCGGAGGCGGGGACGGGCACGTCGGTCCCGTCGGGTGCGATGCCCACCAGGCACGCGGTGCCGGTGGCCCGCACGATCGCGAGCGCCGTCGCGGCGGTGCGCGCCGAGCCGACGGCCTCGAAGGCGTAGTCCACCCCGTCGCCGAGCAGCTCGGTGATCTCGCCCCGCACATCGCCCGCACCGTTGATGGTGTGTGTGGCGCCGTACCCGTGCGCGGCCTTGAGCCGGGCGTCGTCGAGGTCGATGCCGACGATCGCCGATGCGCCGGCCAGCCGCGCGCCCTGGATGATGGCCGAACCGACTCCGCCGCAGCCGATCACCGCGACGGTGGATCCTGGGCGTACCTGCGCCCCGCGGAACACCGCGCCGACGCCGGTCACGATGCAGCAGGACAGCAGGCAGCCGACGCGGGTGGGCACGTCGTCGGGCAGCTTCACCGCGGCGTTCGCGCGGAGCAGGATGTGCTCGGAGAACGCACCCACGTCGCCGAGGCGCGCGACGGGCTTCCCGTCGGGCAACGCGTACGAGGGCCGGGGGCGGCGCCGGATCTCCGCCTGCCGCTGGCACTGGGTGGAGCGGCCGGCGTTGCAGTTCGCGCACTGCCCGCACGACGGGGTGAGCGCGCCGGTCACTCGGTCCCCGGGCTTGAGGTCGGTGACGGCGGAGCCGACCGACTCGACGACGCCTGCGACCTCGTGCCCTACGACGACCGGGATCTCGGATTCGACGGTGCCGGTCATGTAGTGCAGGTCGCTGTGGCACAGCCCCACGTGGGTGACGGCGACCCGCACCTCGTTCGGCTCGGGATCGTCGACGTGGATGTCGGTCAGGTGCAGGGGCCGGCCCACCTCGGTGAGCACGGCGGCGCGGGTGGTGATCATCGGTTCGCTCCGTTCGCGGTGGCGGGTGTGCGTGCGTCCCAGAAGCCCTGCACGCCGGCGGTGAGTGCGCCGCTGTTCCAGGACTCGTCGGCCGCGGCGTCCTCGCGCTCGAAGGCGCGCTCGATCTCCGAGATAGACGGCCGCAGCAGCTCCAGGTGCAGGGCGGTGTTGTTGACGCCCTCGGGGTTCCACGCGTGCACGGTGTCGATGGCGCGGTCCAGCAGCGCTTCCGGTTCGACGATCTCGTCGAGCAGGCCGATCTCCAGTGCCTCGTCGGCGCCGACGCGTTCGGAGGCCAGGACCATCCGCATCGCGTGGCCGCGGACGATGCGGGGCAGCAGGATGCTGGAGGCGTTGGAGATGGTCAGACCTCGTCCGTTCTCGGGCTGGTAGTACTCCGTCCGGGGCGTGCCGAGGCGGGCGTCGCAGCACAGCGTGATCTCCGACGCGCCGCCCACGGCGATGCCGTTGATCGCCGCGATCACGGGCACGCGGGTCTCGATCACGGCGCGGGTCACGTCGTGGAAGCTCTCGAAACTCTCCCGCATCTCCTCGAAGGTCGTGGGCGCGGCGGCGAGGTCCTCGCCCGCGCTGAACGCGCGTCCGGTGCCGGTCAGCACGATGCCCCTGGCCTTGTCGCCGGCGCCGTACTCGCGGATCAGCGCGGACAGGCGCCGGCGCATCGGCGCGGTCAGCGCGTTCAGCTTCTCGGGGCGGCGCAGCGTGATGACGGCGACCTCGCGGGTCACCTCGACGAGCACGTGCTCGGTCCCCTGGTCGGTGCTTTCCACTTGGTTCTCCTTGTTCGACGGTGCCGGCGCGCGCAGGTCGTGGACGGTGCCGGGGGCCTGCGCGGCGCGGGCTTTGAGTGCGGGTTTGGACACCCGCTCGGACGGGGTGCGCGGGAAGTCCGCGACGAATTCGACGTAGCGTGGAACCTTGAATCGGGCGAGTCGCTCCGCGACGCGGGCGACGATCGCCTCGGCCGTCGGACGGTCCGCGGGGACATCCACCGCGAGCTGCACGAAGGCCTTGACCTCCTCGCCGAGCACGTCGTCGGGTTCGGCGACCACGGCGGTCGCGACCACGGCGTCGTCGCGCTCGAGCGCGGCCTCCACCTCGGCGGCGGCCACGTTCTCCCCGCCGCGCCGCACCATGTCCTTGAGGCGGCCGACGAGTCGGATCCCGCCGTGCTCGTCCATGACGGCCAGGTCGCCCGTGTGCAGGCGGCCGCAGCGGAGGGTCCGGGCGGTCTCCTCGGGGCGGTTCCAGTAGCCGAGCATCATAGGCGCACCTGCCACGGTCAGCTCGCCCGGCGTCCCGGCCGGGACCTCGGCACCGTCGGCGTCGACGATCCGGACCTGCTTGTTGGGCACGGGATGCCCGAGGGTTCCGCTGCCGACGGCGGCGGCGTCGTCGAACGGGCTGAACAGGTCGATTCCGCTCTCCGTCATGCCGTAGACCTCGCGCCAGGGCGCGCCCCAGCGCTCCTCCAGCGCGGAGTGCAGCGCCACGGGGATCGCGGAGCAGAACACGCCACGGAGCCGGTTCGCGCGATCGTCGGGGCCGGGCGGCTGCTTGAACAGCAGCGTGGGCATCGATCCGAGCACGTAGCAGAACGTCGCGCCGTGGCGGCGCACGTCGCGCATGAATCCGGACGCCGAGAACTTCGGCAGCACCACCAGCGGAGCGCCGGTCGTCAACGCCAGCACGGCGTTCCACTGCGGGTCCATGTACGAGAAGGGCTGGGCCGTCAGCAGTACGTCGTCGGGACCGAGGCCGGCCGCTCCGGCGCACGTCCAGCCGATCCGGGTCCAGTAGTCGTGCGTGAGCATGCACGCCTTCGGGAAACCGGTGGTGCCCGACGTGTACTGCAGGTTCGCCAGGGTCTCCGGGCGGATGTCCACGCCAGGCGCGGTGGGCGGGTGCTCGGTTCCGGTGGTCTCCGCGATGTCGACCACGCCGACGCCGGCCACCGCCTCATCACTCGCGATCACGTCGCGCACCAGCGGCAGGTGGTCCGCGTCGGTCACGATCACGCGGGTGCCGGAATCCTCCAGCACGAACCGCAGATCGGCCGCGCGATAGGCGGAGTTGACGGGCACTGCGACCGCACCGGCCTTGAGCACGGCGAACCAGGTGAGCGGCCACCCGGCGACGTTCGGCAGCATGATCGCGACGCGGTCGCCCGGGGCGATGCCGTGGTCCGAGATCAGCAGGTGCGCGAGCCGCGACGACGCCGCGTCGACCTGCTCGTACGTCCAGGACTCGTCGCCGAATCGCAGCAGCTCCGTGCCCGGCGTGCGGGCGGCGCCGTCGGCTAGAAGTCCTGTGACGGTGCCGATCCGGGGGGCGTCGCCGAGCTCGCTCGGGTTGACGGCGACCCGCCGCGCGGTGTCTTCGGTGTGCGAGGTGGTGGTCACTGCCATGCCTCCAGTCGGTTCTTCGATTCGTCGACGATCCAGCTCATCGCCGGGTCGTCGCTGTCCATCCACTCGGGGTGCCACTGCACCCCGAGGATCGGCGCGCCGGGCGCCTCCACCGCTTCGACGACCCCGTCGGACGTGCGGCCCGTGACGATCAGGCCGTCGCCGCACCGGTCCACGGCCTGGTGATGCCACGAGTTCGTCGTCATGCTGGGGCCGAAGACCCGAGCGGCGATGGAGCCGGCCTCGAATCGCACCACGTGAACGGCGTCGCCGTCGGTGGGCGCGGACTGCGGGGACAGGTGCGGGATCGGCCCGGGTGGAAGGTCCGCGACAAGCGTCCCGCCGAGCGCGGTGTTGAGCACCTGCAGACCGCGGCACACTCCGAGCAGCGGGGTGCCGCGGTCGACGGCCGCGCGGGTGAGGGCGAACTCGTACTCGTCGCGTTCCGGGTCGTGCGCGTTCGTGTCGGTGCGCGGGTCCACGTCGCGGACGACGGAGGTGTCTCCGCCCCAGCGGGAGGGGTGCACGTCCTGCCCGCCGGTGATCACCACGCCCGACAGCCACTCGCAGGCGTCGACGGGGTCGGCGTCGTAGGGCAGGTGCACTGGCACGCCGCCGGCCTGCGCGATGCGGGTCGCGAACGCGGACATGAACGAGTCCATGCACGCCTTGCCGTAGCGGGGGTCGGATCCGGCGATCAGGCTCAGTTCGAAACGGCGGCCGGTGATCCCGATCAGTGGCCGGCGGCTCATGAGAACTCGAAGTAGCGTCGGGACTCCCACTCGGAGAGTTCGGCGTACGGGTCGCCGCCTTTGGTGTGGAACTCCATCCACTCCCAGCGGCGCGACGCCGTCCAGAATTCCACGAACTCGTCGCCGAGATATTCGCGGAGGATCTCGTCTGCGTCGAGCGCGGCGATCGCCTTGGTGATGGAGTCGGGGATGCGCGCGACGCCGCAGTCGTCGGGCAGGCACCACGCCATGTCGTCGACCTGGGGTGGGGCCTGCATCTTCCGCTCGATGCCTGCGACGACACCCGCCAGGACGCCGGCCAGCGCGTAGTACGGATTCACGTCCGATCCGGGCACGCGGTACTCGAGGCGCGAGTACTTCGGGTGACCGGCAATGGCACGCAGCGCCGCGGTCTTGTTGTTCACGCCCCACGAGATGGTGGTCGGCGGCCCCGACACGTCCACCAGGCGCCGGTACGAGGTGATCTGCGGCAGCGCGAGCAGCGTGTTGCCGGCCATCGTCGCCATGAGTCCGCCCACCGCCTGCAGCATCACCTCGGACGGACCGTCGGGCGAGTAGAACTGATTCACGCCGTCGCGCTGCAGCGACAGGTTGATGTGTGCGCCCTGCCCGAAACCGGCCGTCGGTTTGGCCATGAAAGTGACCGAACGACCTTTCTCGCAGGCGATCTCGCGCATGACCTGCTTGGTCCGCACCCACGCGTCGGCGAGTGCCAGCGGCTCCGCGGGAGCGATGTTCAGTTCGGTCTGGCCGGGCGCGGCCTCGTCGGTCCACGCCTCCCAGACGATGCCGAGCTCGTCCAGGCGGTCGGTGACGGCCTCCATGTAGTCGATCCAGTCGGCGGACCGTGCGAGGCAGTAGGTCGATCCGGTATCGCCGCCCAGCGGCATCAGGTCGCGGTAGCCGCGGGTACGAGCCTCCTGGATCGACTCCTCGAACAGCGTCGTCTCGATCTCCACAGCCACGGTGGCGGTGTAGCCCAGCGCCGCGAGCCGGTCGATCAGCCGGCGGACCATGTTCCGAGGGCAGATCGGCACGGGGCGGCCGTCCTTGAGCCAGAAGTCGCCGATCACGGAATCGACGCCGGGCTTCCACCGCACCAGCGTGCTCATGTCGGGGATCATCGAGATGTCGTAGAGGTTGCCGCGCCAGTCGGGGTAGGCGTCGCCGAAGACGATGTCGGTACCCATGTCGATGGCGAACAGGACGTCGGCGAACGCGAAGCCGGATTCCCGGCCCGACGCGAACTTCGCCGGTGTCACGTTCTTGCCCATGAAGCTGCCGTCGTGGTTGGTGGCCTCGAGGCGGAAGGCCTTGGCGGGGGCGTCCACGTCCGGCGTAGAGAGATCAGACATCGAATCGAACCTTCCAGGAGGCGGCGGTCATGACGGACAGTTGGGAGAGCGTCCCCTGCACGCGCACGCCGTGGTCCAGGGCGGAGAGCAGGTAGTCGGCGCCGGTGAACACACCGGCGAGCTGATCCGGGCTGCCGACGATGCGGTAGGTGTCCGGGCCCGCGCCGAAGCGGGCCTCCTCGGGGCCGTCCGGACCCAGCGCCACCGCGACCAGGACGTCCGGTATTCCGCGGATTCCGCGGGTGAGGTCCCAGAACCGCGCGGCCGCGTCGCGCCACGCCGGCAGCTGCGGACACAACGCCTGCCGCACGGCTTCGGCCAGCAGGGGATCGCCGTCGGAAGCGACGACGGCGACGCGGGAGTCGAGGTCGACGACGAGCGCGGCGTCCGTGCCGCCGGTCACGCCACCGGTGACGGTCGCGGCACCGTCGCGCAGGACGACGGTGGCGGCTTGGGGGGTGTTGTGCGACCGTACGGCGACGGAGCCCGAGAGGCGCTCGAGCGCATCGACGGCGTGTCCGATCCGAAACGAGTCCCGCAGGGTGCGGCCGAGCAGCCGGACGATCGGCGTCGCATCGTCGTCGATGACGACCCGGGCACCGCCCGTGACCGGGACCGGAGGGCTGGTAGTGGTTTGCATGGCGTGTCCTAATCGGTAGTGAGGGAAGATGTTTCCGGCGATGCGGCCGATGTTGTGCGCGGGTGTCATTCGAGGGTCGCGTACACGTCCGGCCGGGTGCGGCGCAGCGCGAGCGCCCACAGGAGGCCGGCGACGAACGCGGCGGCCAGCACGGCGAGGAAGACGTCGGCGAGGGTGGCCGAGCCGATGAGTACGTCGAAGTTGCTCACGACCAGCACGAGGATCGCGCTGAGCGCGACGAGTGCGAGAACAGGGGCGACGGTGCCGCGCCACAGGCTCGTCGTCCGCTCCCGGAGGAAGTGCACGACGATCGCGGCCGAAGTGAGGGCCAGCAGGGTGATCAGTCCGAGCGTCCCCGCGCCGCCGAACCACGCGTACACCTGTGTGACGGGGTCGAGCCCGGCGATCGCGGTGACCGCGACAAGCACGCTGATCACCGCGGAGGTGAGGAGCGACGCCACGTGCGGCGACCGGTGCTCGGGGTGCACCTCACCGAGACGCGGCGGCAGCGCGTCCTGCCGGCCGAGGGCGAACAGGTACCGCGAGACCACGTTGTGCGCGGTGAGGATGCACGCGAAGAAGCTGGTGACCAGGAGCACCTGCACCCCGTCGTGCGCGACCTGCGAGATGTAGCGCGTCGCAAGCCCGGGCGCGAGGCCCTCGGGATCCTGCGCGGCGAGCTCGGCGGCGCGGGACACCCCGAGACCGTTGATCATCGCCCAAGAAGAGAGGGCGTAGATCACGGCGATGAGGATCACCGCGATGTAGGTCGCGCGCGGGACGGTGCGGTCGGGGTCCTTCGCCTCGGACCGGAACACCGCGGTCGCCTCGAATCCGACGAATCCGAAGACCGCGAACATGATCCCGGTTCCGGTGGCGCCACTGGTGAACGCGCCCCAGGACAGCGGCTGGGCCGACAGTCCTTCGGCGCCGCCGCGGAGCACGATCGCGAGGTCGACCAGCGCGACGATCCCGATCTCCGCGACCAGCAGCACACCGAGGACGCGCGCGCTCACCTCGACGTTGCGGTAGCCCAGGTAGCCGATCGCTGCGAGCCCGGCAGCGGAGAGGATCCACCAGGGCACCGACACCCCGGTGAACGTGGTGATCACGTTGCGGGCCGCGGCACCGAGGTAGCCCGTCACGGACACCATCAGGACGGCGTAGGTGACCAGGGCGAGCGCCGCGGCACCGATACCGACGGCGGTGCCCAGGCCGCGCTGCACGTACGAGTAGAAGGCCCCGGCGTTCCGGACCTCGGGGGTCATCGCGGAATACCCGACCGTGAACAGCACCAGCACGATCCCGACGATCACGAAGTCGACGGGCGTCCCGATGCCGTTGCCCGTGCCCAGCATGAGCGGGATCAGCCCGGCGAACACCGTCAACGGCGCAGCGAACGCCACGACCATGAGGACGATCTGCGGCACGCCGAGCGTCCGCTCGAGGCCGGTGCCGACGGGTGCCTGCACTTCGCGCTGCTGCGTCACGAGAGCACGCTCCCGCCGACCCGGGCGCCCGCGGCGGTAAGAACCTCCGATGCGGCGCGCTCCGCTGCGCTGACGGCACCGTCGATGTAGCCCTGGTTCAGGATCGCCGTCTCCGTTCCGGCCCAATGGATCCGCCCGATGGGCCGGCGGTCCGCGTCGGTGTACTGGGTCAGAGATCCGGGCGCGCGGGAGCCGACGCAGCCGCTGATCCACTGCTCGTGGGTCCAGTCCTTCTCCAGGTACGCCACCGGATTGGCGGCCTCGGGCCCGAATAGGGTGGTCAGGTCGGCGAGGAAGGCGTCGCGGCGCGCCGCGGGATCGTCGAGGATCGCGTCGGACCAGTGCTGGCCGCAGCCCGCGCCGGCGGTGCCGTGGAAGGTCAGCAGGATGCCGACGCTCGCGTCGGGCGGCGAGTTGTCGACCACGTAGTTCGCGACCGGGAGGTCGGTGACGGCCTGGCCGTTCAGGCCCTGCTCGCGCCAGAAGGGCTGATCGTAGACCGCGAACAGCTTGTTCTCGGAGCCGGTGCTCCACCGTCGCTGCAGCATGCTGCGCCGGGTCGGTAGGTCGGGCGTGAATCGGATGCGGGTCGCGTCCGCGGGCGACATCGCGACGATGACGCGGTCGGCGCGCACGTCGAGCCGCAGGGACCGGACCAGCACCCCGTCGGCATCCTGGTGGACGTCGGACACGGGAGAGTCGAGCACCACGGCCGGCCCGAGGTCGGCCGCCATCCGGTCGGCGATCGCCACCGTCCCGCCCACCACGCGCGATTCCTGCGCGCCGTCGGTGATGTTGACGGCGTGGTCGATCCCGCCGCCGCTTTTGATCCGCGCGAGCTGGACCAGCAACGAGGTGCTGTGCAGGTCCTCGGCGTTGGTCACGGTGAAGGCCATCGTGAACATCTCCCTGGCCTCCGCGGTGAACGCGTGTGCGTCCAGCCACCGGCCGAAGGTGGTCGCGTCCCACTCCTGTGCCCGGCGGGCCGTCCACGGCGCTTCGAGGGGAATCGATTTCGCCATCCGCTCCAGCCGCAGCTGCAGCTGGGCGAAGTCCGCGATCGCGAGGGGACTCATCGGCGGGATGGTTCCGTCGTAGCGCTTGGAACGGCCGCGCCGGTGGTAGATCGACTTGCCGTTGAGGTAGGTCTTGAAGGTCGTGAGGCCCAGCTCGTCGATGAGTGCGAGGACGCGGTCCTGGCCGGGGCCGACCCACTGGCCGCCACCCTCGGTGATCACGCCGTCGGTCACCTGCAGATTCATCGTGCGGCCGCCGACGCGGTCGCCGGCCTCGATCACCGCCACGGAACGTCCGGCCTGGGTGAGCCGGCGTGCGGCCGTCAGCCCGGAGACCCCGGCGCCGATCACCACGACGTCTACGGTGCGCTGCTCGGTCATACCGCCACCTTCTCGATGTGCGAGACGACGTGGTCCGCGATGCGCAGGGCGAGCGCGTCGGGAAGGTGATGCCCCATGCCCGGGATGACGATGTGGCGGGCGTGCGGGATCGCGGCGGCCGTCGCGTCGCCTCCCGACGGCGCCACGATGAGGTCGCGGTCGCCGTTGATCACCAAGGTGGGCGCGGTGATCCGGGCCAGCTCGGCGGTGCGGTCGCCCGACGCCGCGATCGCCTGGATCTGCCGTGCGGTGCCGGCGACACCGTCGCCCGCCGTGCGGTTCCAGGTGGTGACGGCGTGCGCCGCCTCCTCGACCTCGTCGATCGGGTACGCCGTGCCGGCGAGGTGCGCCGTCATCCGCAGGTGCGCCCGGACGGCGCCCACCCGGTCGCGCGGGGGTGGGCTCGCGATGAGCGCCATCGTCGAAGCCGCGGGTTGCCCCACCTTCGGGTTGCCGGTGGTGGAGTACAGCGACGTCAGCGACGCGGTCAGTTCGGGGTACCGCGCGGCCACGGTCTGCGCGATCATGCCGCCCATCGACCGCCCCACGACGTGCGTGGGTCCGAGCCCGAGGTGCTCGACCAGCTGGGCCGCGTCGTCGGCCATGTCCGCCAACGTGTAGGCGTCGCGGCGCGCTTTGCCGAGCAGCTGTTGCAGCGTGTTCGGCGGAGGGGTCGTGGCGTAGGTCGACCGGCCGCAGTCGCGGTTGTCCATGCGGATCACCAGGAATCCTGTAGCGGTCAGAGCGGAGACGAACCGGTCTGACCAGGTCGTGAGGTCCTCCGCGAGGCCGGCGATGAGCAGCACGGGCGGGGCGCCGACGTGGCCGTCCATCCGGTAGCAGATCCGGGTTCCGCCCGGGAGCTGGGCGAACCTGTCCTCGGTGTGCTCAGGCACGGACGGCCTCCTTCGCCGTCGACGGTGCTGGGTCGTCCGTCGTGGAGCCGAACTGCAGAGCGTCGTCGAGCAGGGGGCCGCGGAGGATCTTCGCGTCCTGCTGGTAGGACATGGACTGCTGGAACAGGCCCGTGCCCTGCTTGGGGATGATGTCCTTGGCGCGCTGGGCGTAGCCGGAGCTCAGGTCCAGGATCGGCCGGCGCTCCATCGCGGGATCGGCTTCGACGCGGACGCTGTCGTAGCCGAAGGCGTCCATGTGCGTGACCAGGTCGCAGAAGTAGCGGGCGAGGATCCCGACCTTGAGCGTCCAGGCGGACGTGGTGTAGCCGATCGAGATGGCCAGGTTGGGGAGCCCGGAGAGCAGCGCGCCGCGGTAGGCGACCGTGTCCGGCAGGTTGACCGGGGTGCCGTCGACCTCGAGGTCGATCCCGCCGAGCATGCGCATGTTCAGGCCGGTCGCGGTGACGATCAGGTCGGCGTCGAGGTGCTCGCCGGATTCGAGCGCGATCCCGGTCTCGGTGAACCGGACGATCTTGTCGGTGGCGATGGAGGCGCTGCCGTCGCTCAGGGCTTCGAAGAAGTCGCCGTCGGGGCACAGGCACAGGCGCTGATCCCACGGGTTGTACGGCGGGTTGAAGTGGGTGTCCACGTCGTACCCCTCCGGCAGGGACTTGGCGTTGACGCGGCGGATGATCTTGCGGGTGAGCTTCGGGAAGGCGCGCATGAACTTGACCTGGGCGAGGTCGGTCGTGATGTTGGTGAACCGGGTCAACGCGTAGCCGCGCTTCTCGCCGAACGTCCGGCTCAGCCGCTGTGCGAAGCTGTCGACCTTGGGCCACGGCACCACGTAGGTCGGCGTGCGCTGCAGCATCGTCACGTGCGCGGCGGCACCGTCGTGGTTGAGCATCGACGGGATCAGCGTGACCGCCGTCGCGCCACTACCGATGACCACGACCTTCTTGCCCGAGTAGTCGTAGTCCTCAGGCCAGTGCTGCGGGTGCAGGATGTCGCCCTGGAAGTCCTCGCGGCCCTCGAAGTGCGGGGTGTAACCCTCGTCGTAGCGGTAGTAGCCGGTGCCGGCGAAGATCCAGTTCGCGGTGATGCTCCGGTCACCGTCCGGAGTGCTCACCTCGAGGGTCCACCGGGCGTCGGTGCTCGACCACGAGGCGCGCTGCACGGCGTGCTCCAACCACAGAAGCGGCGCGAGGTCGAACTCGTCGAGCGTCTCCTGCAGGTAGTTCACGATCTTCGGGGCCTCCGCGATGGCATCCGGGTCCGTCCAGGGCTTGAACTCGTAACCGAAGGTGTGCAGGCCGTTGTCGGAACGGATGCCGGGGTACTTGAACAGATCCCAGGTGCCGCCGATGTTCGCGCGGCCCTCGAGGATCACCACCCGCTTGCCGGGGAATGCCTCGGTGATGTACTTCGCGGCACCGATGCCGGAGATCCCGGCGCCGATGATGACGATGTCGAATTCTTCGGTCTGCGGAAGTGTCTTCATCGTGGGCCCTCTCGGTGGTGACGTTGTGTCGGTGGTCACTTCGTTGTGCCTACGACGGTGCCGGGTCAGACATCGTGTGAGCCACAACACACTGCTCCTAGTTCTTCGAAGGGGTAGTGCAATGTGCACACGCTCCCTGGGGACGGCCATCGGAGATCGCATCGTCTGGTGCAAGGTGTTGCGCCACTCGGGCCTGGGTGTTGCACCTCGTTGTAGCGCGCGCGGGGTTCGCCGCGAGAGCGTGAGAAACGTCACGAGACACGGATCACATCTCACGGAGGAACGAACCATGCGCGACTTGCTCTTCGCCGCAGCGGACATCTGGATGATCGCCATCGGATTCATCTGCGGCCTGAAGTTCATCAGGAACTACTCGAACTGGCTGATCGGCCTTGAGTGGATCATCATGGCCACCTCGGGCACGAACTTCCTGATCTACGGCGTCACCAAGGCCGGCACCGACTCGCCGATGTACCACTTCGCGTTCTTCCTGGACGCGTTCTCCCGGTCGATCGGGTTCACGGTGATCCTGGTGCTCGGCCTGCTCATGGTCACGCACCGGTACAAGCCCACGACGGCCATCGAGGTGGGCGCGTTCGCCCTCGCGGCGGTGCTCGGGTTCTTCCTCTCCGAGTTCGCCATCGAGATCGGCACCCCTGGCAAGGTCTTCTTCCTCGTGATGGCGCTCGGCGTCAGCGCCTTCCTCGTGTACTACGGGCAGCGACTATGGGCGCTCGGCGAGCACGCTCACGCCGTCTGGGTGTGGATCGCCACGGCCCTCAACGTTGTAGTCGCGTCCATCTACGACTTCTGGCACATCCCGGGCGACGACGCCAACCACACGTTGTTCTACATCCTCGCGCTGTTCACCTGGGGCCTGGCCATGCTTGTGATCTACCGCTCGTACGTGGCCTTCGACGCGGACAACCGCGCCGCGGACGCTGCGGGCAGCGCCGGCACGGCCGTCGTTCAGGGGGTTGAGCAGGCATGAGCGCGACGACGAACACGGTCTACACCGACTTCTCTGGATGGATCGATCCGCCCGCCGACGTACGTCCTCCGCTGGGGGAGAACGTGACCTGCTCCGTCGCGGTGATCGGCGGTGGGCTCGCCGGGATGGCGACAGCGCTGCGGCTCGCGGAGTACGGCGTGGACACGATCTTGCTCGAAGCCGCGTTCTGTGGTCGGGGTGCAGGTTCACGCAACGCTGGGCAGCTGGCCAGCGCGCCGGGCGGTGACATTCAGCTCCTGGATCTGTTGTACCGCAAGCGGATGCCGGCGATCATCCGCCTCACCGAGAACGCGGCCGCGCACGTGGAAGAGCTCATTGCGGCGCGGGGGATCGACTGCGACTACGAGGCCACCGGCAACGTCTTCGCCGCGGTCTCCCGCGGTCAGCTGGGGCGGACGCGGCGGATCGCGAACATCTTGCGCAGGGCCGGCGCCGAGGTCGAGGAGGGCAATGCCCGCGAGCTGGGGATCCCCCACGGATTCCTCGGCGGTATGCGGGAGGTCCACGGCGGCATCATGAACCCGGGGAAGTTTCTCCGCGGGCTGCGCACGGCGGTGCTCGGCTCGTCGGCCCGGGTCTTCGAGCAGTCCAAGGTCACCGACATCATCCGGGATGGGGCCGACGTGGTCGTCGAGACACCCGGCGGAATCGTCCGGGCCGGCACCGTCGTCCTCGCCACGAACGCCTACGCGGGCGAGTGGGACATCACCCCGAAGTGGTTGTCCTCCCCGATGTGGGTGACCGAGGTCGAGACCGAGCCGATCGATCCGGAGCGGCTCGCCGCGCTCGGCTGGACGAGCCGGTCCGGGCTCGTGACGCAGCACAACCTCATGGAGAACTACCGCCTCACCGCACGCAACACCATCGTGTTCGGGGTGCGCAGGATCCAGCGCGCCGTCGAATACCCTCTCCCCGAGCGCAATCCGGATCCGTCCGTGGTCGCCGAGCTGACGGAGGCCTTTCACCGCCGGTTCCCGCCGCTGGCCGACGTGGCCGTCGCGCGGGCGTGGGGCGGCTGGATCGGCATCACGGCGAGCTGGCTGCCCGTGGCCGGAACGACCGGAGGCAACGTCTATTACTCCCTCGCGTGCAACGGTCACGGCCTGGCGCAGGCGCCGTACATCGGTGCCCTCATCGCCGACCGGATCGCGACCGGCGCGATGCCGGAGGACCTGCGCACCGTGTGGGCCGATGTGCCGCGGTTCGGCCGCGCCGTGGGGCTGCTCATGGGTCGCCTCGGGGTCCGCGCCGCCTGGGCGCTCGACCGGTTCAACGACGCGGTCAATGGCAGTCGACGCATCGCCCGACGTGGTTTCGCGGCCGGCCGATCGGAGGGACCGCCCCCGCCGCCTCCCGGCGCGCTACCCCGCTCTGACCGCATACCCGCCTGCGACCTGCGGAAATGAACACTCGGCCTCTGGTGTGCGACGCCGTCCGGCGTTAAGATCAGCGGTGGACGTGGGGGCCTCACAGGAGGTGCTCGATGAAGCGGACGGTACGGACATTCGCGGTGGCGGCGTGCGCGGTCGCGCTGTTCGGAGGAGGCGGTGCGGGCGCTGCCTCCGCCGATCCCACCCCGGCGCCGCCCCCGGTCGGGTCGACGTGCGGCAAACCCGGCGAGAACAAGGTGATCACCACGATCCGCACCTGCGCGAAGGTCAACTCCTCGTGCACGGGCTACGACATGATGATCATCGGCCGCGTCGACAAGTGGGGTCACTGCGTGATCCCCGGCATGAACGGGACCACCTGGTGACGTGAGCGAGCTCGCGCTCCCGCTCGTCGGCCTCGTCGGTGGCGTCCTCGCGGGAGTCTCCCCGTGCGTGCTCCCGGTCCTGCCCGTCGTCCTGCTCGGCAGCGCCGGGACCGGGTCCGACGGTGCCCGCACCTCGCGCGCCCGGCCGGTCGCGATCGTCGCCGGCCTGGTGCTCAGCTTCTCGCTGTTCACGCTGTTCGGCACCGTCGTCCTCTCGCTGCTGCACCTGCCCGCGGGGCTGATCCGCTGGATCGGGATCGGGGGGCTGCTCCTGCTAGGCGTCGCGATGCTGGTACCGCCGCTGGAGCAGCTGCTCGAACGGCCCTTCGCCCGCCTGCCGCAGCGCGTTCCGGGCCTCAAGGGCGACGGCGCAGCGGGCGGCTTCGCGCTCGGCGTCGCCCTCGGCGCGGTCTACGTGCCCTGCGCCGGGCCGGTGCTCGCCGCGATCGCGCTGGCGGGCGCCACCGACACCATCGGCCCACGCACCCTGATCCTCACCGCGGCGTTCGCCGTCGGCACCGCGATCCCGTTGCTCGCGATCGCCCTCACCGGCCACCGCCTGGCCGATCGGGTGCGCGCGCTGCAGCGGCGTCAGCGCACGATCCGCGCGGTCGGCGGCGTCCTCGTCATCGCCCTCGCGGTCGCTCTCGCGCTCGGCGTCACCGACCTCATCCAGCGCCGGGTGCCCGACTACACCCAGGCCGTCGGCGACCGGCTCGGCGCCGCGGCGATCGCCCCGCAGGTGGCGGGCACGGGCTCCCGTCAGCAGTGCCAGCAGGCCGCGTTCACCGGGACCGCGCAGCTCGCGGACTGCGGGCCGGCTCCCGAGTTCGCCGGCATCGACCCGTGGCTCGGCGGCGCGGCGCGCACGATGGCGGGCCTGCGCGGCAAGGTCGTCCTCATCGACTTCTGGGCCTACTCGTGCATCAACTGCCAGCGCGAGCTCCCGCACGCCGAGGCGTGGTGGAAGAACTACCGCGACCTCGGCTTCGAGGTGATCGGCGTGCACACGCCGGAGTACGCCTTCGAGCACGACGTCGGCAACGTCACCGCGGGCGCGCGCAAGCTGGGGCTGACCTTCCCGATCGCCGTCGACAACCGCACCGCCACGTGGAGCGCCTACCGCAACGTGGCCTGGCCCGCCGGCTACCTCGTCGACGCCACCGGGACCATCCGCCTCGTCACCCTCGGCGAGGGGCACTACGACAAGGCCGAGACCGCGATCCGCTCCCTCCTGCTCGCCGCGCGCCCCGGCGCGACCCTCCCACCCGCCACCGACGTCCCCGACGCGACGCCCCGCAACAAGGACCGGACGCCCGAGCTCTACCTCGGCGCCGAGAAGCAGCAGGGCTACGGCGGCCCCGGCGACTACGAGGTCGGCACCCGCGTGTTCACCCTCCCGGCGACCGTGCAGCCCAACACCTTCGCCCTCGACGGGGCCTGGACCGTCGGCTCCGAGGACATCCGCGCGGGGGAGCGCGCCGCCCTCACGCTCGCCTACACGGCGCAGCGCGTCTACCTCGACGTCGGCGGCACCGGCACGCTCACCGTCACCGAGGGCGGAGCGACCCGCACGATCCCCGTCGACGGTCCGCCCGACATCCGCACCGTCGTCGACCGCCCGGCCTCCGGGGTGGGCACCGTCACCGTCGCCCTCAGTCCCGGCCTGACCGCCTACTCGTTCACGTTCGGCTGAGCGCCCGAGGCTCGCCCGCGCGTGAGCACCCCGAGGGCGACGTCGACGATCTCCGCGCGGGGCTGCAGCTCCCGGGCCCGTTCGAGCGGGACCCATTCCGCGAAATCCGTGGTGCCGCCGACCTCGATGGTGCCGAGCGCGCCGGAGTCGATGGCGACCTCGACGAGGAACCGCTGCGAGCGCACCGGCGCGCGGGTCGCGGTGGCGGGCACCGTGATGTGGTTCTCCGCCAGGAACCGGCCCGGGGTCACCCGGTAGCCGGTCTCCTCCTCGAACTCGCGGACCAGCGCGTCGTGGAGGGTCTCGTCGAACTCCACGCCCCCGCCCGGCATGGTCCAGCAGGGCGGCGCGCCCGTGCTGCCGTTGAACCAGGTCAGGAGGAGCTCGTCGGCCTCGTTCACGACGAGGCCGTACACCGCGAGGCGTGTGTGGAACTCGGTGAAGTGCATCGACTCAGCGTAGGACCGGCCCGCGCGAAACGCGCAAAAGGGCGACTAACACGCACAAGCGCGCGCTGTGAACGTCGTCACCCCCATGCTCCTCGTGTTACCCCGATCACTCATCCACGAGGAGAAACCCCATGCTGACAGTCCTGGGACTGACCATGGTCGCGGCGTTCATGGTCGTCATCATGACCCGCCGCGCGACGCCCATCGTCGCGCTGATCGCCGTCCCGGTGATCTTCGGCCTGCTGGCCGGTGCCGGCACGGGCATCGGCAAGATGATCACCGGCGGCATCGAGGACCTCGCGCCGACCGCCGCGATGCTCTTCTTCGCCATCATCTTCTTCGGCGTGATGATCGACGTCGGGCTCTTCGACCCGGTCGTGCGGGCGGTGGTCCGCGTCGTCGGCGAGGACCCGGCCAAGCTCGTGCTCGGCACCGCTGTCCTGGCGGGGGTGGTCTCGCTCGACGGTGACGGCTCGACCACGTTCATCGTCACCACCTCCGCGCTGCTGCCGCTGTACCTCAAGCTCGGCGTCAGCCCGGTCGTGCTCACCGTGGTCGCGGGCCTCGCCAACGGCACCATGAACATCCTCCCGTGGGGCGGGCCCACCGCCCGCGCCGCGGCGGCGCTGAAGATCTCGCCGTCCGAGGTCTTCGTGCCGATGATCCCCTCGCTGATCGCGGGCATGGTCGTCGTCCTCGCCTTCGCCTGGCACCTCGGGCTCATGGAGCGCAAGCGGCTCGGCAGCATCGTGATCCGCGAGCGCGTCCTCGCCGGCGCGGGCGCCACCGGCGGCACAGTCGGGGGCGACGGCGGCACAGACGCGCCCGTCCCGCCCACCGGCGGCACCGGCGACAGCGCCCTCACGGCCGTCACCGGCGCGCACGGCAACCCGAAGCTGATGTGGTTCAACGCCGGTCTCACCGTCGCCCTGCTGTCGGTGCTCACGCTCGACCTGCTGCCGATCCCCGTGCTCTTCATGATCGCCGCCGCGATCGCGCTGGCCGTCAACTTCCCGCAGGTCGCCGATCAGCAGGAGGCCATCACCCGACACTCGAAGTCGATCGTCTCGGTCGTCGGAATGGTCTTCGCCGCAGCAGTTCTCACCGGCGTCTTCAAGGGCACCGGCATGGTGGATTCCGTCGCGGCGTGGGTCACCGGCATCATCCCGTCGTCGATGGGCCCGCACCTGGCCGTCATCACCGGCATCCTGTCCATCCCCTTCACCTTCCTGATGTCCAACGACGCCTTCTACTTCGGCATCCTGCCCGTGCTCTCGGAGACGGCGAGCCACTACGGGATCAGTGCCGCCGAGATGGCCCGCGCGTCGATCACCGGGCAGCCCTTCCACATGCAGAGCCCGCTGGTGCCCGCCATCCTGCTGCTCGTCGCCCTCGCGGGCGTCGGACTGGCCGATCACCACAAGAAGGTGCTCTGGCGCGCGTTCGTCGTCTCGATCGTCATGCTCGTGGTCGGTGTCCTCCTCGGCCAGATCCCCTTCTGAGCGCGGCTCGGATGGCTAGGCTGAGCCGATGCCCAGGATCCGGCTGCGCACGCAGATCCTCCTGCTCCAGGTGGTGATCATCATCGTCAGCCTCGCCGCCGGCTTCGGCATCGTCCTGCATCGCGTGGACGCCGACACCCGCACCGAGTACGGACACCGGGCCGAGGCGATCGCCGAGACGGTCGCGTCCGACACCGACGTCCGCGCCGGCGCCGCCACCCAGTCGGCGGCGCGCCGCGCAGGCCACCCCGCCACGCAGCAGGAACTCGCCGCCGCTCCGCTCCAGCGCCAGGCGGTCGCCATCACCGAGCGCACGGGCGTGCTCTTCGTGGTCATCGCCGACGACGCGGGCTACCGCATCGCCCACCCGGACTCCGCCCAGCTCGGGGCGCCGTTGAGCACGGACCCGTCCACCGCCCTGGGCGGCGAGATCGAGGTGACCCAGCAGCGGGGCACCCTCGGCGACTCCGTCCGCGCGAAGGCTCCGGTGCTCGGTAACGACGGTGCCGTCGTCGGGCTGGTCAGCGTCGGCATCTCCACCGAGACCGTGGCCGAGGCGGCCCGGCGCACGCTGCTCCTGCTGGCGGCATTGGCCGCCCTCGCACTCGCCGTCGGGATCCTCGGTTCCGGCCTGCTCGCCCGACGGTGGCGCCGCCTCACTCTGGGCCTCGAGCCGGAGGAGATGGCGGAGCTCATCCGCGAGCAGAACGCGGTGCTGTACTCGGGCTCGGAGGGCGTGATCGCCATCGACGCGCAGGGCGTCGCCCGGGTCATCAACGACCGCGCCCGCGAGCTGCTCGGGGTCACCGCGGAGGCGGGCACCCCGCTCGCCGGCCTCGGGCTCACGGACCGGGTCGCGAGCGTCGTCGCGACGCCCACCGAGGTGCCCGTCGCCGCCGCCGTGAACGAGCGGGTCGTCCTCGTCGCCTCGCGCCGGGTCCACCGCGGCGACACCGACCTGGGCACCGTCCTCACCGCGGTCGACCGCACCGACGTCGAGGCGCTCACCCGCGAGCTCGATTCGGTGCAGGCGATGAGCGCGGCACTGCGGGCGCAGCGGCACGAGTCCGCGAACCGGGTGCACGTCGTCGCCGGGCTGCTCCGCGACGGACGCACCGACGAGGCCCTGGCCTACCTGGACGAGATCGCCGGCCGCGCGGGCGTCCTCCCGGTCTCCGGCCTCGATCGACTCGACGAGCCGCACCTGCGGGCCTTCGTCTCCGCCAAGGCGGCGCGCGCCCGCGAGCGGGGCGTCGTCCTGCGCGTCGGCGCCGACACCGCGCTCGTCGGCGTGCTCACACACCCCGTCGACACCACCACCCTCGTCGGCAACCTCCTCGACAACGCCATCGACGCCGCGGGCGACGGCCCCGAACCACGGGAGGTCGAACTCGACGTGCTCCGCGACGGCGACGATCTCGCCGTCATCGTCGTCGACAGCGGCCCGGGCTTCGCCGTCGACGACCCGTTCGTCGAGGGGGTCAGCACCCGCACCGACCCGACGGTGCCCGGCGGCCGCGGGCTGGGACTGGTCATCGCCCGACAGGTCGCCCGCGGGCACGGGGGAGACGTGACAGTGGTGGCCCGGGGCGGCGACGGCGAGCCCACCACGGTGATGGCAACGCTGCCGGAAGGGGTGCGCGACGATGCCTGACGAGCTGCGGATCCTCGTCGTCGACGACGACTTCCGGGTGGCCGCGATGCACGCGAAGATCGTGGACGCCATGGTCGGCCTGACGACGGCGGGCTCCGCGCGCACGCTGTCGGAGGCGCGGGCCATTCTCGAGCGGGACCGGGTCGACCTCGCCCTGGTCGACGTCTATCTGCCGGACGGCTCCGGCATCGACCTGGTGCGTGAGATGCGCTGCGACGCCTTCATCCTCGGCGCCGCGGACGATGCCGCCAGCGTCCGGGCGGGCCTTGCTGCGGGCGCGCTGCAGTACCTCATCAAGCCCTTCGCGACCACGGAGCTCGCGCGCCGGCTCGGCGCCTACACGGCGTACCGCCGGATCCTCGGCACGGCGGAGGTCACCCAGGAGCAGGTCGATGCCGCCGCCTCCGTACTGCGCAGCGAACGGCCCGCCCCGCGCCGCGACGAGGGCGGTTCGGTCACCGAACGACGGATCGTCGAAGCGCTGCGCGCCGCCGACGGCCCGATGCTCGCCGACGACATCGCCGCCGAGGTCGGCGTCTCGCCGGCGACCGCCCGCCGGTACCTCGCGGAACTGGTTCGGGAGGGCACGCTGACGATGGCCTTGCAGTACGGCGCGACGGGCCGGCCGCGCCAGCGGTACACGCTGAGCTGAGCCGTCTTCCGCACCGCGCGATGTCCGCGAGCGGATCGACCGACTCGCCGGGTACCGCGCCCCCGGTGGCGCTAGAGTCCGAAGCCATGAGAATCACTCGGTTCGCGCTCGCCGGCATCACCGCACTCGTCGGATCCGGGCTGTTCCTCGCCCCGGCCGGCGCCGCGCCGAACTGGTCCGGCCTCGACGTCGCGAATTACGCCGGGCCGATCCCCGCGAAGGGCGGCCAGCAGATCCGGTCCGTGGACCTCGATCCCGCGCTCTCGATCCCCGGCGCGGGGACGGCCAAGCGGGTGCTCTACTCGACGACCGATCAGCACGGCAAGCCCGCGACCAGCACCGGTGCGATCTTCGTGCCGAAGGGGCCCGCGCCCGCGGGCGGCTGGCCGGTCATCGCGTGGGCGCACGGCACCGTCGGCCTCGGTGACACCTGCGCCCCGTCGGCGAATCCCCGGTCCGCCCGCGACCGCGAGTACCTCGGGCACTGGTTGTCGCAGCGGTACGCCGTCGTCGCCTCCGACTACGCCGGGCTCGGGACGCCGGGCCTCATGAGCTACCTCAACAGCGTCTCGACTGCGCACAACGTGGTCGACTCCGTCGTCGCGGCGCACCAGGACCCGTCGCTGCAGCTGTCGAAGAAGTGGGCGATCGTCGGCCAGTCGCAGGGTGGCGGCGCCGCCGTCAACAGCGCCCGGTGGGCGACCGAGTTCAGCGCCGGGAGCGGCCTGGACTTCCGCGGCGTCGTGGCCACGGGCACACCGTTCAAGATAGAGGAGGTCGTGAAGAACGTCGGGCCCGCGAGTGGTCTGCCCGGCGGACTCAGCTCCGCCGCGACGTCGTACACCGCCTACATCCTGGCGGGGGTCCGCGAGGCGAACCCCGGCGTGGACTTCGACTCGGTCCTCACCCCGCGCGGCAGGGCGGCCGCCGCGAAGGCCGAGGTGCAGTGCTACGCGCAGCTCAGCACGACCCTCGCCGGGCAGAAGCCGACGGACTTCCTCACCGCGAAGGTCAGCACGGTCCCCGGCGCGAGCGCCGCCCTCGACCGGTACATGGGTACCCCCACGTCGGGCTACGACCGGCCGGTGTTCCTCGGCGTCGGCCTCAAGGACACCGACGTGCCCGTCCAGTCCTCGATCGCCCTCGCCGCCGCGCTGAAGAAGAGCGGCACGACGGTCGAGCTGCACCAGTACCCGAACGCCGACCACAGCGGCGCCGTCCTCGAATCCATGAAGGACTCGACCCCCTTCCTCGCCCGCGTCTTCGCCTGATCGCACGGCTGCGCGGAGGCGGCGCTTGACCGTGCCCCGACGGCATGGTTTCTCCTGGAGTCACCCGCCGAAAGGAGTACCACCATGCCACTGCCGACCCTCATCACCGTCGAGGAGTTCTTCTCGGCGCCGGTCCGCGCCGCAGCGAAGATCTCGCCCGACGGCACCCGGATCGCCTTCCTCGCACCGTCGAACGACCGCCTGAACGTCTGGGTCGAGGATCTCGACGGCGACGCGCCCGCCCGGCGCGTGACCGCGGACGCGACCCGCAGCGTGCAGATGTTCTCCTGGACCACCGACCCGCGCTGGCTGATCTACCTGCAGGACGACGGCGGCGACGAGCGGTGGCACCTGATGCGCGCCGACCTCGACGACCCGGACGAGCCCGCCGTGGACCTGACCCCGTTCGACGGCTCCACGACCTTCCTCATGGATCTGCCGATCGCCCGCCCGGGGATCGCGATCATCTCGACCAACGCCCGCAAGGTCGACGAGTTCGACGTCTTCGAGCTCGACATCGCCACCGGCGCGCTCACCGAGATCGAGCGCAACCCGGGCAACGTCGCCGGGTGGGTCTACGGCGCCGACGGCACCCTGTTCGCCTCCACCCAGGACCCGGAGGGCGCGATCGCGATCTGCCGCTGGGACACCGAGGCGCGCGGGCTGCGCCCGATCGCGGAGTTCGACGGTATCGACTACCCGCTCGGCGTCTTCCCCATCGTGCCCTCGCCCGACGGTGGCCTGTGGCTCGGATCGAACCGCGGCACCGACCGCACCCGCGTCGTCCACCTGGACGGCGCGACGGGGGAGGAGACTGAGGTCGCGTCGCACCCGACGCTGAATCTGGACACCACCGGCCTCGTCGCACCCACGATGCCGCAGCCGCTCATCGTCGACCCGAGGACCGGCGCGCTGCTCGGCGTGCGCTACCTCGGTGAGCGCCAGGAGATCCGGGCGCTGGACCCGCGCTTCGGGGAGGTGCTCGACGCCCTGCGCGCCCTGTCGGACGGCGACATCGGCGCCCTGACCTCCGATCTCGACGGGAACCGCTGGGCGGTCTCGTTCGTGCACGACCGCGACCCCGGCGCGACCTACCTCTACGACCACCGCACGGGGGAGTCGCGGCTGCTCTTCCGTCCGTTCCCGCACCTCGACCCGGCCGCGCTCGCGCCGATGGAGCCGGTCACCATCACGGCGCGCGACGGGCGTGCGCTGCCCTCGTACCTCACGCTGCCGCAGGGCGTCGACCCCGTCGGACTGCCCCTCGTGCTGCTCGTGCACGGCGGCCCGTGGTTCCGCGACACCTGGGGCTACCACGGCGAGGTGCAGCTCCTGGCGAACCGCGGCTACGCGGTGCTTCAGGTCAACTTCCGCGGCTCCACCGGCTACGGCAAGGCGCACATGCAGGCGGGCATCGGCGAACTCGCCGGCGCGATGCACGACGATCTCATCGACGCCGTCGACTGGGCCGTGGCGGAGGCCATCGCCGACCCGGCACGGCTCGGGATCTTCGGCGGCTCCTACGGCGGCTACGCGACGCTGGTCGGCGTCACGTTCACCCCCGACGTCTTCGCCGCCGCCATCGACTACGTCGGCATCTCGAGTCTGCCGAACTTCATGGCGACGTTGCCGGAGATCGCGCGGCCGTACCTGGCCAACAACTGGTTCCGGTACGTGGGCGACCCGTCGGATCCGGATCGGTTGGCCGACATGCTCGCCCGCTCGCCGATCACGAAGGTCGACGAGATCCGTACCCCGCTCCTCGTCGTCCAGGGCGCGAACGATCCCCGCGTGGTGCAGGCCGAGTCCGACAACCTGGTCGAGGCGCTCCGGGCACGCGGCGTCGACGTGGAGTACATGATCAAGGCCGACGAGGGACACGGCTTCGTCAACCCGGAGAACACGATCGACATGTTCCGGGCGACGGAGCGGTTCCTCGCGCAGCACCTCGGCGGGCGCGCCGCGGGGGCTTGACGCAGGGCCGGGCCTCAGTCCTTCGGTCGGTTGTCGACCAGCCGGCGGGCCTTCCCGACGGTCCGCTCGATCCCGCCGGGCGCGAGGACGTCCACGTCGACCGTGATGCCGATCTTGTCCTTGATGAGCTTGCCGAGCGTGCCGCCGGCGTGCTCGTCGTGGGGCCGGTCGTGCCGATGTTCGACCTTCACCGTCAGCCGATCCATACGACCGGGACGGTCGAGGACGCACTGGAACTGCGGTGCCAGGGCGTCGATCCCGAGGATCAGTTCCTCGATCTGCGTGGGGAAGACGTTGACGCCGCGCAGGATCATCATGTCGTCGGTGCGGCCCGTGACCTTCTCCATCCGCCGCATCGTGCGGGCGGTCCCGGCGAGCAGCCGGGTGAGGTCACGCGTGCGGTACCGGATGATCGGCGTGGCCTGCTTGGTCAGCGAGGTGAACACCAGCTCGCCGTGCTCGCCGTCCGGAAGCACCTCTCCGGTCATCGGATCGATGACCTCGGGGTAGAAGTGGTCCTCCCAGATGTGCAGGCCGTCCTTGGTCTCGACGCACTCCATCGCGACGCCGGGGCCGATCACCTCGGACAGGCCGTAGATGTCGACGGCGTCGATACCGACCTCCTGCTCGAGCTCGGTGCGCATCCGGTCGGTCCACGGCTCGGCGCCGAAGACGCCCGTCCGCAGGGAGGTCGCCCGTGGATCGATCCCCATGGCGCGCATGGTGTCCACGATGGTGAGCATGTAACTCGGGGTCACCATGATGGCGTCGGGCTCGAAGTCCTGGATCAGCTGGATCTGCTTCTCCGTCTGCCCTCCGGACATGGGGATCACGGTGGCGCCCAGGCGCTCCGCGCCGTAGTGCGCGCCGAGGCCGCCTGTGAACAGGCCGTAGCCGTAGGCGACATGCACACGGTCGCCCGCGCGGACCCCGGCGGCGCGCAGCGACCGGGCGACCACGTCGGCCCACATGCCGATGTCGTCGGCGGTGTAGCCCACCACGGTCGGCCGGCCGGTGGTGCCGGAGGACGCGTGGATCCGGGAGACGCGTTCGCGCGGCACGGCGAACATGCCGAACGGGTAGTTCTCGCGCAGGTCCGCCTTCGTCGTGAAGGGGAACTTGGCGAGGTCGGCGAGCTCCTTGAGGTCGGACGGGTGCACGCCGGCCTCGTCGAACGCGCGGCGGTAGTGCGGCACGTTCTCGTAGGCGTGCGTGACCGACCACTGCATGCGCTCGAGCTGCAGGGCGGAGATCCGGTCGCGGGTCGCGAACTCGATGTCGTCGGTGGGGACGGTCGATGTCATCGCTGGCTTCCTCGGGCTGGGGCGGCTGGTCGCGGCGGGGTCAGGCGTCGAAGTCGACGGTGACGGTGTCGCTGGTCGGGTACGTCTGGCAGGTCAGGACGAAGCCGGCGGCCACCTCGTCGTCCTCGAGGGCGTAGTTGCGGCGCATGTCGACGGTGCCGCACAGCACCTTCGCGCGGCACGTGCCGCACACGCCGCCCTTGCACGCGAAGGGCAGGTCGGGCCGGAAGTTCTCGGCACCGTCGAGCAGGGTGTCGTCCTGCGCGATCGTGCCGGTCGCGCTCCGCCCGTCGAGGACGACGGTGACCGCGCTGCTCGGCCCGGTGACGCCGGGCTCGCGGTGCCGCTCCTGCGGCGGCGGGGTGCCGTCGTCGACGTAGAAGAGCTCGCGGTGGATCGCGCTGCGGGCGACGCCGAGCTCGGCCAGCACCGACTCCGAGTCGGTCACCATCCCGTGCGGGCCGCAGAGCCAGAAGTGGTCGACGTCGGCGGTGGGAACGACGGTGCGCAGCAGCTCCCGCAGGCGTTCGGCGTCGACGCGGCCGGTGAACAGTTCGACGTCGCGGGGTTCGCGGGAGAGGACGTGGATCACGTCGAGCCGGTCGTGGTAGCGGTCCTTGAGGTCGGCGATCTCATCGGCGAACATCACCGAGCGGGTGCGCCGGTTGCCGTAGATGAGGATCACGCGGGCAGCGGGATTGGCGAGCACGGTCCCGGCGATGGACAGCATCGGGGTGATGCCGGAACCGGCCGCGATGAGCACGTGCACGCCGCCCGCGTCGGGGTCCGCGGCGAAGGTCCCCGTCGGGCCCTGGACCTCGATGGTGTCGCCCGGGCGGACCCGGTGGACCAGCCAGGAGGAGAACAGGCCGTCGGTGACCTCGCGGACGCCGACCCGGGGGCGCTCGCCGACCGGCGCGCAGATCGAGTAGGACCGGCGGTGCTCGACGCCGTCGACGGTGCGCCGCAGGGTGAGCGACTGCCCGGCGGCGAAGGCGAACTCGTCGGCGAGGGCGGCCGGAACGTCGAAGGTCACGGCGACCGCGTCGTCGCAGAGGGACTCGACGTCGGCGACGGTGAGCGCGTGGAAGGCGCGGCCGCGGGTGGCGGTGGCGGTCATCAGATCTCCTTGACGTGGTCGAAGGGCTCGTGGCAGTCCAGGCAGCGGTAGAGCGCCTTGCACGGCGTCGCGCTGAACTCGGAGTCGAGCCGAGTGGCGGTGGAGCCGCACGCGGGGCACGCGATCCGGCGGGGCGCGGGCTGCAGGGTCAGCGGGACGGGACCGTCGCCGCGGCGCGGCGCGGGGCCCGGCGTCGAGTACCCGGCGGCGCGGAGCTTCGCGCGGCCGGCGTCGGTGATCCAGTCGGTGGTCCACGCGGGGGAGAGCGCGGTCTCGATGGTGATCTCGCCGAAACCGGCGCCGCGGAGAGCGCTCTCGATGTCGGCGCGGATCGTGCCCATCGCCGGGCAGCCCGAGTAGGTGGGGGTGATGGTCACGGTCACTGCGCCGCCTGCGGCCTCGGCGACGTCGCGGACGATGCCGAGGTCCGCGAGGGTGACCTGCGGCATCTCGGGGTCGAGCACGGCGCCGACGACGGCGAGGGCGGAACGGGTCGCGGTGGCGCGCACGTCACCACGTCCCTTCGGGGTGGGCGCGCGCGACGGACTGCATCTCGGCGAGGATGCGGCTGAGCTCCTCGGTGTGCAGCCCCTGGCGCCCTGCCCGCCCGCCGACGCGGGCCACGCCCGGCGCGTCGGGGATCGGGAGGCCCGCGGCGCCGAAGGTGAGTGCCATGACCGCGTCGAACTCCGGGCGCAGACCGCTCGGATCCACGCCGATGCCGGACGCGGTGAGCGCGAGTTCCTCGGTCGACGGCTCGAACAGCTCGGGGACGTACGGCCACACGCGGGCGATCGCCGCCTCGGTCCGTCGCCGCGACTCGTCGGTGCCCTGGGCGAGGGTGACCACCCAGCGCGCGGCGTAGTCGCGGTGGTAGGTGATCTCCTTGACGCCCTTGGCCGCCACCGCGGCGAGCACCGGGTCGCGGGACTCCCGGAGGCGGTCGAACAGCGCCAGGCGGGCGGTCGCGAACACCAGCAGCCGCACCATCGAGACGGCGAAGTCGCCGTTGTCGAGCTCGACGAGCCGGACGTTGCGGAAGGCCGCGTCGTCGCGGAAGAAGGCCAGGGCGTCCTCGGCGGGCACGGGCGAGGTGTCCGAGACGTGCGGCACCACGGCGGGGTCGGCGGCCGCCGCGCGGGCGAGCAGCAGCCGGGCCTGCCCGATGAGGTCGAGGCCGACGTTGGCGAGCGCGACCTCCTCCTCGAGTTCGGGGGCGCGGGTGCTCCATTCGGCGAGGCGCTGTGCGGAGATCAGCGCGTCGTCGCCGAGCATCAGGCAGTAGACGGCGAGGGCGTGCGGGTCGGCGTCGTCCGGCACCGTCGTGTCCACCCCGGCGAGGGGCTCGTCGAAGCTGGTGCCGAAGGCCCACTGGCCGTGGGAGTCCGAGTCGACGAGGCCCTCGTAGGCGTTGTCGTGATCGATCATGGCTGTCATTCCTGTTCGCGGGCTGAGCGAGGGGCGGTCACATGTGCGGGACGGACTCGGGGATCTCGTAGAAGGTCGGGTGGCGGTAGACCTTGTCGCCGCTCGGCGCGAAGAACGGGTCCTTCTCGGACGGGCTGGAGGCGACGACGTCCGTCGACCGGACCACCCAGATGCTCACGCCCTCGTTGCGGCGCGTGTACACATCGCGGGCGTTGCGCAGCGCCATCTCGGCGTCCGCGGCGTGCAGGGATCCGACGTGCACGTGGTTCAGTCCGCGCTTGCCGCGCAGGAACACCTCGTACAGCGGCCACTCGATACGGGTCTGCTCGGTCATGTCTACTCCTTCTCCGATGCTGCGGTGCGGGCGGCGAAGGCGCCGGCGGCGGCCCGCACCCAGGCGCCGTTCTCGTGCGCGGCGCGACGGTTCGCGATCCGCTCGACGCTGGTCGCGCCGTTGCCCTTGACCACCTGCATGAACTCGTCCCAGTCGGGCTCGCCGAAGTCGTACGCGCCGCGATCTGCGTTCCACGCCAGGTCGGGGTCCGGGAAGGTCACCCCGAGGACCTCGGCCTGCGGGACCGACATGTCGACGAAGCGCTGGCGCAGCTCGTCGTTGGTGTGCCGCTTGATCCGCCACGCCATCGACTGCGCCGAATTCGGCGAGCGGTCGTCCGGCGGCCCGAACATCATGAGGGCCGGCCACCACCAGCGATTCACGGACTCCTGCACCATGTCCCGCTGCGCCTGCGTGCCGGACATCATCGTCATCAGCATCTCGAAACCCTGGCGCTGGTGGAAGGACTCCTCCTTGCACACCCGGATCATCGCCCGCCCGTACGGGCCGTACGAGCTGCGGCACAGCGGCACCTGGTTGCAGATGGCGGCACCGTCGACCAGCCACCCGATCACGCCGACGTCCGCGTAGGAGAGCGTGGGGTAGTTGAAGATCGACGAGTACTTCTGGCGGCCCTCGATGAGGTTCTCCGTGAGCTCCGCGCGGTCGACGCCGAGCGTCTCCGTCGCGGAGTACAGGTAGAGGCCGTGGCCGGCCTCGTCCTGCACCTTGGCCATGAGGATGGCCTTGCGGCGCAGCGACGGCGCGCGGGTGAGCCAGTTGCCCTCCGGCTGCATGCCGATGATCTCGGAGTGCGCGTGCTGGGCGATCTGCCGGACGAGGGTCTTGCGGTATCCGTCCGGCATCCAGTCGCGCGGCTCGATGCGCTGGTCGGACTGGACGATGCGGTCGAACTCGGTCTCGAGGTCGGTCGTGGTGTCTGTCATGGGCTGTGCCTTCCGTGCGGCTGGTGGTCAGCGACCGGTGAACGCGGGCCAGCGCTTGGCGAGGAACGCCTCGACGGCGCCCGTGTGATCGGCGGTGGCGGCGAGGGGGACCGCTCCGGCGCGCTCGCGCTCGAGCGCCTCGTCGAGCGGCGGGAGGGAGGCGGCGACGAGCGATTTCACGGCGGCGAACGCCGCGGTGGGTCCGGCGGCGAGCCGGCGCGCGACGGCCTCGGCGGTGGCGGCGGCCTCGTCGTCGGCGGCGACCTGTGCGATGAGGCCCCAGTCGAGGGCCTGCGCGGCGGAGATCTTGGTGCCGAGCAGGATGAACGCCCGCGTGCGGACCGCGCCGATGGCGTCGACGAGCGTCCGGGTCAGGCCCGAGTCGGACGCCAGGCCGATAGCGGTGAAGGCCGTCGCGAAGCTCGCGCTCTCGGCGGCCACGACCACGTCGGCCGCGAGCGCGAGGCCGAGTCCTGCACCGACGCAGGCGCCCTGGACCGCGGCGACCACCGGGACCTCGAGCGCGGCGATGCCGGAGATCAGGGGGTTGTAGTGCTCGGCGACGGTATCCATGGCGCGCTCGGGCGAGCGGCTCAGCGCGTCCGCGTGCTCGCCGAGGTCCTGGCCCACGCAGAAGTTGCGGCCCTCGGCGCGGATCAGGACGGCGCGCACGGCGTCGTCCGCGGCGATGGACCGGACGGCGTCGAGAAGGGCGGTCTTGAGCGCGACGTCGAGCGCGTTGGCGGCCTGCGGGCGGTTCAGAGTGAGGACGGCGAGGCCGTCGGCGACGGTGAGGGTGGCGGAATCCATGGGGTCTCCTCGGATCGATGTCGGCGGGTCAGGACCAGGTGTGGAAGCCGCGGCCGCTCTTGCGGCCGAGCTCGCCGCTCGCGACCTTGTCGCGCAACAGCTGCGGTGGCGTGAACCGATCGCCCAGCGTCGACGCCAGGTGCTCGGCGATCGCGAGCCGGACGTCGAGGCCCACGAGGTCGGTGGACCGCAGCGGCCCCATGGGGTGGCGGTAGCCGAGCTCCATCGCCCGGTCGATCGACTCCGCGTCGGCGACGCCCTCCTCGAGCATGCGGATCGCCTCGAGACCCAGGCACACGCCGAGTCGGCTGGTGGCGAAGCCGGGGGAGTCGTTGACCAGCACCTCCTGCTTGCCCAACAGCTCCACCCAGCCGCGCACGCGGTCGACGACGGCCTCGTCGGTGTCCGGGGTGCGGATGATCTCGACGAGCGTCGACGCCGGCACGGGGTTGAAGAAGTGCATGCCCACCAGCCGCCTCGGGTCGTCGAGCGCGGCGGCGAGGGAGGCGATCGAGAGCGAGCTGGTGTTGCTCGCGACGACGCAGGTGTCGCCCACGGCGCGCTCCACGCGGTGCAGCACGTCGAGCTTGAGGTCGATGCGCTCCGGCACGGCCTCGATGACCACGTCGGCGTCGGCGGGCAGGTCCTCGATGTCGGCGACCACGGTGAGCCGAGCGGCCACGTCCTCGGGCGTGCGTCCGCCGAGCTTGTCGCGCTCGGCGGCGCGCCGCAGGCCGGTGACGACGCGGTCCCGCGCCGCCTCCCGGTCACCGCTCTCGGCGAGGACGACGGTGGCGCCGAGCGTCGCGAAGACCTGCGCGATGCCCGCGCCCATCCGGCCTCCGCCGACGACGCCCACCTTCGACGGTGCTGTGCTCATCTGCGGTTCCTCTTCTCCAGGAAGGCGGTCATGCGCTCCTGCTTGTCGGTGGTGTCGAACAGGACGGCCTGGGCGATGTCCTCCACCCGGCCCGTGCCGTCGATGATCGATTTGGTCAGGCGCAGCGCCAGCGCGGACGAGGCCGTGATGCGGTCGATGGCCCGATGGGCCGCGGCGATGTGCTCGCCGGCGGGGACGACGTCCATGACGAGGCCGCACCGGAGCGCGGCCGCGGCGTCGAGCGTGCGGCCCGCGAGCAGCACCTGCTTGGCGACAGACTGGCCGACCAGGGCGGGCAGCCGGTAGGTGGCACCCGCGGCGGCGAGGATGCCGAGGCCGGGCTCCGGGTTGCCGAAGACGGCGGTGTCGGTGGCGATCCGGAGGTCGCAGGCGTAGCTGAGTTCCGCGCCGCCGCCGAGCGCGTAGCCACTCACCGCGGCGACGGTGGGCAGGGGGAGTGCGGCGAACCGGTCGAACAGCGTGCGGTTGATCCCGGCGAGCGCCTGGTCGCGGCCCCGGTCGCGGAGCTCCCCGATGTCGGCGCCGCCCGCGAAGTGGTCGCCGGCGCCGGTGAGCAGGACGGGCGCGGGATCGGACTCGATCGCGCCGCAGACGGTGTGCAGCTCGGCGATCATCGCGGCGTCGATGGCGTTGCGCGCCGCGGGGCGGTCGAGCGTCACGACGTACCGGTCCTCCGTCCGCACGACGGAGACGGTGCGGAGGCCGGGGAGTACGGCCGTCAGGGCTTCGGTCATAGCGCTGTCCTCTTCGGTCGGTGCCCCGAAATAATAACCGATCATTCGGTCGGTAACAAGGTCTTGATCGGAAGTCGGGTCCGGATGGGAGAATCTGTTCATGAGCACCACACCCGTCCGGCGGCGTACCGGCTCGCCGGGGCGTCCCGGCTACGACCTCGACTCCCTGCTGGCGGTCGCGGTCCGCGTCTTCAACGAGCGCGGCTACGACGCCACCAGCATGGACGTGCTGGCGAAGAATCTGGGGCTGACGAAGTCCTCGATCTACCACCACGTCGCCGGCAAGGAGGAGCTCCTCGAGCTGGCGCTCAACCGCGCGCTGAGCGGGTTGTTCGCGGTCACCACGGAGACGGGCGCGACCACCGGCAGGTCGGTGGACCGGCTCGAGTACGTGCTGCGCCGGAGCGTCGAGGTGCTGGTGGCGGAGCTGCCCTACGTGACGCTGTTGCTGCGGGTGCGGGGCAATTCGGAGGTGGAGCGGCGGGCGCTGGCGCGCCGCCGCGAGTTCGACACCGTCATCGCCGACCTGGTGGCGGGCGCCGTGGAGGAGGGTGACGTGCGCGCGGACGCCGACCCCGCCGTCACCAGCCGTCTCCTGTTCGGCATGGTCAACTCGCTCATCGAGTGGTACCGGCCGCGGCCGGATCACCCCGTCGGCGAGGTCGCCGACGCCCTCGTGGCGATCGCCTTCGCCGGCCTCCGCCGGACCTGATCGAAGATCGACCGCCCCCTTGACAGGGGGCGGTGTCTCGGGCCACCCTGATTACCGACCGAACATACGGTAATAGGAGCGTGCTTGATGGACAGCAGGATGGTGGAGAGCTACGCGTGCGGCCGGTGGCACCGGGCGACGGACGAGGGGCGGGCGGTGATCAGCCCCGTCGACGGGGCCGAGGTCGCGCGGGTCTCGTCGACCGGGCTGGACGTCGCCGCGATGGCGGCCTACGGCAGGGAGACGGGCGGACCCGCGCTCGCCGCGCTGACCTTCCACGAGCGTGCCGCGGCACTCAAGGCGCTCGGCCTGACCCTCATGGCGGGGAAGGCGGAGTTCTACGCCGAGTCCGCCCGGACCGGTGCCACCGAGCGGGACTCGGCCGTCGACATCGACGGCGGCTTCGGGACCCTGCTCAGCTACGCGAGCAAGGCCAAGCGCGAGCTGCCCAACGACGTGATCCACCTCGACGGCCCCGTCGAGCAGCTCGGTAAGAAGGGCACCTTCGTGGCCCGGCACGTCCACACCTCGCGCCGCGGCGTCGCAGTGCAGATCAACGCCTACAACTTCCCCGTCTGGGGCTTCCTCGAGAAGCTCGCGCCCGCCTTCATCGCGGGCGTGCCGACCATCGTCAAGCCCGCCACGCAGACCGCGTACCTCACTGAGCTCGTCTTCCGCCGGATCATCGAATCGGGCCTACTCCCCGAGGGTTCCGTGCAGCTCGTGTGCGGCGATCCGGCTCCGCTCCTCGACGCCCTCGGCGGGCAGGACTCCGTCGCCTTCACCGGGTCCGCGCACACCGCGGCGACGCTGCGCGCGCATCCCGTTCTCGTGGCGAACAGCGTGCACTTCACCGCGGAGGCCGATTCGCTCAACGCCTCAGTCCTCGGCGCGGACGTCACGACCGACGCCCCCGAGTTCGAGCTGTACGTCAAGCAGCTCACCACCGAGATGACCGTCAAGGCCGGGCAGAAGTGCACCGCCATCCGCCGCGCGCTCGTCCCCGAGCCGATGGTGGACGCGGTGATCGAGGCGGCCCGGGCCCGGCTGGACCGGGTGGTCGTCGGTGCTCCGGGCGCCGAGGGCGTCACGATGGGCCCCGTCGTCTCCCTGTCGCAGCGCACCGACGTGCTCGCGGCGGTCGACAAGCTCCGCGCCGCCGCCGATCTGGTGGTCGGTGACCCGGACCGCGTCGCGGTCGTCGGCGGGGACGCGGAGACCGGTGCCTACCTGCCGCCGATGCTGTTGCGCAGCACCGATCCCGAGGCGCCCGAGGTGCACGAGATCGAGGCCTTCGGGCCGGTGGCGACGGTCATCGGCTACCGCGACACCGCGCACGCGGTGGAGTTGATCGCCCGCGGCGGGGGCAGCCTCGTCGCCTCGCTCGTCACCGCCGATCCGCAACTCGCGCGGGAGGTCCTGCTCGGGATCGCGCCGTACCACGGCCGCCTGCTGGTGCTCAACGCGGAGGACGCCCGCGAATCCACCGGCCACGGCTCCCCGCTGCCCGTGCTGGTGCACGGCGGACCCGGCCGCGCCGGCGGCGGCGAGGAGCTCGGCGGCATCCGCGGCGTGCTGCACCACATGCAGCGCACAGCGATCCAGGGCACCCCGGAGGTGCTGGCCGCCGCGACCGGGCAGTGGGTCACCGGTGCCCTGCGCACCGAGGGCGCCGAGCACCCGTTCCGCAAGTCCCTCGCCGAGCTCCGCCTGGGAGACACGATCGTGGGCGGCCCGCGCACCGTCACCCTCGCGGACATCGGCCACTTCGCGGACTTCACCGGCGACACCTTCTACGCCCACACCGATCCCGAGGCAGCGGCGGCGAACCCGCTGTTCGGCGGCATCGTCGCGCACGGCTACCTCGTGGTCTCCCTGGCGGCCGGCCTGTTCGTCGACCCCGCGCCGGGCCCGGTCCTGGCGAACTTCGGCGTCGATTCGCTCCGCTTCCTGACCCCGGTGCGCGCGGACGACGCGCTCACCGTCACGCTCACGGCCAAGCAGATCACCCCGCGCAGCGGCGCCGACTACGGCGAGGTCCGCTGGGACGCCGTGGTCACGAACCAGGACGGCGCGCCGGTCGCCACCTACGACGTGCTGACCCTCGTCGCCAAGACACGGGACGGGGGCGAGGGCTGATGACCGCGTCCGTACGCATCGAGGAGTGCGAGCCGGCGCGGTCGATGTTCGCCGCCGACAGCGCCTCCCGGGCGCTCGGCATCGAGATCGTCGACCTGCGTCCCGGCACCGCGACCACGACGGTGACGGTAGGGGAGACGATGGTCAACGGCCACGGGATCACCCACGGCGGCTACGTCTTCCTGCTCGCGGACACCACGTTCGCCCTCGCCTGCAATTCGCGGGGCGACGCCGCCGTCGCCGCCCGGGCGGACGTCCGGTTCCTCCGCGCCACCAGGCTCGGCGACGTGCTCACCGCCACCGCGGTCGAGCGGGAGCGGTTCGGCCGCAACGGCCTCTACGACGTGACGGTGCGCCGCGGCGAGGACGTGATCGCCGAGTTCCGCGGCGACAGCCGCACCATCCCGTCCGGCGTCTGACGGCGATCAGCCGGCGGCGGGGCCGAGGTGCCGGGCGCGGTACTCGCCCGGGCTCGTCCCCGTCGCCGCTTTGAAGGCCCGCGCGAAGCCCGAGGCGTCGGGGAAGCCCCACTGCGCGCCGATCGCCGCGACGGGCCGCACCGCTTGTGCGGGATCGGCCAGCGCCGCGCTCACCTCGTCCATCCGGCGTCGCCGGATCCAACTGCTCGGCGTCGAGCCGCGCTCCGCGAACAGTTGCTGCAGGTACCGCACCGACACGTGCTGCGCGGCGGCCACCGACTCCACGCTCAAGCCCGGAAGACCCAGGTGCGCGTCGATGTACGCCGTCGCGCCGGCGAAGACCACGTCGGCCGTCGGCACCGCCTCCACGGGTTCGAGGCGACGCATCAGGGTGGCGTCCACCAGTTCCAGGACCGCGTGCACCGCCCGTGGGTCGGGATCCACCCCGCCCGTCCGCAGCTGCCGCCCGAGTCCGGTGAGCAGCGACGAGGCGAGCGCGCCGAGGCCGTGCCGGCCCGAGATCCGCTGCGCCGTCAGCCCGGCGACCTGACGCGGCGTCAGCCCCAGCCGGTCCCGCGGGATCAGGAGCACGAACATGCTGAACTCGTCCGCGAAGTCGAGCGAATACGGCCGGGTGGTGTCGTAGATGGCGAGGTCGCCGGGTGTCAGCGCCGCCTCGCGGCCGTCCTGAGTGAGCACGCTGTAGCCGTGCAGCTGCACGCCCAGCTTGTACCCGCCGGGGTCCGCATCGGCGATGGTGGCGCGGTCGCGCCAGACGGTCACCGGGCCGCCCGCGACCTCGGTGGCCGCCGCCGCGCCCAGGTCCTGGCTGCGGACCACTCCGCGGAAGGCGGACGATCCGTCGTCCCCCGACCGCGCGGGCAGGGCGGGCGTCGCCAGGTCACCGCCGTGCAGGGTGGCCCGCAGCGGCACGAACGCCGTGTTCACCGCCTCCTGCCAGGCGTCGAACCGATCCGGCGCCGCAAGGGTCGCGGCGTCGAAGACCTCGACCGCGCCTGAACTCATCGTCGTCTCTCCTTCGTGTCCCTCCATGTCACCACAGATCGGGGCCCCGGCGTGACGCGCATCACGTTTCCGCGTGTGGGGCACACCGGCGTGCGGGTCACGCCAATGCCCGTCGGCGTCGCGACGGCCAGGCTCGATCCCATGCGGCGGAACGCGCCGGACGGACGGCAAGGAGCAGGAATGAGCCCACGGGACAGCGACTACGTCATCATCGGAGCCGGATCCGCCGGGAGCGCCCTCACCCGGCGCCTCGTCGACGCCGGGCACACCGTGCACGTCATCGAGGCGGGTGCCGCGGACGAGGACCCGAACATCCACAGCCCGCAGGGGTGGCCGGCACTGCTGACCGGCCCCAACGACTGGGCCGTCATGACCACCGGCCAGGAGCACGCCGCGGGGCGATCGCTGTTCTGGCCCCGCGGCAAGGTGCTCGGTGGTTCCAGCTCGCTCAACGGCATGATCTACATCCGCGGGCACCGCGACGACTACGACGCCTGGGAGGCCGCCGGCAACCAGGGGTGGGGCTGGGACACCGTCCTCGAGCTGTTCAAGCGCAGCGAGGATCACGAGGACGGCGCCTCCGCATGGCATGGTGCGGGCGGCCCGCTGCACGTCTCGGTGCTCCGCGACCGTCACCCCGCCGCGCAGGCCTTCGTCGACGCCGCGGTTGCCGTGGGCCACAAGCCGACCGAGGACTTCAACGGAGACCTCATGGAGGGCGTCGGCTTCAACCACGCGACGATCAAGGGCGGCCGCCGGCACAGCGCGTGGCAGGCCTTCGTGGCGCCGGTGCTGGACTCGCCGCGCCTGACGGTGACCACCGGGGCGCTCGTCACCCGGATCGTGCTCGACGACGGCCGCGCCACGGCGGTCGAGTACCTCGTCGCCGGCGAGCTCCGCACCGCCCGGGCGGCCGCCGAGATCGTCCTCTCCGCCGGTGCCATCGGGTCGCCGAAGATCCTGCAGCTCTCAGGCATCGGCGACCGCGCCGACCTGGCGGCCGTCGGTGTCGAGACCCTCGTCGACCTGCCCGGTGTCGGGAAGAACCTGCACGACCACCTCCTCGTCGGCAATCTCTACGCGACGGCGGGCGCGCTCGCGCCCGGGCGGAACAACCTGCTCGAGGCCCAGCTCTTCGCGCACTCGCAGCAGACGGACGACGCGGCGCCCGACCTGCAGCCGCTGTTCCTGCATCTGCCGTACCCGACCGACGGCGGCGACGCGCCCGCCGACGGCTACACGATCGCCCCCGGCCTGGTGGCTCCGCGCTCGCGCGGCACGCTGCGCCTCGCGTCCGCCGATCCGGCCGCGGCCCCGCTGGTGGATCCCAACATCCTCGCCGACGACTACGACGTGGAAGCGCTGGTCGACGCGGTGATCCTGTGCCGCGAGATCGGCGCCCAGGACGCCTTCGCCCCGTTCCGGCCCACCGAGTACGTCCCGTCGTCCGAACCGGCCGACCGGGATGCACTGCGCGCGCTCGTTCGGCGCCTCGCCGGCACGTACCACCACCAGGTCGGCACCTGCGCGATGGGCGTCACGGACGACTCGGTCGTCGATCCCGCTCTGCGGGTGCGCGGCGTCGACGGGCTGCGGGTCGCCGACGCCTCGATCATGCCCGTCGTGCCCCGCGGCAACACCAACGCACCCGCGATCATGGTCGGCGAGAAGGCCGCCGACCTCCTCCTCGGCGTCTGAACGCCGCTCCGACGAAGGAACGAGACATGCCCATCGACTTCAGCCTCAGCGAGGCTCAGCAGGAACTGCAGCAGAACGCCCGCCGGCTGGCGAGCGACGTGCTGAGCGTCGCCGCGAATGAGACGCACCATCAGGGCACGCCGGACGAGCGATTCCGCGCGTCCCGACCGCACTACCGCGCATTGGTGCAGGCGGGGGTGCTCCGGCGCCTCATCCCGCCACCCGCCGGCGGCGAGATGACGAGCCTGCTCGACCTCGCTCTCTCGGAGGAGTACATGGCGGTGGAGACGAGCGTCCCGCTGTCCGTGTTCTCCACCGGCCTCGGCCTGATGCCGCTGCTGTTCTTCGGCGACGCGGATCAGCTCGGGCGGTTCCTGCCGCCGTTCCTCTCCGGCGAGGGCGAGCCGCTCGCGGGGCTCGCGTTCTCCGAGGTCGGCGGGTCCGCGAACTACCGGGACTCGGACCCGGACGTGGGCTTCGCCGCCACCGCCCGGCTCGATGGCGACGAGTGGGTCATCAACGGGCACAAGCAGTTCGTTCCGCACGCATCGGGCTGGGACGGATCCGGCGCCGACCTGCTCGCCGTGGCCGTGCGCGTCGATCCGACCCGCCCGCCGGAGGAGTCGATGGCCGTGATCCTGGTCCCGGGGACCGCCGCGGGCGTCACCGTCGAATCCGCGCTCCCGACGGTCGGGCACCGGGCGGCCCTCGTCACCCGCATCCGCTTCGACGACGTTCGGGTGCCGGCTGGGAACCTGCTGGGGAACGTCGGCGACGGCATCGCGATCCTCGAGACCGCGTTCACCGCGACCGCGGCCCTCGTGGGCGCGTTCTCCGTCGGCGTCATGCGCCACGCCTTCGACGTGGCGCTGAACTTCGCCCGCGACGAGAAGCGGGGCGGACGGGTCGCCATCGTCGAGCACCAGAACGTCGGCACCATCCTCGCGGACATGAAGGCGAAGATCGAGGCCGCGCGGTACCTCACCTGGAAGGCGTGCGACTACTTCGACAAGACCGGTGGCGCCGGTTCGGAACTCGCGATCGCCACGAAGATCTACGCGTCCGAGACCGCGGTGCAGGTGGTGTGGGACGCGATGCGGCTCGTCGGCGTCGAGTCCTACACCGAGCATCATCCGTTGTTCGAGATCCTGCGCGACACCCTGGCCTACCCGCTCTTCGACGGCGGCAATGTCGGCGTCCGACGGCTCCAACTGCAGCGCATGTTCGCCTCGCCCGACTACGACCCGCTCGCCGCGATGGCCGGCCGACCTCAGTCCTGAACGACTCCACCCAGACCTCGAAACGGAGAGCACCATGACCATTCTCGAATCCGTCCAGCCCGCGACCGGCGGACGCACGATCACCGACCCCGCCACGGACGAGATCGTCGGCCGGGTGGCCGAACCGGGCGTCGCGGACCTCGACGCCGCCGTCGCCGCGGCCCGCGCCGCCCAACCGGACTGGGCCGCGCGCGGCGACGCCGGCCGCTCGGCGCAGCTGAGTGCCGCCGCCGACGCCGTCGAGGCGCACGCGGAGGAGCTCGCCGTCCTGCTGTCGCGCGAACAGGGAAAGCCGCTCAACGGCCCCAACGCGCGGTTCGAGCTGGAGGCGTGCGTCACGTGGCTGCGCGCGACCCTCGCCGTGCCGCTCGACCCCGAGGTGGCGGTGGACGACGGCGAGACCTACGCGGAGATCCACCACCGTCCGCTCGGCGTCGTCGGCGCCATCGGTCCGTGGAACTGGCCGATGATGATCTCCGTCTGGCAGCTCGCCCCCGCTCTGCGCATGGGGAACACCGTCGTGATCAAGCCGAGCGAGTACACGCCGCTCTCGGTGGTCGCCCTGGCGCACGTGCTGAACACCGCACTGCCCCAGGACGTCCTGATCGCGGTGCCGGGTGGCCGGGACGTCGGCGAGGCGCTGTCCTCGCATCCGGGCGTCGACAAGCTCATGTTCACCGGGTCCACCGTGACGGGCAAGGCGATCATCCGCGCCTCCGCCGACTCGGTGAAGCGCGTCACCGTGGAACTCGGCGGCAACGACGCCGGCATCGTCCTGGACGACGCCGATCCCGCCGCGATCGCAGAGGGACTCTTCTGGGGCGCCTTCATCAACACGGGGCAGACCTGCGCCGCGCTCAAGCGCCTGTACGTGCCGGATTCGCTGTACGACGCCGTCTGCGACGAGCTGACGAAGGTCGCCGCCGCCATGCCGATGGGCGTCGGGCTCGACGAGCAGAACGTGCTCGGGCCCCTGCAGAACCGCAAGCAGTACGACATCGTCGCGGGTCTGGTCGACGAGGCGCGCGCGGGCGGCGGCCGGGTGCTGATCGGCGGCGACCCGGCCGACGGGCCCGGCAACTTCTACCCGACGACGCTGGTCGCGGACCTGCCGAACGACAATCCGCTCGTCGCGCAGGAGCAGTTCGGGCCCGCGCTGCCGATCGTCCGGTACTCGAGCCTCGACGAGGCGATCGCCTGGGCGAACGGCCTCGACGTGGGGCTGGGCGCTTCGGTGTGGACCCCGTCGCCCGAGCGCGCCCGCGACGTGGCCCTGCGGCTCGACGCGGGCACCGTGTGGATCAACGAGCACGGCGCCATCGACCCGCGGGTGCCCTTCGGCGGTGCCAAGCAGTCCGGCTACGGCGTCGAGTTCGCCCGGGCGGGCCTGGTGGAGTGCGCGCAGCCCGTCGCGATCAAGGGCGCTGCGGGCTCGTTCGCCGCGTCGGTCAGCTGACGACGTCCTTCGTCCGGAAGCCGCGCACGGCGAGGGCGAAGAGGACGATGGCGATGCTCACCGACAACGACGCACCCTGGGCCATCGCCGCCCACTCGATGCTCGGCTGCAGCAGGTCGGTCCACGCGTACTGCCAGTGCGCGGGCAGCGCGGCGCGGAGGCCGCCGAGGGCGGTGACCTGGTCGAGGACGCTGCCGATCACCGTGAGGCCCACGGCCCCGCCGACCGCCGCGAGCGGCGCGTCGGTGCGGGTCGAGAGCCACAGGGCGAGGCCGGCGGTGGCCAGCTCGGAGACGATGATGAAGCCCGCCGCGAGCAACAGCCGCCAGAGGCCGTCGGCCGCCGGAATCGCGGTGTTCGCCGGCGTCTGCAGCGGGCCCCAGCCGTAGGCGAGGGTGCCCGCGATCAGCGCGACCGCGGTGAGCAGGGCCACCGAGGCGACCGACAGGATCAGCGCGACGATCGCCTTCGTCACCAGCAGCCGCGTCCGCGGGACGGGCGCGGCCAGCAGGTACCGCAGCGACGACCAGTCGGCCTCCGAGGCCACCGCGTCGCCGAAGTACAGGGCCACCGGGATCACGAGCAGGAAGCCGGTGCCCGCGATGAGGACGGTGGCGGTGAGGTTCAGCCCGGAGGCGGTGGCGACGTCGAACATCGACGGCCGTCCGTTGCCGCTGCCCCCGTCGTCGGTGCCCACGGCGAGCGCGATGATGAGCACGATCGGCAGCGCCGCGAGCAGTGCCGCCATCACCACGGTGCGGCGGCGCTTCAGCTGGCGGGCGAGTTCCACGCGCACCGTCAGGGTGTGCCCCGGCGCGTAGCCCGGGGCAGCGCCGTGCGTCGCGTCGCGCCCGGCCGCGGAGTCCTTCGTGGTGGTCATGCCCCGTCTCCCGTCAGCTGGAGGAACGCGTCTTCGAGGGTGCGGGACCCGCCGCCCTCGCCCGCCTGGACGATCTCGTCGACGGTGCCGGCGGCGATGAGCTCGCCGCGGCGCAGCACCACGACGTGCGTGCAGGTCTGCTCGACCTCGGCCAGCAGGTGGCTGGAGACGATCACGGTGCGGCCGGTGGCGCCGTATCGGACGATCGCGTCCCGCATCTCGCGGATCTGCGAGGGGTCGAGGCCGTTGGTCGGCTCGTCGAGGACCAGCACGTCCGGCAGGCCGAGCATGGCTTGCGCGATCGCGAGCCGCTGCCGCATGCCCTGCGAGTACGTGCGCACCGGGCGCTCGAGCGCACTACCGAGGTCCGCGATCTCGAGGGCCTCCTCGAGGTGCGCCTGGTCGGCCGGGCGGCCGGTGGCCCGCCAGTACAGGTCCAGGTTCGCTCGGCCCGACAGGTGCGGCAGGAAGCCCGCGCCCTCGACGAAGGCGCCGACGCGGGAGAGCACCGGCGCGCCGGGCCGGATCTCGTGCCCGAAGACCCGGATCCCGCCCTCGTCCGGCGTGATGAGGCCCATCAGCATCCGGAGCGTGGTCGTCTTGCCGGCACCGTTCGGGCCCAGCAGGCCGAGGACCTGGCCGCGCTCCACCCGGAAGGTCACGTCGCGCACGCTGTAGCCGTCGCCGCCCGCGTACTTCTTGGACAGCCCGGTCACCTGGAGCGCCACATCGGCGAGCTCCGGGTCGGCGGGCGGTGCGGGGCGCGGACGGCGGACGAGGAGCAGCGCCGCGGCGATCGCCAGCGCGACCAGCGGCAGTACCCACACCCAGGTGGGCAGGGGCGCCGGCGCGGTCTTCAGCGCCGGTACTTCCGGAACCGTGAGGGGGCTCGTCACCGTGATCGTGTGCGTCGCGGGCGCGGACGGGGAGAGGTAGGCCAGGTCGGTGGTGGCGAGGGCGAGCCGCATGCGGTGCCCGGCGGCGAACTCGTGGTCGATGACGGGCAGCCGGATGGTCGCCGTCGCCGTGCCTGCGGTGATCGGGATGCGGATCGGCGCGGCGAGCTGCTGCGGGAGGATCTGGGTGCCCTCGGGGCCCACGTCGTAGAGCTTCGCGAAGAGCACCGCGTCGGACGCGGGGGAGTCGACCTTGATCGTCACCGTCGGTGCGCCGGTCACGGTGACCGGTCCGCTCAGCGGTTCCGAGTCGACGATCGCGGCCTGTGCCGGAAGGTCGCGCGAGAGCCCGAAGGAACCGAGCGCCGCCGCGGACGAGGCCAGGCCGCCGAGGCCGGGCACTCCCGAGATCGACGGTGGCGCACCGCCCGCGGGATTCTCCGCCCGCTGCGGCTCGCCGGGCAGGGCGACGGTGCGCGTGATGGTCCCGGCGAGCCCGGGGTAGGCGTCGGTGCTCGACGCGCGGACGGTGCGCTCGCCGGTTTCGCGGTCGACGCCGCCGGACCGGGAGACCTGGAAGGCGGGCACCGCCGGAGCGTCTTCGCCCTTGAGGTAGCGATCGAACCACTCCGCCGTGCGGGCGTTCACCCGGGCGTCCTCGGCGCTGCCCGCGTCGTGCCCGCCGGCGATCCAGTCGACCGCGACGGGCGCGCCGTTCGCCGCGATGCGCTGCGCCGCCGCATCGGCGTGATCGAGCGGGAACAGCGAGTCGAGCTCGCCCTGCGCGAGGTACGTGGGGACGCGGATCTCCGCACCCACCGAGGCGGGGCTCCGCGCCGCGAGCAGCGCTCGATCGGCGTCGGTGAGCGTGCCGCCCTGCGCGATCCGGGTGTACATCTCGCAGACGGCCGGCTCGAACCGGGCGCAGCCGCCGCCCATCGTGAACAGGATGCCCGCCCACTGCTTCTTGTAGACGCCGCCGGGGAACAGGGCCTGCTCCAAGTCCCAGTACGTGATTCGCGGGGCGATGGCGTCGACGCGCTTGTCGTGCCCGGCGAGCAGGAGCGCCAGGGCGCCGCCGTAGCTGCCGCCGGCGACGCCGACCCGGGGATCGCCGGGCCGGTCCTGCTGCACGTCGGAGCGCGTCGCGAGCCAGTCGAGGAGCTTGCGCGCGTCCGCGACCTCGGCGTCGGGGGAGTCGAGGCCGACGAGGCCCGTCGACTTCCCGAAACCGCGCGCGGTGTAGGTCAGCACCGCATATCCCCGGCCCGCCAGCTGTTCGGCCTCGGCGCGAACGTCGTCCTTGGAGCCGCCGAAGCCGTGTGCGAGGAGCACCGCGGGGGCGGGGCCGGCACCGTCGGGCCGGAAGAAGGAGGTGTCCAGGCGCACCCCGGCCCCGTCGATCGCCTGGTCGGTGCGCTGGAACGACGGTGCGCTCCTCCCGCCCAGGCCGCACGCCGCGAACGCGGCGAGGATGATCACGACGGCGACCAGCGCCGCACCGGTGACGAGGGGGCGCGCGGCGGCGCCGCGCAGAGCGCGAGGTGGGGGCACCCGACCAGGATATGTGCGCTCGTCCGTGCTCGCCGCTGCCTGGATTCCGCCCACGGCGAAAAAGGCTTTGCGATAGGTCATCGGCGGCTGTCAGAGTGGTTCCGGCACTGTCCGGGGAGCGGCCGGAGCGGGGTACCGCGACCGGTTCCGCGCGTTCGATCCGGCAGAACCGACCAGTGGCACGGCCCCATCGGGGCCCAGAGGGTTCGAGTCCCTCGAACGCCGTTCCGCCGGAAGCGCGGGCGGCGGCGGCCCTGCGATGCCCCGGCCATTACCCGGGGCATCCCGCCGCCGCTGCCCGCCCGGCGGGGCGGTGCCGCAACCACCGAGGCCCCCGGGCCACCACGAGAGGAGATCCACCGTGTCGATCATCACCGCGATCCGCGGCCGACGCATCGTCGTGCCGGTGGGCCGCCGCGCCGTCGAGTACCGGGACGGCGCCGTCGCCCGCGTCCTCGGGCCCGGCCCTCATCGGGTCCGCCGGGCGCACACCGTCGTCCCGGTCGTCGTCGCCGAACGGCTGCTCGCCGTCGCCCCGCAGGAGGTCGTCACCGCCGAGTCCGTCCCGGTCCGGGTGTCGATGGCGCTGCGCATCCGTGTCGCCGACCCGGTCGCGTACCTCGAGCGCGCCGCCGATCCGGACGCCGTGGTCTACCTGGCCGCGCAGGTCGCGCTGCGGGAGGCGCTGGGCGGCATCGGTATCGACGACCTGGCCCGTCGCACGGCGGCCGTCGACGGCGAGGCGATCCGCTCGCGCGTCGGCGCGACCGCCGAGACCGTGGGCGTCGAGGTGCTCGCCGTCGTGGTCAAGGACGTGGTGCTGCCGGCCGAGATCCGGAGCGCCGCGGTAGGCCTGATCACCGCCAAGGCACGGGGCGCCGCCCGGCTGGAGGAGGCGCGGGCCGAGACGGCCGCGCTGCGTGCGCTCGCCAACGCTGGCCGCATGCTCGACGGCTCGCCCGCGCTGGCCCGGATCCGGATGATCGAGGCGGCGCCGCCCGGCGCGACGATCGTCCTCAGCGATACGGGTCGGTGACCTCGCGCAGCTTCAGCAGCGCGCCGCGCAGGTCCCGATAGGCGGCGGCGCCGAGGTGGTCCTCCCACTCCCGTTCCACGAGGGCCACCTCGGCGTTCGCGACGTCGGCGACCCCGGCGCCGCGGGCGGACAGGCGGATGAGGCGCGCGCGGCCGTCGGCGGGATCGGGGACGCGCTCGACATATCCGGCGCGCTCGAGCTGATCGACCAGGAAGCCCGCGGTCTGCTTGGTGACCTGCGCCTGTTCGGCGAGGTCGGTGAGGCGGGTGCCCTCGGGGCCGATGCGCTGACCGATGCGTGCCTGCGCGAGCGTGATGTCAGTGTAGCCGGCCTCCCTGGCCGCGGTCATGGCGCGCGTCTCCATGGCCCGATAGGCGACGAACAGCATCACGCCGGTTCCGATCTCCACCCTTGCAATGGTACAAGAGACTGACTAATATTGGTCAGATAATTTGACCAATGGAGGTCGTCATGGACGAGCAGCAGGCGTGGCGGGTGATCGCGGAACAGCGCGTGGCGGTCGCGGAACTCCTCGACGGGCTGACCGCGGAGCAGTGGGCCGCGCCGTCGCTGTGCGCGGGGTGGACGGTGACCGACGTCGCCGGCCACCTCGCGGCGGTGCTCCGCCCGGCGCCCGCGGGGGCGATGATCTCGGCGGCCGTTCGTGCCCGCGGCCGGCTGCACGGCATGATCGACCTGCTCTCCCGGGAGGCCGCTGCCGAGTACGGCACCCGCTCGGCCGTCATGCTGCGGGAGGAGGCGGGCGTCACCGCGCTGCCGCGCCTGACCAACTGGCGGAACATCCTGTTCGACACGCAGATCCACGCCCAGGACATCGCCCGCCCGCTCGGGCTGCACCTGCCGATGGACACCGCCGCCGCGGCCCAGGGGGCGGAGCGGATCTGGCGGGTCGGCTACCTGTTCGGCGCGCGGAAGCGGTTCGCGGGCGTGCGTTTCGAGGCCGTCGACGCGGACTGGTCCGCGGGCGACGGCCCCGTCGCGCGCGGTCCGATCGCCGACCTGCTGCTCGTGCTGTCGGGTCGACCCGCCGGCCTGTCCGGGCTCGACGGTGCCGGCGCGCCCCTCGCCGCGGCCGGGCTCGGCGTCCTGCCGTGATTCGCGCCAGCTGTGGACGGGCTCAGTCGCTGAGCATGTCCTTGACCAGGGGGACGACCTTCTCGCCGTAGAGGGTGATCGACCGCATCAGATCGGCGTGGGTCACGGGCTGGTCGTACTTGAGGTCGAACCGGTCGACGCCGAGCGTGCGGACCGTCGCCGCGATCCGGCGCGCGACCGTCTCCGGCGACCCCACGTACAGCGAACCGGTCTCGACCTCGCGCTCGAAATCGCCCAGCGCGGGCGGCGGCCAGCCCCGCTCGGCGACCATGCGCTGCCGCATCCGCAGCCAGCCGTCGTGGACGAGCGCGCGGGCCTGCTCGTCGGTCTCCGCGATCAGGCCGGGCGAGTGGACGGCGATCGGCTGCGGCGACCCGCCGAACTCGTTCTCGGCCCGCCGGAACAGGTCGGTGTACGCCGCGAAGCGATCCGCCGGGCCGCCGATGATCGCCAGGAAGAGGCCGAAGCCGTACCGCGCGGTGCGGACGACGGACTCGGGGCTGCCGCCGACGCCCACCCAGGCGCGGATGCCGTCCGCGGTGGTGGGGAAGACGCGTTGCTCGGACAGGGCCGCGCGCGTGGTGCCCGACCAGGTGACCGGATCCTCGGTGAGCAGCGCCGCAAGGAGTTCCAGCTTCTCCTCGAACAGCACCTCGTAGTCCTGCAGGTCGTAGCCGAACAGGGGGAAGGACTCGGTGAACGAGCCCCGCCCGGCGACGATCTCGGCCCGGCCGTTCGAGACGGCGTCCAGGGTCGCGAAGCGCTCGAAGACGCGCACCGGATCGTCGGAACTCAGCACGGTCACCGTGGAACCGAGGCGGATGGACTCGGTGCGCGCCGCGATCGCCGCGAGCACCATCTCCGGGCTCGAGACGGCGAAGTCCGCGCGGTGGTGCTCGCCGACGCCGAAGAAGTCGAGGCCCGCGCCGTCCGCGGCGACGGCCTCCTCGACGAGGTCGCGGATCACCTGGGGATGGGGCAGCGGCTCACCCTTCGCGTCCTTCGTGACGCCGCCGAACGTGTCCACGCCGAACTCGGGAATCTTCATGTCAGTCATAGTACCGGTATAAACGGACTAGGGTCCGAATTTGTTTCCGGTGGGTCAGACGACGCCGTGCAGCGGCGGCCGCTCCTCGTTCAGGGTGAATCGGCCGAGGTGGAGGACCTTGTATCGCACCGGGTCGTGCAGGGTGTGTGTGCGCGCGTCCCGCCAGTACCGATCGAGCCCCGTGTCGCCGCCGGCGCTCCGGGTGCCGGACACCTCGAACAGGGCCGACGGCACCTCGGTCGCCGCGCGGTCCGCGAGCACCTTCGCGGTGGCGACGGCCAGGGAGGCCTCGGCCGCGGTGTCGGAACCGGGGGTGGCGAACGCGGCGTCCACCGCCTGCCCGGCGACGGCGAGCGCCGCCTCCGCGGCGCGGACCGTCACCGTCAGCTCGCCGAAGCGCTGGATCACGAGCGGATCGTCCTGCGCCCGGTCGACGCCGGCCTCGAACCAGGGACGGGACTTGGTGCGGACGAAGTCGGCCGCGGCGTCGAGCGCTCCCCGCGCGATCCCGGCGTCGATGGCGACGTGCAACAGCTGCGCGAACGCGCCGTAGCCGGTGGGCTCGGACACCGCGGGGGAGCGGGTGACGACGGCGTCGAGCGGCACGGCCACGTCGTCGAAGCGGACGGTGCCGCTGCCGGTGGTCCGCTGGCCGAGGCCGTTCCAATCGTCGGCGATGGCGACGCCGGGGGTGTCCGCCGGGACGAAGGCGATGATCTGCTCGCCCGATTCCGCGTCCCGGGCGAGCACCGCGAGGAGGTGTGCGTAGGGCGAACCCGTGCAGTAGAACTTCTCACCGTCGAGGTGTGCGCCGTCGGGGGTGCGGGTGAGCGTGGTGGCCACGTCGGCGACGGTCCTCCCGCCGCGTTCCGATTGCGCGTTGGCGATCCGGGCCCCGTCGAGCACCTGGTCGAAGATCCTGCGCTGCAGCTCCTCCGGCCCCGCCAGGCGTAGGGCGGTGAGGTACACGTAGTGGCTGTGCGGGATCTGCGCCAGCGAGCCGTCGGCGGTCGCGAGGATGCGGAAGACCTCGGCGACTGCGGACGGCGGCAGGTCGGGCCCGCCGAAGCGGGCGGGCACCGTCAGCGCGAACAGCCCGGCGTCGGAGAGGTATTCGACCTCGGCGTGCGGCAGGCGCCGCTCCCGGTCGCGTTCGGCGGCACCGTCGGCGAACCGCGCCGCGAGTTCCCGCGCCGCGTCGACGGCGGCCTCGGCGGAGTCGATCGCGGACGCGAGGGTCACACCAGTGCCCCGGCGCGGCTCGCCTCGATCTCGCGGACCAGGGGGAGCACCTTCTCGCCGAAGTACTCGATCTCCTCCTGGAAGTGCAGGAAGCCGCCCAGGATGAGGTCGACGCCGAGCTCCTTGTAGGCGACGATGCGTTCGGCGACCTGCTCGGGCGTGCCGATCAGCTGCGTGCGGAAGCCGTCGTTGTACTGGACCAGGTCCTCGAAGCTGGAGTCCGCCCACATGCCGCGGCCGTCCGAGGTGGACTTGCCGGCCTGCTGCACGGCGTCGCGGAAACCCTCGACGGCGGGCTTGTTGGCCTTCTCCACGATCTCGCGCAGGGTGTCCCGCGCCTCCTTCTCGGTGTCGCGGGCGATGATGAAGCCGTTGAGGCCGAACTTGACCTCGCGCTGCGCCTCTCGAGCGACGCGGCGCAGGTCGTCGAGCTGATCGGTGACGCCGTCGAAGTCCTTGCCGTTGGAGAAGTACCAGTCGGCGTACTTGCCACCGTTGACGCGCGCGGCGGAGGAGTTGCCGCCCTGGAACAGCTCCGGGTTGGGGCGCTCCGCCGTGTTGAGCGGCTTCGGCTTCAGCGTGAAGTCGCGGATCCGGTAGAAGTCGCCGCCGAAGTCGACGTTGTCCTCGGTCCAGATCTTGCGGATCACCTCGAGGAACTCCGCGCTGCGGCGGTAGCGCTCGTCGTGCTCGAGCCAGGGCTCGCCGAGCGCCTTGAACTCACCCGCGAACCAGCCGGAGACCACGTTGATCGCGAAGCGCCCGTTCGACAGGTGGTCGGCGGTGGCACCGAACTTCGCGAGGACCGCGGGGTGCCACAGGCCGGGGTGCACGGCCGCGATCACCTTGAGCTTCTCGGTCGCGCCGAGCAGGGCCAGGCTGAACGACGTCGACTCGTGCTGGTACTCGGCGCCGTAACTGGCCATGTACCGCACCTGCGAGAGGGCGTACTCGAAGCCCACGCGCTCGGCCGTCTGCGCCAGCTTCTTGTTGTACTCGAAGTCCCAGCTGGTGCGCTGCTCGATGTCGCTGGTCACCAGGCCGCCCGAGACGTTCGGAACCCAGTAGGCGAACTTGATCTCGTCGGCGATCTTCTCGGTCGTCATCCGTGTGGTCCTTCGCGGCTAGGAGGTGGGGGAGAGGTCGGGCAGGAAGGCGCCGCGCACGGGTTCCGACGGTGCGTCGGAGGCGCCGAGCAGGCCGCGCGCCGCGAGGCGGGGGCGCACGCCCTCGCCGAAGTGGTAGGCCTCCTCCAGGTGCGGGTACCCGGAGAGGATGAAGTGGTCGAGCCCCAGCGCCGCGTACTCGGCGATGAGGTCGGCCACTTCGTCGTGGGAGCCGACGAGCGCCGTGCCGGCGCCGCCGCGCACCAGGCCGACGCCGGTCCACAGGCCCGGGTAGACCTGGAGCGAGCGGGCGTCGGCGGCCTCGTCGAAGGCCGCGCCGCCGCCGTGCAGTTCGCGCATGAGGCGCTGCCCCTCGGACTCGCTCCGGGCCAGGTTGGCCTGCGCGGCGCGCACCGCCGCGGGGTCGAGGTTGCCCAGCAGCCGGTTGGCCTCGGCCCACGCCTCTTCGCTGGTGTCGCGCGAGATCACGTGCAGGCGGATGCCGTAGGTCAGTTCGCGGCCCTGCTCCGCGGCGAGGCCGCGGATCCAGTCCAGCTTCTTCTTCACCTGCGCGGGCGGCTCGCCCCAGGTGAGGTAGGTGTCGGCGTGCTTCGCGGCCACGTCGCCCGCGGCGGGCGAGCTGCCGCCGAAGAAGATCGGCGGGGCCGGATCGGGCCGGCGGGCGAGGAGCGCGTTCTCCGCGGAGACGTACTTCCCGGCGACGTTCACCGGCTCGGACGAGGTCCACAGCTGCTTGGTGATGTCGAGGAATTCGCCGCACCGGGCGTAGCGCTCGTCCTTGCTGAGCGTGTCGCCGAAGGCGCGCTGCTCGGACGACTCGCCGCCGGTCACCACGTTGAGCAGGACCCGGCCGCCGGACTGCCACTGCAGGGTGCTCGCCATCTGCGCCGAGAGGAGAGGGCTGACCAGGCCCGGGCGCAGTGCGACCAGGAACTTGAGCTTCTCCGTGGACTCGGTGAGGAGCGCGGCGGTCAGCCAGGAGTCCTCGCACCACAGGCCGGTGGGGATGAGCACGGCCTCGAACTCGTTCGCCTCGGCGGCGAGGGCCAGTTGCTTGAGGTAGTGCAGGTTCGCGGGGCGATCTCCGCTCATGCCACTGCCGTGCCCACCCGCCATGAGGTTCCGCGAGTCGCCGTACGTGGGCAGGAACCAGTGCAGGTGGAGAGGGGTGCGCGAGCTCACGTCGGCCTTCCGTCGGGGGAGCGGGGATACGAAGCGCCAGTCCATCACCGCGCGGACGCGGCGGCCAGGTTTCGACTCGTGATGCGTCGAACATGCACACCTACCGGTCAGTAGCTAAGCTAGGGAAAGAGTTAGTTAGAGTTCCGTAGTGAAATGAGGTGTGTTGGATGTCGATCGAGACGATGCACGGCGGTGACCCCGCCACCAGCGGCGCTGCGGCGGCCGCCCCGGCCGGCGCGCAGGCCGAGCGGCTTCCCCAGGTGATCGCCCGGATCTTCGCCCGGTACGCGGACCGTCCGGCCTTCGCGACCCGCGCGGGCGGCCCCAGCGCCCCCTACGCGAGCGTGACCTACGGCGCGATCTGGCGCCGGGTCACGGCGCTGGCGGCGGCCTGGCAGGGCGAGCTGGCAGCGGGGGACTTCGTCGCGATCCTGGGCTTCACCAGTGCGGACTTCGTGACCGTCGACCTGGCGACCACACTGCTCGGCGCACCGAACGTGCCGCTGCAGGCCGGCGCCCCGGCCGCCCGGATCGCCGCCATCCTGGACGAGACCCGGCCGACGATCTTCGCCGTCAGCGCCGATCAGGTGGGCCTCGCGGAGCAGGCCCTCGCCGAGTCCTCCGCGACGCCTCGCGTCGTCGTCTTCGACGGTGAGCACGCCGGCTACGAGGGCATCGAGGCCGACGTCCTCGCGGGCGAGGCCCTGCCCGCGCCCGAGTTCTTCGCGCCCGAGCCGGGCACGGACCCCCTCGTGACCCTGATCTACACCTCGGGTAGCACGGGCACCCCGAAGGGCGCGATGTACACCGAGCAGCTGGTCTCCGACGCCTGGCTCAAGGTGGACAGCATCGTCGACATCGACCTGCCGTCCGAATCGCTGCTGCACTTCCTGCCCATGAGTCACATGTACGGCCGGAACTGGCTGATCGCCGGCCTGGCCTCCGGCGGCACCGGCTACTTCGCCGGCGCGTCCGACATGTCGACCCTGTTCGACGACCTCGCCGCCGCGCGCCCCACCGCGATCGGCCTCGTCCCCCGCGTGTGCGAGCTGATCCACCAGAGGTTCCTCGCCGTCGAGGCGGAGACCGACACGGAGACCGCGCGCGTCGAGCTGCGGGACCGGGTCCTCGGCGGACGCCTGCAGGCCGCCATGTGCGGCAGCGCCGCGCTGTCCGCGGAGCTGCAGGCCTTCATGGAATGGCTGCTGGGCATCGACATCCAGATCGGCTACGGCTCCACCGAGGCCGGCGGCGTCATCCGCGACCGCGTGGTCGTCCGCCCGCCGGTCACCGAGTACAAGCTCATCGACGTGCCCGAACTCGGCTACTTCGTCACCGACTCCCCGCACCCGCGCGGCGAGCTCCTGGTGAAGTCGACCCAGCTGATTCCGGGGTACTACAACTCCGACAAGCGGATCCGCGACGACGAGGGCTTCTACCGCACTGGCGACGTCATGGCCGAGCTCGCGCCCGACCACCTCGAGTACGTCGACCGCCGCAGCAACGTCATCAAGCTGGCGCAGGGCGAGTTCGTGCCGATCGCGCAGCTCGAGGCCACCTACGCCGCCGGCCCCGACGTCCACCAGATCTTCCTGTACGGCACCAGTGAGCGCTCCTACCTCCTCGCCGTCGTGGTCCCCGCGCCCGGCCCTGACGGCGAGACCGATGCGGACGCCCGCAGTCGCGTGCTCGACGGACTCGGGGCGATCGCCCGCGAGAAGGACCTGGCCGCGTACGAGCTTCCCCGCGACGTGATCGTCGAGCGCGAGCCCTTCTCCCAGGAGAACGGACTGCGCTCGGGCATCGGCAAGCTCGTCCGTCCCGCGCTGACCGCCCGGTACGGCGACGAGCTGGAGGCGCTGTACGCCGCTGCCGAGGAGCGCCGCCGCGACGGCCTGCGGGCCCTCGACGCCGACGGCTCCGTGACGGAGACCGTCGTGCGGGCGGCGGCCCTGACCCTCGGCGTGCTGCCCGAGGAGCTCGACGAGGACACCCGGTTCCTCGACCTGGGCGGCGACTCGCTGTCCGCTCTGTCGCTCGCGACGACGCTCGAAGGGGTCTACGACCTGCCCGTTCCGGTGCAGGCGATCGTCGGCCCCACCGCGACGCTGCGCGGCGTGATCGCCCACATCGAGGAGGTCCGGGCGGGCGGCGTGCAGGCGCCCACCGCCGCGTCGATCCACGGTCCCGACGCCGAGGTCGCCCACGCGTCCGACCTCCGGCTCGACCGCTTCATCGACCCCGCGCTGCTGGCGGCGGCCCCGTCTCTCCCCGCGCCGCACGGCGAGCCCGCGACGGTGCTGCTCACCGGCGGGACCGGATACCTCGGCCGATTCCTCCTGCTCGAATGGTTGCGCCGGGTCGCCCCGCACGACGGGACGGTCGTCGCGCTGGTCCGCGCCGCGGACGGCGACGACGCGCGCCGACGCCTCGCCGACGCGATCGGGACGTCGGATCCCGCGCTGATCGCGGAGTTCGAGGCGCTCGCCGAGCGTCACCTGGAGGTCTTCGTCGGCGACTTCGGTGCGCCGTCGCTGGGGCTCGGCGCCGCGACCTGGGACGCGCTCAGCGACCGCGTGGACCACGTGGTGCACTGCGGCGCGATGGTCAACCACGTGCTGCCCTACGACCAGCTGTTCGGCCCGAACGTCGTCGGGACCGCGGAGATCGCCCGGCTCGCGCTCACCGTGCGCCGCAAATCGATCGACTACGTCTCGACGGTGGCGGTGGTCCCGCAGGACGACGGCCGCCTGCTCGTGGAGGACGACGACGTCCGCGTCGCGGGTACGGAGCGGCGGATCGGTGCCGAGGCCTACGCGAACGGGTACGCGGTGAGCAAGTGGGCGGGCGAGGTGCTGCTCCGCGAGGCCGCGGAAATCGCGGGCCTGCCGGTGCGGGTCTTCCGTTCGAACATGATCCTGGCGCACAGCCGATTCCGCGGCCAGTACAACCCCGTGGACCAGTTCACACGGCTGCTGCTGAGCATCGCCGAGACCGGCCTCGCACCCGCCTCGTTCTCCGCCGACCCGAGCGGGCCGCGCGCGCACTACGACGGCCTGCCGGTGGACTTCACCGCGGAGGCGATCACCCGCCTCGGCGCCGCGGGGCGTACCGGATTCCGTACGTTCCACGTGCTCAACGTCGCCGAGGGCGGCGCGGGGCTCGACGACTTCGTCGACTGGATCGGCGAGGACCGGCCGATCGAGCGGATCGCGGACTACGACGAGTGGCTCGCGCGGTTCGAGGCGGCGCTGCGCGCCCTGCCCGCGGAGGACCGCCACCGGTCGGTGCTCCCGCTGCTGCACTCCTTCGCCCGGCCGGCCGACGCCGGCGCGGGGACCGCGCTGACCGCCGACCGGTTCCGGGAGGCCGTGCGTTCCGAGAACGTCGGTGGGGGTGACCTTCCGCGCCTCGATCACGCACTGATCGAGCGGTACCTCGACGGCTTCGTCGCGGCGGGCTGGCTGGCCCGGTGACCTGCCACGGCGGTGCGACGTGGACGCCGCGAAAACGCCCTTCATCCACAACTAAGCGTACGTAACGTTTTTCCTCCACAGGGCCCGCCTCGGACGCCGTCCGGGGCGGGCCCTGCGCGCGACACTCGTCGACGACGGCCGGGATCCGCCGGCCGCGGAATCGACGAGGAGGCGACCATGCCCGGGGTGCTTGTTTTCGCAGCGGGGAACGTCACGAACGACCTGACCTACCGGGAGTCGGCCCGCGATCAGCGGCACGACTTCCTGAGCTTCACGATGGCGGCCAACAACGGCTACCTGGACGACAACGGCGAGTGGAAGCAGACCAGCACGGTCTGGCTCAACGTCAAGGCCTTCGGCGCGCTGGCCCGCAACGCGCGCGCCGTGATCGCGAAGGGGCGGCCGGTCATCGTGCACGGTGAGCTCAAGCACGAGACCTTCGACGGCGCGGACGGCCAGCGGCACAGCTCGCTGGACCTCAAGGCCGACGCGATCGGGCTCAACCTGCGGATGTGCGCGAGCCAGTACGTGGGCACGGGGGAGCGGTATCGCGAGGTCGCCCCGCCGCCGCTCGAGACGGTCGGCGCGGATCCGGCGGCCGCGACGGCGTCGGGAGCGCCGGGCGCGGACGGCGATCCCGGCGGTGCGACGGCCGGCCCGGGGCGTGACGGACTGGTCGTCGTGCAGGGCTTCGCGGAGGACGGCGAGGCGGCGGGGCGCGAGCCGGCCGCGGTGGGCGGGGCGCCGGACTTCTAGCGCCCGGCCGCGCGCTGTCACGCGCCGCCGCGGGCGGTCACGCCCGGCCGCGGGCGCGTCGGTCGTGGCCGGCGATCGCCACCGGGACGCCGACCGTGTGCAGCACGACGCTGCCCAGCACGACGAGAACGGCGAGGGTGAGCGTGAGGTCGGCGACCGGGCCGTCGGGCAGCGTGTTGAAGGCGATGAGCGCGAAGACGATCGTGGACGTACCGCGAGGGCGGAGCCACCCCAGCTGGAGCACCTGCTTCCGCGGCAGCCCGCTACCGGTCATCGCGACGGCGATCGGGAGGACGCGGAGCACGGTCAGCGCCGCCGCGACGAAGACGATCGTCCGCCAGTCGACACCGTCGAACAGCCCGACCACGGCGACGGACCCGAAGACGAACCACATCGCGGCGGCGAGGAGGAAGCCGACGTCGTCGGTGAGTCCGACGTCGTCGGACGTCTCGGTGCCGCGGCGCAGTCGGTAGACGATGCCGCAGACGAACGCGGCGACGAAGCCGTTGCCGCCGAGGCCCACCGCGGCGGCGTACGTCAGGAGCGGAGTGGCGGCGATCGCGAGCCGCCGCCCGCTCTCGGAGGCGAGCCCGGCCCGCTCGGTGTACTGCACGCCCGCCGCGATCGCCGCGCCCAGCGCCGCGCCGACCGCCAGCGCGATCGCGGCCTGCGGGGCGGCGGCCAGCAGCGCGGGGGCCGGGTCGTCATCGCCGTGGCCCGGGCCGGCCCAGTACAGCGCGAACAGGAACACGGGGGTCACCAGGCCGTCCGTGTATCCCGATTCGACGGTCAGTACGTCGCGGACCCGAGCGGGCACGTGTCGATCGCGCAGCAGCGAGGGCGCCGAGGCGAAATCGATCGGGGCGATGACGCACGCGACCAGCAGCAGCACCGACCAACCGAGATGGGGGAGCAGCAGCCAGCCGACGACAACGGACAGCGCCAGTCCGACGGGGATGCCGATCAGCAGCGATCGCAGGACGAGGCGCGGGTGGCGGCCGAGGAGCGATCCGCGCACATGCGTGGCGTCCACGAACAGCAGCACCGCGAGGATGATCTCGGCGGCCCGCTGCGCCGCCCCGGTGTTCAGCGCTTCGGCGATCGCGCCGTGCGCGCCGATGCCCACGGCGCCCCCGGCGATGACCATGACCAGCGGCGCGGAGACGCCCCACCGATCCATGCGCCCGGAGAGCAGGCACCAGAGCAGGAACGTCGCGGCTGCGATCAGGGTCGCCGGAATCACGCCGCGATTATTCCGTACGCGGTTCCTCACATCGCGTGGTGCGGTGGCGTGAGGTCGAGTTCACGGGGCGGACACCGCGGGAACCGGCGCCGCAACATCGCCTGCCTACCTTCGACGCCAGAGAGATCGTCGACGCACCGGGAGGTCTGGACATGAGCCGATCACACACGATCACGGACTGGGATCCGGAGAACCGGCAGCAGTGGGAGTCGGGCGGGGAGAAGGTCGCGAAGCGCAACCTCCTCTGGTCCGTCATCGCGGAGCACGTGGGCTTCTCCGTCTGGTCCCTGTGGTCCGTCATGGTCCTGTTCATGCCGCAGGACGTCTACGGCCTGAGCACGGCCGACAAGTTCCTCATCGGCGCCACCGCCACCCTGGTCGGCTCCTGCCTGCGGATCCCGTACACCCTGGCCACGGCTCGTTTCGGCGGGCGCAACTGGACGATCTTCAGCGCCTTCGTCCTCGCGGTCCCGGTGATCGCCACGATGGTGATCCTCGCCAACCCGGGGCAGCCGCTGTGGGTGTACCTCGCGTGCGCCGCGCTCACCGGATTCGGCGGCGGCAACTTCGCCTCGTCGATGACCAACATCAACGCCTTCTTCCCGCAGCGGCTCAAGGGCTGGGCCCTCGGGCTCAACGCGGGCGGCGGCAACATCGGCGTCCCGGCGGTGCAGCTCGTGGGGCTCCTCGTCATCGCGACCTTCGGCAACCGCGAGCCCTACTGGGTGTGCGCCGTCTACCTGGTGCTGCTGGCCGTGGCAGGCATCGGTGCCGCGTTGTTCATGGACAACCTGCAGGTCCCGACGGTCGACACCGCGGCGATGCGGGCCGCCACGAAGGATCGCGACACCTGGATCGTCTCCCTGCTGTACATCGGCACCTTCGGCTCCTTCATCGGCTTCTCCTTCGCCTTCGGACAGGTGCTGCAGGCGACGTTCCGGGCCGGCGGCGAGACGGCCGCGCAGGCCTCGCTGCACGCCGCACAGATCGCCTTCCTCGGTCCGCTGCTGGGCTCGATCTCGCGGGTGTACGGCGGCAAGCTCGCCGACCGGCTCGGCGGCGGCCGGGTGACCCTGTACGTCTTCGCCGGGATGATCGCCGCCGGCGGTGTGCTCATCGCGGCGGCCACGACCGCGGGTTCCGGCGCCCCGTCCGGCGCGGTGCTGGGCGCGTACGTCCTCGGTTTCATCGCCCTGTTCCTGCTCAGCGGCCTGGGCAACGGCTCCGTGTACAAGATGATCCCGTCGATCTTCGAGGCCAAGGCCCGCTCGCTCGACGCCGACGAGGCGACGCGGACGCACTACTCCCGCGCGATGTCCGGCGCCGTGATCGGCATCGCCGGCGCGATCGGCGGCCTCGGCGGCGTCGGGATCAACCTGGTGCTGCGCGCCTCGTACCAGTCCTCGGGCACCGCGACCATCGCGTTCTGGGTGTTCGGCGCCTTCTACGTCCTCGCCGCGGTGGTCACCTGGAAGGTGTACGTGCGTACGCCCGCGCCGCGCGGGCATGGGACGCTGGAGCACACGTCGCGCGACGATGCCCTCACCGTCGCCGACACCCGATGACCGTCCCACTGAAGGAGCCCGATCCGATGACCGAGGTGCCGGCCCGCCCCCTTCTCGGATTCACCGTGGCCATCACGGCCGCGCGCCGCGCCGATGAGCTGGCCACCCTGCTCGAGCGGCGCGCCGCCGCCGTGCTCGCGGCGCCCGCGATCGCGATGGTCCCGCTGTCCGACGACGACCGGCTGCGCGCCGCGACCGAGGAACTCCTCACCACCCCGCCCGACCTGCTGGTCGCGACCACCGGCATCGGCTTCCGCGGCTGGCTCGAGGCGGCCGAGGGCTGGGGGCTCGCGGAGCGGCTGATCGCGGCGCTCGGCGCCGGCCGGGTCATCTCCCGGGGGCCGAAGGCGACGGGCGCGCTGCGGGCCGCGGGGCTGCGCGAGGAGTGGTCGCCGGAGTCGGAGTCCTCCGCCGAGGTGCTCAGCCACCTCTCCGGCACCGACCTCACCGGTCAGCGCGTCGCGGTCCAGCTGCACGGCGCCACGGACAAGTGGGACCCGAACCCCGGCCTGCTCGACGGGCTGCGCGCGCTCGGCGCGGAGATCGTCGAGGTGCCCGTCTACCGCTGGGAGCGGCCCGCCGACCTGACCGGCCTCGACCGGATCGTCGAGGCGATCGCCACGTCCGCCGTCGACGCCGTCACCTTCACGTCCGCGCCCGCCGTCGCCTCGGTCCTCGAGCGCGCCGCCGAGCTCGGGCTCGACGGGGCCGTCCGCGGCGCGCTGACCGGCCCGGTCGTGCCGTACTGCGTGGGCCCGGTCACCGCGACGCCGCTCGACCGACTCGGGATCGCCTCCGTCACCCCCGAGCGCATGCGCCTCGGTGCCCTGGCCCGGCTGGTCGAACAGGACCTGCCCGCGCGCCGCCCCGACCTCCCGGTCGCGGGCCACCGCCTCGGCCTGCGCGCCCGGGGCGCGGTCGTCGACGGCGAGGAGCGCGAGCTGACGCCCACCTCGATCGTCCTGCTGCGCATGCTCTCCCGCGAGCCCGGCGCCGTCGTCTCCCGCGAGGACCTCCTCGCAGCGCTCGGCGGCGACGATCCGCACGCCGTCGAGGCCGCCGTCGGGCGGCTGCGATCGGGCCTGGGCCACAAGGAGATCGTGGCGACCGTGGTCAAGCGGGGCTACCGCCTCGCGATCGATGAGGAGCACTGACATGGGAACCCTCCTGGTGGCGCACGGCACCCGCAGCGAGCACGGCGTCGCGATGGTCGGCGACCTCGCCGCGGCGATGTCCGCGCGACTGGCGGAGACGGTCCGCGTGGCGTTCGTCGACGTCCTCGGACCGACGCCCTCGGAGGTCCTGACCGCGCTCGACCACGAGCCCACCGTGGTCGTGCCCGCCTTCCTGTCCAGCGGCTTCCACGTGCGCCACGACCTGCCCCGTGAGGTCGCCGAGTCCGGCCACCGCGCCGTCACGGTGACGCCCGCACTCGGCCCGTCTCCGGAGCTCGCCCGCGCGATGCTCGGGCGGCTGCTGGAGTCGGGGTGGCAGCGCGGCGACGCGGTCGTCATGGCCGCCGCCGGCACGCGGGACGTGCACGCGCAGGGAGAGTTACGGCGGACGGCCGCCGCCCTGTCGGCGTTGGTGGGGAGCCGGGTGTCCATCGCCTTCGCCGCGCCCAGCCAGCAGAGCGAGGGCTACCCCTCGGTCCCCGAGGTCGTCGCCCGCGTCCGGTCCAACGGTGCCCCGTCGGTGGCGGTCGCGTCGTATCTGTTGGCGGAGGGGCTGTTCCAGCAGCGCCTGCGCGACTCCGGCGCCGACGTGGTCGCCGAACCGCTGGGCCTGCACCCGTCGGTCGTGCGCCTCGCCTGCCTGCGTCGCAGCCACGCCGGACTGGCCGCGTCGACGGGCGTGGACGCCGTCGTCGGGCGCTGACCTCGGGGTCAGAACAGGTTCTGCACGACGAAGATCGCGCCCCACAGCAGCGCGCTGATCACCGCGAGCGCGCCGGCGACCAGGGCGATCAGCGTCGATGCGGAGACCCGCCGCGGCCGCCCGGCGGCGCGGGACACCTCCGCGGTGGAGTCCTGCGGGGCGGCATCGGGTGCCGGCGCGAGGGCCTCCGCGAGCGCCCGGGCGAAATCGCCTGCGGACTGGAATCGGAACGCCGGGTCGCGCGAGGTCGCCCGCGTGAGCGCGGCCTCGAGACCCGGGCCCAGATCGGGCCGCGCCCGGCGAGCGTTGGCGATGCCGAAGGAGTTCGGCGCGGTCCCGGTGAGGAGCGTGTACGCGGTGCTGGCCAGCGAGAACACCTCGGACCGCGCATCGGGCGGGGAGCCCGCGAAGATCTCCGGTGCGGCATGCGCGCCGGTGTCGGGGGAGCCGCCGAGGGAGGCCGGGTCGGCGAGGGCGATGCGGCCGTCCGCAGGCGCGATGATCGCCGCGGGGCTGATCCGGCCGTGCGGGTGTCCCTCGGCCAGCAGGCGGTCCACCTCGGCCGCCGCCTCCGCGACGGCGCGGGCGACCCGGTCGGCGGGCAGCGGTCCGGTCGCGCGGACCAGGGTCGCGAAGTCGTCGCCGTCGGTCATCCGATGCCCCGGTTCAGGATCCGCTGAGGAACAGGGCCATGAAGCCCGCCGCGGCCAGGACGACCAGCAGGAGGAAGACGATCGGCAGCGCGGCCTCGGGTATCTCGAACGGGCGGCTCGGGGCCGGCGGCTCCGGGGGTGCGGGGACGTCGACGACCAACTGGGGCTCCGGCAGGGGCGCCGGGGACCGCACCGGTATCGCTGACGCGTGCACGGGCTGCTCGAGAGCCTCTGCCAGCGCCTCGGCGAACGCGGTCGCCGTCGCGAACCTCAGCTCCGGCGTCCGAGCGGTCGCCTGGAGCAGGACGCCGTCGACACCGGGTCCGAGATCGGGCCGATCCCGGCGCACCGTCGCGAACCCGTACGGATTCGGCGGGTGGCCCGTTAGCAGCGTGTACGTGGTGCTCCCGAGGGAGTACACCTCGGACTGGCCGGTGATGAGTCCCGTGTCGTGGATCTCCGGCGCCGCGTACAACAGCGCCTCGTCGCTGTCCGGGACGTCGATCAGTCGCGGGGTGCCCGCGGAATCGACGGACAGGGCGGTCGGGCTGATCCGCCCGTGCGGTGCACCGGCCCGGCCGCGGTCGTCGATGACGGGCGCGATCGAGCCGATGAGGAATCCGACGTCGGCGGCCGCCATGGGACTCCGGTCGTGCAGTCGAACGGAAGGGTCGCCGGGACCTGTCATCGCCTACTCCTTCAGCTGTCAGGAGCAGAGTAGCGGTGGTGCGATCACACAGCGCGGGGACGGGGACGGAAGCCGAAGCGCACCTCGGGCGAGTTCGCGACGAAGACGACGCCGTCGAGCGAGATCCGCGTGTCGTACACCGGGATCGAGACGCCCGGAGCGTCGAGGCAGCGGCCGTCGAGCAAGCTGAAGGCCTGCTTCTTCAGCGGCGACTGGACCACGGGGAATCCGCCCCGGTCGCCGACGATCCCGCGGGACATCACCGCCGCCCGGCCGATGGGGTCGATGTTGCCGATCGCGCGGATGCTGTCGTCCGCCAGTCGGAACAGGGCCACCTGGGCCCCGTCGGGCAACAGGACGGCGACGCCGCGCAGCGGCTCGAGGCGGGTGGCGGGGCACGCCGCCGTCCAGTCGCGGGTCCAGCGGTGCAGGTCGAAGGGTGCGGTGGTCATGCGCGGTCCTCCCTCGAGGGCATGGACGGGGTGGGGGTGCCCAGCAGGATCGGCACCTTGCGGCCGTTCTTCTCGCCGAAGTCGACGGTCGGATCGGGGGCGCCGGGGGCGTTGACGAAGGAGACGAACCGGGCGAGCTTGTCGGGGTCGTCCAGGACGCCCTTCCACTCGCAGCCGTAGCCGTCGACGTGCCGCTCGACGGTGGCCTCGAAGTCCGCGCCCAGGCCGAGCGCGTCGTCGATGACGACCTCGCGGAGGCGGTCCATGCCGAGGTCCTCTACCCACGGCGCCGTCCGCTGCAACCGGTCGGCGGTGCGGATGTAGTACATGAGGAACCGGTCGACGTACCGGATCAGCGTCTCCCGGTCCAGGTCGCCCGCGAGGAGCTGCGCGTGCTTCGGCGTCATGCCGCCGTTGCCGCCCACGTAGAGGTTCCAGCCGGACTCGGTGGCGATCACGCCGACGTCCTTGCCGCGGGCCTCCGCGCACTCGCGGGCGCAGCCGGAGACGCCCATCTTGATCTTGTGCGGCGACCGCAGCCCGCGGTAGCGGAGCTCGAGGTCGATGGCCATCTGCACCGAGTCCTGCTGGCCGTACCGGCACCAGTCGCTGCCGACGCAGCTCTTCACGGTGCGGAGCGACTTGCCGTAGGCCTGACCGGATTCCATGCCGGCGTCCACGAGGCGCCGCCAGATCAGCGGCAGCTGGTCGACGGTGGCGCCGAACAGGTCGATCCGCTGGCCGCCGGTGATCTTGGTGTACAGCCCGAAGTCGCGGGCGATCTCGCCGATCACGATGAGCTGCTCGGCGGTGACGTCGCCGCCCGGCATGCGCGGCACCACCGAGTAGGTGCCGTTGCGCTGGATGTTCGCGAGGAAGTGGTCGTTGCTGTCCTGCAGGGACGCCTGCTCGCCGGAGTGGATGTGGTCCGAGCTGGTGGACGCGAGGATCGACGCCACCGTCGGCTTGCAGAGGTCGCAGCCCGTGCCCGACCCGAAGCGCTCGATCAGGCCCGAGAAGGTGCGGATGCCGCTCGCCTGGACCAGCTCGAAGAGTTCCGCGCGGGACTGGGTGAAGTGCTCGCACAGCGACTTCGACACTGTGACGCCCTCGGCCTCCAGCAGCTGCGAGAGCAGCGGCACGCACGAACCGCAGGACGTGCCCGCGTTCGTGCAGCCCTTGAGCTCGGCGACGGTGCACGCCCCGTCGGCGATCGCCGAACACAGCGTGCCCTTGGAGACGTCGTTGCACGAGCAGACCTGCGCCGCATCGGGGAGTGCGCCGATGCCGATGCCCGGGGAGTCGCCGCCGGCGGGCGCGATGAGCGAGACCGGGTCGCCCGGCAGCGACGACCCGACGAGCGGCCGCAGCACGCCGTACTGCGAGGCGTCGCCGACCAGGACGCCGCCGAGCAGGGTCGAGGCGTCGTCGGAGAGCACCAGCTTGGCGTAGGTGCCGCCGATCGGGTCGCTGACCACGACGTCGAGTGCGCCCGGGGTGGCGCCGTGGGCGTCGCCGAACGAGGCCACGTCGACGCCGAGGAGCTTGAGCTTGGTGGACAGATCCGCGCCGGGGAACCGGGCGTCGCCGCCGAGCAGGCGGTCGGCGACCACCTCGGCCGTCGCGTAGCCGGGGCCGACGAGGCCGTAGCAGCGGCCCTCGATCGCGGCGACCTCGCCGATCGCGAACACCGCGGGATCCGAGGTGACGCAGGACAGGTCGGTGAGGACGCCGCCGCGCTCGGCGAGGTCGAGCCCGGCCTCGCGGGCCAGCTCGTCGCGCGGGCGGACGCCCGCGGCGAAGACCACGACCGCCGCGTCCACGACGCTCTCGTCCTTGAGCGTCACCGCCAGCCCGTGCTGGCCGGGGGCGATGTCGGTGGTGCCGGACGAGAGGGTGATGTCGATGCCGAGGTCGCCGATCATCCGCGCCAGGTGCTCGCCGCCGCCGGTGTCGACCTGCTGCGGCATCAGCCGCGGGTTGACCTCCACCACGTGCGGCCGCAGGCCCAGCGTGCGGAGGGCGTTCGCGGCCTCCAGGCCGAGCAGGCCGCCGCCGACCACCATGCCGACGGGCTCCGCCGAGCGGGCGAGCGCCGCGTCGGCGTCGGCGCGGATCGCGTCCAGGTCGTCGAGGGTGCGGTAGACGTGGCATCCCGGCAGGTCGTGGCCGTGTACCGGCGGCACGAAGGCGTACGAGCCGGTCGCGAGGACCAGGGCGTCGTAGGAGACGGGGCCGTCGGCCGTCGTCACCGTTCGCGCGGCCCGGTCGATGCCGGTCACCCGCGCCCCGAGCCGCAGCTCGACCAGCGGATCGCCGGCGTAGTCGTTGCCCGCGAGCGCCAGTTCGGAGCGGTCCCACGTGCCGACGTAGGACGACAGCCCCACCCGGTCGTAGGCGCCGTCGGCCTCCTCGCCCAGGACGACGATCCGCCAGGCCCCCGCCTCGTCGCGGGCGCGCAGCGCCTCCACGAACCTGTGCCCGACCATGCCGTGACCCACCACGACGACGGTGCGCTGGGTGACCATGGACCTCTCCTCTCGTCGGAAACCGTTGGCACCGAATGTAAGGAGGTGGTGTTGCGGGGTTGTGCCGCCGTGTTGCCCGTCGATCACGCCTTCCTCACGGAGAGCGTCGCGCGGTCGTGAGGAGGGTCAGGCCAGGCGTTCGACGAGGTCGCCGGGCTGCGCCAGCGGGGGCACCAGCGCGATGCCGCGGCGCCCGGCGGCGTCGCGGAGGTGCGGCGTCGCCACCGTGGCGGGCAGGCGCCACCGTCCGGCCCCGTCGGGCTCGACGGGCAGCATGCGCCACCGGTCGTCGGGGTTGGGATCGGCGAGGGCGAGCAGTTCCGCGGCCGGCGGGGTCTCGCGCAGCAGCGCCGCACGCAGCGGCCGCGCGAGGAGCGCGGCCCCGAGCAGAGCCGCCATCGGGTTTCCGCCCAGGCCGAGCACGATCGGGCCGTCCGGCACCGTCGCCACGAGGAGGGAGCCGCCGGGGCGCACGTCCACCCCGTCGACCAGCAGCGTCGCGCCGGCCTCGGCGAGGGCGCCCCGCAGCCGGTCCGCGGCGCCGCGGCCGGTGGCGCCGATGACGGCGACGACGTCGGCACCGTCGGGGAGGAGGGCGGCGCGGAAGGAGGCGGGCGCGTCCGGCAGGTGGGGTCCCCGGAGCACGCACGCGCCCGAGGCCTCGAAGACCGCGGCGACGGGGCCCCAGGCCGTCTCGGGGAGGCCCGCGCGGCCCGCGGCCCCGACCTCGTCGCCGGAGGTGTGCAGGCGGATCCGCAGGGGTCCGCGGGCGGCGATCGCGGTCACGCCGGCGGCGGTGGCCAGCGAGACCAGCGCCGGGTCGATCGCGGCGCCGGCCGGAGCCAGCGTCGCGCCGTCCGGCCACGCGGATCCGGCCGGGCGGACGTCGTTGCGGGCGGCATCGGTGCAGTTCAGGGCCGGCCCGTCGGTGACGATCTCCTCGTCGCGGATCACCCGGTCGGCGCCCGCAGGCAGGCGCGCGCCGGTGGCGATTCGTACCGCGGTGCCGGGTTCCAGCGGCGGGGCGGCGTGCCCCGCGAGCGCGGCGCCGTCGACGGGGCGCCAGGGCGGCGGGCCCGCCACGGCCCAGCCGTCCATCGCGGACTGGTCGAACGGCGGGAACGGTGCGGCCGCCACGAGCGCCTCCGCGAGCGCGGCACCCGGCACCGGCGGGCCACCGGCCGCCGGGAGCGCGGGGAGGGCGGTCCGCAGGAGGCGGCGGATCGCGAGGGGAGACTTCTCGACGCGCGCCAGGTCCTCGGGGGTGTCGGCGTCCTCGAGCGGGAGGCGCAACCGGGGCGCGTCGGGCGGGAGGATCGCGCGGACGGGGGCGTTCTCGGCGCTGCCGATCCCGGCGAGCGCGGCGCGGAGGGCGGCGGCGTCCCACACCGCCAGTAGGTACTGGAGATGCCCGTGCGGGTCCTCGGCGAGCGCCACCGGCGCCGCGGTCTCGGAGCGGAGCGCGGCGAGGCGGGCCAGGGTCCAAGGTTCCACCTCGGGTAGGTCCGCGGCGAGCACCGCGACCGTCCGCGCCGTCGCGGGAACGGCGGCGAGCCCCGCGGCGATGGCGGCGAGGGGACCACCGCCGGGCGGGTCCTCGCGGACCACGACGACGTGCTCCGGCACGGCGCGCGGCGGGCCCACCACGACCACGGCCGCCTCGCCGGCGGCAGCGATCGCGGCGTCGAGCAACCGGCGGCCGCCGACCACGAGCTCGGGCTTGTCGAGCCCGAGGCGACGGGCTGCGCCACCGGCCACGACGACGGCCGCGTCACAGGACGCGGCCGGGTCGCGGTCAGTAGACGTCACGCACGTATCTCCGTTCGGCGGACAGCGCCGCCAGGTAGGCGTCCGCGCTGCGCGGGGCCATGTGGCCGTGTTCGGCGACGATACCGCGCAGGGCCTCGTCCACGTCGCGGGCCATGTGCGCCGCATCGCCGCACACGTAGAGGTGCGCGCCGGCGCGGATCCATTCCCACAGTTCGGCGGCGTGCTCGCGCATCCGGTCCTGCACGTACACCTTCCGGTCGGAGTCCCGGGAGAAGGCGGTGTCGAGCCGGGTGAGCACCCCGTCCGCGGCGAGGCCGTCGAGCTCCGCGCGGTAGTAGAAGTCGGTGGCCTCGTGCTGCTCGCCGAAGAACAGCCAGTTCGGCCCCGTCGCGCCGCTGCGCGCCCGGTCGTGCAGGAAGCCGCGGAAGGGCGCGATGCCAGTGCCCGGGCCGATCATGATCGCCGGCGCGTCGGCGTCCTCCGGCGGCAGGAAGCCGCGGGTCGGCTGGACGAAGACGTCCACCTCTCCGTCGGCGTCGAGGCCGGCGAGGTGCGTCGAGCAGGCGCCGCCGCGGCGCCTGCCGTCGTGGTCGAAGCCGACGACGGAGACGGTGATCGAGACCCGGTCGGCGTCCTCGCGGGGACTCGAGGAGATCGAGTACAGCCGCGGCGTGAGCGGCCGTAGCAGCGCCTCCCACTCCGCCGGTTCCGCCTGCACCGGGTGTGCGGCGAGCAGGTCGAGCAGCTGGCGGCCCCAGGTCCACGAGGCGAACTGCGTCGGCTCGTCGAGGACCCCGCGCAGTTCGTCGCCCACCACGCAGCGGTCCGCGACGAAGCGCAGCAACTCGGGGGTGATCCGGGTGAGGTCCTTGCGGTCCAGGCCGGGTGTGTCGCGGTGCACGCCGGTGCGGGCGCAGAACTCCTCGATGACGGCGCCCGAGTTCACCGGCCAGATTCCCAGGGCGTCGCCGGCGCGGTAGGTGAGTGCGTCGGACGGGAGCGCGAAGGTGAAGCGGCGCACGTCCTTCGCCGAACCGTCGCCGGAGAGCCGCTCGGATTCCAGCAGGCGGGTGCGCAGCGGATGGGTGCGGGAGTGGCCGGTCGTCTCCGGCGCCGCGGGCTGCGGCGGCGCGGCCTCCGGATCCAGCGCGGACACCACCGCGCCGAGCCAGGCGGCGGCGGTCTCGGCGTAGTCGGGCTCGCACGACGCGCGCGGGGCGAGCCGGCCGCCCCCGAGGTGCTCGAGCCGGGCGTCCAGCTTGCGGGCGAAGCCGCAGAAGTCGGCGTACGAGGGGTCGCCGAAGCCGAGGACCGAGAACCGCAGGCCGCCCAGGTCGCCGGGCTCCGCCCCGGCCAGCGCGTCCCACAGCGCGACGCCGTTGTCGGGGGCCTCGCCGTCGCCGGTCGTGGCGACCAGGAACAACACGGTTCCCGTCAGCTGTGCGGGCGAGACCTGTTCGGCGCCGAGGACCCTCGCCGTCATGCCCGCGCCGTCCAGCGCTGCGGCGCAGTCCGTCGCGTAGGCCTCGGCCGTGCCCGTCTGCGACGCCCAGACGACGGTCACCGTCGCCGCCGGGGCCTGCGGGGCGCCGCCGAACACGCCCGCCAGGACACCCTCGAGCCAGGCCCGCGCGATCGGGGCGAGCGGGGCGTCGCCGGGCACCGTCGGCACCCCGGACGGGGGCGCGGCGCTCAGGCCCGTGAGCAGGCCGCCGAGGTAGCCCGACGCCTCCGCGGTCAGTTCGCCGGGGCCCGAGGCGTACGGCGCGAGCGCCGCGGCGAGCGGGGACGCCGGCGCCTCGACGGGGGCGGGCGGGTCCGCCGGGACGGGCGTGAGCGCGACGGCGCTCACCTTGAACTCGGGCTGCAGCGATTCGGGGTCGACGGCGTCGTTGGTCACCGCGTTCACGGCCACATCCTCTCCGAAGGTGTCGGCGAAGTGCATGGGGGCGAAGCAGACTCCCGGCCGGACGGCGTCGTCGACGGCCACCGGCAGGGTCGCCCCGCCGCGCCGGCTGGAGACCCGCACCCGCGCGCCGTCGGCGAGACCGAGCCGGTGGGCGTCCTCCGGGTTGAGCTGGAGGAAGGGCGCGGGGTTGAGTCGATTGAGCTTGGCGACACGGCCGGTCTTGGTCATGGTGTGCCACTGGTGCGCGAGGCGACCGGTGGTGAGGATCAGCGGGTACTCGTCGTCCGGCAGCTCCGCGGGCGGCAGGTACGGGCGGGGGAGGAAGCGCGCGCGGCCCGTCGGGGTCGCGAACCGTAGGCCCCGGTCCTCGTCGAGGTAGCGGATCGGGTTCCGGTCGGGCCCGCCCAGCGCGGCGGGCCACTGCACGGGGCCCTGCGCGAGGCGTGCGTGGTCGACGCCGCGCACGTCCCAGCCGGTGCGGGGATTGTGGAAGGCCTTGAGCTCCTCGAAGACCGCCGCGGCGTCGGGATAGTCGAAGTCGGCGCCGTGACCGAGCTCGGCGGCGATCAGGCAGATCAGCTTCCAATCGGGGAGCGCGTCGCCGGGCGGCGCAGTCGCGGCGGCGGTGCGGGTGAGGGAGCGCTCCGAGTTGACCATCACGCCGTCGGTCTCGGCCCAGAGCGCGGCGGGCAGCACGATGTCGGCGTAGGCGGACGTCTCGGTGGCGGTGTAGGCGTCCTGCACGACCACCAGCTCCGCCGAGCGAAGGGCGTCGATCACGGTGGACCGGTTGGCCATCGACGCCGCCGGGTTGCTGCAGATGATCCACGCGGCCTTGATGTTCCCGGCCGCCAGCTCCCGGTACATCTCGACGGTGCCCTGGCCGGCTTCGGCCCGGATCGTGCCCTCCGGCAGGCCCCACAGGGCCTCGGTGCGGGCGCGGTCGCCGCCGTCGAGCACGGAGCGCTGGCCGGGGAGGCCCGGCCCCATGTAGCCCATCTCGCGGCCGCCCATCGCGTTCGGCTGACCGGTCAGGCTGAACGGGCCCGAGCCGGTGCGGCAGATCGCGCCGGTGGCCAGGTGCAGGTTGCAGAGCGCGATGGTGTTCCAGGTGCCGTGGGTGGACTGGTTCAGGCCCATGGTCCACAGACTGGTCCAGTTCGCGGCGCCGCCGATGAGCTCGGCCGCGCGCTCGATGTCGGCCGCGTCGAGTCCGGTGATCTCGGCGACGCGATCCACCGGATAGTCCTCGAGGAAGGCGGGCATGGCGTCCCAGCCCTCGGTGTGCGCGTCGACGAACTCCCGGTCCACGGCGCCGCGGTCGACGAGCAATGCGAGCAGGCCGTTGAGCAACGCGAGGTCGGTGCCCGGGCGGATCGGCAGGTGCAGGTCGGCCTTCGCCGCGGTCGCGGTGCGCCGCGGGTCGACCACGATCAGCTTCGCGCCCGCCTTGACCCGGTCCATCATGCGCAGGAACAGGATCGGGTGGCAGTCGGCCATGTTGGCGCCGGTGACGAGGAAGACGTCGGCGTGGTCGAGATCGTCGTAGCTGCCGGGCGGCCCGTCGGAGCCGAGGGACTGCTTGTAGCCCGTTCCCGCGCTCGCCATGCACAGCCGGGAGTTGGACTCGATCCACTTCGTGCGCAGGAAGCCCTTCGCCAGCTTGGTCGCGAGGTACTGCGCCTCCAGCGTCATCTGCCCGCTCACGTACAGGGCGATCGCGTCGGGCCCGTGCGCGTCCCGGATCTCCCGCAGGCGCCGTCCGGTCGCCGCGATCGCCTCCGCGAGCTCGACGATGCCGCGGTCGGCGTCGCGGTCCGCACGCACCTCCGCGCGGGTCTGCCGGCCACCGGCGGCGAGCAGGTCGACGGTGGTGGTGCCCTTGGTGCACAGCCGCCCGCGGTTCGCGGGGTGGTGCTTCGTCCCTACCGAACCCGTGACGGCACCGTCGCGCACCTGCAGGGTGAGGCCGCAGCCCACCCCGCAGTACCCGCACACCGTCTCCACATCCATGCCGCCCACGGTGCCCGCGCGGTGTTTCCGGGTTCGGGCCGCATTGTTACGGCGACGTGACCTGGTGCGCGCCGCACCGCGGTGAGCGGCGTGAGGCGGGGCGGCGCGCGGCGTTCGTGCGCTACTCGGTCCGCCCGTCCGCCGCCGGGCGGATCGAGTAGCGCGGCCCCGGAATCGAGTAGTCCGGCACGCTATCCACGCGGCCGTGGCGGCGGTTGACTCGGCGGATCAGCAGCCCGGCCGAAGGAGACATCATGAGCACTCGGACAAACAGGAGCGATCGTCCCCGCGGTACGCGGTATCTCGGGGCGGCGGTGGCCTGGGGCGCCGTCGTGTGCGGCGTCCTCGCCGTTCCCGCCCCCGCCACGGCCGTGCCGGTCGGCGGCGATCAGGTGCTGTGCGCGGTGGGTCAGCCGTGCATCGACAACCTGTACCAGACGGGGACCACGATCGTGGTCGAGTGGAAGGGCGATCAGGAGTGGGACGCGTACAACGTCCGGTGGAGCCGCCCGGGCCGGGCGGAGACGCAGCACGCGGTCGCCGGTGGCCGCCGCGGAAGCTTCCGGATCACCACCGTGAACCCGGGCGTCACGTACACCGTGAAGGTCCAGGGCTGCGAGACCCACGTCCTGAGCAGCTCGACGTGCTCGCCCTGGGAGGAGGCGTCGATCACGGCCCGACCGAACCTGCCGTACGGCCCGGACACCTGCAAGCAGGGCTTCGTCTGGCGCGAGGCCCGCACCTCCGATCGCGTCTGCGTGACGCCGTCCACCCGGACCGCGACGGCGGAGGAGAACCGGCTCGCGGCATCCCGTCGGCAGCCGGGCGGCGGGGCGTACGGGCCCAACACCTGCCGGCAGGGCTTCGTCTGGCGGGAGGCGTACGCCGGCGACGTGGTGTGCGTGACGCCCGCCTCGCGCAGCCGGGCCCACGCGGACAACGCCGCGGCGTCGAGCCGCCGGGTACTGGGATGACCCGCGGGGACCGCGCGACCGGTCCCTGCTGCGGAGGGCCTGTCAACCGAGCAGGGGGAGGACCTCGGCGTGCAGCCGCTCGAGTTGCTCGCGGTCCGCGGCGACGTCGAAGCCCATCGGATTGAGCAGGACTGTCTGCGCGCCCGCGTCGACGACCTCGGCGATGCCGGAGGCGACCTGTTCCGGCGTCCCCGTCACCGCGACGTCGCCGAACCGTGTCGCCAGCGCGCCGTAGATCCGGGACAGGCCCTCGTCCGCCGCGCGGCGCGCGGCGGCGGGATCGTCGTCGATGGCCAGGTAGACCCGCTTGCCGATCCGGAACCCGCCGGCGTCCCGTCCGTGCCGCGCCAGTTCCTCGCGGACGGTGCCCACCGCCCCGCGGAAGTGCGCCGTGGTGGACGATCCCGCGCCCAGGAAGCCGTCCCCGAGCCGGACGGCCCGGGCGAGCGCCTTCGGGGCACCGCCGCCGAACCACAGCGGCGGATGCGGCCGCTGCACCGGCTTGAGCGGGATCGACACCCCGTCGACCTGACGGAAGCGCCCGTCGAAGGTCACCGTCGGACCGTCCGCCCACGCGGCCTTCATGAGCTCGACGCCCTCGGTGTACGAGGCGATGAAGCTCTCGCGGGCGACGCCGAACGCGGCGAACGGGCGGAAGTCGCCGCCCGAGCCGAGCCCCAGGTCGAGACGCCCGTGGCTGAGCCGATCGACGGACGTGGCCGCAGCCGCCAGTTGCAGCGGATCGTGCAGTGAAGAGACGATCACCGCCACCCCGAGGCGCAACCGGCTCGTGCACGCCGCCGCCCACGACAGCAGTTCCAGCGGGGCGAGCATCGCCGCGCCGCCGACCGTCTGCTCCGACGTCCACGCGCCCTCGAAGCCGAGCTCCTCCGCCCGCACCAGGTAATCGCGGACACCGGCGGCGTCGAAGGCGCCGTCGAGGATCTGCGGGATCGAGACGGAGAAACTCGCGGGGCTCATGAGGCCAGGCTACGACCGTTCACCCGATCCTGCGGCCGATGCGCCAGGCGCCGAGGAGGACGAAGACGACGAACAGCGCCGCGAAGAGCAACCAGATCGCCCAGGCCGGGACCTGCGCGGACGCGATGTACGGGAGGAGGCCGTACTCCGCTTCGACCGTCGCGCGGGCAGGCTCGGAGGATCCGACGAGCGCGTCGAGCGGACCGCGGGTGAACGGCCCGCGCATCAGAGTCGCGGCCTGGTTCAGCGGGAGGACGTTCATGAAGGTCACCACGCCGCTCGGCAGGGCGCCGACGGTGATGTAGGCGCCCGCCAGGAAGCCGCCCGCCGTGCCGACGATCGTCGCGACCGAGGTGAACACGCCGGCGGAACCGATGAACGTGACCACGAAGCTCCAGATCGCGGAGAACAGCAGACAGAAGCCGACCAGTTGCGCCAGGGCCTGCGCGAACGCGCCCGCCGACAGCGCCGCCGAATGGACGACACCGAGGTAGACGTCCGCGAGCACGAACACCGTGGTGCTCAGGGCCGTCGACACCACGAACGCACCGAGCAGGTAGCTCAGGATCATCTGGAACCGGCTGATCGGCGAGACCAGGAAGTCGCGGAAGACGTTGCCCACCCTGTCGTTCACGAACACCACCAGCGCCGACAGGCTGGTCGTGGCCGTGGTGATCATCACCAGGTTGGCGATCACCCAGGAATAGACGAAGGCGTCGACGTCGTCGGGGCTCGCGGTGGGGATCGACTTCTGCAGCGCATCGGTCTGCACGCCGCCGAGGAAGGCGGAGAACAGCACGAACAGGATGATCGGCGAGAGCAGGGAGAAGAACACCGCCGCAGGGTCGCGGAAGAAGACGACGACGTTGCGGCGGGTCAGGTTCGCGAGTGTCATCGCGCACCTCCCCGGGTGATGGCCAGGAAGACGTCGTCCATCGTGCCGTGCCGGAACTCGAAATCGACGATCTCGGCGTCGAAGTCGCGCAGCAGGGCCCTGGCCTCGTCGCTGGACTCGACGGCGATCCTCCGCTCGCTGCCGTTGCTCCGCGCGCGCGGCCCGAACCGCTGGTCGAAGCGCCGCGGGTCCCGCAGCGTGACCCGCAACTCGTCCTTCGCGTGAGCGCTCCGCAGCTCCGTCGGCGTTCCCGCCGTGACGATCCGGCCGTGATCGATGATCGCGATGCGGTCGGCGCGCTCGGCCTCCTCCATGTAGTGCGTGGTGAGGAAGACGGTCAGCCGCAGCCGCTTCTGCAGGTCGAGGATCGTCGACCACACGCGGTCGCGCGAGTCCGGGTCCAGGCCCGTCGTCGGCTCGTCGAGGAACAGGATGCGGGGCTGGTGGATCAGGGCGCGCGCGATGTCGGCGCGCCGCTTCTGCCCGCCCGACAGCGCCTTGTACCTGCGGGTGAGGAACTCCTCCAGCCCGAGTAGCGACGACAGCCCGGCGATCCGCTCCTTGGTCGTCTTCGCGTCGATGCCGTAGAAGGTCGCCCGCAGTGCCAGGTTCTCCCGGACGGACAACACCGGATCCAGCAGGGATTCCTGGAAGACGACGCCGATGGCCCGGCGGATGTCGAGGTCCTGCTTGCCCACCTCCAGGCCCGCGACGTGGATCGAGCCGGACGACACGGACTTCAGCGTGGTGATGCAGCTGATCGTCGTCGACTTGCCCGCGCCGTTGGTGCCGAGGAAGGCGAACGTGCTGCCGCCCGCCACGTCGAAGGAGACGCCGTCGACCGCGCGTACGTCGCCGTAGCTCTTGACCAGGTTCCGGACGCTGATGACCGGCGGAGCACCGGGTCCGGCGCCGGGCGCCGCGCGGCCGGCCGGCGCGGGCCGCCCCGGCCCGGGCGGGTACGCGGGTGTGGACGGTCGCGCGGGCGGAGCCGTCGGGCGGAGGGGCGGCTGCGGGATCGACGCCCGGTCGGCCGGAGCGGCCGGAGCGGCCGGAGCGGACTGGGCAGGCGAAGCCGACGGAGCCGGCGTGGCGGACGGTGCGGCAGCGGGCGCCGGGGCCGCCGGCACGGGCGGGGCGGACGAGCCGACGGCCGTCGGCCTCGCAGTGGCCACCGCCGGGCGCGCCTGTTGCGGCGGGTCGGCGGGCGGTGACACGCGCGCCGCCGGGCGCGCGGGCCCGGAGGGGAGCGGTCGCGCCACGGTCGGTATGGGCCGGGACGCGGACACCGCCGGGCGGGACGCTCTCATCCGCCCGGTGGGCAGCATCGGCGGGTTGGCGGGCGGCACCGGTGTGCGGCGGCGCCGCTCGCGGAGCGTCGTGGTCGTCCGCTCCACGGAGGCGCGGGAGGTGGAATCGGTCATGACGCCGCGCTCTCCGGGAGATCCAGGGACGACGGCGCCGGAAGGTACCCGCAGTCGATGAACCACTCGAAGTAGCGTCGCAGCAGCGCGCCGTCGATCGGCGGGCAGGCGATGCCGGTGCCGGCCAGGCCCTCCCGCACGTTCGCGTCGTCGAAGGTCGCATCGGGCATGTTGTCCAGCGGCGTCGCCGAGAGGAACGGCGCCAGCGCGGCGGCCGTCTCGTCGCCCTCGCGCTCGGCGAGGTCCGCGGCGCGCTCGCACCACTGGCCGAACGGCAGTTCCTCGCCGGCGTAACCGAAGTCGGACATCCACCGCACCAGGTCCGGCACCGCGACCGTCTCCGACGAGACGACGTGGAACGTGCGCCCGGCGAGGTGCTGCTGCCGCGCCAGGTGCGCGATCGCGCCGACCACGTAGTCGACGGGGGTGATGTCGGTCGACATGTCCATCGTCGGCGCCGCGCCCAGGGCGACGCCGAGCCGGATCGTCTGCCACAGGAAGTCCGACAGCTGGCACGCCCCGGTGCGGCTGTGGCCCGCGACGCGGCCCGTGCGGTAGACGAACGTCGGCACGCCCCGCGAACGGGCCTCGAAGACGAGCTGCTCGCCCACCCACTTGGACTGGGTGTAGCCGAACGTGAAGCGAGGATCCTGGACCGGGCTGCGGTCGTCCTCGGCGAAGACGGTGTCCTGCGGGTACGAGAACCGCGAGAAGACGTACGTCGTCGACACGAAGTGCACGGGCTTGACGGGGCCGTCGCACGCGAGCGCGAGCACCTGCACCGTGCCGTCGACGTTCGCGGACTTCAGCGTCGGATAGGGCCGAAGGAAGTTCACGTCGGCGCCGCAGTGCATGATGCCGTCCGCGGTGGCGGCCAGTTCCGCCCAGGCGGCGTCGTCGAGGCCGAGCCGGGGGCGCGTCAGATCGCCCGGCACCGCGACGATCCGGGCGGCGTAGGCGTCGCGCCAGATCCCGTAGTCGCGCATCGTCCTCCGGATCCGGTCGAACCCCTCATCGGGCGATCCGGCGCGGACCAGGCAATGCATCGTGGCCGACGAGGTGTCCAGCAGCTCCGCGAGGAGGAATGCGCCGACGAAGCCCGTCGCGCCCGTGACGAACAGGTTCCGGGGGTCGGTGACGTCGCGCACGGGCGCGCCCGGCGCGGGCCGGATGTGCTCCGGCAGAACGACCTCGTCGGCGAGGACCAACGAGCTCTCGAAGCCCGCGCCGCCCTGTTCGAGGATCGCCGCCAGCCGCTCGATCGTCAGCTCGCCCGCGAACAGGGCGGGCAGGGGCACCACCCGGCCGAGCTTCTCCCGCACCCGGAAGACCAGCTTCGTCGCGAGCAGCGAGTGGCCGCCGAGGAGGAAGAAGTCGTCGCGGACGCCGGGCGCCGTCTGCAACGACAGCAGGTCGGTCCAGATCGCGGTGAGGTCGCGCTCCAGGTCGGTGCGGGCGGCGAGGTACTCGGTGCCGCTCGCGGCGGCCAGTGCCACCGGTGCGCCGCCCCGGGCCGCGAGCGCCTTGCGGTCGATCTTGCGGTTCGGTGTCAGCGGGAACGCGTCGACGACGGCGAACGCGCTCGGCACCATGTACGGCGGCAGCGTCTCCCGCAGGCTCGCGAGCAGGGCACCCGTGTCGCCCAGCCGTTCCGCCGGACACTCGAGGTAGGCGGTGATCGCGGCACCGGCCGCGTCCACGGCGGCGATCGCGCGGACGCCGGGCAGCGCGGTCTCGAGGGCGCTCTCGATCTCGCCCAGCTCGACGCGGAAGCCGCGCACCTTCACCTGGGTGTCGATCCGGCCGCCGAACTCGATCCGCCCGTCCCGGAATCGGCGCACCAGGTCGCCCGTCCGGTAGGCGCGGGCGCGCTCCGACCCGGCCAGCGTCACGAAGCGGTCGGCGGTGAGCTCGGGGCGCGCGTGGTAGCCCAGGGTGACGCCGTCGCCGATGATGCACAGCTCGCCGAACACCCCGTCGGGGACGGGGGCGGCGGTGGCGTCCGCGACCACGATGCCGGTGCCGCGGATCGGGTGGCCGATGGGGATCGCGCCCGCGGCGACGTCGGCCTCGGTGACCCGGTGCACCGTCGACCAGATGGTGGTCTCGGTGGGGCCGTACATGTTCCACAACTCGTCGGCGCCGGCGAGGAGCCGGCCCGCGAGCACGGCGGGCATCGCCTCGCCGCCGCAGAGCGCCCGCAGCCCGCGGGTGCCGGACCAGCCGGCGTCGAGCAGCAGGTGCCACGTGGTGGGCGTGGCCTGCATGACCGTGACCGCGTGCTCGTCGAGCAGCGCCGCGAGCCGGTCGCCGTCTCGCGCGTCGTCACCGTCGGCGATGACGACCCGCGCCCCGGTGGCGAGTGGGAGCAGCAGCTCGAGGATCGCGATGTCGAAGGACGGGCTGGTGACGGCCAGCAGCGTGTCCGACGGTGCCATGCCCGGCTCGGCGCGCATCGCCTCGAGGAAGGTGACGACGTTGCGGTGCGAGACCCGCACGCCCTTCGGGCGTCCCGTGGAGCCGGAGGTGTACAGCATGTAGGCGGTCCGGGTCGCGGGGTCCTCCGTCGACGGGGCCGGGGCCGGCCCGGCGGGCGCGTCGGCGACGTCGGTCGCGGCGATCCACGGCAGGTCCAGGCCCGGCACCTCGGCCAGGTTCCCGGCCGTGGTGATCAGCGCGGGGACGCCCGCGTCGGCGCAGATGAATTCGAGGCGCTCGGCCGGATAGGCGGGGTCGAGCGGCACGAAGGAGTAGCCGGCCCGGAGCGTCGCGAGCATGGCGACGATGACCTCCGCCGACCGCGGGAGGAGCAGGCCCACCGGCGTCTGCGGCGGTGCATCGAGCCGCTCGGCGATCCGGGCGGCGAGCCGCTCGACCCGGGCGTCCAACTCGGCGTACGTGATCCGCTCCGCGCCGGCGACGATCGCGGTGCGGTCGGCGGAACCGCGTGCCGCGGCGAGCACGTACGCGTCGAGCGCGGGGGTGGCGGGCTGCGGGGCCGGCGAGTCGGCCGGGGCCGGGACGGTCGAGAGCGGCAACGTCGAGATCTCGGTTCCCGTAGGGGATCCGGGCGCGGTCACCGCCTCGAGCACCGCGACGAAGGAGTCGATCAGCGCGTCGGCGGTCTCCTGGTCGAACAGGTCCGCCGCGACGTCGAGCGTGCCCATCATCGTGGTGGGCGTGGTGGTGACGTTCAGCAGCACGTCGAACTTGGCGCAGCCGTTGTACAGGTCGCGCAGCTGCATCTCGGGCGCGCTGCGGTCCTCCTGCATGTTGAGGATCGCCTGGAACAGCGGCGGGCGCGCCGGGTCGCGGCCGAGATCGAGCGCCGAGAGCACGCGGTCGAAGCGCGCGTCCTGATGCGTGAAGCCCTCGCGCACGGTGGCGTTCACCTGCGCGAGCAGGCCCTTGACCGTCTCGCCCGGCTCGAGCGCGACGGGCAGCGCGAGCGTGTTGAGGAACGGGCCGATCACCTGCTCCGAACCCGGCTGGGAGCGCTGTGCGACGGGAACGCCGACGACGACGCCGTCCTGCGCGGACCAGCGGCCCAGGACCACCGCGTACGCGCCGAGCACCGTCACGAAGGGGGTGACGCCGTGCTCGGCGCTGAACGTGCGGATCGCCGCGGTCTGCTCGGCGGTGAGCGCGAACTCGGTCCGGCGGCCGCGGTAGGCCTGACGGGCCGGGCGGGGGTGGTCCGTCGGGAGGGTCAGCGCGGTCGGCGCACCGTCGAGCCGCCCGGTCCAGTAGGCGATGTCCGCGGCGTCGGCGTCGGCCTCCGCGCGCTCCCGCTCCCAGAGCGCCACGTCGGCGTACTGGAACGGGACCTCGGGGAGTTGCTGCAGCCGGCCGACGAGCCGGCCCGTGGCGAGCCGGCCCAGCTCGGCGAAGAGGATGCCGGTGGAGTAGCCGTCGGCCACCATATGGTGCAGCGTGATCTGCACCCACGTGCCGCCGGAGGCGCTGCGCGCGAGGGTCGCCCGCAGCAGCGGCTCGCGGGCGATGTCGAACGGGGTCCGTGCGTCCTCGCGGAACCGGTCCCACATCCGCTCGTCGTCGACACCGTCGAGGAACCCGACCTCGGGCCGCTCGGCGGGTGCGATCCGGGCGACCGGCTCACCGTCCTCCATGCCGAACCGCGTGCGCAGCACCGGGTGCCGCGCGATCACCTCGGCCAGGCAGTCGGTGAAGACGTCGAGGGGGACGTCGATCGGCAGCCGAGCGACGCCGGACATGACGTGCATGGTCGTGCCGGGGTGGAACTGCTCCAGGAACCACATGTTCTCCTGTGTGGCCGAGAGCCGCACGGCGTCGCCCTCGCGCACGCGGCGCGTGATCGGCGCCGCGGCGGGCGCGGCCGACGGTGCCTTCCCGAGCCGGGCCAGGAGGGCGCGGCGCTGGGCGTGACTGAGCGCCGCCAGGCGGTCTTCGATCTCGGTCATCGGGGGCCTCCGGCGTTGGGTTCGGTGGTCTCGGACTGGGCGAGCAGGGCGGCGACGGCCTCGTCGTCCAGGTCCGCGAGCAGGGACGCGAGGTCGTCGACCTCGGCGTCGGGTTCGACGTCGCCCGCGGAGAAGTCGAGGGTCGCGAGCAGCTCGGCGGCGATCGTCGCCACCGTCGCGCCGTCGAGGAGGAAGGCGATCGACGGGGCGGCGCGGAACTGCTGCTCCACGCGGATCCGCAGCTCGGTGGCGAGCATCGAGTCCACGCCCAGGCGGCCGAGCGGCTCGTCGTCGGGGATGTGCTCCTCCGCCATCCGCAGCACGCGGGACACGGTGAGCCGCACCCCGTCCGCGGCAATCGGCGCGCGGTCGTCCGCCGCGGCGGAGCCGAGCCGGTCGAGGATCGACTCGCCGTCTCCCTCCGCGTCTCCCTCCGTCCGGCCCAGGTGGGCGACGAGGGTCGGGGTGAGCGCGTAGCTCTCGACCACGGTGGGCCAGTGCGCGGACACCACGCCCTGCTGCACCTCGCCGGAGCCGAGCAGCTCCGCGAGGAGGTCCATGCCCGTCGCGGGGTCGATGAGGTCGATCCCGCGCTGCCCGTACAGGTCGCGGAGGCCGAGACTGGCGATCATCCCGGCGTCCCACGGGCCCCAGTTGATCGACAGCGCCGGCAGGCCCTGCGCCCGGCGGTAGTGGGCCAGCGCGTCCAGGAAGGCGTTGCCGGCGGCGTAGTTGCCCTGGCCCGGCGATGGAATGACCGCCGAGATCGACGAGAAGAGGGCGAAGAAGTCGAGCGGCTCGCCGGCCGTCGCCTCGTGCAGGGCCCAGGCGCCCAGCACCTTGGGCCGCACGACGCGCTCGACCTGCTCCTGCGTCATCCGGACCAGGATCTGGTCGTCCACCGCGCCGGCGGAGTGGATCACGCCCCGCAGCGCGGGCGCGCCGCTCGACCGGAGCCGCGCCAGGCACGTGGTGAGGGCGCCGGCGTCCGTCACGTCCACGGCCACGACGTGCACGGTCGCGCCCGCCGCCTCCGCCGCGCGGACCGCGACGACGGCATCGCGCTGCGCGGGATCGGTGAGGTCGTCCCAGGTCTCCCGCGCCGGGAGGCCCGAACGACTGGTCACGATCAGGTGGCCCGCGCCGCGCTCCGCGAGGGCGACGAGCACCAGCCTGCCGAGCGCGCCGAGGCCGCCCGTGACGAGGTACGAACCGTCGGGGCGCATCCGTGCGGGGATCCGGCCGCCGGAGCGGGCCGACGGGTACAGGCGCGCGACCAACCGCGCCCCGCCGCGGAAGGACACCTGGTCCTCGTCGCTGCCGGTGACGGTGAGCTCGTCGAACAGCAGGGCGGCACTGGCGTCCCGGTCCTGCGGATCGAGGTCCACCAGGCGGGCCTGCAGCCCGCTCAGCTCGTGGTGCAGGACCCGGCCGACGCCGAGCAGCGTGGACTGCAGCAGCCCCGCCGCGGACACGCCGCCGGCGACGGGCTGGGCGCCGTCCGTGACCAGGAAGGTCGGCGCCGCCAGGCCGCGCTGCTCGAGCTCGGCCGCGAGGTGCACCACCGAGAGGACCGCCTCGTGCGCGGTCCAGCGCAGCGGGTCGGGTGCGTCGGGCCGGGCGTCGAGCGACCAGAGGTGGACGATGCCCCGCAGGCCCGCGTCGGGGACGGTGCGGTCCAGCGCGGCGGCCAGGGCCGCGCGGTCGGCGGGCGGCAGGGCACCGTCGGCGACGGCGCCCGTGCGGAGCAGCACCGGGGTGCCGCCCGCGGCGGACAGTCGCTCGGCGAGGCCGTCGGCGGCGCCGGTGCGGTCCGCGAGGAGCAGCCACACGCCCTCGGCGGAGGCGCGCTCGGCGTCGTCCGCGGGCTGCGGCTCCCAGGCCTGCTCGTACACCCAGTCGGTGCCCACGCGCTGCGGCGCCGCGGCGGCGTCGTCGAGGATCCGAACGGTGAAGCCCTCCACCTCGGTGAGGACCCGGCCGTCGTCGCCGGCGAGGATCACGTCGCCGCTGATCGTGGCGGGGTCGGGCGAGGTCCGGGCGGTGGCCCGGGCGACGACGGGGCCCTCGGGCCGCCCGTGGATCACCACGCGGTCGACGCCGACGGGAATGAGCTTGGCGCCCTCCGCGCGCTGGAAGGCCAGCGGGAGCAGCAGCTGGAAGGCCGCGTCGAGGACGCTCGGCTCGAGGATCGGCGCCCGGTCCGCGACGGGCTCCGCGGAGACGGCCCGGATCCGGGCCGAAGCGGCGCCATCGCCGACGGTCACGTCGTGCAGCAGGCGGTACGCGGGCCCGTAGACGAAGCCGGCGTCGCGGAACAGCCCGTACAGTTCGTCCTCCGGGACCGGCGCGCCCGCGATCGGGGCGAGGTCGACGCGGGGTGCGACCGACGGCGCGGGCCGCAGCGTCGCGGTCGCGTGCCGCGACCACCGGCCGGCGCCGGGCACCTTGCCGTGGATCGCGATCCGGCCGGAATCGGCGTCGAGGCTGGTGTCGATCAGGTACGTCCCGCCGCCGCCGTGCACCAGCGCGGTCTCGAACTCGACGCCCTGCAGGGTGCACGCGGCGGCGCCGTACTCGTCGCGCGCGACCTCGGCCGCGATCTCGAGGTAGCCCGCACCGGGGAACAGCGTCGCGCCGTGCACCACGTGGTCGGCGAGCGACCGCGGCGCGGTGCCGTCCAGCAGGCGCCGCCAGGCGGGCAGGGCACCGTCGGAACGGTTGCCGAGATAGGGCTCGACGGTGTCCGCCAGCCGCTCCCGGCGCCCGGCGTCGCCCTCGGACCAGTACCGGCCCGTCTGCCACGGGTAGGCGGGCAGCGGCAGCATCGGGGCGCGGGGTGCGAGCGGGGAGAAGTCCACGTCGATGCCGTGGACCCACAGGTCCGCCAGCGCCGCGGCGAAGGATTCGGCGTCCTCGCCGTCGCGGCGCAGCGACGCGACCGTCGTCACCGGGCGCCCGCGGGCGCCGGCGGTCTCGGCGATCGCCCGGCCCACCACTGCCGTGGGGCCGATCTCCAGGAAGGTCACGGCGTCGTCGGCGAGCATGGCGTCGGCGGCCGCGCCGAACAGCACCGGCCGGCGGATGTTGCCCCACCAGTACGCGGCGTCGTGCTGCGCGGAGCCGTCGGCCGGAACCCGGGCGCCGGTCACCGTCGAGTAGAGGGGGATCGACGGTGCGCCGGGGGCGAGCCCGGCGAGGACCGTGCGGAGCTCCGCCTCGAGCGGGTCCATCGCGCGGCTGTGGTACGGGACGTCGCCGGGAACGAGGCGCGCGAAGACGCCCTCGGAGCCGAGCCGTTCCGCGAGCGACTCCAGGACGGGGAGCGCCCCGACGAGGGCCACCGATCCGGGGCTGTTGACGGCGGCGAACTCGACCTCGCCGCGCGCGACCTCGGGCAGCTCGGAGGCCGCGGCCTCGCCGAGTGCGACGGCCAGCAGCCGGCCGGTCCCGCTCGCCGTGTGCTGGAGGCGGGCGCGATGCACGATCACGGTGATCGCGTCGTCGAAGGTCAGGGCCCCGGCCTCGAGTGCGGCGGCGACCTCGCCGGCGCTGTGTCCGACGATGAGATCGGGCCGGACGCCGAACGACTCCCACAGCCGGGTCAGCGCGTACTGCACGCCGAAGTTCGCGATCTGGGCGACCACGGACTCCTGCATGCGGGACGTCGCCTCCGGAGCCAGCAGCTCGGCCGTGAGCGACCAGCCGGCGAGCGGCGCGATCGCGGCGTCGCAGCGGTCGACCGCGGCGCGGAAGACGGCGTTGTGCTGCAGCAGGCCGCGCGCCATGCCCCACCACTGCGGGCCCATGCCGGTGTAGACGAAGGCGAGGGGCCGGGCGTCGGCGAGCGCGGATCCCGTCCGGACCGCCTGGTGCGGGACGCCCTCCGCGGCGGCGTGCAGCGCGTCCGCGGTCGCGGCGGCGTCCGCGGCGATCACCGCGAGGCGCGCGGCGCGGTGGGCGCTGCGCCGGTGGCTGAGCGCTCCGGCCAGCGGCGCTGCGCCCTCGGTCGCCGCGAGTCCGGCGTAGGCGCCCGCGAGCTGCGCGAGGGCGTCCTCGCCGCGCGCCGCGAGGGGCAGCACGACCGCGATCCCGTCGCGCACGACGTCCTCGGCAGGCGCGGCGGGCGCGTCGGCGGTGGGGGCGGACTCGAGGATCGCGTGCGCGTTGGTGCCGCCGAAGCCGAAGGAGTTCACGCCCGCGCGCAGGGGCCCGTCGGGGCGGAGCGGGGTCGGCTCGGTGGCGATCCGGATCCGCAGCCGGTCGAGGTCGATGGCGGGGTTGAGCGCGTCGAGGTGCAGGTGCCGCGGCACGCGCCGGTGACCGAGCGCGAGGGCGGACTTGATGAAGCCCACGACGCCCGCCGCGGCCTCGAGGTGCCCCAGGTTCGTCTTGACCGAGCCGATCACCAGCGGGCGGTCCGCCGGCCGGTCGGCGCCGTAGATCTCGCCGATCGCGGTGGCCTCGATCGGATCGCCGACCGGGGTGCCCGTGCCGTGCGCCTCGACGTAGTCCACGGAGTCCGCGGCGACGCCCGCGCGGGCGAGCGCGGCCTCGATGGCGCGCTTCTGGCTGTCGCCGTTGGGCACGGTGATGCCGTTCGTGCGCCCGTCCTGGCTGACGGCGGTGCCGAGCACCGTCGCGTAGATCCGGTCGCCGTCGGCGCGGGCCCGCGCGAGCGGCTTGAGCACGACGAGGGCGGCGCCCTCGCCGCGGACGTAACCGTTGGCCGCCGCGTCGAACGCCCGCGACGTGCTGGTGGGGGAGAGGAAGCCGCCCGTGGACGCGGCGATGGTGAAGTTCGGGCTGAGCATCAGGTTGACGCCGCCGGCGAGGGCGAGCTCGCTCTCGCCGTTCCAGATCGACTGGCACGCGAGGTGGATCGCGACCAGCGACGACGAGCACGCCGTATCGACGGACATGCTGGGTCCGAGCAGGTCGAAGGCGTGCGAGATGCGGTTGGACAGCATCGTCATCACGACGCCGGTCGCGGTGTGCGCGGCGACCGTCGGCGGTTCCGCGGCGGACGTGGAGAAGTGCATCTGGCTGTAGTCGAGGGTGAAGCCCCCGGTGAAGACCGAGGTCTGCGAGCGCTCGAGGTCCTCGGCGCGCAGCCCGGCGTCCTCGATCGATTCCCACGCGACCTCGAGCAGGAGCCGCTGCTGCGGGTCCATCGAGCTCGCCTCGACCGGGGAGATCCCGAAGAACGCCGGATCGAACTCGTCCACCGGGTCGGTCAGGAAGCCGCCGCGTCGCACCCGGCTCTTGCCCGGCGTGCGCTCGGACTCGTAGTACCGGTCCGTGCTCCACCGGTCGGCGGGGATGTCGACGATCGCGTCGCGCCCCTCGTCGAGCAGCTTCCAGAAGTCGTCGGCGGAGCGCACACCGCCCGGCAGGCGGCATCCGATGCCGACGACGGCGATCGGCTCGCGGTGCGCCGGTTCTCCGCACACCCGGGTTGCACTTACCTCATCCCTCACGACGAATCCCCTATCCCCTGTGGACGATTGCGGTCCGACGGTCGCTCCCCAGCGACCGTGCTCCTACTGTCTCGTTCGGTCCTTAAGGCCCGCTTGTTACGGGCCAGTCGCCGCGGGGGAGCCGCTGGAGCGGGCGCGGATCGCGGCGCGGAGCCGAGACCTGCGCCGTCCGTTCGCCTCGTCATCGCACGAGTCAAACGCGGGGCGGGGTGCGGCGCGCGAGTGGCCGACTACTCGATTCCGGGGCGGCGCGCTACCCGGTCCGCCGCGCGTGCACCGCGTGGGTCGCGTGCGCTCGCCCCGGTCTGGTACCCGCCCGCGGGTGCCGGTCGGTAGGCTGGAGTCGTTTGCCCCCGGCACACCGGTGGGTCGTTTTCGCGTGAGACAGGGCAGGGACTGTGGCTGAGTTCATCTACACCATGAAGAAGGTGCGCAAGGCGCACGGCGACAAGGTCATTCTCGATGACGTGACGATGTCGTTCTACCCGGGCGCGAAGATCGGCGTGGTCGGCCCGAACGGCGCGGGCAAGTCGTCGATCCTCAAGATCATGGCCGGCCTCGACCAGCCGTCCAACGGCGAGGCCTTCCTGGACCCGGACGCCACCGTCGGCATCCTGATGCAGGAGCCGAAGCTCGACGAGACCAAGACGGTCAAGGAGAACGTCGAGGACGGCCTCGGCCAGACGATGGTCAACCTGCGCCGCTACAACGAGGTGGCCGAGCTGATGGCCACCGACTACACGGACGAACTGATGGAGGAGATGGGGCAGTTGCAGGAGCAGCTCGACGCCGTCGACGCCTGGGAGGTCGACTCGCAGATCGAGCAGGCCATGGACGCGCTGCGCTGCCCGCCGGGCGACTCGTCGGTGGAGAACCTCTCCGGTGGTGAGAAGCGTCGCGTCGCGCTGTGCAAGCTGCTGCTGAGCAAGCCCGACCTGCTGCTCCTCGACGAGCCCACCAACCACCTGGACGCCGAGTCGGTGCTCTGGCTCGAGCAGCACCTCGCGGGCTACGCCGGCGCCGTCCTGGCCGTGACCCACGACCGGTACTTCCTGGACCACGTCGCGCAGTGGATCTGCGAGGTCGACCGCGGCAAGCTGCACGGCTACGAGGGCAACTACTCGGCGTACCTCGAGAAGAAGGCCGAGCGCCTCGAGGTGCAGGGCAAGAAGGACCAGAAGCTGCAGAAGCGGCTCAAGGAGGAACTCGCCTGGGTGCGCTCCGGCGCCAAGGCCCGGCAGACCAAGAACAAGGCCCGCCTCGAGCGCTACGACGAGATGGCGGCCGAAGCCGAGAAGCACCGCAAGCTCGACTTCGAGGAGATCCAGATCCCCACGCCGCCGCGCCTGGGCAACGTGGTGGTCGAGGTCAAGAACCTCGACAAGGGCTTCGACGGCCGCGTGCTGATCAAGGATCTGTCGTTCACCCTGCCGCGCAACGGCATCGTCGGCGTGATCGGCCCGAACGGCGTCGGCAAGACCACGCTGTTCAAGACCATCGTCGGCCTCGAGAGCCCGGACTCGGGCGAGGTCAAGGTGGGCGAGACGGTCAAGCTCAGCTACGTCGACCAGAACCGCGCCAACATCGACCCGAAGAAGTCCGTCTTCCAGGTGGTCTCGGACGGGCTCGACTACATCACCGTCGGCCAGAACGAGATGCCGGCCCGCGCCTACGTCAGCGCGTTCGGCTTCAAGGGGCCGGACCAGCAGAAGCCGTCCGAGGTGCTCTCCGGTGGTGAGCGCAACCGCCTGAACCTGGCGCTCACGCTCAAGGAGGGCGGCAACCTGATCCTCCTCGATGAGCCGACCAACGACCTGGACGTCGAGACGCTGTCCAGCCTGGAGAACGCGCTGGAGCAGTTCCCCGGCTGCGCCGTGGTGATCTCCCACGATCGGTGGTTCCTGGACCGGACCTGCACGCACATCCTGGCGTGGGAGGGCAACGTCTCCGAGGGGCAGTGGTTCTGGTTCGAGGGCAACTTCGAGGCGTACGAGGCGAACAAGATCGAGCGCCTCGGCGCGGAGGCGGCGCGCCCGCACGCCGTGACGCACCGCAAGCTCACGCGCGACTGAGATCGAGCGCAGCGACGAAGCCCGCGACCGCACCGGTCGCGGGCTTCGTCGTCATTACTGGCGCGTAGCCCCCCTCCCGGTCGTAGTGTGGTGCCCGGAGCCGACAGGCTCCGTCACACCATGGCAACGGCGCCGCGTGCTGACCCCGCATTTGGCGTGCCGCTGTCACGACCCCGCAGGAGGAGCACGCCCGTGGCGCAGTCCGCGATCGATCCGTCCGTCTTCACTCGCGTCGCGTCCGTCGTGGCCACGCAGCCGCCCGGAAGGTCACCGTCCGACTTCCTGACGTGGCTGTCGGAGGACAACGCCCGCGTCCTCGGGAGCCGGGTCGACGGTGTCGGTACCGGCGTCCTCGCCGACCCCGATGCGAAGCTCCAGGCCGTGATCGACGCGATGCCCGCGCCCGAGCCGGGCGCCATCGCCGTGGTGGAGCTGGCGCAGCCGCTCGGCGACGCGGCGGGCTCGCCCTTCCTTCTGGCCGCGGCGCCCTCGGACGGCGGCGCGGTGGACCTGTTCGCGATGGCCCTCACCGTGCTCGGCCTGCACCACAACGTCTTCGGCATCCCCATGGTGGGCGCGAAGATCGAGCGCGTGCTCGCCCGGATCGGCGTGGACCGGACGGACCCGGCCAATCAGCGCCTCATGGAGTACATCCAGACCTACCCCCGCCTGCGGCTCGTCGTCGCCGACGAGGACGAGCTGGCCCGCGTCTTCGGCGCCCTGCGCGACCTGGGTGACGACGACCTGGCCCTGTTCCTGCGCACCGACAAGCTGGCCCGGTTCGCGCGCGCCCTCGTCTACCTGCCCCGCGACCGCTACACCTCGCGGGCCCGCGGCGTCCTGATCGACGTGCTCGAGGACGAGACCGGCATGCACGTCGACCGGTTCACCGCCCGCGTCACCGAATCGGCGATCGCCCGGATCCAGTTCGTGCTGCTGCCGCGCGGCGAGGACACCGTCCCCGTCTTCCAGGCCGCCGACGAGGCGCGGATCCGCGCCCGGCTCGGCGACGTGAGCCGCACCTGGGACGAGGACGTCCTCTCCGCCGCCGCAGCCGCCGGCGCGGACGCCGCCACCGTCTCCGCGTACCTCCCGGGCATCTCGCCCAACTACAAGGAGGACCAGACCCCCGAGGTCGCGCTGCTCGACATCAACCGCATCGCGGCGCTCCCCGCGCAGGGCAGCGACCTCGTCTTCTACGACCCGCCGGAGGGCCGGGGCGCCAACCTCGGGTTCACCATGTACATGACCGGCGGGCAGGTCACGCTCTCGCAGGTGCTGCCGGTCCTGCAGTCCCTGGGCGTCGACGTGCTCGACGAGCGGCCCTACACGGTCCGCCGGCCCGACGGTGCGCTGTGCTCGGTCTACGACTTCGGGCTGCGGGTCTCGCCCGTGCTGCGGGCGACCGCGGCCGAGGGCGTCGCCGAGGCGGATCTTCCGGCGCACCTGGCGCGCCTGCGCGGGCTGGCGAGCGAGGGCGCCGCCGCCGTCTGGCGCGGCGAGGCCGAGGTGGACAAGTTCAACGAGCTGATCTTCGCGTTCGGCCTGGACTGGCGCAGCGTCGCGCTGCTCCGTGCCATCGGCCAGTACCTGCGGCAGTGCGGCTTCCCGTACAGCCCGGGCCACATGGCGCAGGTGCTGCTCGAGCACCGCGACGCGGTCCTCGCGCTGGGCCGGCTGTGGACCGCGACGTTCGACCCGATCGCGGCGGACTCCGACGCGGCGGAGGCGGCGGAGGCCGACCTCAAGGCCGCCTTCGCGGCCGTGACCAGCCTCGACGCCGACCGGATCCTGCGCGCCTACCTGCACGTCGTGCAGGCGGCCGTGCGCACCAACTTCTACGCCGACAAGCCGGTGATCTCCATCAAGCTGGAGCCCGGCCGTATCCCCGAGGCGCCCAAGCCGCGCCCGCGGTTCGAGATCTTCGTGTACTCGCCGCGCGTCGAGGGCGTCCACCTGCGGTTCGGGATGGTCGCCCGCGGCGGGCTGCGCTGGTCCGACCGCCGGGAGGACTTCCGCACCGAGATCCTGGGCCTGGTGAAGGCCCAGGCGGTCAAGAACGCGGTCATCGTGCCCGTGGGCGCCAAGGGCGGCTTCGTCGTGAAGCAGCCGCCGGAGGTCACGGGGGACGCCGCCGTCGACCGGGACGCGCAGCGCGCCGAGGGCGTCGCCTGCTACCGCATGTTCATCTCCGGCCTGCTCGACGTGACCGACAACCTCGGCCCCGACGGGGACGTGCTCCCGCCCGAGCGCGTGGTGCGCCGGGACCCCGACGACACCTACCTGGTGGTCGCCGCGGACAAGGGCACCGCCTCCTTCTCCGACATCGCCAACGACGTCGCGGCCGGCTACGGCTTCTGGCTCGGCGACGCCTTCGCCTCCGGCGGCTCCGAGGGCTATGACCACAAGGGCATGGGCATCACCGCCCGCGGCGCCTGGGAGTCGGTCAAGATGCACTTCCGCGAAATGGGCGTCGACACGCAGTCCGAGGACTTCACGACGGTCGGCGTGGGCGACATGAGCGGCGACGTCTTCGGCAACGGCATGCTGCTCTCCGAGCACATCCGGCTGGTCGCCGCGTTCGACCACCGCGACATCTTCCTCGACCCGAACCCCGACGCGGCCACCGGTTTCGCCGAGCGCGAGCGGCTGTTCGCGCTGCCGCGGTCGTCGTGGAAGGACTACGACACCAGCAAGATCAGCGAGGGCGGCGGCGTCTTCAGCCGCGACCAGAAGTCGGTGCCGATCAGCCCGCAGGTGCGCGCGGCTCTCGGCCTCGCCGACGACGTCACCGAGATGACCCCGCCGGAGCTCATGCGCGCGGTGCTGCTGGCCCCCGTCGACCTGCTGTGGAACGGCGGCATCGGCACGTACATCAAGGCGTCCACCGAGACCAACCTGGACGTGGGCGACCGCGCCAACGACGCGATCCGCGTCGACGGGCAGGAGGTTCGCGCGAAGGTGGTCGGCGAGGGCGGCAACCTGGGGGTGACCCCGCTCGGCCGCATCGAGTTCGACCGCGCCGGCGGCCGGATCAACACCGACGCCATGGACAACTCCGCGGGCGTGGACTGCTCCGACCACGAGGTCAACATCAAGATCCTGCTCGACCGGCAGATCGCCGCGGGCGCGATCCCCGCGGGCGAGCGGCACGACCTGCTGGTCTCGATGACGGACGACGTCTCGCGCCTGGTGCTCGCCGACAACGTCTCGCAGAACACGGCGCTGTCGGTCGAGCGCTCGCTCGCCCCGAAGATGGTCGACGTGCACGCCCGGATCCTCGCGGACCTGTCCCGCAACCGCGGCGTCGACCTGCGCCTGGAGGCGCTGCCGACCCGCAAGGAGACCGACAAGCTGCAGGCCGCGGGCCTGGGGCTGAGCTCGCCGGAGCTGTCCAACCTCATGGCCCACGTCAAGCTCGCCGTCAAGGACGACGTGCTGTCCGGGGACCTGCCGGACAACGACGTGCTCGTCGCGAAGCTGCCGGAGTACTTCCCGGACCGGCTGCGCGAGCGCGCCGGCGAGGCCGTCTTCGCGCACCCGCTGCGCCGCGAGATCGTCGCCACCCAGACGGTGAACGAGATGGTTGACAACGCGGGCGTCAGCTTCGTCTACCGCCTCGCCGAGGAGACCGGGGCCGGCGCGGCCGACGCCGTGCGTGCCTTCGTCGCGGTGAGCCGCGTCTTCGGCCTGCCGCGCACCTGGGCGGAGCTCAAGGAGGTGCCCGTCTCGGCGGGCGAGACCGCGGCGCTGCTCGCCGAGAGCCGCCGCGTGCTCGACCGCGGCGCCCGGTGGATGCTCACCAACCGGCCGCAGCCGATCGCGATCGGCGCGGAGGTCAACCGCTACGCCGACCGGATCGCCGCGCTGTCGGCCGCCATGGGCTCGTGGGACCTGCGCTACGACCGGCACGCGTGCGCCTCGTCGGACCGCGCGATCGCCGCGGGCGTGCCGGAGGAGCTGGCGTACACCGTGGGCCGTGCGCTGTACCGGTTCAGCCTCCTGGACGTGGTGGACATCGCGGACATCGCCGAGCGCGAGGACGACGAGGTCGGGCAGCTGTACTTCGCCCTCATGCAGCGCCTGCGGGTGGACGAGATGCTGGCGGCCGTCGCCGAACTGCCGCGCGGCGACCGGTGGAGCGAGATGGCGCGGCTCGCGCTGCGCGACGACCTGTACGGCGCGCTGCGGGGGCTGACGATCGAGGTGCTCAACTTCACCGATCCCACCGAGCCGGCGACGCAGAAGATCGGCGACTGGGCCTCGCACAACGCGCGTCGCCTCGAGCGGGTCGGCGCGCTGCTCGGCGAGATCCTCGACCCCGCCGACGGCACCAGCCCCATCGCCAACGACGAGTCGCGGCTCTCCGTCGCGACCCGCGCGTTGCGGTCGCTGCTGCGGCACGTGGGGTAGCCCCGGGGCGGTCCGCTAGCGTGGAGCCGTGACCGAATACAGCTTCACCGCGGCGGGCGTCACGGGCGTGCGCACCGTCGCCGACGACGGTGCCGCGAGCCTGACGGTGCCCGTGGACGTGCGCTGGTCCGACATGGACGTCTACCAGCACATCAACAACGCGCGGATGGTGACGCTGCTGGAGGAGGCGCGGATCCCGCTCCTCTTCGCGCCGGACGCGCCCACGCGCGACCTGCTCGACGGGCTGCTGCTGGCGAAGCTGGAGGTCGAGTACCGCGGGCAGCTGCGGCATCAGGACTCGCCGCTGCAGATCACGCTGTGGACCTCCGCCGTGCGCGCGGCGGACTTCGTGGTGCACCACGAAGTCCGGCCCGCCGGCGCCGCGCTCGCCACCGCGCCGGCGGTGGTCGCGCAGGTGCGGCTCGCCGCCTTCGACGTGGCGGAACAGCGCGTGCGGCGGCTGTCGGGGGAGCAGCGCGACTACCTGAAGTCGTTCTCCCGGTGAGCGATCGACGCCTGACGGTGTCGGGCGCGGGTCCGCGCTCGAACCTCGCGGCCTTCGTCACCCGCCTACTGCGCACCGATGACTCGGCCGTGATCCGCGTGCGGCGCCGCGACGAGCAGCACGTGGAGGTCTGGGGGAGGACGGGCTTCGGGGTGCTCGCGGTGCGGGTGCTGACGGGGGCCGTCGCGCCGGAGTCGCTGGTGTGCAGCGCCGCGACCGTGCTCGACTCCCTGCGCGCGGCGCCGTCGGACGAGGGCGGCTACGTGGACGTGGGCTTCGCCCTGGACTCCGCGTGGCGCGGGGCGCTGCCGCCCGCGACGGGCTTCCAGCCGGTGGACGACGTTCCGGCGCAGGCGCTCCGCGCGGTCGCGGCGCGCGGCGTCGAGGTGGGCCGCGAGACCGGTGGACCGGCGGGCCCGCCCGCGTCCCTACTCGACTCTGCGGTGGTCAGCGTGAGCACCGACGGGACCACCGTGCCGATCAGCCTGCGCACCGCGTTCGCGTTGGAGGCCATGGGATTCGCCGCCGACGGTGCCGATGAGCCGGTCCGGGTGTCCGCGTCGGCGACCTGGGTGCGGGTGGACGCCCGGTTCGGCTCGCTGTACCAGCGGCGTGAGGCGGGGCCGGGCCTACTCGTCTGATCCGCCGTCCGCGCGCGTCGAGGCCTCGTAGAGCTGCGCGGTCCGGTTCTGCTGTGCCAGCCGGCGCAGCGTCTGCAGGACCTTGTCGGAGAGTACGGTGCCGACGATCGCCGTCCGCAGCGCCTCGGCGTCGTCCCCGGTGAGGGTGTCGAGGTCGGACGCGGCCACCGTCTCCGCGGCGTCGGCCCAGCGTTCCAGGGTCTCCCGGCCGCCCACCTCGCACGTCTCGGCGAGCGCCTTGAGCTGCGCGCCGAGCTGGGGCAGCAGCACGTCGCCGTCCTGGATCCGCCAGCCGCGCTGGTCCACGAACTCGGTCGCCAGGGCGGTCCACTCGGCGTCCTCGTCGAACTGCGCGGCGTCCATGAGCGCCTCCTGCGCGACCCCGAGCAGCTCGTGCCGCGGCACCGTCGGGCTGTCCAGGGCGTCGATCACGCGCCGGACCTGGGCCAGGGAGAGGCCGCCGGAGTCGACCAGCGCGCGGATCAGCCGCACCCGCTCGACGTGGGCGGGCCCGTACTCGGACTGCGTCTTGGTGACCGGCTCGCCGGGCGCGAGCAGCGACTCGCGCAGGTAGTACTTGAGCGAGGCGGTGCTCACGCCGGTCTCCGTGGAGAGTTCCGACAATTTCATCCCTTGATCTTGACACGGGATAGCTTCACTCTCCAATATGGGTAGTGGCACTATCCAAGCTGGCTCCGGCAGGGAGAGACTCATGAACCACGATCTGCAGACCGATACCCACGACGGTGACCTGGTGGTGTTCCTGCTCGGCATGCGCCCGCGGCGCACGTGGCGCCTGGGACAGGCGGCGTTCGTCGGGCGCTCCCTGCGCAGGATGCAGGCCGAGATCGAGCGCGACCGGAAGCGCGGCGGTGCGCTGGGCTACCTGGGCGGATTCAAGGCGATCGCGCCGGGCGGCCCGCTCCTCGTGCAGTACTGGCGCAGCTTCGAGGAGCTCGAGACGTACTCGCACTCCACCGATTTCGCGCACCGGCCGGCCTGGCTGCAGTTCTACAAGATGGCCCACGCCGAGGGCCGCTCGACCGTCGGCATCTGGCACGAGACCTACCGGGTTCCGGCCGGCGCGCACGAGTCGATCTACGCGGACCTGTCGGCCCCGGTCGGGCTCGCCGCCGCCGTCGGCGCGCAGCCGCTGGCCCGACGGGGCCGGACCTCGCGGGAGCGGATCGGCGCCTGAGGCGTCGATCCGGTCAGGCGAGCCAGCAGGCGGCGTTCGGCGGCAGCAGACCGTCGACCAGCGGTGCGCTGGAGAGGATGACTTCGCCACCCGGCAGCTCGACGGGGCCGTCCGACGCGTTGAGCACGCAGGTCAGGCGGCCGTCGGTGCGCCGGAAGGCCAGCGCGCCGGGGCGCGGCGCGCCGTACCACTCGATGGCGTCGCCGCGGAACTCCGGCCGCATCCGGCGCAGCTCGATGGCGGTGCGGTAGAGCGTCAGCGTCGAATCGAGGTCCTCGAGCTCGGCCTCGGCCGTGAGGTCCTTCCAGTCGTCCGGCATCGGGAGCCAGGTGTCCGGGCTCGTCGAGAAGCCGTACGGCGGGAGCGTCCCCTGCCAGGGGAGCGGCACCCGGCAGCCGTCGCGGCCGCGCTCGGTGTGCCCGGACCGCTCCCAGGTCGGGTCCTGGAGGGCCTCGTCGGGCAGGTCGACGTTCGGCAGGCCCAGCTCGGAGCCGTTGTAGAGGAAGGCCGTTCCCGGGAGCGCCAGCTCCACCAGGATCATCGCCCGCGCGCGGGCCGTCCCCAGCTCGCCGCCGCCGAACCGGGTCACCTCGCGCGGCACGTCGTGATTGGAGAGCGTCCACGTCGGGATGCCGTTCACCGACTCGACCGCGATCAGCGAGTTGTCGATCGCCTCGCGGATCCCGCGCGCGTCCCACTCCGCCTCCGCGAGCCGGAAGTTGAATCCCAGGTGCAGCTCGTCGGGCCGGATGTACTCGGCGAACCGGTCGTTGTCCTTGACCCAGATCTCGCCGACGGTCACCCGGCCGGGGAACTCGTCCATCACCCGGCGGATGCGCCGATGGATCGCGTGCACGCCGGGATCGTTGAACCGCAGGTCGTTCTCGTCGTTGTCCATGATCTGGTTGTTGACCAGGTCCATGTCCGGCAGGCCCGCGGGCTTCGCCATGCCGTGCGCCACGTCGATCCGGAAGCCGTCGACGCCGCGGTTCAGCCAGAACCGCAGGGTCTCGGCCAGGTCCTGGAAGACGTCCTCGTTCTGCCAGTTCAGGTCGGGCTGCTCGGGCGCGAAGATGTGCAGGTACCACTGGCCGGGGGTGCCGTCGGCCTCGGTGACGCGGTGCCATGCCGGGCCGCCGAAGATGCTGGGCCAGTTGTTGGGGGGCTCGTCGCCGTGCGGCCCGCGGCCGTCGCGGAAGACGTACCGGTCGCGCTCCGGGCTGCCGGGCCCCGCGGCCAACGCCGCCTGGAACCACGGGTGCCGATCGGACGTGTGGTTCGGCACCAGGTCCATGGTCACGCGGATCCGGTGGGCGTGCGCCGCCGCGATCAGCTCGTCCATGTCCTGCAGGGTGCCGAAGAGGGGGTCGATGTCCCGGGGATCGGAGACGTCGTAGCCGTGATCGGCCATGGGGGAGCGCATCACGGGCGAGAGCCACAGCGCGTCGACCCCGAGCAGCTCCAGGTAGCCCAGCCGGTCGATCACGCCGCGCAGATCGCCGACTCCGTCGCCGTTCGCGTCCGAGAACGACCGGGGGTACACCTGGTAGAAGATCGCGTCCTTCCACCACGGGGCCTCGATGTAGTGGGGCGTGCGGACGGGTGGCGTCATCTCACTCCTGTTCAAGCGCCCATGGGGGTGTTCACGAGCATCTGTGCGGCCATCTCACAGTAGTTCCTGAGCTGCTGCTTGCGATCCGGGCTCATCCGCGCGTCGTCGATCGAGGCGATCGCCACGTCCATGCACCGCAGCCAGGCGTCGCGCTCGATCTCGGTGATGCGGAAGGGCACGTGCCGCATGCGGAGTCGCGGGTGTCCGCGCTGCTCGGAGTAGGTACGCGGCCCGCCCCAGTACTGCTCGAAGAACATCCGCAACCGCACTTCCGCGGGGCCGAGGTCCTCTTCCGGATACAGGGGGCGGAGCAGCTCGTCGCGCGCCACCTCCTGGTAGAAGCGGTGGATCAACTCCGCGAAGGTGTCCGCGCCGCCGACGGCGTCGTAGAAGCTCTGCTGGTCCGGCGTGCTCACGCCCTCCAGTCTCGCACGGGCCGTCTCGACGGCCGTTCGAGGTTCGTCGTCGCGCCGGACTCGCATACTGTCGGGACGATGAGCGAGGAATCGATCGACGCCGGCGACGGTGCCACGGTCCGGCGCCTGCGCGAGCGCGTCGCATCGCTGACCGCCGAGCTCGACGACACCCGGCGGTCCCTGCCCATGTTCCGGGCGATCGCCGAGGCGGCGACGGACCTCATCTACGTCAAGGACCTCGCGGGCCGGTACCTGTTCGTCAACGACGCCGTCGCCCGGCTCTACGGGGTCCGGGTGGCCGACTTCCTCGGCAACGACGACCGGCAGATGTTCGACGCGGCGGCGGCGGCGCAACTGCGGGAGACGGACCGCGAGATCATGCGCACCGGGGTCGGGCAGGAACTCGAGGAGTCGACGACCGTCGACGGCCTGGCGCGGACGTTCCTGTCCACGAAGTCCCCGTACCGCGACGCCGACGGCGAGATCGTCGGGCTGATCGGCGTGTCCCGCGACATCACCGACACCCGCAGCACCGCCGAGGAGGTCGCCAGGTTGCGGGCGCTCCAGGCCGCCGCGACCGCTGCGGCGAATCCCGGCCCGGTCTCGGGTGCCGATTTCGCCACCTTCCGCACCTTCCAGGCCATCGCCGACGCCGCGCCCGACTCCGTCTACGTCAAGGATCGCCAGGGGCGATTCATGTTCCTCAACCGTGCCGCGGTGCGCGTCCTGCAGGCCACCGAGTTGCCCATCGGCGAGGTGCTCGGGAGCACCGACGACGACTTCCTCGACGCCCGGGCCGCTGCGCGGGTCATGGGCACCGACCAGGAGGTGATGGAGACCGGGATCGCGCAGGAGGTCGACGAGTCGGCCCTGATCGACGGCCGATGGCGCACCGTCCGTTCGCTCAAGGCGCCGTACCGCGACGAGTCCGGCCGTGTGATCGGGCTCGTCGGGATCTCGCGCGACGTGACGGCGACCCGGCAGATGGAGGCCCGCCTCCTGCGCGCCGAGGCGCGCTGGCAGTTCGCGCTCGACACGGCCGGCGAGGGCATCTGGGACTGGGACCTCGCTTCGCGGGAGGTCTACTACTCGCCCCGCTGGAAGAGCATGCTGGGCTACGGCGCCGACGAGATCGGCGACACCACGAACGAGTGGGAGCGTCGGGTGCATCCCGACGACCTGGAGGCCGCCCTGCGCGCCATGAACCGGCACATGCGCGGCGAGACCGCGGAGTATCGCTGCGAGCACAGGATCCGGACGAAGTCGGGCGAGTACCTGTGGGTGCGCGGCCGGGGGCGCGTCATCGAGCGGTCCGAGACCGGCGCGATCGTGCGGATCATCGGCAGCCTGACCGACGTCACGGCCGAGATCGCCGAGCGGCGCGCGCTCCAGGACGCGGCGCAGGAACTCAGCCGGCTCGCGGAGATCGACGAGCTGACCGGGATCGCGAACCGCCGGGGCTTCGGTCGCGCGCTCGACGCCGCACTGCGCGAGGCGGCCGACGTCGGGGACCTCGTGCACCTCGCCCTCATCGACGTCGACGGCTTCAAGACCTACAACGACACCCACGGGCACGTCGTCGGGGATCACGTGCTGCGCGAGCTGGCCGCGGTGATCGCGCGGATCCCGTCCCGCCGGGGCGAGGTCGCGGCGCGGTACGGCGGCGACGAGTTGGCGCTGCTGCTGGTGGGCGACGTCGACCTGGCCGCGGTGCTCGAGTCGGTCCGGCGCGACATCCTCGCGCTCGGGCTCGCGCCGAACGGGCTGCCGGTCTCGGTCAGCATCGGCGGGGTGTCCGCGACGGCGTCGACCACGGCTCCGGGCCTGCTGCTGCACGAGGCGGACCGTCGGCTGTACCGGGCGAAGGCGGACGGCCGCAACCGGGTCGTCGCCGGTTAGGTCACCTGACGTTCACCCGGTATCCGCCGATTCGCCTCGGGAAATGCGCGGAAATCACCGTGCGGATCGCCGTCGGCCGTGGTGCACTACTAGAGGCGAAGGGCCTCGGCCGACCGGCGGGGCCCGCGCGACGGTGAGGAGTGTCGATGAAGCGAACGCACGCCGCGGGTGGCCCCGCGACCACGGCGCTCGCCGACGACTCCCGTTCCGGTGGTGCCGTGTGGGGCACGCGCAGGGTGCTGCTGCTCAACGCCACCTACGAGCCACTGACCGCGATCTCGATGCGGAGGGCGATAGTCCTCATGCTCAGGGATAGGGCCGACGTGGTCCACGACGATCCGAACGGTCCGCTGGTTCATTCAGCGGACCGTTCGCTGTCTGTGCCGTCGGTCATCCGCTTGCGGACGTACGTCCGCGTGCCGTACCGCGCCCAGGTGCCCATGACGCGCGCGGCGCTGATGCACCGCGACCGGTTCCGCTGCGGCTACTGCGGCGGCAAGGCGGACACCATCGACCACGTCCTGCCGCGCTCCCGCGGCGGCGGTCACGGTTGGGAGAACTGCGTCGCCTGCTGCGCGTCCTGCAACCACCGCAAGGCCGACCGGCTGCTGTCCGAAATCGGCTGGAAGCTGCGCACCGAGCCGCGGGCGCCGCAGGGGCGGCATTGGCGCCTCCTGTCGACGCTCAAGGAGGTCGACCCGATGTGGAGTCGGTATCTCGACCTCGATGCGGCATAGGCTAAGTTGTTCCACAGACCGACCAGCGCCGTCGGGCGTCCGACAGAGAAGGAAAGGGGCCCACAGTGAGCTTGCTCAACATCGTCGGCGGGATCACCGTCGTCGCGACGATCGTGATCGTCGTCCTGTGTGTCATCTCGATGGCCACCGGCCGCAACGAGAAGTACCAGCAGCCGGGCGAGTACAAGCTCGGTGAGCCGTGGACCCGCGAGCCCATGCTGTTCAGCGCGGTCGACGAGGCCCCCGTGGGCCCGCACGGTGCGCACCACGGCGACCATGACAACGAGAACCTGATCGGGGGTGCCGCTCGTGGCAAGTGGTGACCAGACGCAGACCGTCGCCGTTCCGCAGGGCGAGCTGCCCATCGGTACGGCCATCACGTCGAGCGGCCGCATCTCGGCGGCGCGCCAGGCGAGCGACAGCCCGGCCAACCCGCCGTTCTCCCGTGAGGAGCTGATCGGCCTCGACGAGGCGCTGATCCGCGCGACCCGCGACGCGAACGCCCGGTTCTCGGTGTACATCGGCGACCTGGGTGACGACGCGCACGCCGGCGCAGAGGCCGTGCTCCGCCAGGCTCCCGAGCCCGAGTACGCCGCCCTCATCGCCGTCTCCCCGAACACGCGCGACATCGTCGTGCTCACCGGTAGCGGCGTCGCCGACCGCCTGGGCGACAAGGTCGCGCAGCTCGGCGTCACCGCCGCGATCCCGCCCTTCCAGGCCGGCGATCTGATCGACGGCGTCATCGCCGCCCTGCGCGTCATGGCCTCGGCCGTGAAGCCGCCCACGGCGTAAGCGCTTCGACACGCGACAGGCCCACCGGATCCGTCCGGTGGGCCTGTCTCGTTCCCGGGGGCTACTCGGGGAAGTCCCCGTCGACGTAGAACCACCGCCCGTCCTCGCGGACGAAGCGGGAGCGTTCGTGGAGGACGCCGTGCGCGCCGTCCGCGACGTACGTCGCCCGGAACTCGACGATGCCCGTGTCGTCGGTCGCGGCGCCGGCGACGGTGTCCACGATCTGCAGGCCGCGCCACCGCACGTCCTCGTCGAGCTCGAGGTCCGCCGGGCGGGTGCTCGGGTGCCACGAGGCGAGCAGCCACGCCGCGTCGCCGTCGCGGAAGGCGGCGAACCGGGAGCGCATCAGCGCCTCGGCGGTCTCGGGTGTGTGGTGTGCGTCCATTCGTGCAGCGTACGGCGATGGTCATCACGTTGTGCTCGGCGCCCGATCGTGTTCTGATCGAATCAAAGTATTGAAGTTTCAATGATTGGACACGGTATGAACCTCAACCGGACGATCCGTAACGCCGTCGCCGCCGTGCTCACCGTCGGCGCACTGGTCCTCGGCGTCGCCGCCCAGGCGAGCGCGGCACCGTCGACCCCGCGGGAGGTCGTGACGGCCTTCTACACCGAGGGCTTCGTGCAGCGGGACATCGCGGGTGCGGCGCAGCGCTACATCGGCGACCACTACATCCAGCACAACCCCGAGGTCGCCGACGGCCGCGACGCCTTCGTCAAGGTCCTCGGGCCCGTCGTGAAGGACCCGAAGTACAGCACGTCCATCGTGCGCGTCGTCGCGGACGGCGACATCGTCGTGGTCTACGCGAAGTCGGTCTACGACGGCAAGGCGCAGGCGGTCGCCGACATCTTCCGCGTCGCGAACGGCAAGATCGTCGAGCACTGGGACGTCATCCAGGACGACCCGGGCAAGACGGTGAGCGGCCACCCGTTCATCAGCTGAGCCCCGCACACGACCGCGGCCCCGGGATCGAACGATCCCGGGGCCGCCGTCGTATGAGCGTCAGGCGCGGTCGAAGGCCCGCGCCGCCAGCGAGCGGACGATGCCCGCGCGGCCCTCGAGCACGAGGCGGCGCAGGGCCGGGGGCTTGTCGCCCGCGAGCCAGGCGTCCGCGGCGGCCACGGCCCCGTCGGAGATGTCCCACGACGGGTACAGGCCCACGACCACCGTCTGCGCGACCTCGGAGGACCGGCGCCCCCACACCTGGTCGATCGAGTCGAAGTAGCGCGCCGTGAAGGGCGCCAGCAGCTCGCCCTGCCCGGGCGCGACGATGCCCGCGGAGATCGCGCGGGTCAGCGTGTTCGACAGCGAGTCGTCGCCGAACACCTTCTCCCAGGCCTCCTCCTTGACCCGGACGTCCGGCCGGGCGGCCAGCGCGGCCGCGGCGGACCGCTCGCCCGCGGCGGTCGGGTCGCGCAGCACCTCGGCCTCGATCTCGTCGGTGCCCGCGGCCCCGGCGCGCGCCAGGGCGGTCAGGAGGCGCCACCGCAGGTCGGTGTCGACGGTCAGCCCGGCCAGCCCGACGGTGGCGGGCTCGGCACCGTCGTACAGCGCCTGCAGCGCCTCGACCTCGGCGCGCCCCAGCGCCGACGCCGCGAGGGCGTTGACGAAGGCGAGCTGGAAGTCCGAGCCCGCCTCGGCATCGCGGGCCAGCCCGAGCAGGCCGGAGGCGAGCCGCTCGCGCCCCTCCGCGGCGGCCCAGGCGGGGTCGGCGTAGGACTCGACGGCCGTCTGCGCCTGCAGCACGACGCGCTGGACCACGCCCACCTCGGTCTCGGCGCCGATACCGCCGAGCACCAGCTCGACGAAGTCGCGGGCCTTCATCTCGGCCTGCCGCGTCATCTCCCAGGCCGCGGACCAGCCGAGCGTGCGGGGGAGCGAGTCGGCGATGTCCGCGATGCGGCTCGTCACCGTCGCCAGCGAGACCGGGTCCAGCCGCACCGAGCAGTAGGTGAGGTCGTCGTCGTTGACCAGAACGAGCTCGCCGCGGTGCACGCCCACCAGCTCCGGGACGTCGGTGCGCGCACCGGCGACGTCGAGCTCGACGCGCTGCGTGCGCACCAGCTTCCCGTCCTGATCGGCGTACACGCCCACGGCGAGGCGGTGCGTGCGCAGCTCGCCGGCGCCCGGCTCCGCGCCCTCCTGGACGATGGCGAACCGGGTGAAGTTCCCGTCGCCGTCGACCTCGAAGTCGGGGCGCAGGATGTTGATGCCGGTGGTCTTGAGCCACTGGGCGCCCCAGTCCGACAGGTCGCGGCCCGACGAGGCCTCCAGCGCGCGCAGCAGGTCGTCGAAGGTGGCGTTGCCGAACTTGTGCTCCACGAAGTACGTGCGCAGGCCGGCGAGGAAGGGCTCGAGGCCCACGTAGGCGACGAGCTGCTTGAGCACCGACGCGCCCTTGGCGTAGGTGATGCCGTCGAAGTTGACCTCGACGGCCTGCAGGTCGGGGATGTCGGCCGCGACGGGGTGCGTCGACGGGAGCTGGTCCTGCCGGTACGCCCAGGACTTCTCGACGTTCGCGAAGGTGGTCCACGCCGAGGTGTACTCGGTGGCCTCCGCCTGGCTGAGCACCGACGCGAAGGTCGCGAAGGACTCGTTCAGCCACAGGTCGTCCCACCAGCGCATGGTGACCAGGTCGCCGAACCACATGTGCGCCATCTCGTGCAGCACGGTCTCGCAGCGGCGCTCGTAGAGGTAGCGCGTGACCTTCGACCGGAAGACGTAGTCCTCGAGGAAGGTGACCGCGCCGGCGTTCTCCATCGCGCCCGCGTTGAACTCCGGCACGAACAGCTGGTCGTACTTGCCGAAGGCGTAGGGGATGCCGAAGTTCTTGTGGTAGAAGCCGAAACCCTGCTTGGTCTCGGTGAACAGCCGGTCGGCGTCCATGTACTCGCCGAGGCTGGCACGGCAGAACAGGCGCAGGTCGATGGTGCCGTGCTCGTCCGTGTAGGCGTCCGTCCACACCGCGTACGGGCCCGCGATGAGCGCCACCAGGTAGGTCGACATCGGCTCGGTCGTGACGAAGGTCCAGCGGTGCGCGCCGGTCGGCAGCGGCTCCCGGGTCGCCTCCGCGCCGCCCGTCACCACGGTCCAGTCCGACGGTGCCGTCGCGGCCACGTCGAAGACGGCCTTGAGGTCGGGCTGGTCGAAGCACGCGAACATGCGCTTGGCGTCGGCCGTCTCGAACTGCGAGTACAGGTAGACCGCGCCGTCCGCGGGATCGACGAAGCGGTGCAGGCCCTCGCCGGTGTTGGAGTAGAAGAACCGGCCCGAGATCACCAGCTCGTTCTCGGCAGCGAGGCCGTGCAGCGCGAGTCCGCCCTCCTCGGTGTAGCCGGAGGTGTCGACGGGCCGCCCGTTGAGCGTGGCCGTGATGCCGCTGGCGATGAGGTCGATGAACGTCTCCGCACCCGGCGTCGCCGTGAACGTGATCGTCGTGGTCGACCCGAAGGTCTTGTCGCCGGGCGCATCCGCCCCGTCGGTGAGGTCGAGGTCGATCGCGTAGCGCGAGACGGCGACGGTCGCGGCGCGCTCGGCGGCCTGGACCCGGGTGAGGTTGGGCGCGGACAAAGGGGACGCTCCTTCTGGACTCGGCGGACGGCGGAACCGGACGCACCGGCTCGACCCGTCCCACAATGCCACCCGCCGCCCCCGCGTGCCCGCGCGGGAAGCAGATCGGCGTGCGCGATGTTGCACCGAGGAGCAGGATCTTCGTCAGAAGTGACCGTCCCACGAGCAGGAGCCGAAGTGACCGATACCGCCCCGTCCACCACCAAGGATCGCGTCGAGTTCTGGTTCGACCCGCTGTGTCCGTGGTGCTGGATCACCTCGCGGTGGATCCTCGAGGTCGAGAAGGTGCGCGACATCGACGTGCAGTTCCACGTCATGAGCCTGGCCGTCCTCAACGAGGGCCGCGACGACCTGCCCGAGATCTACCGGGAACTCATGAAGACGGCGTGGGGCCCGGTGCGCGTGCTCATCGCCGCCGCGCAGCGCCACGGCGACGACGTGCTGCCGAAGCTGTACACAGCGATGGGCACCCGGATCCACAACGAGCAGAACAAGGACCTGGCCGCCGTGATCGCCGAGTCGCTGGCCGAGACCGGCCTGGAGCCCGACCTCGCCGCCGCCGCGGACAGCACCGACTACGACGAGGCCCTGCGCGCGAGCCACCACGCCGGCATGGACAAGGTGGGCCCCGACGTGGGTACGCCGACCATTCACGTCAACGGCACCGCGTTCTTCGGCCCCGTGCTCTCGCGCATCCCGCGCGGCGACGACGCGGGCCGCGTGTGGGACGGCGCGGTGCTCCTCGCGAGCTACCCGCATTTCTTCGAGCTCAAGAGGAGCCGCCACGAGGAGCCCGCGTTCGACTGACACCGCGAACGACGAACCCCGCCGCACCGGCAACGGTGCGGCGGGGTTCGTCGGTTCGAGGGCTAGGAGCCGGCCGGCGGGTTCTCGTTCTGCCCCGGCTGCTCGGGCTGCCCGTCGGGAGCCTTCCCGGCCTGCGTACCGGAGTCGCCCTGCGGGGCGTGCCGCTGCGCGAAGTAGCCGCCCTCCGGGTAGGGCTGACTCTGCTGCGCGGGTGCCGGCTGCTCCGTCGGGACGTGGGTGGGGCCGTACGGTCCCGTCGGGACCTGGTGCACGGGACCCGGTCCGACGGGGGCCGCCTGCACCTGCCCGGGAGCGGGCGCCAGCACCTCCTGCTGGGTGTACGTCGGCACCGGGCCGGCGGGCACGACCGCGCCGCCGCCGACGCCGCGCATCGGGCCGCTGGGGGCGAACCACAGCGAGCCGGCCTTGGTGCGGTTGCGCAGCGCGGCCGCGCGCCAGGTGAGCACGGGATGCGACGCGGTGAGGTTCACCAGCCAGGTGAAGAAGCCCTTGTCGGTGGACGCGCGGTCGGCGAGCTGGTCGAAGTCGACCTCCTTGCCGAGGTACTTGCCGGCGCCGAGGACGCCCATGCCGCCGGGCGTACCCGCGGGCTCGTTGAAGTAACCGTAGTTGTCGGCCGTGTACTCCTGCGAGCGGGACAGGGCCGCGCCGATCACCGGCAGGTAGCTCATCGCGAACGACCCGAGCTGCCGCCAGTAGGAGACGTGACCGGCGGCGATGTGGCCGACCTCGTGGCCGACGATGTAGGCGAGCGCCTCGGGGTCGCGGGCCTCGCCGCCGATCTCGAACAGGTCGCTGTAGACCACCACGAAGCGGCGGAAGCCGTGGCCCGAGGCGAAGGCGTTGATCTGGCCGTTGCCGATCACCACGAAGGCGTCGGGGACCTCCCGCATGCCGTACCGGGCCGCCGCCTCGCGCACCATCCGATAGCCCTCGGGGAACTGCGTCGGGGTCATCTGCACCCCCTGGACGCGGGGCGAGGCCCAGGTGATGCCTCGGACGAGGAACACGACGATCGGCGCGAGGAGTGCGAGCAGCAGGTACTCGTTGACCACCCCGACCGCGGCCAGGACCAGCGCGCCCCCGTAGATCAGCAGGGTCACGAGGATCACGATCACCAGCAGCGGGATCTCCCAGGGATGGCGCCGCGGCGGCCCGGCGTACGACGGGGCCTGCGGCACCGGCGGAACGGGGCCGCCGGGGCCACCCGGGAAGTGTCCGCCGGGGAAGTGTCCGCCGGGGACGTGCGCGCCCGGGAAGTGGCCCGAGCCGAACTGCGGGCCGCCGGGCTGCTGGGCGGGGGCGCCCAGGCCCGCGGTCACCGACGGGTCGTGTGCGCCGAGCTCGGGCAGCGCGTGGTGCCCGCCGGAGTGGTGCCGCTCGGTCGGGAAGTCCGCGGCGGGGATGGCGGAGGTCGCCGCGTCGGACGGCGACGGGTCCGCCGCCGGTTCGTCGGGCTGCACCACGGGGAAGAAGCCCGTGCTCGGCATCGTCGATTCGTCCGGTTCGGAGCTGAAGGCCCCGGTGCGGGCGGACGCGGTGGGGGAGGAGTCGCCCTGCGGCTCCCGGCCCGGTGTCTGCTCGGTGCTGTCATCCATGCCATCGAATGTAGGCTGTGCCGCTCATCGATGCGCGCGCGGCGCGTGTCAGACTTGTATTCATGCGCGTTTACCTCGGCGGCGACCACGCCGGATTCGAACTGAAGTCCCAGATCATCGAGCACCTGACGGCGAACGGTCACGAGGCCGTCGACTGCGGCGCCCACACCTACGACGCCGTCGACGATTACCCCGCGTTCTGCATCGACGCCGCAACCCGCGTCGTCGCCGACCCCGGCAGCCTCGGCATCGTCCTCGGCGGCAGCGGTAACGGCGAGCAGATCGCCGCGAACAAGGTGCCCGGCGCCCGCTGCGCCCTCGCGTGGAGCGTCGAGACCGCGAAGCTGGCGCGCGAGCACAACAATGCGCAGCTGATCGGCATCGGCGGCCGTATGCATAGCAAGGAGGAGGCGCTGGCCATCGTCGACGCCTTCCTCGGGCAGGCGTGGTCGGAGGAGCCCCGGCACCAGCGCCGAATCGACATCCTCGCCGAGTACGAGCGCACCGGCGTCGCCCCCGCCGTTCCGGGCGCCCCCGAGGCCTGACCGGCACCGACGATGCCCGAAGGGCACACACTCCACCGGCTCGCCCTCGCCCACGACGCACTGTTCGCGGGCGAGGGCGTCCGCGTCTCCAGCCCCCAGGGCAGGTTCGCCCCGGAGGCGAAGCGCCTCGACGGCCGCGTCTTCGAGCGCGCCGACTCGTGGGGCAAGCACCTCTGGCACCGCTACGACGGCGGGCTGATCGTCCACGTCCATCTGGGCCTGTACGGCGCCTTCACCGATTTCGGGGTGTCCGACGGTGCGCCCGCTCCCATCGGACAGGTGCGGTACCGCATCGTCGGGCCGCGCGGCGGCACCGACCTGCGCGGCCCCACCGCGTGCGAGCTCGTCACCGAGGAGCAGGTCGACGGTGTCCTCGCGCGCCTCGGCCCCGACCCGCTGCGGCCCGATTCCGATCCCGACGACGCGTGGCGCCGCATCGAGCGGTCGCGACGGCCCGTCGGCGCGCTGCTCATGGACCAGAAGGTGATGGCCGGCGTCGGCAACGTCTACCGCGCCGAGGTGCTCTTCCGCGCCGGGATCGACCCGCACCGCGAGGGCCGCGACGTCTCCCGTGCGGAGTTCGACGGGATCTGGGCGGATCTGGTCGCCCTGATGCCGATCGGCGTCGAGCGGGGGCGCATGCACGTGGTGCGGCCGGAGCACGACCACGGCGCACCGTCGTACGCCGAGGACCGGCCCCGGACCTACGTCTACCGGCGGACCGGCGACCCCTGCCGTGTGTGCGGCACGCCCGTGCGGACCGAGGTCATGGAGGCGCGGAACCTGTACTGGTGCGCCACCTGTCAGAGCTGACGCCGCTGTTAGCTCGGACACATCACCGGTTTCTTAACATGGATTTCAGCTCGTTCTCATCCGCGGGCGCAAGGGTTGTCCCATGAACACGCTGACCGTCCACAGCAGGGCGGCCCGGCGACCGGCGGACGCCGGCCGGGCCCGGATCACCGTGCTCGCCGTCGGGGGCACGGGCGAGTCCTGGATCGACGACCCCCGCACCGAGGTGACCGGCATGCTCAGCCACGTGGTGGCCGAGCTCGACGAGCGCTTCGGCGCCCGCTGGGTGGGCTACCCCGCCTCCTACGGGCCGGTGCCCGCGCGCGACGGCATCTCCTTCGCGGAGTCCGTGTCGGTCGGCGTCGAGCGCCTCCTGGCCGCGATCGCCGACGCCGACGGCCCCGTCGTCCTCATCGGCTACTCGCAGGGCTGCACCGTGGTCCGCCGGGTGCTCGGCGCGATGGCCGACGGGCCCGTGCTCGCGCCGAACGTGCTCGCCGCCGGCCTGATCTCCGACCCCGAACGGCCGCACGGCAGCGACCCGGCGCTGTGCGGCTCCGGCGTCGCGGGTGACGGCCCGTCGGTGCCCGACGGGCTGCCGCTGCAGTGGATCTCGCACCCGCAGGACGTGATCTGCAACGCCAGCGTCGACTCTTTCGTCCGCGACATCGCCGACGCCACCGCCTACCTGACGTTGCGCGACCTGGCGACGTGGGCGCCCCGCGCGGCGGGGGAGTACCTCGGCCACCGCTTCCAGAACGCCACCCGCACGGCGTTCGGCTCCCGGCAGTGGCGGCGCGACGTGGACCGGTTGCGCACGGCGGGCCGGGAGATCCTCGGCTACCTGCCGCGGGTGCAGTACCGCGGCCGCGACTACAACCTGCGCGGCAACCGGCACACCGCGTACGCCACCGAGCCGCTCGCGCGGCTGCGGCACGAGGACTACGAGCTCACGGGCTGCCAGATCCTGGCGCAATGGCTGCAGGTCCAGGCCACCTTCGCCCTCCCGGCGGAGCCGGATCGCGCCGCCGGGGCCCCGCAGAGCGGTGCGCCCGCGGCCGCTGGTCTAGAGTCGGTGAAGTATTTGCAGGCCGGCTGACCCGGAGGTAGAGCGAAGTGGCACGTGACACCGAGAGCATCGAGCGCGATATCGAGCGCGCCCGGGAGCAGCTGGCGGCAACGCTGGACCAGCTGGGCGAGCGGGCGGACCCCCGCAAGCTCGCCGAGCAGGCGCAGCAGTCGGTGATCGCCACCGTGACGAAGCCGCCGGTGCTCGCCGCCGCGGCCGGCGTCGCGGTGCTGGCCGCGCTCGTAATCGGTTCGCGCTTCAAGCGGGCACGTCGGGAGAAGCAGCTCATCCGCGCGATCGCCGAGGGCAAGATCTCGCTCTGACCCGCATGGATCGCACGAAACGAGGCGGCGCCGGCATCGGCGCCGCCTTCGTCGTCTCCGGGCTCCTCGTGGCCGGGTGCAGCGGCCCCGCGGCGGGCCCCGTCGCGCTGCCCGCGGGCTTCCCGGCGCAGCAGGTCCCGGTGGTCGGCGAGATCCGCAAGGCCGAGACCATCGAGGTCGGGCACGCGATGTGGCGGGTCACCGTCGAGGGGCGCGACACCGTGGCAGCGGCTCGTGCGCTGCTCGCGGCGGGCCTGGCCCCCGTCGCGCCGGGCGTCCCGCTCGACGCCGGCCGGATCGGGGCCGTGTACCGCGGCCACGGCTTCACCGTCGGGATCTCGTCGAACGACGGTGACGTGACCTACGTCGTGAGCCCCACGCCCGGCGCCTGACCTCAGGGAATCTCCTGATTCCGCCATCGCGGATCGGCGCTACGCTGGATCCATGGAGTTTCCGAAAGCACTGCTCGCCCCCGCCCGCGTCGGGCTGGCCGCGGCGGGCCTGGGCCTCGCCGCCGCCGAGACCTCGGTCGGTGTGGCGCGCGACGTCGTGTCGATGGCCGCGGACAGGATCGATCCCGGCTCGGGCGGAGGCACCCGCCACGAGAATCTGATCACCGCCGCGCAGCGCGTGCCCCACATCGTGCACCGCGTGTCCGACCTGCTGAGCGACGACGGCGCCATCCATCGCGTGGTGGGCCGCGGCGGCGCGGCGGACCGGGTGGCCGACCTGTTCGACGAGGGCGGCGCCGTCGACCGCGTGATCCGGCCCGACGGTCCGCTGGACCGCGCCACCCGCGAGGGCGGCATCGTCGACGCCTTCACCGCGGAGGACGGCGTGGTGCAGAAGCTCGCCGAGGTGACCGAGGCGATGAACAAGCTCACGCCGACGATCGCCGCGATGGGGCAGCGGTTGGGCGACATCGAGACGGTGGTCGGCGCGGCGAACACCGTCGCCGAGCCCGTGACCGACCTGCTCTCGAGCCTGCCGAAGTTCGCCCTGCGCACCGCGAGCGAGGTCGCCAAGGCGGCGCAACCGCGCCAACCCAGGCCCGCCCGGGTCGTGGCGGCCCCGTCGGTCGCGGTCCCGCCCGCGGTCGTCGTCGCCTCGGTCGTCGAGGTGGAGGCCGTCGAGGTCCAGCCCGAGGCGCCCGGAGCTCCGGCCGCGCCCGAGCCCCCGACTGCGACCGCGACCGAGGCTCCCGCGGCGGACGGCGGCGATCCGCCCGCGCAGGGCTGAGCGCTACGCGCCGTCCGGGTCGAACGGCGTCTCCTGGTAGACGCAGTAGTTGAGCCAGTTGCTGTAGAGCAGGTTCCCGTGGCCGCGCCAGCGGTTGCGCGGGAGCTGCGCGGGATCGTCGTCCGGGAAGTAGTGGGCGGGCGGAGCGACCGGGAGACCCTGTTCGCTGTCCCGCGCGTACTCGCGGGCCAGGGTGTCCGCGTCGTACTCCGGATGGCCCGTCACGTAGACCTGACGACCGTCCCGGCTGGCCGCGAGGTACACGCCGGCCTCCGCGCTGACGGCCAGCACGTCGACCTGGCCGGTCGCTTCGACGTCGGCCGCCTCGACGTCCGTGTGCCGCGAGTGCGGGGCCAGGAAGTCGTCGTCGAAGCCGGTGACGACGGGCGATCGCGCCGCGGTGAGACGGTGCGGGTAGACGCCCGAGAGCTTCTGGGGCAGTTCGTGTTTGCCGACGCCGTAGTGGTGGTACAGCGCCGCCTGGGCGCCCCAGCAGACGTGCAGAGTGGACTGCACGTTGGTCCGCGTCCAGTCGAGGATCCGGGTCATCTCCGGCCAGTAGTCGACGTCCTCGAAGTCGAGCCGCTCGACCGGGGCCCCGGTGATGATCAGGCCGTCGAAGTGCTGCTCGGCCACGTCGTCGAAGGTGGAGTAGAACGAGTCGAGGTGCTCCGACGCGGTGGTCCGCGAGACGTGGCTGGCCATGCGCAGCAGCGTGAGCTCGATCTGCAGCGGGCTGTTGCTGAGCAGGCGCAGCAGCTGGGTCTCGGTGGTGACCTTCATCGGCATCAGGTTCAGGATGGCGATCCGCATGGGGCGGATGTCCTGATGTCCCGCGCGGTCGTCGGACATGACGAAGACCTGCTCCGCGGCCAGGACGGCCCGGGCGGGGAGGTCGTGGGGCATGGTGACGGGCACCCGACCAGCTTAGTTCAGCGCCGCGGGCACCCGATCCCACCCGGGGCGACGGCGGACGACGTGACTACGTGTAGGACTTCGCGCAGATCGTGTAGACCGGGTCGTCGAAGAAGTAGCTGCGGTCCCACTCGCCCGAGCAGCGCCCGGAGTCCTTGAGGCCGCCCACCACGGAGACCACGGTGATGGTGCCCGGCGCGCCGCACTGCCCGGCCGCCTTGATCCAGGTGCCCGGCACGGGGGCCGTGTAGCAGTAATTCACGTTGAGGTTGGGCGTGAGGCAGTACCAGAGGCCCCGCGCGATCGAGGTCTGCTCGGCGCGGCACTTCTCGCCAGCCGGCATCACCTGGGTGACCTTGTACGGCGAGCCGCCGTCGTCGCAGTTGCCGACCTTCGGCGCCTCGGGCACGTCGTAGAGGCAGTCGTTGATGCGGAAGACGGCGCCGGCGCCGGTCGTGGCCGACGCGGTGTCCTTGCCCGGCTCGGCGCCGTTGGAGTCGCTGAGCAGCGCGGCCACCACGATCGCGGCGACCAGGGCGACGACCGACGCGACGGCGACGAGCGCCAGGATCACGTTGCGGCTCGAGTTGGGCTTCTGCGGCGGGGTCGGGGGAGGGCCGCCGGGCACGGGGCCGGGCGCGGCTGGGCCGCGCGGAGGGTTCGGGAGCGGGATCGCCTGCGAGTAGGCCTGCCCCGGCTGGTTCGGGTTCTGGCCGCCGTACGGACCGGGGCCGGTCATGCGCCCGCCTTCTTCGCCGCCGCCTTCATCTCCTTCTTGTGGGCCCGCACCTTCTGCAGGGACTCGCCGTCGACGACGTCCGCGACCGACCGGTATCCGGCCTTGCCGTAGTCGCCGACCGCCGTCGCCCAGCCGCGCGGCTTCACGCCGAGCTGCTTGCCGACGAGCGCCGCGAAGATCTTCGCCTTCTGCGCGCCGAAGCCGGGGAGGGCCTCGATCCGCTTCACCAGGTCGGCGCCGGACGCGGCCTCCGTCCAGATCCGCTCGGCCTGCCCGTCGTACTCGTCGACGACGATCTGCGCGAGGGTCTGCAGGCGCGCCGCCATGGCACGGCCGTACCGGTGGATCGCGGGCGGCGTGGTGCACAGTTCCTCGAACCGGACCGGGTCCGCGACCGCGATGTCGCGCGGGTCGATACTGCCGAACCTGTCGAGCACCTTCCACGGACCCGCGAACGCGCGTTCCATCGGGAACTGCTGGTCGAGAAGCATGCCCGCGAGCAGCGCGAACGGATGCTCCGAGAGCACCGCGTCCGACTCGGGTTCCCCCGTGATGTGCAACGTGACCGCCATGAGCGCCACTTTACTTCAGCCGTGCCTTCCCATACGGGGACCGACGCGGCGGCTAGGGTTGCAGATGACGGCCAAGGCGAGGCGAAACGAGGAGAAGCGGATGTCGAACATCGACTACGAGGTGCGCGACGAGGTCGCCCACGTGCGGATCAATCGACCCGAGAAGCACAACGGCCTCACCCTGGACATGATCGACGACCTCGCGAAGGCCGCCGATCGCGCGAAGAACGATCGCTCGCTGCGTGCCGTGATCCTCTCCGGCGAGGGCAGCTCGTTCAGCTCCGGCCTCGACTTCGCCTCCGCGGGCAAGGAGCAGCGCCGCCTGCTCATGAACTTCGTGCCGAAGCGCATCTCGGCGGCCAACAACTTCCAGGCCGCGGGCTGGGCGTGGCGCAGCGTGCCCGCGCCGGTGATCGCGGTCGTGCACGGCCACTGCTACGGCGGCGGCCTGCAGATCGCGCTCGGCGCGGACTTCCGCTACGCCTCGAGCGAGGCGGACTTCTCCATCCTCGAGGCCAAGTGGGGCCTCATCCCCGACATGTCGATCTCGGCGTCCATCGCCCAGCTCACCACCATCGACGTCGCCAAGCGCCTCACGATGACCGGCGAGATGTTCTCGGCGAAGCAGGCGCTGGACTGGGGCCTCGTCACCGGCGTCTCCGCCGACCCGATGAAGGACGCGCTGGAGCTGGTGGAGAAGCTCAAGGAGCGCTCGCCCGACGCGGTGGCCGCGTCCAAGGCGCTGTTCGAGAACACCTGGTACAGCGGCTCGCGCCTGTCCTTCCCCGTCGAGCAGGCCCTGCAGCTGGGCCTGATCCGCGGCAAGAACCACGTGATCGCCCGCACCGCGGCCGCCAACAAGGAGAAGCCCTCCTTCATCGAGCGGCAGTAAGCACTTCCCCACCCGATTGAACGCTGTTTTGGAGAGTCCGACCTGCGTCGTTCCTCTCCAAAACAGCGTTCAATCGCGTCAGGCGTCAGCCGCCGGGCCGGACGATGCCGTGATCGAACGCGAAAACTATCGCTTCCGCGCGGTTGCGCACGTCCAGCTTGGTGAAGATCGAGCCGATGTGGCTCTTCACGGTGACGATCGAGATCACCAGCTCGGCGGCGATGTCGTCGTTGGAGAGCCCGCGGCCGACGAGCGCGAGCACGTCCGCTTCGCGGGAGGTCAGTCGCGTCGCCTCGCCCGACGGTGCCGCCACCGTCGGTGCGGCCGTGCGGTAGGTCTCGAGCACGCGGCCGGTGACCGCGGGGTCGAGGACCGCCTCCCCGGCGGCGACGAGGCGCACCGCGCGGATGAGCTCCTCCGCGGGCGAGTCCTTGAGGACGAAGCCCGACGCGCCGGCCCGCAGCGCCTCGGAGAGCAGGTCGTCGTCGCGGAAGGTGGTGAGCACCAGCACCGGCGGCGCGCCCGCGGACGCGGTGAGGCGCCGCGTGGCCTCCATCCCGCTGACCCGTTTCATGCGCAGGTCCATCAGCACGACGTCGGGGTCCTCCGACGCGACGACGGCGGCAACCTCGTCGCCGTCGGCGCACTCGCCGACCACCTCGAAGCCGTCGCGGCGGCGGAGGATGCGGCGCAGCCCCAGTCGCACCAGGTCCTGGTCGTCCACCAGGACGAGGCGGATCGGTCGGTCGGTCACGGTGATGCTCCTTCGATCGAACCGATTGCCCCGGCGCCGGTCTCGGCGGGGAAGACGGCGTCCACGAGCCACACGCCGTCGGTGGGCCCCGCGGTCAGGGTTCCGCCCGCGCTCTCCACCCGGGCGCGCATCCCCGTCAGTCCCGTGCCGCCGGGGGCGCGCCGGGCACCGTCGGGGACGGGGCACGAGACCCGGATCCCGACGCGGCCCGTGGGGCGTGGCCCGACGAGCACGGAGACCCGTGCGCCCGGCGCGTGTTTCACGGCGTTCGCGAGCGACTCCTGCACCAGCCGGAAGGCGGCGAGGCCGGCGGTGCCGGAGAGCGCCGTCGACGGGGCGTGCTGCTCCAGCTCGACGGCCAGGCCCGCGCGCGCGAACGAGGCGACGAGCTCGGGGACCTCGGGGAGCCCCGGCTGGGCGGCATCGGCGCTGTCGGACCGCAGCAGCTCGATGGTGGTGCGGATGTCCTTCATCGCGGTCCGCCCCTGGGTCTCCGCGTCGCGGAGCGCGTCGACGGCCTCGGCCCGATCGTCGCCGGACTCGAGCGCCCGGCGCGCGGCGGTGACGTTGAGCAGCACCACCGCCAGGGAGTGGGCGACCACGTCGTGCACCTCGCCGGCGATGGCGGCGCGGTCGAGCGCGGTCCGGGAGGCCTGCGCGCGCCGCTCGGCCCGGAGCAGCAGGAGTTGGTTCTGCAAGAGTTGGCCGACCGCCGCCCCGAAGCACACCGTGAGCGCGATGAGCCACGCCTGATGGATCGCACCGAGCACGCCCGCGGTGATCACCACGGCCAGGTAGGCGATCAGATGCACCACCGTCACCCGTAACGGGGTCACAGCCGCGACCTGGGTGATCCCGAGGATGACGATGAGCGGCACGACGTCGAACGCCGCGGGCACGCACCAGAACAGCGAGGCGCTGGTGAGGATCACGATGGAGTGCGCGGTGAGTGAGACGCCGCCCTTGCGCAGCAGGCTGCCCGCCGTGTGGCACAGCGAGAGGAAGACGGCGGCCGCCAGCCAGATCCACTGGCGGCCTTCGGGGCCCTCCATGATCCGGGGCACCGCGGCCTCGATGACCAGCGCGAGCATGGCCACTTCGGTGATCGTCATGTAGTACGGCGGGTACTCGTAGCCGAGCAGCTCGAAGTCCCGCCGGTACCGCGCCTCCAACCACCGCAGCCAGCGCATGGTGTGCATCGTAGCCGCGCGAGCGCGCCCGGTCGCCCACCCTGGGGCGGATCCGCGCGCCCACCTCAGGACGGAACCGGAGTTCCGTCCTGAGCACGCTGACCTGCGTCGATCGCGCTCGTAGCGTCGAAGGCGACCCGGAACACCGACCGGGCACCGGAGAAGGAGAAGGCCATGATCACCGTTCTCGCCCTGGCAGCGTTCGTCCTCGCGGTCCTGTGGCTCACCCACGACCGCGACGGCCTCGACTTCGGAGCGCGGGACATCCACCGCGCGATGGCGGCCCGGGACCGCCGGACCGGCCCCGGAGGCACCGTCGTTCCCTGACGATCGCGACGGCCCGCCCGCGCGCCGCGATCGGCGTGCACAATCGACGTAGGAGGACGACATGACCACGATCACACGAGCCTTCCGGACCGGCATCGGCAGCGGGCTCGGCGGCACCGTCGCGCGCACCCTGTCCATCCCCGAGCCCGCCTGGCACCTGCGCGATCCCGCGCGTCCGGGCCTCGACGGCCGGAACGCCGTCGAGGCGGGCCCCGTCGACGCCGCGGGAGCCGCGGCGCTGCGTGCGGCCCCGTCGCTCCCGATGGGGCCGCTGCGGGCCTCCCTGAGTTACACCCTCCGCGAGGGCGACGTGACGTTCCGCGCGGCGGACCGGTACGGCGACGTCTTCCGGTCCGAGTTCGCTGGCGGCCCCGGGCAGGTGGTGATCGTGTCGAACCCGGCCCACGTCGCCTCGCTGATGTCGCGGCCCGACGAGGCGCCGTCGGCCACCCGCTTCTCGCCGCTGCGGCCCATCGTGGGGCCGGATTCGGTGCTCACCGCGGTCGGGCCGCGCCACAAGCAGCAGCGCGGCCTGCTGCTGCCGCAGTTCCACGGCCGCGCGGTCACCGAGTACCAGCGGCGGATCGACGCGGCCACCGCGCACCGCATCGACGAATGGCGGACGGGGGAGCCGGTGGCCCTGGCGGACATCGGCCAGCAGATCACCCTCGACGTCATCATGTCGGCGGTGTTCGGGATCGAGGACGAGGCGGGCGCCACCGCCGCCGAGAGCGCGGTCCGCACGTCGATGATCCGGCTGCTCCAGCTCTCGACGCACCCGCTCGCGACTGCGGTGCAGTTGGTGAACGCGCGTAGCCCCGAGCCGCGGGGCGTGCTGAAGATGATCCTGCGTCCGCTCGACCGCGCCATCTACGCCGTGATCGCCGAGCGGCGGCGCGAGGGCGTCGACGGCCCCGACGGTGCGGGCCGGTCCGACATCCTCACGGTGCTCATGGCGGCCCGCGGCGACGACGGTGCGCCCCTGGCCGACAGCGAGATCCGCGACGAGCTGCTCACCCTGGTCCTCGCGGGGCACGAGACGACGTCGAACTCGGTGGCGTGGACCTTCGAGCGGCTCACCCGCAACCCCGACGTGTACCGCCGGTCCGTGGAGGCGGCCCGGGAGGGCGACGAGGCGTACATCGAGGCGCTCATCAACGAGTCGATGCGCAACCGTCCCGTGGTCCCGGTCGTCGCGCGGGAGCTGCTGTCGGACTGGCAGTTCGGGCCGTACACCGTGGAAAGCGGTGTGATCGCGCTGATCTCGATCCTGCTGCTGCACCACCGCGAGGACCTGTACCCGCGGCCCTATGCCTTCGATCCCGACCGCTTCCTCGGCGTGAAGCCCTCGCCGCAGAAGCTGATGCCCTTCGGCGGCGGCACCCGGCGCTGCCTCGGCGCGGGGCTGGCGATGGCGGAGCTGCGGTCGGTGGTGACGCAGATCCTGCTGCGCGTGGACCTCGCGATGACCGATGCGCCGGCCGAGCAGCCGCGGCACCGCAACGTCACGATGATCCCCGCCGACGGGGGCATGGTGACCGCGCTGCGCCGCGACTGACCCCGCCGACCGGCCTCGGGCGCGCAGACCTCGGGCGTGGCAGACCTCAGGCGCGCGTGCCCCGCTCGTCGCCGAGCCGGACCGGGGCGATGTCTGCGAAGACGTCGCCCGGTCCGGGATTGGTCTCCGCGGTTCCCCCGCCGAGGTGGTGCACGACGCCCCAGACCGCGTTGAGCGCGGTCTGCAGCGCACCCTCGGCCCACCCGGCGGTCCACGAGATGTCGTCGCCCGCCAGGAAGAAGCCGCGGTGCCGCGGGTCGAGGGACTCCTGCATGAAGTGCGTGTACAGCCGCTCCTGGTAGCGGTAGTGGCCGGGCAGGTTCGCCTTGAAGGCGCCCATGAAGTACCGCTCCGTCTCCCACGAGACCGTCTTCGGGGTGGCGATGATGTGGCTGCGGATGTCGACGCCGGGGTAGATCTCGCCGAGCGACTTGAGCATCAGGTCGAGCCGCGCGTTCACGTCCAGCGGCAGCACCTTGAGCGAGTCGTCGGACCAGGTGTACGACAGGCAGATCACGCCGGGCCGGTCGGGCCCGTGGTCGAGCAGGTAGGTGCCGCGGCTCATCCGGTCGGTGAGCGTCATGGACATCGTGTCGCGCCCCGTGGCCGGGTCGACGTCGCGCCAGAAGGGCCGATCCACCAGTGCGAAGACCTTGGAGCTGCCCATGTAGTGGGTGCGCTCCACCGCGGTCCAGTGATCGATCGGCAGCAGGTCGTCGTCGCAGTCGATCGTGTTGAGCAGCATCCAGGCCTGGCCGGTGAAGACCGCCGCGGGGAAGGTGCGGGTCTCGCCCGCCGCGTCGGTCAGGGTGTACGCCGGCGCCCCGCCGGGGCCGACGGTGCGCCTGATCGCGGTGACCGCCGGACGGTGCGCGCCGCCGTTGAGGTCCCGGACGGACCGCGCACCGTCGAACGGGCTCTCCCACAGGTGCTTCGGCAGCCGGTCCGCACCCCCGACGATGCCGCGGTGGTGGTCGTCGGCGGCGGTGCAGGTGACGCGGAGGATCTCCAGCATCGAGTTGGGGTAGTCGGTGTCCCAGCCGCCCGTGCCGAATCCGACCTGCCCGAACAGTTCCCGGTGCGCGAACGAGCGGAAGTGCTTCGATGCGGTGAGGAAGCCGTAGAAGGTCTGGTCGTCGAGCTCCTCGACCAGGCGCGACCACACGGCGCGGATCCGCGTGACGTCGCGCGCACGGATCGCGTCCTGCAGCTCGGCGGCGTCGGCGTAGTCGGCCAGCGTCGCGTCCCACGCGCGGGCGACCTCGGCGAACTCGGGCGGGAGGTCGGCGGTGGTGCGGGCGTAATGGCTGCGGCCCTTGAGGTCGATGACGGTGCTGGGCGTCGCCTCGGCGAGGGGATTGGGGAAGGCCTCGGTCTCCAGGCCCGCGCGGTCGAGGTAGTGCTGCAGCGTGGTCGACGACGGCGGGAAGCGCATCGCACCCATCTCCGCGACCAGGTCGTCGGCGTAGCCCTCGAAACGCTCGCTGCGCATCCGGCCGCCGATCCGGTCGGCTTCGTACACCACGGGTTTCAGGCCGAGGCGGGCCAGCTCGTAGGCGGCGGTGAGGCCGGCGAGGCCGGCGCCGATCACGGCGACCTCGGTGCCGCGCACGGCCTCGGGCACGGAGCCCAGGCCGTCGGGGTGGGCGACCCAGTCGTCGTAGGCGAACGGGAAGTCGGGTCCGAACATCGTCAGGGGCGCGTCCGAGGCGGACGGACTGTGGGCGGGCATGGCGGGCTGGGTCATGTGGGCTCCTGGGGTGGCGGGGCTCAGTACAGGTCGGTGCGCCGGTCGCGCAGGTAGGTGTTGGCGATCCGCGCCTCGCGCAGGGCCTCCGGGTCGGCGGTGAAGACGAGCAGTTCCTCGTCGCGCCCGGCCCGGGCCACGACGTCGCCGTCGGGCCCCGCCGCGGTGCTCAGCCCGCAGTACTCGAGCGAGGTCTCCCGGCCGCAGTGGTTGGTGTAGGCGATGTAGAGCTGGCTCTCGAAGGCGCGCACCGGGACGACCAGTTCGGCGATGCGGCCGAACGGCTCCATCAGGCCCGTGGGGATCAGGAGCAGGTCGGCGCCCGCGTCCGCCTGGGCGCGTACGGCTTCGGGGAACTCCACGTCGTAGCAGATGAGGAGCCCGCATCGCAGGCCGCCGAGGTCGAACTGGACGGGCAGCTCGCCGCCCGGCGCGAACATCGTGCGGTCGAGGTCGCCGAACAGGTGCGTCTTGCGGTAGTGCGCGAGCTCGGTGCCGTCGGGTCCGACGACGGTGACGGCATTGAAGACGTCGCCGTCGTCGAGCTCCGGGTAGCCGGCGACGACGGCGATGTCGTGCCGGCCGGCGATGCCCGCGAGCGCCGCGTGGTACTCGCCGCCGCGCGGTCGGGCGAGGTCCCGTGCGGCCGTGCCGATGTCGTAGCCGGACACGGACATCTCGGGCGTGACCAGGATCTGTGCTCCCGCGGCGGCGGCCCGGGTCGCGGCTGCGTCGATCGCCGCCAGGTTCCGCGCGACGTCCGGTTGCGGCCCGAGGCCCTCCGGCCCCTGGAACATTCCGACGGTGACCGTCATCGCGCGTCCTTCGCGAGGTCGACGTCCTGCCGCAGCCGCGAGTGCTGGTAGCCGTAGGCGAAGTAGACGACGAGGCCCACCGCGGACCAGACGGCGAAGGCGATCCACGTGCGGGCCTCGAGCTGGAGCATGAGGTATCCGCAGAAGCCGATGCCCAGCACGGGGATCAGCGGGAACAGGGGTGTCTTGAAGGCGCGGGGCAGGTCGGGACGGTTGATCCGCAGCAGGATCACGCCGACGTTGACCAGCGCGAACGCGAACAGCGAGCCGATCGACGTGGCGTTCGCGAGCTCGCCGAGGGGGACGAGACCCGCGAGCACGGCGATGACCACGCTGACGATCACGATGTTGCGGACCGGCACGAAGGTGCGGGGGTTGACCTTGGCGAAGACGCGGGGGACCAGGCCGTCGCTGCCCATCGTGTAGAGGATGCGGGTCTGGCCGTACATGACCGCGAGCACCACGCTGGCGATCGCGATCACCGCGCCGATGGAGAGGATCACGGAGGGCCACGTCTGGCCGGTGACGTCGGTGAGGATCTTCGCGAGGGAGGCCTCGGTGCCGCCGAATTCCTGCCAGGGCATCGCGCCGACCGCCGCGAGCGCGACCAGGCAGTAGAGCACGGTGATGATGCCGAGCGAGAGGATGATCGCGCGCGGCAGATCGCGGGTGGGATTCTTCGCCTCGTTGCCCGCGGTCGAGGCCGCGTCGAATCCGATGTAGGAGAAGAAGACCATCGCCGCGGCGGCCGTCATCCCGTTGGTGCCGAAGGGCATGAACGGGCTGAGGTTGCCCGAGTTGAAGGCGGTGAAGGCGATGGCGCAGAAGAAGACCAGGACGCACACCTTGAGCACGACCATCGCCGTGTTGAGGCGCGCGCTCTCGGTCGCGCCGCCGACGAGGACGAGGCACGCGAGCGCCACGATCACCATGCTCGGGATGTTCACGATGCCGCCGTCGCCCGGGGGTGCGGCGATCGCGGTGGGGAGCTCGACGTCGAAGAGGGTGCGGAGGAGTTCGTTGATGTATTGGCCCCAGCCGACGGCGACGGCCGCCACGGAGACGCCGTACTCGAGGAGCAGACACCAGCCGCAGATCCAGGCGAAGAACTCGCCGATGGTGGCGTAGGCGTACGAGTACGAGCTGCCCGACACGGGGATGGTGCCCGCCATCTCGGCGTAGGACAGCGCGGAGAACAGGGCGGTGACCGCGGCCAGGATGAAGGCGACGATGACCGCGGGCCCCGCCTTGGGCGTCGCCTCACCGAGGATCACGAAGATGCCGGTGCCGAGCGAGGCGCCGATCGACAGGGCGGTGAGGTGGCCGAGTCCCATCGAGCGCTTGAGCTGGGGCCCGTCGTGCGCGGCGGCACTGTCGGCGAGGATGCGGTCGACCGACTTGCGGGCGAAGAGACTCTCGGTGATGGTGCTCATCGGGCGTTCACCGCGAGCACCGACAGCAGCTCGTAGGCCACGTGGGCGGCCGCGACGCCGGTCAGTTCGGCGTGGTCGTAGGGCGGCGCGACCTCGACGACATCCGCGCCCACCACGTCCGTGCCGACCAGGGCGCGGAGCGTGTTGAGCAGCTCGCGGCTCGTCATGCCACCGGCCTCGGGGGTGCCGGTGCCGGGCGCGTGCGCGGGGTCCAGCACGTCGATGTCGACGGAGACGTAGACGGGGCCGCCGGCACCGTCGGGCCCGGCGAGGCGCCGGCGCATGCGCTCGATCACGCTGGCCAGGCCGTCGTTCTCGTAGTCGTCGGAGCGCACCACCTGGAAGCCGAGGACGCCGTCGGCGGTGAGGTCCTGCTCGCCGTAGAGGGGTCCGCGGATGCCGATGTGCATCGAGCGCTCGAGGTCGATCAGACCTTCCTCGCTGGCCCGCCGGAACGGGGTGCCGTGCGTGTACGGGGCGCCGAAGTAGGTGTCCCAGGTGTCGAGGTGCGCGTCGAAGTGCAGCACGGCGACGGGGCCGCGGTCGGCGGCGACGGCGCGCAGGATCGGCAGCGCGAGGGTGTGATCGCCGCCGAGGGTGAGCACCTTGGAGCCGGCTCCGCGCAGGCGCGTGATCTCGGCCTCGACGGTCCCCAGTGCCTCGACGATGTCGAACGGGTTCACCGCGAGATCGCCGGCGTCGGCCACCTGGTGCACCGCGAAGGGCGAGACGTCGAGCGCGGGGTTGTACGGGCGCAGCAGCTTCGACGACGCCCGGATGTGCCCGGGGCCGAACCGTGCGCCCGGGCGGTAGCTCACGCCCGAGTCGAAGGGGATCCCGAGGACGGCGACGGCGGCACCGTCGACCTCGTCGAGGCGGGGCAGGCGGGCGAAGGTCTCCGGCCCGCAGTAGCGGGGGACGAGGCTCGCATCCACCGGTCCGCGGGGCTGAGAAGGGCGCTGGGTTTCTTCAGGCACGGATGGATCCTCTCGCAGGGGCTGCTTTTGTGGGCCGGATCACATAGTGTGGGACATCGACCGACTTGTCAACTCGAGTTTCCTGAAAGGAAACATCTGTTGGATGCCACTGCTGTGCGGGCGGATGACGTTCTCGCCGTGCCGGATCAGGTGGGTGCCGCGCTCAAGGCGGCCCGCCGGGCCCGCCGTCTGACGCTCGCGGACGTCGCGGAGCGCATCGGCGTCACCAAGGGCTACCTGTCCAAGGTGGAGCGCGGCCTGGCGGCGCCGTCGATGGCGGTCCTGGTCCGGTGGTGCGAGGCGCTGGAGGTCCCCGTCGGATCGCTCTTCGACGGTGGCGCGGCCGGGTCGATCGTCCGCGCGGACGCCTACCCGCAGGTGCGCTTCGGCGGCGACGGACTCGCGGAGTTCCTGCTCACGCCGTCGGGGGAGCAGCGGGTCCAGGTGCTGCTCAGCGAGATCGAGCCCGGGGGCGGCAGCGGGGACGAGGCCTATGCGCTGCCCGCCGAGGTGTCCTTCGTCCTGGTGCAGCGCGGCGAGCTGCGACTCGCGTTCCCGCCGGAGCCGGGCGTGGACCTGGCCGCCGGGGACGCCATGACCTTCGACCCGGGGCGGCCGCACACCTTCGTCGCGGGCCCCGACGGTGCCCGCGTCCTGTGGGTGATGGCCCCGGCGCTGCCCGCCGGGGAGCGGCGCTAGGCCCCGTCGAGTGCGTCGGACGATGCGACGGCGGCGGCGCCCGCGCGGCGGCCGGAGAAGATGCAGTCGGCCAGCGAGAGGCCGCTGACGTAGGAGTTCGAGCAGATCCCCACGGCGGTGCGGCCCGCGGCGAACAGGCCGGGGATCGCGGTCCCAGCGTCGGTGCGGACCGCGCCCGAGTCCTCGTCGACGACCAGTCCGCCCAGCGTGAGCATCGGCATGGGATAGGTCATCCGGTCGGTGAACGAGATGTCGAGCAGGGTGAACGGGGCCTTGGTGGCGGGCCGGCGGAGGTCGTCGGGTTTGTCGAACGGGTCGGGCAGGCCCTGCGCGATCGCCTCGTTGTGCGCGTCGACGGTGCGCCGCAGCCCGGCGGGGTCGACTCCGGCGCGCCGCGCGGCCTCCTCGACGGTGGGTGCGGAGACGCTGCCGATGCGGAGGAGACGCTCGAGCTGGAGTCGCTGGAACCACACGGTCTGCTCGCCGATCTGCGCGCGTACCCGTGCCGCGAGGTCGGCGTCGACGAGCAGCCAGGCGCGGTGCGCCGGCGCGTCCGCGATGGCGGCGCCCAGGGCGGCGCCGTAACGGGACTCGTCGACCATCCGCCGCCCGTCCGCGTCGACGGCGAGCGCGCCGAGATAGCCGCTGGGCGGCGCGATGAACCGCCAGTTCGAGAGGGAGTCCATGCGGTCGGTGGCGCCGCCCGCCGAGACGCCGAGCCGGATGCCGCTGCCGTCGTCGCCGGCGGTACCCAGCGGCAGGCCCTGCGACCAGGGGTAGCCCGGCGCGTGCTCGCCCACCATCGCGCCGTTGGCGATGAATCCGCCGGTGCTCAGGACGACGCCGGAGCGGGCGCGGATGCGGATCGGCCGGCCGTGTCGGCGCTCGATCCGGTCCAGCAGCCGCTGCATCGTCGCGCGCAGGCCCTGGTGGTAGACGCCGGGTTTCGCCGAGATCCGGGTGAGGACGGCGAACCGTCGCCGGACCGCGGCGGGCGCGTTCTCGATCGTCCGGGCCTCGACGCCGACCACCCGCCCGTCCTCGACGACCAGGCCGGTGACGCGGGTGCCGGTGCACACGCGGACGCCGTGCGCCGCGGCCGAGGCGGCGAGCGGCCCGTAGAGCTTCTTGCCCGAGACGCCGGGGCCGTGGGCGCGGTGGCCGCGCTGCCGGGGCGCGGCCGCCTCGCGGAAGCCGCCGGAGTTCTCGCTGCCGGAGAAGTACAGGTAGTAGTCGTCGGTGGGGTAGGACGTCTTGAACGGGCACAGCGACGGGTCGAAGGGCACGCCGTGGTCCATCAACCAGTCGATCATCGCGGGGGACTGCTCGCAGAACCGCCGCAGTGTCCCGTCGGACACCGCGTCGCCGACCTCGAGGCGCAGGTAGGCGAGCATGTTCTCGACGTCGTCGTCGACGCCCGCCGCCCGCTGGATCCGGGTGCCGCCGCCGGCGTAGACGATGCCGCCCGAGAGGTTCGTCGCGCCGCCGCCGAGATAACGATCCAGGGCCAACACGTCGGCCCCGGCCTCGCGGGCCGCCAGCGCCGCCGCCGCGCCCGCGCCGCCGAATCCGACCACCACCACGTCCGCCGTCGTGTCCCAGTCCTGCGCCATGCGCGGACTATAACGTGTTCTAGAAATGTGCGGGATCGGTTCCCGCGAAGGTCAGTTCCCGGTGAACCGGGGCGGCCGCTCGTCGAGCATCGCGGCGACGGCCTCGTGGTGATCCGCGGTGGAGTGCGCGATCGTCTGCATGGCCGCCGAGAGCTCGAGCAGCGCGTCGAGGCTCTGGTGCTGGCCCTCGCGGAGCAGCCGCTTCGTCATGCGCAGCGCCTGCGGCGGATTCGCGGCCACCCGGTCCGCGAGCGCCCGAGCGGCACCGAGCAGCTCGTCGGGCTCGACGACGCTCGAGACCATGCCCCAGTCCAGCGCGGTCGCCGCATCGACGGCGTCGCCGGTGAGCGCCATCTCCGTGGCCCGCGCCATGCCGACGATGCGCGGCAGCAGCCAGGCGCCGCCGTCGCCCGGAATGAGCCCCACCTTGACGAAGCTCTCGGCGAAGACCGCCTTCGTGGACGCCACCCGCAGGTCGCACATCATCGCGAGGTCGCAGCCCGCGCCGATCGCCGGGCCGTTCACGGCCGCCACCGTCGGGACCTCGCAGTGGTACAGCGCGCGGGGGATGCGCTGGATGCCGTGCCGATAGCCCTGCCGCTGCTGCGCCGCGGTGCCGCCGAACATGCCCTCCTTGTCGCGCATGTGCTTGACGTTGCCGCCGGAGCTGAACGCCGAACCGGCGCCGGTGAGGATCGCGACCCGCACCTCGTCGTCGCGGTTCACCGCATCCACGGCGCGCTCGATCGCCTCGATCATGGCCTCGTCGGAGACGGGGTTGCGGGCAGCGGGATCGTTCAGGGTCCAGGTGACGACGGGGCCGTCGCGCTCGATCAGGAGTGGTTCGGTCATGGGGGAGACCCTATGTGGTTCGGAACCGCGACGGGGGCGTCCCGAACTCGGCGGTGAAGGCCGCGGTGAACGCCGCGGGCGTCGCGTAGCCCAGCCTCCCTGCGGTCTCCGTCACGGTCGCGGTGCGCAGGAACGGCAGCGCGGCGAGCAGCCGGGCCCGTCGCCGCCACACCGCGGGGCTCGTACCCGTCGCGGCGCGGAACCGGGCGGTGAAGGCGCGCTCGCTCAGCCCGCAGCGGTCCGCCCACGCGGCGTTGTCGACCGCGACGTCCGGCGCGGCGAGGTAGTCCCGGCACAGGGCGCGCAGCTCCGGGTCCGCGGGGAGCGGAACGTGCAGCGGGAGCGGTGCGAGCGCGGCGATCTCGTGCAGCAGGAGCGACGCGATCGCCCCGTCGCGGCCGGCCTCGTCGTACTCGGCCTCGAGGTCGACGGCGGCGAGCAGGAGTTCGCGGAGGAGGGGCGTCACGTCGACCACCGTGCACCGCGCGGGCCACCACGGCGCCGCGGCCGGCTCGATGTACAGGCTGCGCGTGCTCACGCCGCAGTAGCGGACGCCGTGCGGCACACCGGGCGGGATGAGCACGCCGCGGTCGGTCGGCACGGTCCACGCCCCGTCGTCGGTGTCGACCTCCATGACGCCCGCGGCGGCGTACAGGAACTGCGCGCGCCGGTGGTGGTGCCGGGCCTGCGCGTAGCCGTCGGGGTAGTCCGTGCCGACGGCGAGCACGTCGCGCGGGACGTCCTCCAGCGTCGCGACGGGGATGTTCCGCATGGCGACCATGCTACCGAGATTCGAAGGTATCGCGCCCAACTTCGATTGCCGGAAGGGGCACCGTGCGGTGGACTCGGAGCAGTGAGTGCACTGATCCTGATTCTGGTGGGCGCCGCGTCGGGCGTCACGACGGCCCTCTTCGGCTTCGGCGGCGGCTTCGTCGCGGTGCCGGTCCTCGTCTGGGCCGACGCCGCCCTCGGCGGCGACGCGCCCCGCGTCGCCGTCGCCACCTCGTCCGTGCAGATGGTGGTCGCCGCCGCGGTCGCGACGGCCTCCACGTCGCGCGCCGTGCTCGCGGAGCTGCGGGGGAGCGCACGCCTGCTGCTCCTGCTGGCCCTGGGCGGCGCGGTCGGTGCCGTCGGGGCGCGGCACGTGCCCGGCGACGTCATCGCCGTCGGCTTCGTCGCGTACCTCCTGCTGACGATCGTCTCGGTCACCGTCCGGCCCGGATTCCTGCAGGCGGGGGACGACGGTGCGCGACCGATCCGGCCCGGCGCCGGCCTCCCGATCGGCGCGGTGGCGGCCTTCCTCGGCGTTGGAGGCAGCGTGGTGACGGTGCCCCTGATGCGCCGCAACGGCCACCGGATGGCGGTCGCGACGGCCCTGGCGAACCCGCTGACCCTGGCGGTGGCACTGCCCGCGACGGCCGTCTTCCTCCTGCTCTCGGGCGGACGGCCCGCGGGCGCCGGGACCGGCTTCGTGGGCGCCGTGGACGTCCGCGCCGCGGTCGCGCTGCTCGTCGGCTCGCTGCCCGTGATCGTGCTCCTGCGTCGCCGCGGCCCGCGCTTGTCCGACCGCGCGCATGCCCGCTGGTACGTCGGGCTGCTGGTGGCGGTCACCGTTGCGATGGCGGCGACGCTGCTCCGGTGACGGTCAGGCGGGCCAGTCGACGGCGAAGCGCCGGGCCAGGACGCGCTCGCCGGCCGGGGTCACGCGGACGGCGCGGTACGTGGGGAGTCGCTCCGCCCACCCGGCCTCGAAGAAGCGGTCGCACAGGGCGCGCCCGGCACCGCCCGCGAGGTGGTGCCGCGTCTCGGTCCAGTCGATGCAGTACCGCACGACGGGGCGGGAGGATCCGTCGGGCAGCGCGACGCCCAGGCCCGCGAGGAAGGCGCGCCCGTCGTCGGTGAGCCGGTAGTCGAGTTCGCGGCCGGCGGACGCGGGGCGGTCGGCGCCGTCGGCGTGGAATCGGCCGTCGCCGCCGGTGATCCGGCCGTGGTCGAGGAGCGAGCCCATGATCGCCACGCCGAGTCGGCCGGCGAAGTGGTCGTAGCAGGTGCGGGCGGTCCGGAGCCGCTCTGCGCGGGCGGATGCCTTGAGCGAGGCCACCGGCAGCGGCGGCGCCAGCGCCGCGAGCCGTTCGACGAGGTCGCCGACCTCCGGCCCGGCGATCCGGTACCAGCGATGGCGGCCCTCCGCCCGGACGGCCAACAGCCCACCGTCGACCAGCTTGCGCAGGTGGCCGCTCGCGGTGGGGCGGGAGACGCCCGCTTCGTCGGCGAGGACGCCGGCGGCCAGCTCGCGGCCGCCCAGCAGCGACAGGAGGATCCGGCTGCGGGTGCGGTCGGCGAAGAGCTCGCCGACGCGAGCCAGGTCAGCGTCACCCGACATCGCAGCCCACCCCCGTCCGGTCCGTCGCGGTGGCTCCGATGCTGGTGGCCACCCCGACCACGAGTATGGCCGCGACCACCACGAAGGTCAGCGCGAGTGCCGTTGACGAGCGGCCCGCGGCGTTGTACAGCGCCCCGAACCCGGCGACGCCGAGCGCGCCGCCCGCCTGGCGGGCGCAGTTCAGCACCGCGCCCGCGAGACCCGCGTGCTCGGGCGGCGCGGCGGACAGGGCCACCGACGTCATGGCGGGCATGGCGAGCGCGGCGAGGCCGATGAGGGCCAGGCCGGTCACGATCGTTGCGGCGTGGTTCGCCCCGGCGGCCACGACCAGCGCGCCCGCCGCCGCGCAGGTGAATCCGGCGATCATCGGCGCCCGCGGACCGGTGCGTGCGGTGACGAAGCCGCTGGTGGTGGAACCGAGCGCGACCACGACTGTCATCGGCAGGATCGCCGCGCCGGTCTCCAGGACGGTGAGGCCGTGGACGTCCTGCAGCGCGAGCCCGACGACGAGGAGCGCGCCGTAGAGCGCGAAGTTGAATACGAGCCCGGTGAGGACGGCGCCGCGGAACGGACCGTGAGCGAGCAGCCCGCGCGGGATCATCGGTCTGTGCGCCGACCGTTGCGCGACGATGAAGGCGCAGGTCGTCGCGGCAGCCGCGGCCGCGAGCCCGAGCGCAAGGGCGCCGCGCCCCTGCCCGAGTTCGATGAGGGCGGCGGTGCCGAGGGCGAGGGCCGTGGCGCCGAGCGTCGCGCCCCTGAGGTCGAGGGGCCGGGCATGGCGCGGCGAGTCCGGCGCCGTCCGTGCCACGGCGATCCCCGCGACGATCGCGATGGGCGCGCCCACCCAGAACGCCGCACGCCACCCGGACGTCGCGGCCAGCAGGCCGCCGACCGGCGGGCCCGCGGCGAAGCCCGCGCTCGCGATCCCGCCCCAGATCCCCAGCGCGCGGGCCCGCTCGGCGCCGTCGGGGTAGAGCTCGCCGATCATCGCGAGCGAACTGGGCAGGATCATCGCGGCCGCCATGCCCTGCACGATTCGCGCATCGATCAGGACGGGCCAGCCCGGCCCGAGCGCGCACGCCGCCGTGGCCATCGCGAACAGCGCGAAGCCGAGGACGCAGACCCGCCGCCGCCCGAACCGGTCCGCCGCCGGCCCCGCGATCAGCATCAGGGCGGCGAAGGGAATCGCGTACCCGTCGATCGCCCACTGCGCGAGCCCGAGTCCGCCGCCGAGGTCGCGGGTCATGGACCCCAGGACGACGTTGACGACGGTCGCGTCGAATTGGATCAGGCCGAACGCGATCGACAGGGCGAGGAGGGCGACGGCGCGCCGCCGGGCGGGATGCATGCCCTCAGCCTGGTGCCGGAACGGTTCGGCCCCCGCCGAACAGTTCGCGCCCCGGTAGACGACGAAAGCCCCGGCCGGGGCCGGGCTTTCGTGCTGGAGCGGGCGACGGGAATCGAACCCGCGTAGCTAGTTTGGAAGACTAGGGCTCTACCATTGAGCTACGCCCGCGTGCGCCGAATTCGGCGCGCGAGACATGTTACGGCATGCGACCCGCGGGACGGAATTCTCCCCGCCGGACGGGTCGCAGCGAGGATCAGCGGAAGCTCTCGATGTGGTCAGCGACCCAGTTCGCGTAGTCGCGAGCCGGGCGGCCCAGGACTCGCGGCACAGCGTCGGACGGTAGGACGGGGTGTTCGGCCGCGAGCTCGAAGGACCGCAGCAACGACTCGACGGCGGGCGCGGGCACGCCGGCCCCGGCGAGCCGCCTCCGCACCTCGTCCGGCTCGATCTCGCGCACGTCGAGGTGAGTGCCCAGCGCCTCGGCCAGCAGCCCGAGCTGCTCGCGCGAGCTGAGCCCTTCCGGGCCCGTGAGGTGCAGCGGACCGTCGGGCTCGGACGTACCGAGCAGGAGCGCCGTGGCGACGTCGGCGACGTCCCGCTCGTCGACGGGCACCATCGGGACGTCGAGGTAGGGCGCCTCCGCGAACCGGCCGACGCGCACCGTCGGGCCCCACCAGTGCAGCGTGTTCAGCGCGAACGGGACCGGGCGCAGCACGTGCCTCGCCCCGGCGAAGCCGGCGCTGACCTCCTCGAGGGCGCGGTGGTGCGCGCCGGTCGGGCTCAGCGGGTCCGTGACGGACGCGGTGGAGATGTGCACCAGGCGACCGGCCCGCGCGACGTTCGCGGCGGCGACGAGCTCTGCGAGCCGGCCCAGCTGCGCGGCACCCAGCGCGGACGCGACGATCAGCACGGACGAGCACCCGTCCAGGAGCGCATGCGCGGGGGCGGACGACGACAGCGTCTCGATATCGTCCGGCAGGTCCGCGGCGTCCGGCGTCCGGCTCGTCGCGCGAACCGAGGCCCCGTTCGCCGCGAGTTGCGCGACCACGCGGCGTCCGACGGCCCCCGTTGCTCCGGTCACCAGGATCATGCGTACCTCCGGTCGGATGGGGCGTCGAGCATGTCGTTGCTCACCCTACGGACATCGAGCCCCCGGCAAGTTGATAAGAGTGCATTCGCAATGCAGGATGTGTGCTGTGAATCCCGACGGAACCGGCAATCAGCCCAGCTACGGCCCCGATGGTCAGTGGGCCGGCCCCACCGGTGGCTACCCGCAACAGGGCTACCCGCAGCAGGGGTACCAGCAGCCGGGCCCGCCGCAGTACCCCTACGGCGACCCGTGGGCACAGCAGTACGGCCAGCCGCAGCCCGGGTACGCCCAGCCGGGATACCCGCAGGGCTATCCCCAGCAGGGATACGGGCAGCCCGGCCCCGGCTGGGGCGCGCCGGCGCCCGAGGTGAAGGTCGGGATCGTCGCGCTGCGCCCGCTCGACCTGGGTGACATCTACGGCGGCGCGATGGCCGCCATCCGTACCAACCCCGGCGTCATGGTCGGGCTGACGGCGGTGCTCGTGCTGGTCACGCAGCTGATCACCTTCCTCGCGCAGATTCCCATGACGCGCATCGCGGTGGACCCGGACGCCGAGACGGACGCGGCGCTCGGTGACCTCGCCGCCGCGACGGGGCTCAGCATCGGTGTCGGGCTGATCGCGGGCATCGCCTCGCTCTTCCTCACGGGCGTCCTGACGGTCGCGGTCGCGCGTGCCGTGATGGGGGAGCGGACCAGCGCCGCCGAGGCGGTGCGGGCGATCGGTCCCCGCCTGCTGTCCCTGATCGGGCTCAGCCTGCTGCAGTTCCTCATCTTCCTCGTGCCCACCGCGCTGGTGGTGGGCCTCGTCGTTGTCCTCGCGGTGGCGGCCGGCGACGCCGGGCCGATCGTGGCGATCCTCGTCGCGTTCCTGCTGTTCCTCGTGCTGATCGTCGGGTACCTGGCGCTCCTGCCGATGGTCTCTCTCGCGTATCCCGCAGTCGTCCTCGAACAGCTCGGCCCGATCGCCGCGCTCAAGCGCGGTTACGAGCTGCAGCGGCCGGGCTTCTGGCGGGTCCTCGGCATCCTGCTGCTCACCTACCTCATCACCGGCATCATCGGCATCGTCGTCTCGATCCCGTTCGGCGTCGTCAGCGTGCTCGTCGACGACGGTGCCGGGCTCGAGACCCTCGCGGGCTCGACGGTGACGGGCCTCGCCATCGCCGGTGTCGGCGCCGCGATCGCGCAGATCCTGACGGTGCCCTTCCTGGCCGGCGTGCAGACGCTGCTGTACGTGGATCAGCGGACGCGCAACGAGCAGTTCGACCAGGTGCTTCGCGACGAGGCGCTCCGCCGTTGGCAGTTCGGTACGCAGAACCTGTCGACGGACGCGCTGTGGCTGCAGAAGCCGCAGGCGGCACCGTCGAGCTGGTACTGACGCGCGGGTCGCTCAGGCCCGTTCGCGGGCCACGATCCAGCGGCTGACGGGGGTCCGCAGCACCAGGTCGACGAAGAGCAGCGACATCGCCAGCACGACGACCGACAGCGCCGCGGCGCGCAAGAACGCCGACGCGGGGAACCAGCTGCCCAGCAGCTCGAAGAAGCCGGCCTTGCTGAGGATGTCGAGCATCAGTGGGTGCACCGCGAAGACGCCGAAGGCGCGGATCGTCGCGTAGGAGACCACACGCTCGCCCACGGCCCGGCCGGAGGCGCGCAGGTCGTCCCACATCATCGCGCCGAGCCAGATCAGGATCGTCGCGGCGACGTACCAGGGCAGGTACAGCGGATTCCACGCCGCGGTGGCGGCGTCCGGGACGTTCCCGGGCTCGGTGTCACGCAGGTAGATCACGAGGCTGAAGGCGCCCGCCGCGAGGCAGACGGCGACCAGCCGCAGCGCATGCGCGCGGAGCCAGGGGCCGACCTTCTCGTAGTGCTGCGCGGCGAGCATGCCCATCGCCACGAAGAGCACGTACATGGGGAGCAGCTTCCACATGTGGTTGAACAGCGTCTCCCACGGCTGACCCGCCGGCCGCGGTGCGTACTGGTACAAGGCGAAGAACCCGAGCTGGATCGCGCCCGCGGTCAGCAGCACCGTCCACGGGTGGCCCTCGAGCTTGCGGGAGAGCTTCTGCAGCGCGGGGAAGAACAGGTAGATCTGCATCGAGATCAGCAGGAAGTACAGCTGGTACTTCGCGTCACCGGTCAGGGTGGTGCGCGCGAGATCGCCGAGCCACCGCCCGGGTGAGGGGAACGGATCGCCGGCGATGAGCAGGTGGTCGGTGATCGAGTAGACGAGGGTCCACACCAGGTACGGGCCCACGATGAGCCCGAAGCGTTTGCGCCAGAACTCCCGGGCCGTCATGGTGCGGCCGCGCATGCTCAGGACCAGCACGAACAGCGTCACCGCGACGAAGCCGTAGCGGGTGAGGTGCAGCGCCGCCGAGACCAGCCCGGTCTGGCGGATCACGTCCGGGGAGTAGTTGATCGTGGTCACGCAGTGTGCGATCACCACGCCGAGGAACAGCAGGACCCGGGTGAGGTCCGCGGTCTGCTCGCGTTTCGGCTTCGCCGGGGCCTTCTCGGGCGCGGCGACCTGCGGCGGCTTCGTCGTTTCGATGGTGGGCACCACCCTGGTGTCGTGCAAGGGCTGAGCGTCTTCACCCCGGGCTGCGGTCGTGTTTGTTTCGGTATCCTACGTGATACTGCTGCAAGAATCGGACAAGGGGCGCGTGCGCCCGTGTCCGATCATGGCGTCGTGGTGATCAGGGGGATGGCCTGTTCGTCGACGGTCCACGCACCGTGATGTCCGAGCATCCGCGACTCCATCGGCTCCTGGCTGGGTGTGACCAGCACCGACCCGCCCTGCGCCACGGCGAGGACGTGGCCGATGCGGTGGGCGACCACGGGGTTCGGGGGCGTGGGGCCGAACCAGTGCTCGTCGAGCGCCTGTTCGCGGGTCACCACGTGGGCGTGGGTGCCGAGGGTCTCCGACCAGCGCGCGCGCACGTCGTCGACGTGGTGGCCCCGCGAGAGGTAGACGTGCCGCACCCGCGCCTCGCCGGCGATGATCCGGACGCCGCGGTGCAGGGCGGGCAGTGCGTCGAGGTTCACCAGCGACTCGGCCTGGATCATCCCGTGATCGCCGGTCACCAGAAGAGTGCACGTGCCGGGCAGGTCCGCGAGGAGGTCCGCGAACATCGCGTCGACGGCGCGCAGCACGCCCAGCCACTCGGGCGAGCCGGGGCCGTGCACGTGCCCCGCCGCGTCCAACAGGCCGGTGTACGCGTAGGCGAAGCGCCGGGCGGCGGTGTCGTGCCGGGCGACGGCGAGCACGCCCTCGCGCACCTCGTCGAGGTTTGCGGCGGGGTGCTGAACGCCCGTGGCGCGGAACGAGGCCCTGGTCAGGCCCGACGTCTCCTGATACGCGGGGACTACGTAGTGGATCTCCGCGCCCGCGTCGGCGAGGTCCTCCAAGCGGCTGCGGCGGCGCTGCAGCTCGCGGGGCGGGTGCGATGCGCGGGCGTCGGGCCCGCTCGCGCCGTCGATGGTCCAGCGCAGCGAGTTGAACAGGCGCCGGCCGTGTTCGTCGGGGACGCCGAAGCTGTATCCGACGATGCCGTGCGCCGCGCACGGCGCGCCCAGGGCGAGGCTCGACAGGCTGCTCGCGGTGGTCGCGGGGAAGCCCGCGTTGAGGGTGGTGTGCACGTGCGCGGCGAGCGTCGGGGCATCGTCGGCGTGGCGGCGCAGGAGCTCCGCGCCGAGGCCGTCGATGAGCAGCAGGACGACGTCGCGTTCGATCGTCACGCCCAGCGGGTTCTCCCCGGCGATGCCGAAAGCGGTACAGACCGAGGGCAATACGTCGGAGAGCATGCCGGTCATCCGTCGATCGTAACGCTCGCAAAGGCGCGCCGAGGCGGGAACCGCGGCGTGTGACGCGCTCTCCGGCGCGCCCGCTACGTGATCGCCGAGGGGATGAGGGTGGCGACGCCGCCCTCGACGAGCAGAGCCTGGTCGTCGTTGACGCGGGTCAGCGGGAAGCGGCCGCCGTAGGTGCGGACCACGTCGTCGATCATGGCCGAGGGATAAGGCGGGAGCGCGCCGTCGGCGTGCGGGATGACGACGGTGTCGACCAGGCCCAGCCCGGTGAAGTCGGTGACGCCGGGCGCGTCCGTGGGGTCGTCGAGGGGAGCGACCGGCTCGACGTTCGGCCCCGCGACGACTGAGCCCGCGCTGAGCCCGACGTAGGGCAGGCCCGCGCGTACCCGGGCCTTGAGCACCTCTCCGGTGCCGTTGGCCTGCAGCGCGCCCAGCAGCACGAACGTGTGGCCGCCGGAGAGGTACACGGCGTCGACGGTGTTCAGGTCCGAGTCGAAATCGGCCGGGTCCGTGTACTTCGCGAGGGTCATCCGGGTCAGCCGGAAGCCGAGGTCCGTGAGCTGCGTCCACTCGAACGAGCCGAAGGGCTGGTCGGCGTACGGCGCGCCGGCGTCGTCGATGAAGCCGATCCGCAGGGCGCTCGGTTCCCGCCCGGTGTGCCGGCGGAGGAAGTCGGGCAGGGCGCCCGCGTTGAGCGACAGCAGCAGGAGATTCACGATCGCGACGCTACGCCGGGAGTCTCTGGAGCGGCGCGGACCGGCCGGGAGTGTGAGCCGGTCGGACGGGCGCCGCGGGCGCCGTCCGTGCAACGAGTGGGATGGAAGTCTACGCTTGTGGCAGAAGTGACGAGAATGATGCGGAGGTCCGGATGCGCGCACGACTCGCGCCCGCGGTGGTGGCGGGCTGCTTTGCGCTCCTCGCGGGATGCTCGGCGACGGTGTCCGGGAACGGCGCCGGTGTCACGGTGATCCGCGGCGGGGTCGGCCCGGGGATCGCCACCCCCGCGCCGGCCACGCCCGCACCGGTCACGACGACCACCGCACCGTCGACGACGAGCAGCGCGCCCTCGTCGAGCGGGCCGACCGCGGCGGTCGCCCTGCCCGACAACGGGAACGGCTTCACCTTCATTCAGACCCGCAGCGGCCGCACGCGCTGCCAGATCAGCGCGAGCAGCGCCGGCTGTCAGCTCGTCTTCGATCAGCCGCGGCCACGGACCGACTCCGGCGACGAGGCGAACGGCGTCAACGTCACCAGCGACGGCGAGCTGTCGTACGTGCTCGGCAACCTGGGGGCGATCGATCCGGTGACGCTCGATTACAAGACCTACACCGCCCGTGGGTGGTTCATCGTCGCCAACGAGTACGGCACTGCCTTCACCAACCGGACCACCGGGCACGGCATGGTCGTGAGCGCGCAGGGCGCGGAGTCCTTCTAGCGGGGCGTCGTGATCACCACGACGGCCTCGGCGCCGTCGACGGTGGCGAACCGGTGCGGCCCGTCGCTCGTCCACGAGTGCGAATCACCCTCGTGCACCGTTGTTTCGGCGCCCACCGGGCCGACGGTGAGGGCGCCGTCGACCACCGTGAGGTGCTCCCGGACGGCCGGACCGTGCCCGGGGGAGACGTGATCGGACCCGGCGGGGAACTCGAGCCGGAACACCTCGACGGTGACGTGCGGCAGGTGGCGCACCGAGAGTAGTGCCGTGCGCATGCCGCCGTCGGCGACGCTGTGCGCGCCGGGGGACTCCCCGACGAGGGCCGTGAGCGGCACGTCGAGCGGGCCGCACAGCGCGTAGAGGGTCTCGACCGTCGGATTGCGGCCGCCGGCCTCGATCTCCGAGAGCGAGCCCTTGCCCACGCCGGCCTGGCGCGCGAGCTCGGACAGGCTGAGGCCGCGCTCGGTGCGCAGCTCGCGGAGGCGTCGGCCGACGTCGGGGGAGGGCATGACCCCATGCTACGTTCTGTTCATGGAACGTTCTGAGAACGGAACGATGGTGCCGGTGGGCGCGGGCATCGTGACCGCCCTGGTCGGGTACACCTCCGCCTTCGCGGTGGTGCTCGCGGGCCTGCGCGCGATGGGCGCGAGCCCGGGCCAGGCGGCGTCGGGCCTGCTGGCCGTCACGGTGACCATGGGCGCCGCGTCCGCCCTGCTCTCCTGGCGGTACCGGATGCCGATCATCAGCGCCTGGTCCACGCCCGGCGCGGCCCTCCTCGCGACCACCGGCGCCGTCGCGGGCGGCTGGCCGGCGGCGGTGGGGGCCTTCGTCATCTGCGGCGTGCTGTTCGTACTCACCGGGCTCTGGCCGGCCCTCGCGCGCTGGGTGCAGAAGATTCCGACGCCCATCGCCCAGGCCATGCTGGCGGGCGTGCTGTTGCCGCTGTGCATCGCGCCGGTCACGTCGCTCGCGAAGCATCCGTGGGCGGTGGCGCCCGTGCTGGTGGTGTGGCTGGTACTGCTCAAGCTCCGCCCGCGGTGGGCCGTGCCGCTGGCCTTCGTGGCCGCGCTCGTCGTGATCGCCGTGGCCCTCGTGCGCGACGATGCCGTCCCCGCCGTCGCGGAGCTGGTCCCGCACGTCGAGTGGACGACCCCCTCGATCACGCTGCAGGCGCTCACCGGGGTGGTGTTGCCGCTGTACATCGTGACCATGGCTTCGCAGAACATCCCGGGCGCAGCGGTGCTCGCGAGCTACGGGTACTCGGTACCGTGGCGGCCGTCGCTCGCCGTGACCGGCGTCGGCAGCGTCGTCGGGGCGCCCTTCGGCGGGCATGCGATCAACCTCGCCGCGATCAGCGCGGCGCTCGCGGCGGGACCCGACGCGGGGTCGGACACGTCTCGACGGTGGATCGCCGGCGTCTCCTCGGGCGCGGCGAATCTCGTTCTCGGCGTGCTGAGCACGGGCCTGACCGCCGTGGTGTTGGCCGCGCCCGAAGGCGTGATCCAGGCGGTCGCCGGCGTCGCGCTCGTGGGCGCCTTCGCCGCCGCGTGCGCCGGTGCCATGGCCGACGAATCGGCTCGCGTGCCCGCCGCTGTGACGTTCATCGTCGCCGCCTCGGGCACGACGGTGGCCGGCGTCGGCTCCGCCTTCTGGGCGCTGCTCGTCGGGATCGTCGTGTACCTGGTGCTGGGAGTCCGGCGGTCGCTAGACGCGTGACTCCGCTTGTGGCTTCGACGACGAGGTCGTCGTCGGGGTCGAGGACGTGGTCGTCGGCGTCGTTGTCGTCGTGCTTGTCGTGGTCGGCGTCGTGGTGGTGGTCGACGTCGGCGTCGTGGAGGTGCTGGTCGGCGTCGTCGAGGTACTGGTGGGCCGTGGGACGGTGGACGTCGTGGTCCGCGGGATGTCCGTCGGTCGCGTCAACGGCGCGGGGTCGGCCCGGTCGGACGGGCGCTCGGCCATCGCCCGCGCCGTGGTCATCGCGCCGGGGTTGTCGGCCGTCGGTCCCGCCGTGGGCCCGGCACCGTCGTCGCCCATGCCGTTGACGGCGAGCGCGCCCCCGAGGGCGATCGCGGCGACCGCCAGCGCCCCCGCGACGGCGACCGACCGCTTCCGGCGGTGGCCGGCGGTGGCGCCGTGGGCATGGGGCTGTGTGGGCGCGGTGGATCCGATGGGTGGCGGCGTCGCCGGTCGCGTGACCGTGCGCGGCCCGACGGTGCGGCGGACCGTCGGGGCGTACGCGGCGGTGCGACCGGACCGGAGGGTAGGGGACAGCCGGGCCCTCGTGATCGCCTCCGCCAGTTCGCCTCCGCTGGCGAAGCGGCGCCGGGGCTCCTTCGTGAGGGCGCGCATGATGACGTCGTCGACACCTGCTGGCACCCACGCCGGCAGCGCCGGCGGCTCCTCCCGGATGTGCTGGACGCACAGGGCGACCGCGGTCGGCGCGGTGAACGGCGGGTGCCCCGTGAGGCATTCGTAGCCGACGACGCCGAGGGAGTAGACGTCGGAGGCGGCGGTGGCGTCCTCGCCGGAGGCCTGCTCGGGGGAGATGTACTGGGCGGTGCCCATGACCATGCCGGTCTTGGTGACGGGTGCGGCGTCGACGGCCTTGGCGATGCCGAAGTCGGTGATCTTCACCTGCCCGGTGGGGGTGATGAGGATGTTGCCGGGTTTGACGTCGCGGTGCACCAGGCCGGCGGTGTGGGCGACCTGGAGGGCGCGGCCGGTCTGCTCGAGCAGGTCGAGGGCCTGGGCCTGGCTCAGGTGCCCGAGGCGGCTGAGGACGGCGTTGAGGGGTTCGCCGTTGACGAGTTCCATGACGAGGTAGGCCAGGGGTGCGCCGCCGGCCTGGTCGGCGGTTTCGCCGTAGTCGTAGACGCCGGCGATGCCGGGGTGGTTGAGGGCGGCGGTGGTGCGGGCCTCGTTGCGGAAGCGGGCGAGGAACTCCTGGTCCTCGGAGAATTCGGCCTTGAGGACCTTGACGGCCACGCGGCGGTCGAGCCGCGTGTCCATCGCCTCCCAGACCTGACCCATGCCACCGGTGGCGATGAGCCGGAGGAGTTCGTAGCGGCCGGCGAGTGCGGTTCCGCAGCGCATGCTGGTCCCTCCTGTGTCGGGATCGTCGTTGTTACTCCGGCGCGGGGTACCGGTGGAAGCGGGCGCGCATCGTCGGCACGGCACCGCGCACGACGGAACGGGGTACGGCTGGTCGTCGGGCATATCGCCGGGGGCGGTCGAATCGTTACAGACTGCCGGGGGCCGGGCAGAGGCAGGACGGTCTCCGTCGGGATGACAGGCTTAGGGTGCACGTACGAATCGGCTACCTCGTCGTGGGCCCAGGGCTCACACCCGGCGTTGCCTGGAACGAAAATGACGACAAGTACAGGAGATGCAGTGCCAGGTGGAAGTCGTGAGAAGTGGAATCCCTACGAAGACAAGGCCTTGGCTCGGATTGCTGTTGACATGCTGGTCAACGCATTGGAGCGGTCTCAGTCAACGCAATCATTCTTGTCGGACTCGCTGGTGGCTGAGTTGCGCGGAAGGTGTGAGGCTGACGCGCAGGCGTATCTCAAGGCCATGATCTTCCGTGACGGGATGGCGCCCAACCTGTCGAGCAGAAAATTTGCGGTCGACCTCAATCGCGGGGGTGACAGCTACATCAAGAGTGTGGCCTACTACGACAAAGATATTCGTCCGGGTGTGAATCATGAGAATGTCCGGGTGGACCTGCTTTTCGAGGATGGGGCATGGCATGTTGATCGTTGGACACGAGAGCGCTGATTGACCGCGACCTTCAGTCGGACTCACGCTTCCTCGCGACTGGTCCTGTGTTCTGTCGGGATGACAGGATTTGAACCTGCGACCCTTCGCTCCCAAAGCGAATGCGCTACCAAGCTGCGCCACATCCCGTGATCGCTCGCGCGACCAGGTAAGAGAGTACCCGTGGTGAGGACCCCGACTACGCCCGCGTCGATGTGAGCCCTCCGGCTCCGGCCCGGCTCGAACGGGCGGCCACCCTCACCATCGCGGGTAGGTCGCGTCCTTACCGGGTAGACGCGACTTGGGCGGAGTCGGCACCGACGGTACGGTCGCTGCCGCGGAGCGGGCAATCGCTTTTCCGCGGGGCGGGCAGCGCGGGTGAGTCGGAACTACTGTTCACCGCATGGTCCTGAGCAGTGACGCGGGTGCCGGCTACCTCATCCGGCGGCTCGAGGACGGCGACGCTCGAGCGCTCGCCGACGTGCACGTCCGCGTCTGGAAGGCGACCTACCCCGGCCTGGTGGACCGCGTGAAGCTCGACGCCCTCACCGTGGCGGACGGGACGGAACGCTGGCAACGGATCATCGGCGGGCTGGATCGTCAGGAATCGGAGGGCGTCCGTACTCGCTGCGCCGTGCACACGGCGACGGGGAGGATCGTCGGTTTCGCGACGGGCGGTCCCGCGCGCGACGTGGGCGCACCGTCGACCACGCAGCTCTGGTCCCTGAACGTCCTACCGGGCGACCACGGCACGGGAGTGGCGGCGGACCTCCTGGACGCGGTGATCGGGGAGTGCGGGGCGTACCTGTGGCTGGCGACGGGCAACGCCAGAGCGCTCGCCTTCTACCGCAAGCACCGGTTCGAGCTCGACGGTGCCGTCCAGGTCGACGAGGAGTGGTCGTGTCACGAGTCGCGGATGGTCAGACCTGACCTTTGTTAACGACTCCGAGTGCTTTGGCAAACTGATCTGATGACGAGAACGCGCGCCGTGCTGCTGCTGGCCTCCCTGCTCGCCACGACGGCGCTCACCGTGGTCCTCGGGACCACCGACACCTCGGCCCCGCTCACCTACCCCAGCCGCTTCCTCATTTGGAACCTCTTCCTCGCGTGGATCCCGATGGTCTTCGCCGTCGGCTTCGCGACGGTCCGCAGCCGGTGGGCGCTCGTGCCGCTCGGCCTCGGCTGGCTGGCCTTCCTGCCCAACTCGCCGTACCTGGTGACCGACCTCGTCCACCTCGGCGACGACGAGAACATGTGGCGGCACGTGCTGCAGTACGGCTTCGCCGCGTGGACGGGGATCCTGCTGGGCGTCGTCTCGATGCTCCTGGTGCATCGCCGCCTGCAGCGGGAGTTCGGCGCGCGCTGGGGGTGGCTCGCCGTCGTGCTGTCGGTGGGGCTGTGCGCGATCGGGGTGGTGATCGGCCGGTTCCAGCGGTGGAACTCGTGGGATCTGGTGACGCGGCCGGACGCCGTCGTGATCGCGACGCTCGACTGGGTGACCTCCCCGTTCTCCTACGTCCAGTCCACCGGCGTCGCGGTCGCAGTGGCGGCGTTCTTCGGGCTCGCGTACCTGACCATCTGGTCGCTCACCCCGCCGGTCTCGGCCCCGGCCGGGAACGCGGCGGAACGCGACTGAGCGGCGTACCGTCGGTCCCGTGTACCTGGAGCGTTTCGTCGCGCACGGCTATCTCGATGCCGATCGCGCCGCTCGTCTGAGCTGGGAGAGCTCCCGGTACGCCTCGAGGATCTACCTCATCGTGGGCGAGCGGCGTCTGCTGGCGCAGAATCTCTCGCTCTGCTGGGACGATCTCGGCGTAGGGCCGGGGACGCCGATCGCGGTCGAGGTGACCAGCGGGAACAGTCATCTCCTCGACGACGAGCAGCGGGCCATCGCGGGCTTCGCGGATCGCTTCCGCGAGGCGCTCATCCCGCCGGAGCCCCGACGCCCACGGCGCGGCTTCTTCCGCCGCGGCCGCTGATCGGTCGCCGCGCCTCAGCCCTGGAAGAGTTGCAGCGCCGCGTCGACGGCGTTGTACAGCCCGTACAGCAGCGGGATCGTGACCAAGGTCCACGTCACGACCAATTGGACGGGGTGCCGTCCATCGGATCCGGTGTCGGTCATCGGGTCTCCTTGGGTGCGTGCGCGGCGTCGACCGCATCGACGACGGTGCCCTGCTCGTGCCACCGTTGGGCGACGGGGCGGATGGCGAGGTTCGCGAGGAAGCCGACCACGAGCACGCCGACCATGATGTAGAGCGCGAGGTGGTAGTCGGCCGCCTCGAGCGGGATCGCCTTGCCGGCCCCGTCAACGCGATCCTTCTTCGAGTCCAACACCCGGTTGACGATGAGCGGGCCGAGCACGCCCGCCGTCGACCACGCGGTCAGGAGCCGGCCGTGGATCGCGCCCACCTGGTAGGTCCCGAACAGATCGCGGAGATAGGCGGGCACCGTCGCGAAGCCGCCGCCGTAGAACGAGATGATCACCGCGCAGAACAGCACGAACAGCGCCGTCGACGTGGCGCCGATGGTCGCGAGCCCGAGGTACAGCAGGATTCCGCCGCCGAGGTAGACCATGTACGTCGGCTTGCGGCCGATGTAGTCCGACGTCGTCGACCAGCCGAGCCGGCCCGCCATGTTCGCGACCGACAGCAGCCCGACGAAGCCGGCGGCGACGGTCGCGGTGACGGCGGAGACGCCGGTGTCGTCGCGGAAGAAGTCCTGGATCATGTCGGCGGCCTGCTCGAGGATGCCGATGCCCGCGGTCACGTTGCACAGCAGCACGATCCACAGCAGCCAGAACTGCGGCGTCTTGATCGCGTTGGCCGCGGAGACGTTCCCGGCACTCACCATCGCCTTGGAGGTGACGGTCGCGGGATCGAAGCCCGAGGGAACGTAGCCGGGCGCGGGAACGCGAATGGTGAAGACTCCCATCATCATCACCACGAAGTAGACGATGCCGAGCGTGATGAACAGCTTGGTCACCGCGCTGCCGCCGGCCTCGGCGCCGCCGTAGAACTTCATGAGTTCCTTCGACATCGGCGAGGCGACCATCGCGCCGCCGCCGAAGCCCATGATCGCCATGCCCGTCGCGAGCCCGGGCCGGTCGGGGAACCACTTCATCAGGGTGGACACGGGCGAGATGTAGCCCAGCCCCAGGCCGATGCCGCCGACCACGCCGTACCCGAGGTAGACGAGCCAGAGCTGGCCGGTCGCGATGCCCGCCGCGGCGATGAGGAAGCCCGCGCCCCAGCAGCTCGCGGCCGTGAACATGGTGCGCCGCGGCCCGACCCGGTCCACCCAGGTGCCGAAGACCGCCGCCGAGAGGCCGAGCATGACGATGGCGATGGAGAAGACGATGCCGATCATCGTCTTGTTGGTGTCGAAGTGTTTGACCAGCGCGTCCTTGTAGACGCTCGTCGCGTACACCTGCCCGATGCAGAGGTGGATCGCCAGCGCCGCCGGAGGGATCAACCACCGGTTGTAGTTCAGCGGTGCGACGGAGTGCTCTCGGTCGAGGAAGGACAACGCGGCCACGGCGCGACGCTAGCAGTCGGACGATGCCCGACGGTGCCGGTCGGAGAAGTTAGGTCCGTCAACGTACGAGCGGGTCGCGCCCGGTCAGGAGCGCGGCGAGCACGTGCGCGTGGCTGATGCCCTCCGCCTTGGAGGCGGTGAGCAGCGTGACCGGCCCTGCGTCGACCCGGGCCTGCAGCCCCTCGAACGCCGCGGCCGCCTCGGGTTCGGCGAGCTCGGCCCGGTACCGCTCGACGAACTCGGGGTACTTCGCCGGATCGTGCTCGTACCACTTCCGCAGCTCCGTGGACGGCGAGATCTCCTTGCACCACTGCGCCAGATCGGCGCGGTCCTTGCTGATCCCGCGCGGCCACAGCCGATCGACGAGGATCCGCTCGCCGTCGCCCGCCGCCTCCGCCTCGTACACCCGCTTGACCCGGACCATCACCGTCGCCCCTTCCTCCACACCGTCGCCCGCGATCGTCCGCGCGCGATGGAGGACATCCTCCAGCATGGACGGTGTGAGCCGCCCGGTGAAGGTGTTGTGCTGGCTCACGTGGAAGCAGCCGAGGACGGCGAGCGTGCGACCGTCGGGATGGACGAGGTCCACGCGGGCGCCGTGTCCGAACGCGGGCCGCGGCCTCGGGATGCGCCAGCCGCCGTCGGCGAGCACGGAGAACAGCGCCTGCCAGCCGAACGCGCCGAGGACCACGGCCACCCGGGTGCGGGGGAGCAGCTCGAGTTCGCGCGCGAGGAAGGGCGCGCACGCACGGCGCTCCGCCGGCGTCGGCTTGTTCTCCGGCGGCGCGCAGCGCACGGGCGAGCTCATCCGAACGTCGAACAGCTCCATCCCGTCGTCGATCGCCACGGCCCGCGGCTGATTCGCCAGGCCGACGGCGTGCAGGGCGGCGAAGAGGACGTCGCCGCTGCGGTCGCCGGTGAACATCCGGCCCGTCCGGTTCGCGCCGTGCGCCGCGGGCGCGAGGCCGACGATGAGGATGCGCGCCTCCACGGGGCCGAATCCGGGCACCGGTCGTCCCCAGTAGTCCTCGTCGGCGAACGCGGCGCGCTTGATGCGGGCGACCTCCTCACGCCACGCGACCAGGCGCGGGCATGCCCTGCACGTGCGGATCAGGGTCTCGAGTTCCGGGATCGTCCGCGCGCCGTTCGCCGCCGACGGTGCCGCCTCCGGCACGGTCACGCGGGCTCGCCTGGACATGCTCCAAGACTAGGCGGGATGCGGAGCATCCTGCTCCGGATATGGGCGAGGCCGGTGGCACCTGTAACGCGCCCCGGCCTCTGTTTCACTGAGCGGTTTACAGTCACGCTCACGAACTTGTTCGAAACTGTATCAGACGGCGCTCCTTTGTTCCAATTCGTTGCGCCGGTCCGCGGGTGTCAGAGGCGCGCGTAGGTCTCGATGTCCTCGGAGAACTCGGCCGCGACGGCGGGGGAGACGGTGGCCCGGGTGGCGCCCAGGGCGGCCAGGTAGTCGTCGGTGCTCAGCTCCTCGGTGCGGGCGCCGTCCGGCGCGTCGAGCGCCCGCGCGAGGGCGTCCTGCGAGGCCCGGCGGGCCGCGTACTCGATGTCGGCGGGCGTCATCCCCTCACTGGCCGCAGTGAGTGCGGCGATGTCCACCGTGCCGACCACGTGGTCGGGGATGTAGCGGCCCCAGATGGCGGAGCGGGCGTCCGCGTCCGGCAGACCGATCGGCATGACGTAGTCGAAGCGCCCGTGCCGCAGGAAGGCGTCGTCGAGGGCGCGCACGAAGTTGGTGGCACACACCAGCAGCCGCCCCTCCTGGTCGCGGAACTCGGCGACCTGCTTGAGCAACTCGTTCGTCACGCCCTGCGTGGGCGACGGGGGATCGCCGCGTCGATGCGACGCGATCTCCTCGACCTCGTCGATGAACACCACCGCGTGCTCCAAGGAGGCGATCGCCTCGAACGCGGAGCGCAGCGCCCCGGCGAGACCGCCGGGGGAGTCGGCGAGCCGGGACGGGAACAGCTCGACGAAGGGCCAGTCGAGGCGCGAGGCAACGGCTTTCGCGAAGGTGGTCTTCCCGGTCCCGGGCGGGCCGAAGAGCATCACCGCGTGCGGGGGCATGACGCCGAAGCGCTCGGCCATGTCGGGCCGGGCGAGCGGGGTCACGAGGCGCTGCTCGAGCATCTCCTTCTCCCGCCGCATCCCGCTCACGCGGTCCCACAGCTGGCGCGGCAGCAGTCGTCCACCGACCTCCTTGAGCAGGTCCAGTTCTCGGCGCTGCACGGGCATGGGCCGCTCCAGGTAGCGGACCGGATCGCGCACGACGAAGCCGTTCTTCGAGAGTGCGGCGGAGGCGTCGTCGTCGCCCGCGGTGAGCACCGACAGCTTGCCCAGCCCGAGCGGCGCCATGCGTCGTTCCAGTGCGTCGAGCACGAGCCCCGCGACGGCCGGATCGGTATCGGGCGCGACGTCGAAGAAGACGATCCAGCCCTGGGCGTGCGCCGCACGGCCGACGGCGACCGCCACCACGCGATCGCCCTCCGTCGCGACCATCGCGTGGTCCTGCTGGCACGAGGCGATCACCTCCGCCATGGAGTACACCGGCGGCGTTCCGCGGTGGTAGGCGGCTTCCCAGAGCCGGACGATGGTGTCCAGGTCGTCGTCGTGGAACTCGCGGATGTGGGCCGTCATGCACGCAGTGTGGCATGCATCACAGATCGATGCTCAGCGGTTTTGCGGCCGCACCCGCACCGTGCCGGAGGTGGTCAGGCGTCGAGCGTCGAACCCGCGGGCTGCGCGACCCTGCGGATCCAGACCGTCGCCGCGAGCGAGATGAGCGCGGTCGCGACCAGGTACCCCGCCGCCGTCCACGGCGCACCGTCGGCCCCGTGGATGAGGGCGGTGAGGATGAGGGGAGTCAGGCCCGAGGCGTAGATCCCCGAGAACTGGTAGACGACCGACAGCCCTGTGTACCGGACCTCGGTGGGGAACAGGCTCGCGAAGAACGTGCCCTGCGCGGCGTAGAAGACGCCGTGGATCAGGCCGAAGACGATGACCAGGCCGACGGTGAACCACACGATCGACGCCGTGCCGAACAGTGCGAACACGGGGAAGACGGCGAGCCCGTAGAGCAGCACGCCCGTCCCGTACACGCGCGCCGGCCCGATCCGGTCCGCGAGCATGCCCGCGAACGGGATGACCACCGCCATGACCAGGGCGGCCACGGTGACGGCGAGCAGAACGTCCACCTTGTTCATCGCGAGGGTGGCCGTGGCGTAGGTGATCGCGAAGACGCCCCACGTGTTGAACGCGCTGCCCTCGGCCCACCGCGCGAGGCAGCCCGCGATCGTGTTGCGGCGCAGCACCGGATCGCCGAGCAGCTGGCGCAGGGGAGTGCGGGTGGTGTCGAGAGTGGCGCGCGCCGCCACGAAGGCGGGCGTCTCGTCGACCGCCAGCCGGACGACGATGCCGATCACCACCAGCACGATCGAGACCGCGAAGGCGATGCGCCATCCGAACCGGAGGAACTGGTCGTCGTCGAAAACCGTTTGCAGCAGGGCGAAGACGGCCGTTCCGAGCCCGAGGCCCAGCGCGAGGCCGACCTGCGGGACGGCGCCGAAGCGGCCCTTGCGACCCTCGGGCGCGTGCTCGACGGCGAGCAGCACCGCACCCGCCCACTCGCCGCCAAGGGCGAAGCCCTGCACGATCCGCAGGAGCAGCAACAGGATCGGCGCCAGGATGCCCACCTGGCCGGCGGTGGGCAGCGCGCCCATGAGAGCCGTCGCGACGCCCATCAGCAGCATCGTCAGCGCGAGCGTCTGCCGGCGGCCGATGCGGTCGCCGATGTGCCCGAAGACGAGGCCGCCGACGGGGCGCATGACGAAGCCGACGGCGAAGGTCACGAAGCTGAGCATGGTGCCGACGAAGGAGCTCGCGTCGGGGAAGAAGAGCTTGTTGAACACCAGCGACGCGGCGGTCGAGTAGAGGAAGAAGTCGTACCACTCCACCGTGGTGCCCAGCAGCGACGCCGCGATCACCCGCCGCAACTGCGAGCGGTCGGGGGCGGACGGGGAGGGCGCGTCGTCGACGGTGGCGGTACTCACCGACCGGAAGCTATCCGCGGCCGGCGGTACCTGTCACCGGTTGTGCTCGCGGTGACCGCAATCGGGTCAGTACGCGGAGCTCCGGTTCGCCGCGGCCCAGCCCCGCTCCACGTCCGACTGCGCGGGTGGCGGCACGAGGCCGTTGATCATCCACATCTCCTCGCTCGTGTCGTCGACGTGGAACTCCCACTGCAGGTCCGGGTGTCGCGCGAGCGAGGGGGCGACCATCGCGCGGACCCACTCGGCGATCCGGGTGCGGCTCGCCGAATCGGATGCGTGCCGGGCGATGTGGTCGATGGAGATGCGCACCGCGGTCGGCGCGCTGACGCCGCCGATGAAGAAGTTCTCCCGCGCGACCTCGTGGAACAGGACGACGACGTAGAAGCGGGGCAGGCCGATGGCCGCGTACTGATCGGTGATCGCGGCGGCCAGGGCCTCCTTCTCGGAGGGGGTGAAGACGCCGGGGGTGTGGTGGATGTTCCAGAGCGGCATGACGGTTCCTCGGTCTCGATGCGGTGTGGGGTCAGGCGGGCGTGGGGAAGGCGAGGGCCTCGACGGGGCCCGACAGCGCCGCCTTCGTCGCGGCGGTGATCTCGTCGGCGAGGACCTCGACGTCGCCGGCCTCGACACCGTCGAGGATCGCCGCGGCGATCGCGGCGGGCGTCGCCTTGGGCAGGGGGATCGCGGACACCATGTCGGTGTCGATGAAGCCCGCGTGCACGCCGACGACCTGGGTGTTCTGGGCGGCCAGCTCGGCCCGCAGGGAGTTGGTGATCGACCACGCGGCGGCCTTGGAGGCGCCGTACCCGCCGGAGCCGGCGAGCCACGACAGCACCGAGTGCATGTCGACGAGGGCGCCTCCGCCGTTCGCCGCGAGGACGGGCGCGAACGCCCGCGCCACGCGCAGCAACCCGAAGGCGTTCACGTCGAACATCGCCTCGATGTCGCGCGGATCCCCGGTGACGAGCGGGGTGGGCGTCATGATCCCCGCGTTGTTGAAGACGATCTCGGCGTCGGACGCGAGGCGTGCGAGCGCCTCGGCGGACTCGGCAGAACGGACCTCGAGCTCGACCGGAACGACCTCGGGGCGGGGATCGGTGAACGGCCCGCGGCCGGTCGCATAGACCTTCCGCGCCCCGCGGGCCAGCGCACCGTCGACCAGTGCGGCCCCGAGGCCCCGTCGGCCTCCCGTGACCACGACGACGGCGTCCTTGATGGCGACCATGGCGACTCCTTCTGAGTAATGACTACGTTAGTCAGCTTGATTCAAGCATCGCCGCCTGACTAACGCAAGCGTTAGTTATGATCGGGGCATGGAGTTCGAGGAGCGGCTGCGGGACCGGGGTAGGTGGGCGATCGGCGACGGCTGCTCGGCCGCGCGCACGCTGGACCTGCTCAGCACGAAGACGGTCTTCCTCGTCGTCCGCGAACTGCTCTACGGCACGACGCGGTTCGACGATCTCGTGAACCGGACGGAGACCTCCGCGCCCGCGGTCTCGCGCGCGCTCAAGCAGCTCGCCACGGCGGGCCTCATCGCGGCGACCGAATACCGCGAGCCGGGGGCGCGTGCCCGCGCCGAGTACCGGCTCACCGCCGCGGGGCAGGATCTGCTGCCCGTCTTCCTCGCGCTGATCCAGTTCGGCGACGCCCACCTGCAGCCCGACGGTGCGCCCCTCGTCTTCGTGGACGCGGAGTCGGGAGAGCAGGTGCGCACCCGGCCCGCCGCCGGCGGGGTGGAAGTGTCCGCGGACGGTATCGAGATCCGGCTGAACCCGGATCGGTGGGGTGCGCCGGACGTCAGCCCAGCAACTTCCGCCGATCCGAGTGCAGGAACGTGACCAGCGTGATGGCGCCGCACAACAGGCCCGCCACGAGGATCACCTGCGGGCCGGTGACGAAGGACCCGATGACGCCGCCCACGGCTGCTCCGAGGACGAAGCCGACGTAGACCAGCGCGTAGCCGAGCCAGTCGAAGACGGTGCCGTTGCCCGTCGCGTGCCGCTCGATGCCCTGGCCGAGCTTGACCAGCGTGCCCGTCACGTACGACAGGGGCACCGAGACCTCGCCGTTCTTCGTGAACGAGGTGTTCAGCGCGCCCAGCGAGAAGGTGATGATGAGGATGGGTACGAAACGCACTTCGGGCTCGTCGAAGCCGTCCAGGGCGAAGTCCGTCGCCGAGGCGATGAGGAGTCCCGCGGTGGTCAGGACCGTCGGGCCGTGCGGGTGGTTGTGCCAGAAGTAGCGGCGGCAGATCGACGCGACGACCACGCCGGTCACGAAGGCGACGATGAGGGCCGTCGCGGCGAGTGCGCCCGCGCCCGGGATCTGCTGCGCGTCGGACGCCTTGAACCACGTGAGCACCGCGCGTTCGGTGTTACCCGTCATGAAGGTGACGAAATACCCCGCCGAGTGCAGGAAGGCGACCGCGCCGACCATGCCGGCCATGCCGGCGAGGAGCCAGGACAGGCGGGCGTCGGGGCCGATCGCGGCGTCCCGGGAGACGACCGGGCGGGGCGGCTGCTTCGTGGGCTGTTGCTCCGTCGAGGTGGTCATTCCCCATGGTTACCGACGGGAAGCATCCTTCGCCGTGCGCCCGCACCGATTCACATTCGCACCTCGGTGGGAGGCACATCACAATGTGTGCACGGCGGCGGTCAGGCGGGCGGCAGGTCCGTTGCGAGGAAGTCGCGTTGGAACAGGCCCATGAGCCGCGCGTCCCGGTACTCGCCGTTCGAGAAGTACTGCTCGCGGAGCAGCCCCTCCTCGGCGAACCCCAGCTTCTCGTAGACGTGCGCGGCCTTCTCGTTGGCGACATCCACGTAGAGATACACCTTGTGCAGGTTCAGGATCCGGAACGCGTAGTCGAGCGCCTTCCGAGTGGCCGGCGCCGCGTAGCCCTTGCCCTGCGCGGACGGGGCGACGATGATCTGGAACTCGCAGTTGCGGTGGATGACGTTGATCTCGACCAATTCCACCAGGCCCACCGGCAGCCCGTCGTACTCGATGATGAAACGCCGCTCGCGCTCGTCGTGGATGTGCCGCTCGTAGATGTCCTCGAGCTCGGCCAGCGCGTCGAAGGGCTCCTCGAACCAGTACGACATCACCGCCCGGTCGTTGAACAGGCCGTGCACGAACCGCAGGTCCGTGCGCTCCATGGCGCGCAGCTTCAGTTCCACCACCTCAGGGTAGAACGATCCCGCCCGCGTCGTGCCGAACCGCCGGCCGCCGCTCGGCGTCCGACGGGGCGTTCGGCGTCGCGCGGGTGCGACTACGCGGCGAGGCCGATGCCGAGAAACAGGACGGCGAGGAATGGCGCCGTCCCTTGGATGGCTGCGGCGCGGAGCTTGGTCCGGTCCGACAGGGCGAGGACGAGCGCCGCCGCGAGCATCGAGCCGACGCCCACGAGCACCAGCGTCGCGCCGACGGCGCGCTGCGCGCCGAAGAGCGCGATCCCCAGGAACACGGCGATCGCGAGGAAGAGGTTGTAGAAGCCCTGATTGAACGCGAGCGGGCGGGTGATCTCCGCAGTTTCCGGCGTCGTGCCGAAGGTCGCGCGGGACCGCGGCGAGGTCCACGCGATCGATTCCAGGTAGAAGATGAAGCAGTGCACGAGCGCCGCAACGGCGGCGAGGACGAGTCCGACCACGATCATGCGCTCATCATGGCCGATCGCCGGGCCGCCCGGGCCCTCGGCACCCCCGCCCGGGCTGTCAGGGGCCGGGCACCGTCGCGTACGCTGATCCGAGTGCCGTGGGCCCGACGGGGTCCCGTGCTGCCCGCAGGAAACCGCACATCAGGCGGCCCTCCTGCTGATACCAACCCGAGGAGAACGAGTGAAGAGCACCGTCGAGCAGCTGAGCCCGACTCGCGTCCGCCTGAGCGTCGAGGTTCCCTTCGACGAGCTCGCGCCCGATTTCGAGCGCGCCTACGCGACGCTCGCCGACCAGGTCAACATCCCCGGCTTCCGCAAGGGCAAGGCCCCCGCGAAGCTGATCGAGGCGCGCGTCGGCCGCGACGCCGTGCTCTCGCAGGTGATCAACGACGCGCTGCCCGGCAAGTACAGCCAGGCCGTCCTGGACTCCGAGATCAAGGCCCTCGGCCAGCCCGAGATCGACATCGACAAGCTCGAGTACGGCGAGGCCTTCTCGTTCACCGCCGAGGTCGACGTGCGTCCCGAGATCACGCTGCCCGAGTACTCGTCCATCGAGGTCGAGGTCCCGTCGCTCGAGGTCACCGATGCCGACATCGACGAGCAGATCGAGGGCCTGCGCGCCCGCTTCGGCACCCTCAAGGGCGTCGACCGCGCCGTCGAGACCGGTGACTTCATCACCATCGACCTGTCGGCGACCGTCGACGGCAAGGACGTCGAGGACGCCAAGACCACCGGCCTGTCGCACGAGGTCGGCTCCGGCAACCTCATCGACGGTCTCGACGAGGCCGTCGTCGGCCTGAAGTCGGGCGAATCCAAGGAGTTCACGACCACCCTCGTCGCCGGCGAGTTCGCGGGCCAGGAGGCGGACGTGACCGTCGTCGTCGACTCCGTCAAGGAGCGCGAGCTGCCCGAGCTGGACGACGAGTTCGCCCAGCTCGCGAGCGAGTTCGACACCGTCGACGAGCTGCGCGCCGACCTGCGCCAGCGCGTCGAGCAGAACAAGAAGCTCGGCCAGGCCGCGGACATCCGCGACGCCGTGCTCGACAAGCTGCTCGAGGCCGTCGAGGTGCCGCTGCCCGAGGCCGTCGTCAAGGAGCAGGCCGACGCCAACGTGCACGACGTGCTGCACCAGGTGGGCCACAACGAGGAGCTCCTCGAGACCGCGCTCAAGGCGCAGGGCACCACCCGCGAGGAGTTCGATACCCAGGCCCGCGAGTCCGCCGAGAAGCAGGTCAAGGTGCAGCTGCTCCTCGACGCGATCGCCGACGCGCAGGACGTGCAGGTCGACCAGCAGGAGCTGCAGGAGCACATCCTGTTCCAGTCGCAGCGCTACGGCATGCAGCCCGCCGAGTTCATCCAGCAGATCCAGCAGGCCGGCCAGCTGCCCGCCCTCTTCCAGGAGGTCCGTCGCGGCAAGGGCCTCGCGGACGTGGTCCTCGAGGTCGCGGTCAAGGACGCCGACGGCAACGTCGTCGACACCAAGGAGCTGTTCGACCGCGAGGACGCCGGCGAGGCGCTCGCGGAGGAGGCCGCCTCCGAGGAGGACGTGGTCGCCGAGGCCGAGGAGATCACCGCCGAGGCCGACGAGAAGTAGAACCCCGCGGAGCGCCCCGCAGCCGATCCGGCTGCGGGGCGTTTCTGCCCTCAGCGGAGCCGAGCGTGCCGGGGGACGGTTCGGTCGGTTCCGTTCGTTACTGTCGATGTCAGAAAGAAAGGCAGGGAGCAGCGGATGAACTCCAACCCCACCATGCGGGCCGGAATTGCCGGCCTGAACCTCAACGATTCGGTGTACAGCCGCCTCCTGGAGTCGCGGATCATCTTCCTCGGCAGCGAGGTGAACGACGACATCGCGAACCAGCTCTGCGCACAGATGCTGCTGCTGTCCGCGGAGGATCCGACCAAGGACATCAACCTCTACATCAACTCGCCCGGCGGCAGCATCTCCGCCGGCATGGCGATCTTCGACACCATGGAGTTCGTGGAGTGCGACGTCGCGACCTACGCGATGGGCATGGCCGCCTCGATGGGTGAGTTCCTGCTCGCCGCGGGCGCCAAGGGCAAGCGCTACGCGCTCCCGCACGCGCGGATCATGATGCACCAGCCGTCCGCCGGCATCGGCGGCACCGCCTCCGACATCGCCATCCAGGCGGAGCTGTTCCGCAAGACCAAGGTGGAGATGAACCGGCTCAACGCCCAGTTCACCGGCCAGCCGATCGAGCGGATCGAGTCCGACGCCGACCGCGACAAGTGGTTCACGGCCGAGGAGGCCCGCGACTACGGCTTCGTCGACCACGTCGTCAGCCGCGCGAGCTCCGTCAAGTAGCGAGAGGACACTTCCATGACTGAGGGTTACCCCACCACGATGTCGGCCCAGGGCCTGCACGTCCCCGCCACCGGCCGCTACGACGTCCCGTCGTTCATCGAGCGCGCGGCGAACGGCAACGAGCGCGTCACCAACCCGTACTCGAAGCTGTTCGACGAGCGCATCATCTTCCTCAAGAACCAGATCGACGAGGTCTCGGCGAACGACGTGATGGCCCAGATCCTGGTGCTCGAGTCGCAGGACCCGGACCGCGACATCACGATCTACATCAACTCGCCCGGCGGCAGCCTCTACGACGCCCTCGGCATCTACGACACGATGCAGTACGTCCACTGCGACGTGGCGACGGTGGTGCTGGGCACCGCGGCCTCGGCCGCGGCGATCCTGCTCGCCGGCGGCACCCCGGGCAAGCGCGCCGCGCTCCCCAACTCGACGGTGCTCATCCACCAGCCCCGCACGGGCGGTTCGATGCGCGGCCAGGTCTCCGACCTGGAGATCCAGGCCGCGGAGATGGAGCGCGCGCGTAACCGCCTCGACGAGATCCTGGCGGGCCACACGGGCCAGACCGTCGAGACGATCCGCAAGGACACGGACCGCGACAACATCCTCACGGCCGACCAGGCCAAGGAGTACGGCATCGTCGACACGGTGTTCCCGTACCGCAAGGCGTCCGCGAAGTAGTTCCAGCAGGACACCGGGGGTCGCGACACGCCGCGTGAGCGGGTTCCGCGGCCCCCGGTGCCACCTCTAGCAAGCTATTCATATCGGTCGCCGGGACGGAAGTTCGCGGGTACCGTCGACAACAGACCCCACCTGCTGAGCAACGCGGCAGGCGAGTCATCGGCAAGGGAAGTAGGCACAGGGCATGGCACGGATCGGGGACGGCGCAGACCTGTTGAAATGCTCTTTCTGCGGAAAGAGCCAGAAGCAGGTCAAGAAGCTGATCGCGGGTCCCGGCGTGTACATCTGCGATGAGTGCATCGACCTGTGCAACGAGATCATCGAAGAGGAACTGGCCGAGACCAGTGACGTGAAGCTGGACGAGCTGCCCAAGCCCGTCGAGATCCGCGACTTCCTGGACAACTACGTCATCGGCCAGGACTCCGCCAAGCGGAACCTCGCCGTGGCCGTCTACAACCACTACAAGCGCATCCAGGCCGGCGAGCGCAAGGACGCGCGCGGCGAGGCCGTGGAGCTGGCGAAGTCCAACATCCTCATGCTCGGCCCCACCGGCTGCGGCAAGACCTACCTCGCGCAGACCCTGGCGAAGATGCTCAACGTGCCCTTCGCCATCGCCGACGCGACGGCGCTCACCGAGGCCGGCTACGTGGGCGAGGACGTCGAGAACATCCTCCTCAAGCTGATCCAGGCCGCCGACTACGACGTCAAGCGCGCCGAGACCGGCATCATCTACATCGACGAGGTCGACAAGATCGCCCGCAAGAGCGAGAACCCGTCGATCACCCGCGACGTCTCCGGCGAGGGCGTGCAGCAGGCCCTGCTGAAGATCCTCGAGGGCACGCAGGCCAGCGTCCCGCCGCAGGGCGGCCGCAAGCACCCGCACCAGGAGTTCATCCAGATCGACACGACGAACGTCCTGTTCATCGTGGCCGGCGCCTTCGCCGGACTGGAGAAGGTCGTGGGCGACCGGATCGGCAAGCGCGGCCTCGGCTTCGGCAACGAGGTGCGCACCAAGGCGGAGGTCGACACCGTCGATCACTTCGCCGACGTGCTGCCCGAGGACCTCATCAAGTTCGGCCTGATCCCCGAGTTCATCGGCCGCCTGCCCGTCATCGCCTCCGTCTCGAACCTCGACAAGGAGTCGCTGGTCTCGATCCTGTCGGAGCCGAAGAACGCGCTCGTCAAGCAGTACCAGCGCCTCTTCGAGATGGACGGCGTGGAGCTCGAGTTCGACGAGGACGCCCTCGGCGCCATCGCCGACCAGGCCATCCACCGCGGCACGGGTGCCCGCGGCCTGCGCGCCATCATGGAAGAGGTCCTCAACCCCGTCATGTTCGACATCCCGTCGCGCGACGACGTGGCTAAGGTCGTCGTCACGGGGGAGACGGTGCGCGACAACGTGCTGCCGACCATCGTGCCCCGCAAGCGTTCGCGCGACGAGCGTCGCGAGAAGAGCGCGTAACCCGCGCGTCGACTGCGCCCCCGGCCGAATCGGCCGGGGGCGCAGTCGTTTCCGATCGCCGATGGCGGCGCAGGGGTCACCGGGCGCGCTGCACCCGCGTCTCGTGCCAGACGGGCTCCGGGGCCTCGCGCACGGCACCGTCGGAGCCGAAGACCAGGAACCGGTCGAAGGAGCGCGCGAACCACCGGTCGTGCGTCACCGCCAAGACCGTGCCGTCGTACGCCTCCAGCGCGTCCTGCAGCGCCTCGGCACTCTCCAGGTCCAGGTTGTCCGTCGGCTCGTCGAGCAGCAGGGCGGTGCTCCCGGCGAACTCCAGGAGCAGCACCTGGAAGCGTGCCTGCTGGCCGCCCGACAGGCTCTCGAAGCGCTGGTCGGCCTGCCCCTGCAGCTCGTACCGGCGCAGCGCCGGCATCGACCGGCCGAGGTCCGCCGCATGCTCGTGCCGGAGGATCTCGACGAGCGTGCGGCCCTGCAGTTCCGGGTGCGCGTGCGTCTGGGCGAAGTGCCCCGGCACGACGCGGGCGCCGAGCGTCGCGTCGCCGGTGTGCGCCACCTCCTCGCCCGCGAGCAGCCGCAGGAAGTGCGACTTCCCGGAACCGTTCGAGCCCAGCACCGCGACCCGCTCGCCGTAGAAGACCTCGAGGTCGAAGGGCTGCATCAGGCCCGTGAGCTCCAGGTTCTTCGCCGTGACGGCCCGCACGCCGGTGCGGCCGCCGCGCAGCCGCATGGTGATCTCCTGCCGCCGGGGCGGCTCGGGCGGGGGACCGGCCTCCTCGAACCGGCGCAGTCGGGTCTGCGCCGCCTGGTACCGCGACGCCATCCCGTCGTTGAACTTCGCCTGCTCGCGTAGGGTCAGCACCAGCTTCTTGAGTTGCTGGTGCCGCTCGTCCCAGCGCCGGCGGAGCTCGTCGAACCGCGCGAAGCGCTCGTCGCGCGCCCGATGGAAGGTCGCGAAGCCACCGCCGTGCACCCACGTGTCCGAGCCGCCGGGCGCGGGCTCCACGGCGACGATCCGCGTGGCCGCGCGGGAGAGCAGCTCCCTGTCGTGGCTGACGAAGAGCACCGTCTTCGGCGTCTGCCGCAGCTGCTCCTCGAGCCACTCCTTGCCGGGCACGTCGAGGTAGTTGTCCGGCTCGTCGAGGAGTAGGACCTCGGCGTCGCCGCGCAGCAGTGCCTCCAGCGCCAGCCGCTTCTGTTCACCGCCGGACAGCGAGGTCAGGCCGCGCCACTGCGCCCGGTCGTAGGGGACGCCCAGTGCGGCGACGGTGCACGCGTCCCACAGCGTCTCGGCGGCGTAACCGCCCGCGTCGCCCATTCGGCGAGCGCCGTGGCGTAGCGGATCTGATTGGCATCGCCGTCGTCGTCCATCAGCGTCAGCTCGACCGCGTCCAGCACCTGCGCGGCGGACTGCAAGCGCGGCGCGGCCACCGACAGCAGCAGGTCGCGCACCGTCCGGTCGTCGCGCACCGAGCCGATGAACTGCGGCATCACCCCGACGCCGCCGCTGGAGGTCACGGTGCCGCCGTGCGGCTCCAGCTCGCCCGCGAGCAACCGCAGCAGGGTGGTCTTGCCGGCGCCGTTGCGGCCGACGAGCGCGGCCACCGCGCCGTCGCCGATCCGGAACGAGACGTCGCCGAGGAGCGCCCGCCCGTCGGGCAGGAAGTACTCCACGTGTGTCGCCTCGAGATGTCCCATTCGTCCTATCCTGCGGGGGGACGGGCAGGGGCGCTACCTGTTTTCCGCCGCGGCCGACTGGGCCGCCACGCCGTCGAGGACGGCGCCGAGCGCGGTCAGGCCGGCGACGGGGCCGTGCGCGGACCGGTACCAATCGAGGGGAGCGGTGACGGTGCCGCCCCAGGTCCCGACCCATCCGCGCAGGTCGCCGAAGGCGTGCGCGTACGGCAGTGCCCGCTCGAAGAGCAGCGCCCGCTCGGCCGGCGGCAGCGCGCCGACGTTGGTGGCGACCAGGTACTGGCGCATCCCGCCGACGCCCGCAGCGAGCCGGCTGCCCGCGACGGTGCGGTCCGGCAGGAGGAGCGCCGCCACCGCCAGGCCCAGCCCGACGATCATGACCGCGACGGCGTACAGCACCGTCAACCCGGCGAAGGCGCAGATCAACGCTGCGATCGCGCCCACCCCGGCGACGGCGAAAGCCGGCGCGGTCCGTCGTGCCCGGCCGGCGCCGCGGAGCCAGCCGCGCGCGGTGACCGATTCCCGCACCGCGCCGCGGGCCGCGGCCAGCTCGACGCGGCGCGCGCCGCCCGCCAGCTCGCCGGTCGTGGTGGACTCGGCACCGTCGGGCAGGATCGCGTCGACGACGGCGCGCTCCGCCGGGGTGACGTCGCCGTCGAGCGGGGTCCGGCGCGAGATCTGGAAGTCGCCGCCGGGGAGCTCGGCGATCCACAGGTAGCCGCGCACGGCGAGGTCGAGCACCGTCGCCCCGACGTCGGAGGCGTGCACGCGCCCGTCGAGCAGGGCCCCGACCTGGCCGGGGAGCACCCCGTCGGGCGAGGCGAAGGCGACGGCCGCGGTCCCTCCGTTCGCGACGACCGAGCCGGTGGTGACCAGCAGGTCGGCGGTCGGTCCGACGGAGCCGGTGGCCGCGTCGTCGGCCCGCCGCCGCAGGAACGCGAAGCCCGCGACCGCCAGCGCGAGCACGGTGGCCACCGACAGCGCGATGAGCGCGGGCGCGCTGCGTTCGGCCGGCGGCGCGGACGCGCCCGTGAACCGCGCGTCCGCGGCGACGGTGCCCGCCGGGAGCAGCACCGTGAACACGGCCACGCGTCCCTTCGCGAGTCCGTTCTGCTGCATGGTGACCCGGCCCGTGGCGGCCGTCTCGGTGAGCGTGCACAGGCGGCGCTCCCCGGTGCGTCCGATGCCGCAGAGCGGCGAATCGGGCTTCGGGCTGGGGGAGACGAAGCTCGCCGTGAGCGTCGTGATGTCGGCGGCGTACCCGGCCGCGAGAGGCCAGGTGAGTTGCTGCAGTTCGGGGCCGTTCTCCACGGAGCCCCGCACGGTGTAGCCGACCTTCGTGGTGCCTCCGGGAGCGGAGACCTGCAGCGCACCGTCGGCGACGGTGGCGGTCCCGTTCTCGGCCTTCACATCAGCGACGGTGTAGTGCTGGGTGCGGTCGCCCTCGACGGGGACGTCCAGCGGGAGCCGCTGGGCGACCGCCCGCCCGGTCGGCGCGGTGATGACGGTGCTCACGACGAGGGCCCCGTCCTCGCGGAGGTCCAGAGCCACGTCGACGGTGATCCCGTCCGGCGCGGGGCTCGCCGGTGCCGCCCCGAGCAGCATCACGAGCGCCACCGTCGCCGCTGCCGCCAGGGCCCGCGCCAGCGGTCGAGCCGCCTTTCCCCTGTCCTCCCACATGTCTCGGTACAGTAACCGAAACCAGGGGGTGGAGAGGGGGACCGGCGTGGGGAATCCACAGG
>NZ_JAIULG010000050.1 GCF_020169415.1 Tsukamurella sp. M9C
GTGCTGTGCTGGTCACCTGGTCGTCCCCGCATCCGGCGGCGGACTTCAAGGTCAGCCGGCAGCGGCCCGACGGTGGCTGGACGGTCGTCGGCCGCACCCGCGAGACCCGGCTCGAGGACGGCGGCGCGCCCCGCCGCGCGGTGCCGGTCTACGCCGTGATCGCGATGGTCGACGGGGTCCCGTCGACCGAGGCCCGCTCCGACGCCCGCCCCGCCCCGGTGCCGGCGCCATCGACTCCCGCACGGCCGCGACCCGTATCCCCGGCCCCGGGCCCGGCGCCGGCACCGTCGACACCGGCGGAGTTCCCGGCGATCGCGAACGTGGCGCTCACCGACGGCCGGCTCACCTTCGACTGGCCGCCCGAGGTGACGGAGGTCTACGTGTCCTCGCGGGTCGGCGGACCGCCGCGCTCGCCCGTCGACCCGACCGCGCGGTCGTGGAAGGTGACCAACACGCGCTACCAGATCGACGGCGGCGCAGTCCTTCCCGGCGACCTGGCCCGCCCGGCGCACCTCGCCGTGGCCGCATGCCGCCGCGGCCCCGACGGCGCGCTGCTCCTCGCGCCCGATTTCGCCGCGACCGCGCACCTGCGGTTGGATTGACGGGTGTCACAACCCCGCGCAGACTCCCGAGGAAACCTGCGGCTGGCCCTGATCCTGGGCTCGCTGTCGGCGTTCGGTCCCATCACGACCGACCTCTACCTCCCCGCCCTTCCCGCCGCCGCCGCGGATCTCGACGCCTCACAGCCGGCGATCCAGGCGACGCTCACCGCGTGCCTGATCGGCCTCGCCGTGGGGCAGATCTTCGTGGGCCCGCTGTCGGATTCGATCGGGCGGCGACGACCGATGGTCGTCGGGATGGCGCTGTTCATCCTCAGCTCGCTGCTGTGCGCGGTCGCCCCGTCCGTGTACCTGCTCGACGTCGCCCGACTGCTGCAGGGCGCCGCGGGCGCGGCCGGGATCGTGCTGAGCCTCGCCATCGTCCGAGACCTGTTCGACGGTGTCGCCGCCGCCCGGATGATCGCCGCGCTCATGGCCGTCGGCGGCGTGGCCCCGATCGTCGCGCCGCTCGCGGGCGCCCAGCTGCTGCGGTTCATGGACTGGCGCGGCCTGTTCGTGGTGCTCGCGGCGCTCGGCGTGGCACTGCTCGTGATCGCCGCCGCCAAGGTGCCGGAGACGCTGCCGAAGGCGGACCGTCGGCCGGTGGGCTGGGCGTCAGTGGCGGGCGGCTTCGCGTCCCTCGCGCTGGACCGGCGCTTCGTCGCGCTCACGCTGACCGGCGGCCTCGCCTTCGCTGCCATGTTCGCCTACATCTCCACCTCCGCCTTCGTCTTCCAGAGCCACTACGGCTACACCGAGTCGCAGTTCAGCATCGTCTTCGCGGTGAACGCCGTGGGCCTGCTCACCACGAACCTGATCGGCGGGCGGCTCGTGGGCCGCGTGCCGGTCGCGTCGCTGGTGCGGATCGGGCTCGCGGGCATGGTGATCGGCTCGATCGCGTCGCTGGTCACGCTGGCGATGGGGAATCCGCCGCTGGTGATCGTCTCGCTGTTCGTCACCGTCTCGAGCCTCGGCCTCGTCATGCCGACGGTGGCGGCCCTCGCCCTCGACGACCACGGGAACCTGGCCGGCACCGCCTCCGCGGCGCTCGGCGCGGCCCGGATGGTGCTGGGCGGCGTCGCAGCCCTGTTCGCCGGTATCGGCGGGAACCCGGTGGTGCTCGGCACGGTGATGGTGCTGTGCGCGGTGGGTGCCGCGCTCTCCTTCGCCGCCGCCAAGCGAGCGCCAACCGCGAGCCGGTAACGTGGCCGACATGACCGATTCAGTGTCCCGAAGCTACCGTTCGCTGCCCGGAATCAGCACCCGCGCGTGGGAGCACCCCGCCGACCGCGCGGCCCTCGTCGCGCTGCGCAACCTCAAGGGTTTCGACACCGTCCTCAAGGCCATCTCCGCGCTGCTGCGCGAGCGCCAGCACCGCCTGCTCTTCCTCGCCTCCGGCGTGCGCGTGGACGACCGGCAGTTCCCGCACCTGCACGATCTGCTCACCGACTGCGTCCGGGTGCTCGACGCCCCGTCGACGCCCGAGCTGTACGTCGTGCAGGACCCGACGGTGAACGCCATGACCATCGGCATGGACACGCCCTTCATCGTGATCAACACCGGCCTGCTGGACCTGCTCGACGAGGAGGAGCAGCGTTTCGTCGTGGGCCACGAGCTGGGGCACGCGCTCTCCGGGCACGCGGTGTACCGCACGATGCTCATGCACCTCCTGCGCCTCGCGGGCAGCTTCGGCTGGGTGCCGATCGGCGGCTGGGCGCTGCGGGCGATCGTCGCCGCGCTCATGGAGTGGCAGCGCAAGTCCGAGCTGTCGGGCGACCGCGCGGGCCTGCTGTGCGTGCAGGATCCCGACGTCGCGATGCGCGTGCACATGAAGACGGCCGGCGGCACCAAGCTCTCCGAGATGGACACGCAGCGCTTCCTCGCCCAGGCGGCCGAGTACGAGCGCACCGGCGACCTGCGCGACGGCGTGCTCAAGCTGCTCAACCTGGAGCTGCAGTCGCACCCCTTCTCCGTGCTGCGTGCGGCGGACCTCAACCGCTGGGTGGAGCGCGGCGACTACGGCCGCATCGTCGGCGGCGAGTACCCGCAGCGCGCCGACGACGACAAGGCCAGCCCCGCCGAGGAGTTCAAGGCCGCGGCGCGCGGGTACAAGGACGGCTTCGACGCCTCCGCCGATCCGCTGATCACCACCCTGCGCGACTTCGGTTCCTCCGCCGTGAACACCGTCGGCCAGGGCGTGACCGACGTCGCGACCGGCGTCGGCCGCAAGATCGACGAGTGGCGCCGGAACTCGGCGCGGAAGCGCGACGAGGACGAGTGAGCACGCCCCCGCTCGGGCCGGACGACGCGCCCGAGCCGCCGGAATCCCCGGAGCACGCCGAATCCTCGGCCAACGCGGAGTCCCCCGCACCTGACGCCGAGCCGGCCCCGGAACCGGAGCCGGCCGCTGAGCCGGAAGCGACCGCCGAGCCGAAGACCGTGCCGCTGAGCCGGCGGCCCGCCGTCCTCACCATGCTGGCGCTCATCGTGGTGTGCGTGATCGGCAGCCTCCTCATGCGGTCGATGAACGGCTGGCTCAACCAGACCTCGGTGTTCTACGTCGGGCTGCCGGCACTGTTGGCCGCCCTGCTGGTGATCTCGCGCCCGTCGACGAGCGCCTACGGCATCGTGCTCAAGGGCACGACCCTCTTCCTGCTGATCGCGACCATCTTCGCGGGCGAGGGCGTCGTCTGCGTCCTCTTCGCGGCCCCGCTCGTCTACGCCGTCGCGCTGCTGGTCGCGGCGCTCATCAACGCCGGGCGGAAGTCCGGGCGGGGCGCGCGGGCGATCGTCGTCCCGGCGGTGCTGCTCGCCGTCGCCTCGACCGAGGGCGCCGTGCCCGCGCTGACGCTCCCCGCCGAGAACACCGTCTCCGCCGAACGCATCGTGGCGGCCACGCCCGAGCAGGTCCGCGCCGCCGTCGCCGCGCCGCTGCGCTTCGCCGAGCCCTCGGGCGCGCTGGCGCTCGGCTTCCCCCGCCCGCTCGAGGATCACCCGGAGGGGCTCGATCCGGGCGACGCCCGGCACATCGTCTTCAGTGGCGCGCCGCAGCGCGCCGCGATGCTGCACGGGCACCACTGGGGCACGGCACCGTCGACCCTGACGCTGCGCGTGGCCGCGGCGGGCGACCGCTCCGTGGACTACGTCGCGGAGCACGACGCCACCCCGATCGCCACCTGGCTCACCTGGCGCGCGTCGACGGTGCGGTGGGAGCCGGTCGACGGCGGCACGCGCGTCACCTGGTCGCTCACGTTCGACCGGCGCCTCGCGCCGGCGGCGTACTGGACCCCGCTCGAGCGCACGGTCGCGCAACGCGCCGCGGACTACCTCATCGGCTCGCTGGCCCTGCCCTCCTGACGTGCCCACGGACCTCCCCCTCGACGTGCTGCGCCCGGCGGTCGCCCTGGTGCCGTGGCTCCTCGCGGCCGCCGCGGCGGTCACGGCGGACCGGCCGCGCCGGGCCGGGGCCGCGCTGGCGACGCTGTGGAACGCGGTGGCGCTGCTCGCCCTCAACGCCGCGGCCGTCCGGCTCGGCCTGTGGTCCTTCGGCACCGCGTCGCAGCCGGTCACGGGGTCGGTATGGGCGGGCGTGCCGGTGGACGTCGTCCTCGGCTGGGCGGTGTTGTGGGGCGCGGTCCCCGTCCTGCTCGGCGCGGTGGTGCGGCCCGCGCTCACCGGCGCGGTGCTCGTGGCCGGCGATCTGATCGCGATGGCCTCGCTGGCGCCGCTCGTGGTCCTGGGCCCCGGCTGGCTGTGGGGCGAGGCGGCGGCGGTCGCCGTGGCCCTCGTGCCGGGGCTCCTGCTGGGCGAACTGACGGCGCGCGGCCGCGCCGTCCGGGTGCGGTCGTGGCTGCAGACGGTGCTGTTCACGGCGATCCTGGCGTGGTGCCTGCCGACGGTCGCGCTGGGCTTCGCCCACCGCACGTGGGGCGAGGCGCTCGCCGCGTGGCCGCGGCCCGTCCTGTCGTTGTGGATCCAGGCCGGCGTGCTGCTCGCGATCGTCGCGCAGCGCGCGGTCGCAGAGTTCGCCGAGCACGGCGGCACGCCGTTCCCGTGGGATCCGCCGCCGCGCCTGGTCCGGACGGGTCCGTACGCCTACCTGGCCAATCCGATGCAGGCGTGCGCCGCGGCGATCCTGCTCGTCGAGGCGGCGGCCCTCCTCGAATGGCGGCTCGCCGCGGCTGCGGTGCTCGCGGCGGTGTTCGCCGCGGTCCTCGCCGCGCGGCACGAGGACGACGAGCTGACCGCGCGGTTCGGCCCCGCCTGGGGCGCGTACCGGCGAGCCGTGCGCGCGTGGCGCCCCCGCCTCCGGCCGGTCGACGGGAACGCTCCGGCGGAGCTGTGGGTGTCGGCGACGTGCTCGGTGTGCGCGCCGGTCGGCGCGTGGTTCGCTCGACGCACCCTGGGACAGCTGACGATCCGTGCGGCGGAGGAGCATCCGGTGGGCCTGCGCCGTGTCCGGTACTCCCGACCGGACGGCACGGGCACCGCGTCGGGCCTCGCCGCGATCGGCCGAGGGCTCGAACACCTCGGCCTGGGCTGGACGGTCGTCGGCTGGATCCTGCGGGCCCCGGTCCTCGCGCCGGTGCTCCAGGTCGCGGCCGACGCCCTCGGCGGCGGGCCGCGCGAGCTCCGAGGGCGGTAGCTCAGGCCTGCGGGCTCAGCGCGTTCAGGTCGATCCGCAGCGGGCACGGCATCGTCGCCGTGAACGCACCCCGCACGGTCTCAGCGCGGTAGGCACCGTCGACCAGCGTCAACAGGACGCCGGACGGCCCGTCGTCGAGGTCGACGATCCAGTACGCGTCGATGCCCGCCCGCTCGTATTCGGCGCGCTTGACCACCTGGTCCGTACGCCTGTTATTCGGTGACAGGATCTCGACGACGAGGCGCACTCGCTCCGCGGGCATCGGCTGGCCGGCACCGCGCTCGAACAGCACCACGTCGGGTACGCGGATCGTGGGCCGCGCGCCGCCATCGATCACGACCTCGATCTCCGCCAAGCATCGGTGGCTGCGGTCGATCTGCCCCCTGATCTGGTGACACAGCTCGATCATCGCCTCCGCGTGATCCAGCCTCGGCCTCGGCGACACGTCCACGACCCCCCGCACCAACTCGAACCGCGCCGATGTGTCCTCCCCCAAGGCACACCACTGCTCCAGCGACATCGTCTCCGGATGCTGCGGCGCGGCGGTCATGGGTCGCAGTGTACGCCGCAACACCGACGGACCACGGTCCGAAAGAGGCGATCGCAACCGCCCTGTGGATGGACCGTTTTCCTCCACAGGCACCCCGTTCCGGGCCGGTTGCCGACGGTGCCGTGCGGCACCGTCGGGACATGCGCATCGTCACCCGCTCGGCACTCGCCCTGATCCTCGCCGTCCTCGCCGGCGCCGCGCCCGCACGGGCGGCCGGCGACTACGACTGGCCGCTCGACCCCCGGCCGGCGGTCGCGCGGCCCTTCGCGAACCCGGAGAAGCGATGGCAGCCGGGGCACCGCGGCGCCGACCTCGCAGCCGCCCCCGGGCAGACGGTGTACGCCGCGGGCGTCGGCCGGGTGCACCACGTCGGGCGCGTGGACGACCGCGTCGTGGTGTCGGTGCTGCACCCGAACGGCCTGCTCACCACCTACGAGCCGATCGAGGAGCCCTCGGTCCGCGCTGGCGACGAGGTGGGGATCGGGACGCCGCTCGGGCGGGTGGCCGCCGGACACGAGGGCTGCCCCGCGGCCGCGTGCCTGCACTGGGGGCTCCGGCGGGGAGCGGGCCATGCGGCGCAGTACTTCAACCCGCTCCTGCTCGTCGGCGCCGCCCCGGTCCGGCTGCTCCCGGACGAGAGCACCGCTTGAGGACCGACCTACCTGCCGGACGGCGCGCGAGCACCGTCGTCGGGTGCAACGATGGGACCGTGACGGACGAGACCACGCCAGCAGCGGACACCGGCGAGACCGACGACGCGGCCGACCGGCTACAGGAGGCACAGACCATCGCGTACCCGAGCAGTTACTCCGGGCGCCAGCGCAAGGCACCGGAACACGACCCGACGGTGGTGGTGCTGTTCGGCGCCACGGGCGACCTGTCGCGCCGGAAGCTGTTGTGCGGCCTCGGTTATCTCGCCGTCTCGGGGCTCGGCCCGGACATCCGGGTGATCGGCACCAGCCTGGACGAGATGGACGACGCCCAGTTCCGCGAGTTCGCCCGCACGGCGATCGACGACGTGGGCGCACGCAAGCTGACGCCCGAGCAGTGGGCGGAGTTCGAGCCCGACCTGTCGTACGTGAACACCACCGCCGGCCCGGAGGCGCTCGCTCGGGCCGTGGCGGAGAAGGAGCGCGAGCTCGGCGCCGACAAGGGCGTGCGCGTGCGCCGGCTGTTCTACCTGAGCGTGCCGCCGAAGGCGGCCACCACCGTGATCGACACCCTCGCGAAGGCGGGCCTCACCGAGGGCTCGCGCGTGATCATGGAGAAGCCCTTCGGTGAGGATCTGGAGTCGGCGCTGGCGCTGAACGCGGAGGTGCACAAAACCTTCCGCGAGAAGCAGATCTTCCGCATCGACCACTTCCTCGGCAAAGAGGCGGCGCAGAACATCCTCGCGTTCCGCTTCGCCAACGGGCTGTTCGAGCCGATCTGGAACCGCAACTTCATCGATCACGTGCAGATCGACATCCCCGAGTCGCTGGGGCTCGACGCGCGCGCCGCGTTCTACGAGCCGACCGGCGCCTACAAGGACATGGTGGTCACCCACCTCTTCCAGGTCATGGCGTTCGTCGCGATGGAGCCGCCCACCGCGCTCGAGCCGCGGGCGATCTCCGAGGAGAAGAACAAGGTGTTCCGCTCGCTCGAACCCATCCACCCCGACGACGTGGTCCGCGGCCAGTACTCGGGCTACCGGCAGGAGAAGGGCGTCGATCCGGAGTCCGACACCGAGACCTTCATCGCCCTGAAGGCGCGCATCGACAACTGGCGCTGGGCCGGCGTGCCGTTCTACCTGCGCACGGGGAAGAAGCTGGCGCAGGGCATGCGGATCATCTCGATCGCCTTCAAGGAGGCGCCGAAGTCGATGTTCCCCGCCGGCTCGGGCATCGGCCAGCAGGGCCCGGACCACCTGACCTTCGACCTCGCCGACGAGTCCAAGGTGTCGCTGAGCTTCTACGGCAAGCGCCCCGGCCCCGGCATGCGGCTGGAGAAGCTGTCCATGCAGTTCTCCACCGAGGAGACCGACCGCGCCGACGACGTGCTCGAGGCCTACGAGCGGCTGATCCTCGACGCCATGCACGGCGACCACACCCTGTTCACCACGGCCGAGGGCATCGAATCGCTGTGGGAGCGGTCCATCCCCCTGCTGGACGATCCGCCGCCGGTCAAGCTCTACGAGCCCGGCTCCTGGGGGCCGAACTCGATCCACCAGCTGATCGCCCCGAACGCCTGGCGCCTGCCCTTCGAGCGCAACTGGCGCGACTGAGCGCTACGCGCGCGGGTGCGCCTGCTCGTGCGCGGCGCGCAGCCGGGCGACGGAGACGTGCGTGTAGAGCTGCGTCGTCGCCAGCGAGCTGTGGCCCAGGAGTTCCTGCACGACGCGCAGGTCCGCGCCTCCGTCGAGCAGGTGGGTGGCGGCGGTGTGCCGGAGGCCGTGCGGCGCCACCTCGCGCCCGCCCGGCACCGACCCGGTGACCTGGTGCACGACGGTCCGCGCCTGCCGCGGGTCGAGCCGCCCGCCGCGCGCCCCGAGGAACAGGGCGGTGCCGGAGCGCTCGGCGACGAGGGTGGGCCGGGCCTCGTCGAGCCAGCGCCGCAGGGCCGCGGCGGCGGGTGCGCCGAAGGGCACCGTCCGCTCCTTGTCGCCCTTACCGATCACGGTGAGCACGCGCCGGCCGTGGTCGACGGACCCCAGGTCGAGCCCGCACAGCTCGCTCACGCGGATCCCCGTGGCGTAGAGGGTCTCCGCGATCGCGAGGTCGCGGACCGCGAGGGGGTCGCCCTCCGCCGCGCCGGAGGCGGCGTTGCGCAGCGCCTGTCCGGCATCGTCGGAGGAGAGCACCGCGGGCAGGGTGCGGTGCGCGCGTGGGGCTTTGAGCCGGACCCCGGGGTCGGCGTCGAGGTGGCCCCGTCGGGCGGCCCAGGCGGTGTACGTGCGGGCCGACGAGGCCTGTCGCGCGAGGGTGGTCCGGGCGGCGCCGGACGCGGCCCGCTCCCCCAGCCAGGCCCGCAGCGTCGCGAGGTCCAGACGGTCCGCCGCCACCCCGCGCTCCGCGGCGAAGGCGAGCAGGGCGGTGAGATCGGCGAGGTACGCGCGCACGGTGTGCTCGCTGCGGCCGCGCTCGAGCCGCAGGTACGTCTCGTACTCCGCCAGCGCCTCGCTCATACCCCCACCCTAGGACGCTCATGCCCCGCCAGCCTCGATTGAACGACGTTATGGAGAGGAGAATCGCAGGTGGGGATCTCCAAAACAGCGTTCAAACGGGCAGGGGCGCGTGCGCGGTCTCGCGGCAGCGGTGGACCACGGGCAGGGCGACGAGGTGGAGCACCACCAGGTAGACCGGGAAGGCGAGGTCGAGGCCGCGCTCGTGCAGCGCGGTGCCGATGGCGGGGATCGTGCCGCCGAAGATCGCGGTCGCGAGGGCGAAGGCGGTGCCGGTGGCGAGCACGCGGATCCGGGCCGGGAACATCTCCGCGAGGGCGGTGCCGAGGCTCGCCATCATGAGCGCGGTGATCACCATGCCGGCGCACTGCACGGCGAGCACCGTGACGAATGCGCCCGAGAGCGCGAGGAACAGCGGGATCGTCGCCACCGCCCCGACGACGAGGAAGGCGTACATCAGGGGCTTGCGGCCGATCCGGTCGGAGAGCAGGCCGAGCGGGATCTGGACGAGGCCGTAGACGATGAAGGCGATCGCCGAGACGGTCACGGCGCTCTCCTTGTTCAGCCCCTCGGTGAGGATCGCCCACGTGGGCACGAACGTGCTCCACGCGTAGAAGACCGCGGCCGTCGTCGAGGCGAGGACGAAGGCGCGACCGAAGTCGGCGCGGTGGCCGGTGAGGATCTCGCGGTACGGGTTCGTCCCGACGGACGCCCCGGGATCGGCGAGGGTCTCCGCGGCGCTGCGCCGGATCCACCAGGCGACCACCGCGAGGACGGCGCCGAGGAGGAACGGGACGCGCCACGCCCAGTCCGCCATCGCGTCCGCGCCGACGGTCCCGACCAGCAGCGTGATGGCGAGCAGGCACAGCACCTTGCCGAGGCTGGAGCCCACGTTGACGATGCTCCCGTACGCGCCGCGGCGGTCGCCGGGGGCGGACTCGACGAGGAAGGCGGTCGCGGTGGAGAGCTCGCCGCCGGTCGACAGGCCCTGGATCAGGCGCGCCACCACGAGGATCACCGGGGCGAGCACGCCCACCTGCGCGTACGTCGGGGCGACGCCGATGAGCAGGCTGCCCAGCCCCATCATCGCGACGCCGACGGCCAGCGTCGGCCTGCGCCCGTACCGGTCCGCCATCCGGCCCATCAGGACGCCGCCGATCGGCCGCGCGAGGAAGCCCACCGCGAACACGGTGAAGGTCGCCAGCAGCGGCACCACCGACTCCGCGTCGCCCGGGAAGAACTGGCGGGAGAAGTAGATGGCGAGGAAGGAGTAGGCGCTCCAGTCGAAGTACTCGACGAGGTGCCCCACCGTCCCGGTGAGGATCTGCGTGCGCCGATTCGGTCCCGTCGCGGGCGACGTGACCGTGCCGGTCTCAGTCACGGTGCTGCAACCGGCGGGAGAGCCAGTTGCCGAAGAACTGCGCGATCTGCACCACGACGATGAGCACCACGATCACGACCAGCGTGAGCTGCCAGTTGTTCTGCTGGTAGCCGTACTGGCGGGCGAAGTCGCCCAGGCCGCCGCCGCCGACGTAGCCGGCCATGGCCGACATGTCGACCACCGCGACGAACATGAACGTGTAGCCCAGGGTGAGCGGCGCGAGGCCCTCCGGGATGACGACGGTCGCGAGGGTGCGGACCTTGCTCGCCCCCATCGACCGCGCGGCCTCGACGACGCCGGGATCGACGGTCACGAGGTTCTGCTCGACGACGCGGCCGATCACGAAGGTCGCCATCACCGTCATCGCGAAGGCCGCGGCCTCCACGCCGATCCGGGTGCCGATCACCTCCTTGGTGATCGGCGCGATCGCCGTGATGAAGATGATGAACGGGATGGGCCGGATGATGTTGACCAGCACGTTGAGCACCGAGAACACCGCGCGATTGGCGAGCAGGTTGCCGGGCCGGGTGGCGTAGAGCAGCGTGCCGTAGACGAGCCCCAGCAGGCCGCCGACGACCATCGTGATGCCGACCAGGCGGACGGTCTCGCCGATGGCGTCGATGAAGACGTCCTGCGTCCCGGGCGGGAAGACGTCGTCGAGGAAGGTCGGGTAGGTCATCGCACGATCTCCTGACCGGTCTGCGGGTCCTTGACGTGCGCGAGGGCTCCGAGCTGCGCGACCGCCGCGGCGACGGCGGCCTCGTCGCCCGTCACCGAGTAGGTCAGCGAGCCGAACGGGCGGCCGCCGACCTCGGCGACGCCGCCGTAGAGCACGCGCGCGCCGGTGCCGTGCGCGGCGAAGACCTCCGCCGCGTCGAGGGCGTCGGGCTCGTCCCGCACGTCGACGGTGACGACGGTGCCGGGTCGGGCCGCGTGCAGGCGCTGCAGCGTCTCCGGGGTGACGTCGTCGCCGACGGCCGCGTGGACCAGCGACGTGGTCGCGGGCGACGTGGGCGCGGCGAAGACGTCGTACACCGGGCCGTAGTCCACGAGCTTGCCGTGATCGAGCACCGCGACGGTGTCGCAGATGCGGCGGATCACGTCCATCTCGTGGGTGATCACGACGATGGTGGTGCCGAACTCGCGGTTGACCCGCAGCAGCAGGTCGAGGACCTCGCTGGTGGTGCCCGGGTCGAGCGCGCTGGTGGCCTCGTCCGCGAGCAGGATCTTCGGGTTCCGGGCCAGGGCGCGGGCGATGCCGACGCGCTGACTCTGCCCCCCGGACAGCTTGTTCGGGTACTGCTTCGCCTTGTCGCCGATGCCGACGAAGTCGAGCAGCTCCGCGACGCGCGTGCGGCGCTCGTCCTTCGACAGGTCCCCCAGCGTGAGCGGGTACTCGACGTTCCCCGCCACCGTCCGCGAGTTCATGAGGTTGAACCGCTGGAAGATCATGCCCACCTGGGCGCGCAGCTTCTGCAGGTCCCGCTCGCCGAGCGTGCCCACCACGGTGTCGAGCACGCGCACCTCGCCGGAGGTGGTGGACTCGAGGCCGTTGATGGTGCGGATCAGCGTCGACTTGCCGGCGCCGGACTGCCCGATCACGCCGGTGATCGATCCCTCGGGGATCGCGAAGCTGACGCCGTCGAGCGCCTTCGTCGTGCCGAAATCCCGGGTGGTGTCGCGGAACTCGATCGCCACCCGGGTATCGGTCGCGCTACTCACTTGCCGCGGGCCTTGACCTGCTCCTGCAGCTTGACCGTGATCTGCTGCAGCTCGTTCGCGGGCTTCTGGATGAGGATGAACGTGTCGCCCTTGTCCTTGCGCAGCGCCTCGACGACCTTCTGGTCCTGGTACAGCTTGGCCAGCTGCAGGTACTTCGGGTTGTCCTTGTCGGCTTCGCGGACGACGAAGGCGTTGATGTAGGGCTCCGACGCCGGGTTGGCCGGGTCGTCCTTGGCGATGATCAGGTCCTTGCCGAGCTTGGCGTTCTCGGCCGGATCGTTGTTGACGACGGCGCCGTCGACGCTGTCGAGGCTCAGCGCGGTCTGGTTGGCGTCCACCGTCTTGACGGTGACCTTCGACGCGGCGGTGTCGATGTCGGCCGGCGTGACGAACGGGTTCTGCTCGACCTTGAACTTCACGAGGCCGGCCGAGTACAGCACGAGCAGCGCGCGGGAGAGGTTGGTCGGATCGTCCGGGACGACGATGGTGCCGCCCTGCGGGATGTCGGCCACCGACTTGTGCTTCTTCGAGTACAGCGGCAGCGGGTAGATCGCGGTCGCGCCGATCGGCACCAGCTTGGTGTTGTTCTTGGCGTTGTAGTCGGCCAGGAACAGCAGGTGCTGGTACTCGTTGATGTTCAGGTCGCCGTCGTTGAGCGCGGCGTTGGGCTGCTTGTAGTCGCTGAAGTTCTTCAGCTCCACGTCGATGCCCTGGTCCTTCGCGAGGCCCTTGTAGACCTGCCAGAACGCCTGGGCACCGTCGGTCACGCCGATGGTGACGGCGTCACTGCTCGAGCTCGAGCCGCACGCGGCGACACCCGAGGCGAGGGCGATGGGCACGACCAGGGCGAGCGCGAAACGCTTCATCTTCACGGTTGATGTTCTCCAACTCGACGGCACCGGGGATCTCCCAGCTGCGTGAACGATACCTACTGGTTAGTACATCGGTGGGACAAGCGCGCGGTTGGGCTCGGCGCGCGGTTCCGTGACCAGGTTCGACGGTCCGCCGCCGGTTTCGCTCATGAGTGCACCGAATGATCGGCCGCCCCCGGACGGGCGCATCGGACCGGATCGATCACGAATCGAGAAGCCCGCCCTGTCGGCCGCTCGTAGTCTCGGTGGTGAACCCGAGGACCACCGCGAGGAGAGCACCATGACCGCCCGCAGCGCCACCGCCGTCCGCTTCACCGCCACCGCCGAGCTGCTCGGCGAGCGGACCCTCGTCCGGCTGCCCGCCGAGGCCAGCGCGGCGCTCCCGTCGCGCGGCCAGGTCGCCGTGACCGGCACCCTCGACGGCGGGGACTTCCGCACCGTCGTCGAGCCGGACGGCCGCAAGGGGCACTGGATCGCCCTCGACGACGCCCCGGTCGAGGCAGGAGACGAGGTCGCCCTGGACCTCGTGCCGACGAAGGAGTGGCCGGAGCCGACGGTGCCCGACGACCTGCGGGCGGCCCTCGACGGTGCGCCGGACACCGCCGACGTGTGGAGCGACATCACGCCGATGGCCCGGTGGGAGTGGGTCCGGTGGATCGGCGCCACGAAGAACCCGGCGACCCGGGCCAAGCGCGTGGACGTGACGATCTCCAAGATGCGCTCGGGCAAGCGCCGGCCGTGCTGCTTCGATCTCGCCTCGTGCACCGATCCTGAGCTGATGAAGAACGGCGAGCTGATCGCGCCCGAGGACGCGGCGCTCCGCCCGGCGTAGCCCCCCGAACGCCGCACCGGCCGGTCCGCGAGATGCGCGGGCCGGCCGGTGAGCGGTCGTTCGGATTCAGTTTTGGGGTGGCTGCTGTCCGCCCGGGCGACCCGGATCCTGGGGGTCCGGGCCGGGCCAGCGCTCGGGGTCGGGTCCCGGCTGCCAGCCCTGCTGCCACCCCTGCGGCTCGGCGCCGGGATGGCCGGCGTGCTGCCCGGTGTGGGTGGTCTCGCCCGGCTGCCGCGCCGGAGGCTCGGGGACCTGCCGGTTCCAGGCGTCGGGCCCGCTCTGCCACCCCTGTGGGTCGACGCCCTGCTGCCACGCCGGCGATTGGCTCGGGGCGCTGTGCTGCGGCGCCCGGCCGCCGTACTGGTGCTGCCCGGGTTGGTGCTGGCCCGCGGGCTGCGCGGGCAGTCCGACGGTGGGCGGCTGCCCACCCTGCGCGACGTGTTCGCCGGTGCCGGGCGCGGCCTGCGGCACCGCCTGGGTCGCCTGCGCGGACAACGGGGGCTGCCCGGACAGCGGCGCCTGCGGGGCTTGGGGCGGCAGCGGGGCCTGGTAGCTCTGGGCCTGGTAGCTCTGGGCCTGATAGGCCTGGCCCTGGTAGGCCGCCTGCGCCAGGGGCTGCTCCCCCGGTGCCGGCTGCGCCGTCGAAGGCTGCCCCGTCGCCTGCCCCGCCGGGCTCTGGGCCCTACTGGTGCGGGCGGCCTCCTTCGCGGCCTCCTCGCGCTCGGCGCGTCGGGCCGGGATCTCGGTCTCGACCTTGCTCAGCCAGCCGTCCCAGCGCTGCTGCATCGGCTTCACCAGTCCGCCGCCGACGCCCACGACGATGACGCCGCCGATCGTGGCGAGCACGGCGACGAGGACGGGGGTGGTGACCGTGGTGGCGACGCCGATCTGGTTCAGTGCCGCGATGATGCCCGCACCCCAGATGAAGAGCGAGGCGATGGTCGCGAGCAGCGGGCCGTAGGAGGCGCTGCCGAGCGCGCCGCCGACGATGTCCTTCACCGCCTTCGCGATCGCGGCGACGATCACGATGATGAGGATCGCGACGAACAGCTTGGGCAGCCACGCGACGAACCGGGACAACAGGTCCCCGATCGGATTGGGGCCGAAGACCCCGATCGCGAGCTGCAGCGTGATGAGCAGGACCGCGTAGTAGACGACCTTGGCGAGCAGGGTCGAGGCGTCGTAGTCGCTCTTGGCGAGGACACCCTGCAGGCCGCTGCGCTCGGCGAGCCGGTCGAAGCCGACCTTGGCGAGGATCTTCGCGATGATCTTGGACAGGATCTTCGCGACGATCCAGCCGATGATCAGGATGACCAGGAAGGCGGCAAGTTTGGGAACGAAGGTCGCGACGGAGCTCCAGGCGTCCGAGAGCCCGGCCCCGTAGTCGATGGCGAGTTGGGAGGTCATGGGTTCACCTCTCGATCAGCGATACCCGGGCACGCCGAACGCGTGGCGGATATCCACGGGAAGGACTTGGGGACCACGCCGGTTACTGGACACCGCCACCCTGGGGCCAACCCTAGGCACTCCGCGTGCCGATCTCGCGTCAACACCCCCAACTCCCGCGACAAGCGATCGCATTCACGACATTTCACCCGGTCGCATCGAGTTCGACTGAGGCGTTTGCAAATTCCAGCGGGTGCGACTTCACCGGATCTACACCCCGCGGCGAGCACCGGTCAGCCGTCCAGGCGCCACAGTGCGCCGTCACGCCGCACCAACCCCTTCGTCTCGAGCAGGGCGAGCTGCCCCATGACCGCGCGGGCGGGCAGCCCCGCGATCACGGCGATCTCCGACACCGGCAGCCCTGATTTCGCCGGGAGCGCGCCGTGCACCCGCAGCGCCGCCCCGTCGAGGCCGTCCGTCGGACGCGCGGGCACCGGAAGCTCCAGCGCGAGCTCACCGATACGGCCCACCTCCTCGATCACCTCGGCCGACCGGGTGACCAGCACGGCCCCCTCGCGGATCAACTGATGACAGGTCACCGAGGTCGCCGCCGTGACGGGCCCGGGCACCGCGCACACCGGCACCCCGCGACGGCGCGCCCACGTGGCGGTGTTCTTGGTACCCGACCGGAAGCCGGCCTCCACCACCACGACGCCGCCCGTCGCGGTGCCCACGATCCGGTTGCGGTTCAGGAAACGGTGCCGCGCGGGCACGCCGCCCGGCGGATACTCGGAGACGAGGAGACCCGTCTCCGCGATGCGCCGGAACAACCCGGCGTGGCCGGCGGGGTACGGCCGGTCCAGGCCACCCGCGACGAAGGCCACCGTCGGGCCCTCCGCGGCGAGCGCCGCGCGGTGCGCCGCCCCGTCGATCCCGTACGCGCCGCCGGAGACGATCGTGAACCCCTCGGCCGCGAGGTCGCCGGCGAAATCGTCCGTCACCCGCTCGCCGTAACTCGACGGCGCGCGGGTCCCGACCATCGCCACGGACCGTTCCAGCAGCTCGTCGAGACGTCCCCGGCCGACCACCCACAGCGCCACCGGCCGCAGCTCGCGGACCTCGTCCTCGTGCTCGGTGTCCTCCGACGGCAGGCGCTCAGCGAGCCGCCGCAGGGCCTGCTCGGGCCACTCGTCGTCGTCCGGCGTCACGAGCCGACCGCCGAGGTGATCGATGTGGGCGAGATCGGCGTCGGCCCGATCCTCCTGCGCCCGGCCGACGGTGCCGTCGGCCACGTCCTCGAAACCGTCGGCGAACTCCCGGCGGCGCACCATGTCCGCCGCGGCCACCGGTCCCACCTCCTCGACGAGGGCGACCAGCGGCCCGCACGGCGGCTCCGCGACCCGGCTCAGATACGCCCACGCGCGCCTCACGTCGTCGGTCATCGTCACTCCTTGTCCCGGAACTGCAGGGCCTGCACCACTTCCGGCTCGCCCGGCTTGTCCAGGCCGAGCAGATCCGCGAGGGTCCACGACAGCCGCAGGCAGCGGTCCGCGCCGCGCGCCGTGATCTTCCCGCCCCGCAGGTAGAGCTCCAGCGGCCGAAGAGCCTTGGCCGAGAGCCGGAACCGACGACGCAGCACCACGCCGGGGACCTCCGAGTTCGTCAGCCAGCCCTCGGCGCCCCAGCGGGCCGCCGCCGCCTCCCGCGCTCGGCGTACCCGGTCCCGCACCGTCGCACTGGATTCCTCCGCGACGCCGTCCTCGTGCAGCGCGCCGGTGCCGGGAGGTTCCATGCGCACCCACAGGTCCACCCGGTCGAGCAAAGGCCCGGACAGGCGGCCCAGGTAGCGGCGGCGGACCGTCGCGGTGCACGTGCAGTCCTGGTTCCGGGCGGGCGCGCACGGGCACGGGTTCGCGGCCATGACGAGCAGGAACCGCGACGGGTACTTCACCACGCCGTCGCGGCGCGCGAGCCGGATCTGGCCCTCCTCCAACGGGGTCCGCAGCGCCTCGAGCGAGCGCGGCCCCATCTCGGCGCACTCGTCGAGGAAGAGCACGCCGCGGTGGGCGAGGGAGACGGCTCCCGGCCGTGCCAGCCCGGTGCCGCCGCCGACGAGCGCGCTCACGGACGAGGTCTGGTGCGGCGCCACGAACGGCGGCACCGTGATGAGCGGCCGGTCCGGCCGCAGGTTGCCGACGATCGAGTGGATCGCGCTGACCTCGAGCGCCTCCCGGCGCCCCAGCGCGGGCATGATGCCGGGAAGCCGCGACGCCAGCATCGTCTTCCCGATGCCCGGCGGCCCGGTCATCATGATGTGGTGCGCGCCGGCGGCGGCCACCTCGAGCGCGTACTTCGCCTCGGGCTGCCCCACCACGTCGGCCAGGTCCGCCACCGCGGGATCGCACTCCTCGGCGACGAGCGGCCCCGGCTCGGCGAGCCGCCCCTCCCCGGCGAGCCACGCCACGACCTCGGAGAGGTGCGCGGCGCCCAGCACCTCGATGCCGTCCACCAGGCCCGCCTCGTCGAGGTTGGCGAGAGGCACCACCGCGCGGGTGAAGCCCGACTCCTTCGCGGCGAGTACCGCCGGGAGCACCCCGCGCACCGCCCGCACGCGGCCGTCGAGGGCGAGCTCCCCGAGGAGGACGGCACCGTCGATCCGCCCCACGGGCACCCGCTCGGCGGCGAGGAGGATCGCGATCGCCAGGGGAAGGTCGTAGACCGAGCCCACTTTCGGCAACGTCGCAGGAGACAGCGCGACCGTGACCCGCGTGTCGGGGAACCTGATCCCGATGTTGACGATCGCGGCGCGGATCCGGTCGCGGGACTCCTTGAGCACCGTGTCCGGCAGGCCCACGAGGTGCACCGCCGGCAGGCCCGGGCCGATGCAACCCTCGATCTCGACCACCGCACCGTCGACCCCGGTGATGGCGACCGAGTGCACCTTGCTCAGCGCGGACATCACGCCACCCCGGCCCGGTACTCGAGCGTGACCGGGCCGCCCGGCGGCGTGTAGACCGACGCCACGTCGATGCGGACCTGCGCGAAGGCGCCCTCCGTCTCGGCCAGCCAGCGCGACGTGAGGGCCCGCAGCTGGGCGACCTTGCGCGGCGTCACCGCGTCGAAGCCGGTGCCGAACGCCGTGCCCGACCGTGTCTTCACCTCGACGATCGCGAGCATCCCGTCCGGCGCGCGGGCGATCACGTCCAGCTCGCCGCGCAGGCCCCCGCCCGAGTACCGCCAGTTCCGCGCCAGCACCGTCCACCCGCGGTCCGCCAGGAAGCCGCAGACCACGTCCTCGCCGGCACGCCCCGTCTCGTTGTTCCCCATGGCCTGATCGTGCCGCCGGTGCACCACAGGCACCGTCCGCGAAGACGGTGCCTGTGGAGAGAAAAGGTTATGTACGCAAAATTGTGGATAACCGGCCCCGACGGGCGATCACTGTCGGACGAACCGCTCCGCGATCGACGCCACCTCACGACGGTCCGGAACGGCGCCCTGTACCAGGATCCGGAAGACGACCGGACCCACCAGCTCGGCCACGGCCACCGTCGGATCGAGGTCCGGAGCCAGCCGCCCGGCGGACCGGTTGCGGTCGATGACGGCCCGGGCGGCGTCGCCGAGCGGGTCGGCGCCGGCCATCAGTTCCGCGACCTTCGGATCGTGCTGCGCCTCGCCGATCAGGGCCCGGTAGGCCAGTCCCGCATCGGATTCCGTGAGGAAGACCACGACCGCGGCGAGGAGGTTCTCGACGTCCTCGCGCACCGTCGGCCGAGGCTCCACCGCGAGTTCGAGGACCGCGTCCGCCGCGCTCGCCTCCAGCAGGATCTCGGCCTTCGTCGACCACCACCGGTAGACGGTCTGCCGGCCGACCCCGGCGCGCTCGGCGATGCCCTTCATCGTCATCGCGGCGTAGCCCTCGTCGACGAGCATGTCGTCCACCGCCCGCAGCACCGCCGTGCGCGCCTCCTCGCTGCGGGGCCGCCCGACCGGGCGCTCGGTCTGCGTCATCGCGTCACCGTAACAGCCGACTCCCCCCTGATCCCCCCGTCACGCACGCGACGCCAGGGCGCGGGCGCGCGCCGCCGACCGCGCCTCGACGGCGCACACGACCGCGGCCAGTGCGGCGACGACGGCGCAGAAGACCAACCCCGCGGTGCGCAGGCCGACCGCCGCGGAGAGCGCGCCGACGCCGATCGCCGGGAAGGCGAGCATCACGTACAACCCCGCGAAGAAGGACGACGAGACCTCAGCGCGGTGCGCGGGCTCGACCTGCTCGACGGTGGTGGCGATGCCGGCGTTCATGCAGAGTCCGCCGAACAGGCCCAGCACGGCGGCCGACAGCAGCAGCGCGGCGACGGACTCCGCCGCGAGGGCGACGGCGAGCAGCGCCGCAGCCACCACCAGGCCGCCGCAGCCGACCACGAGCGCCGTGCGCGGCACCATCCGGCGCGCCACGAGCTGCCCGATCGCCATGCCCGCGAAGGCGAGGAAGACGACGAAGCCGGCGAGGGTGTGTCCAGGCAGGTGCAGGAAGCGCGCGAGGAAGATCGCGGAGACCGCGGTGAGCACACCGGTCACGGCGAACGCCGAACCGGCGGCGAGCACGGCCCGCACGAAGGCGCCGTGGATCTCGCTCGGCACCCGCAGTCGCCGGGGACGCAGCCGCACCGAGCCGGCGAGCGCGGTCCTCGGCGCGAACGCCCACAGCCCGGCGAAGGCGGCTACCGAGAGCACAAGGTGGACGACGAACGGCACGACCAGCGGCGACGCCGAGACGTCGGCGACGGCGCCCGCCAGCAGCGTGCCCACCGCCAGGCCGCCCGTGTTGACGGCGACGGCGAGGGTCCCGGCGGCCGCCCGCTTCTCGGGTGCGAACAGGTCGATGACCGCCGCGGTGCCGGTGCCGCTCATGAGCCCGGCCCCGAGGCCGGAGACGATGCGCGCCACGATGAGCAGCGGCAGCGACGGGGGCAGCAGGAAGAGCAGGGCGCTGACGATCGCCAGCGTCACGGCGACGAGGAGCACCGGGCGGCGCCCGATCTCGTCGGAGAGCCGCCCGAAGACGGTGAGCGCGGCGACGACGCCGAGGGCGTACACCGCGAACAGCACGGTGACGGTGAGCGAGCTGAATCCGAGCTGCGCGGAGTAGATCGAGTAGAGGGGCGTGGGGAGGGTGGTACCCATCATGACCACCAGGAACGCGAAGGCCGTGCACACCACGGCCGGCGCGACGCGGTAGGGAACCGCGGTCCGATCAAGCAACATGAGCTATTCCTTCTATATCGAGACAATGTGACTCGTTATGTTACGATAGCAGGTATTCGAGACACTGTGCACCGTTAATTTTCCGGCGGAGACGCCGCAGGCACCGTCCCCGACGGGAACGGTGCCTGCAGCAGGATCGACCGGCTCACTCCGGGAGTCGCAGCTCCGGCTTGTCGAGCTCCTCGATGTTGACGTCCTTGAACGTCACCACGCGGGCCTGCTTGAGGAAGCGCGCCGGGCGGTACATGTCCCACACCCAGGCGTCGGTCATCCGCACCTCGAAGTAGACCTCGCCGTCCGCGTTGCGCGGGATCAGATCGACCCCGTTGGCGAGGTAGAAGCGGCGCTCCGTCTCCACCACGTAGGTGAACTGGCTCAGCACGTCCTTGTACTCGCGGTACATGGAGAGCTCCATCGCGGTCTCGTACTTCTCGAGATCCTCTGCGCTCACGTCGTCCTCCTCACCTGATGTCATCTGTCGTAACCGCTCCAGATTACCGCGCCGCCGCGGTGTTCCTCGACGACGCGTCCAGCGCGGCCCGCACGTTCTGGTACCGCATGCGGTGCTGGGTGCTCGGCCCCAGCTCCCCCAGCGCCGTCATGTGCACCGCCGTCGAGTAGCCCTTGTGCACCGCGAAGCCGTACCCGGGGAAGTCGTCGTCCAGCTCCGTCATCACGCGATCGCGCGTCACCTTCGCCAGCACGCTGGCCGCGGCGATGCACGAGGCGGAGGCGTCGCCGCCGATCACCGGCAGCGACGGGATGCCGAGGCCGGGCACGGTGAAGCCGTCGATGAGCACGTACCCGGGCCGCACCTGCAGGCCCGCGATCGCGCGCCGCATCCCCATGATGTTCGCGACGTGGACGCCGATCCGGTCGATCTCGGGGGCCGGGATCGACACGACCGACCAGCTCACCGCGAGGTCGAGGATCTTCGGATACAGCTGCTCCCGGGCGATCTCGGTGAGCTTCTTCGAGTCGTCGAGACGCGCCAACGACGGCGGTATGCGCGCCGGCAGGATGCAGGCGGCCACCGTCATCGGGCCCGCGCAGGCGCCGCGCCCGGCCTCGTCGATGCCCGCCACCGGCCCGAGCCCCGCCCGGCCGAGCACGGTCTCGAGCGTGCTCAGGCCCGACGATGCCCGCACCACCGGTCGCGGGGGCCATCGGTCGCGCATGTGCCCCTAGCCCTGCTGCGGGTTGATCGAATCCACCGTCTGCCAGCGGCTGAACGGGAAGATGATCGCGACGACCTTGCCGCGGATGTCGGCCTTGGGGATGGTGCCCTGCAGTGGGTCGTTGTCGATGTGGAAGCGCGAGTCGCGCGACATGGTGCGGTTGTCACCCATGGCGAAGACGTTGCCGTCGGGGATCGTGACCGGCCCGAAGGGCACGCCCCAGCAGGCGTCCTGCTCGGCCTGCTGCTTGGCGGCGTCGGCGAGGTAGGGCTCGACGAGCTTCTTGCCGTTCACCGTCACGCCGGTCTCGGGCCGGCACTGGATGGTCTGCCCGCCGACCGCGATCACCCGCTTGACGAGGTCGTTCTCATTGGGCGGCTGCAGGCCCACGTACGACAGCGCCTCCTGGAGGCCGCGGATCACGGTATTGCTCGAACGCACCGGCGTCACGGGCGCGAGCCCCCACGACTCGGTGGGCGCGCGGAAGACGACCACGTCACCCGGCTTCGGGTCGCCGGTGAAGTAGCTGATCTTCTGCGTGACGATCCGGTCGCCGGTGCAGCCCTCGCACCCGATCAGGGTGGGTTCCATCGACTCGGACGGCACGTACCACTGGCGGCCGACGAAGGTCTGCAGGCAGAAGCTGAGCACCAGCGCGACCAGCACGATGGCGCCGACCTCGAGCGGCCAGTTGGTCTTCTTGTCCTTCTTCGCCTTCGCACCCTTCCCGTCCGTGGGCGCGTCGGAGCCGGTGGTCCCCCGCTCGTCGCCCGACGGTGCCGGGTCCGGTGCGGCGTGGCGGCCGCCCTTGCGCAACGGCTCGGGGGTCTCCGGGGAGTTCGTCTGCTCGGGCACGGGTACACACTACCGAGCAGGCGGTGCGGATATCCGATCGCGGAGCCGCTGGGCGGGCGAGTCTGCCGCCGCGGACAGCATCCGTCGAACGCCGGCGAATCCGCGTCGCCGTCACATGTGCGCGTAGACGATGCGTGGACGAGGCCCGATCGCGCGCAGGAGCTCGGCGTCGAGGCCGGGGACGAGCGACAGGGTGGGCCAGTTCCAGAGCGCGACCGCGCAGTCGGTGAAGTAGGTTCCGCCCTCGCCCTGCCAATCGCCGATGAGGCCCGTGGTTCCGCAGTTGTTGCACGTCACCGTCGGCTCGACGCGACTGTCGAACCACTGCTGGCACCACTCGCCCATCGGAATCTCCGTGAAATCGCGAGCGCATCCCGGGCACCGGGGATCGTCCGTGGCCTCCACGGCGGTGACGCAGCCGAAGCCCAGGTCGATCTCAGGGCGCTGCGGGTACATCGATCGCCACCGGGAGATGGCCAGCTCCTCCAGCGCGTCCGCGTCGTAAGCTCCGTCGCGGAAGTCGGGCGAGGCGTCGATGACGCCGCGATAGGCGTGCCCGCACAGTTCCATGATCCGCGGGTCCGCTCGTGCCTCGTCGAGGCACCATCTGGCGTCGGCGAGCCTCAGCTCGGCCCCACGGTGCTCAGCGATCTCCGCCACGGCCTCCGCGCGTTGCCGCCGGCCCGGATCGCCCGGTGGCGCCAACGAGATCACGTAGCTGCAGCTGTCGCTCACGATTCCCCTCCCCCGGGCGCCGACCCAGCCCTCAAGCCGATCGTAGGCGGAGACAGACGAGCGCCCCACGATCCGCGGGATCGTGGGGCGCTCGGGAGGTGCTACGCGGCGGTCACTCGGATCGCCGGCGGCGCTGGTGTCAGCGCTTCTCCTTGATCTTGGCGGCCTTACCGCGCAGGTCGCGCAGGTAGTACAGCTTCGCGCGACGCACGTCACCACGGGTGAGGACGTCGATCTTGGCGATGTTCGGGGAGTGCACGGGGAAGGTGCGCTCCACACCGACGCCGAAGGACACCTTGCGCACCGTGAAGGTCTCGCGCACGCCGCCGCCCTGGCGGCGGATCACGACGCCCTTGAACACCTGGACGCGCTCCTTGCTGCCCTCGATGACCTTGACGTGCACGTCAAGGGTGTCGCCGGGGCGGAAGTCGGGCACATCGCTGCGCAGGGACTGCTGGTCAATGAAGTCGAGCGTGTTCATCGCTGGATCATCCGTTTCTTACATGTCTTCGTGAGCAGAGGACCCTGGCGGCCCGTCGCGACTACTGCCGCGGGGGTTCGACCGGTTCGTACTCCTGTCCTGCCGGCCGCTCCGCAGCCGGATACGCCCGGGTAGCACGCAGCCCGGGCAACCTGTTGATTGTGCCAGATCGCCGCCGGTTTCTCGAAATCGTGAGGCGCCGGGCCATCGACCGGGGCCGACGGGGCGGCGCCGGCGCGGGCACGACGGTGCGGTCCAGCTCCTTCTCCGCGTCCTCCCTCAGGTGCGGCAGCAGGTCCGGGCGGCCGGCCATCAGGTCCTGCACCGCGATCTTGGCGCGGATCAGCGGACGGCGGAGCCGGCGCTCGCGGCGCAGGGCGCGGAGCATGCGCCGCGAGTCCTGCTCGTACCGCCAGCGGGCCCAGGGCGCGCCGGGACGCGAGAGCCGGATCGCGCCGATCAGCAGCAGCGGGAAGAAGAACAGGCCGATGAGCCCGGTCCAGATCTTGCCCTTGAGCAGCACGATCGCCGCCGTCCCGAGGCTGATCACGCCGAAGCCGATCTGCGCGGCCCGCTCCGGCGAGTCGCGGAACCCCGCGAAGTCCACGAGGTCCAGCGGCCGCAGTCCGAGGAGCAGCAGGCCGCTCATGGCGATAGCCACGAAAACGGCGTCCACGGAAGCGCGGCCCTCCTCCTGCCAGTAGACGTCGCGCAGGTAGAGGATCAGCGCGAACTCGTCGAGGATCAGCGCCGCCCCCAGCCCGAACACGCCCGCGAGCACCGCGGCCGTCGTCTGGGTCGCCTTGTCGAAGTTCGCGATGAGACCGATCGCCGAGCCCAGGCACAGCACCACGCCGAACACCATGTGGTGCAGGTGCAGGCCGCCGGGCTTGACGTTGCCGAACCACCAGCTCACGTCCGCCCGGATCAGCCGCACGCTGATCCGGATCCCCATGAAGCCCACGATCAGACCGACGCAGAAGGAGAACAGCGGCAGCCGTCCCCCTGCGACGATGTCGTTCGCGAACCAGGTGGACATCCCTCCAACCTAGCGCCGCGCACCGTCGCCCCAGGTCGGAACGCCGCCCCCGATGCAGGCGCCCGCGCACGCGGCGCGCGCGGGACTACTTCCCGAAGCCGGCCTTGCGCAGGGCGTCCGCCATCGAGCCCGACGGTGCCGCCTGCCCGCCTCCGCGCGACGGCCGGTTCTGTCCGCCGCCCCGCTGCCCCTGGCCGCGGTTCTGGCCGGCGTGGCCGCCCTGGCCGCGGTTCTGGCCACCACCCGGCTGCCCGCCGCGCGCGTCGCCGCGGGGACCGCCGCCCCGCTGGCCGCCGCCGCGCTGCGCTCCCCCGCCGCGCGGACCGCGCTCCTTGGGGGCGGCATCGTCGTTCAGGCGCAGCGAGAGGCCGATGCGCTGGCGCTCGACGTCCACGTCGACCACCTTGACCTTGACGACCTGGCCGGACTTGACCACCTCGTGCGGGTCGGAGACGTACCGGTCGGACATGGCGGAGACGTGCACGAGCCCGTCCTGGTGCACACCCACGTCGATGAAGGCGCCGAAGGCGGCGACGTTGGTGACCACGCCCTCCAGCACCATGCCCGGCTTGAGGTCGGAGACCTTCTCGACGCCGGCCGCGAACGTGGCGGTGGCGAACGCGGGACGAGGGTCGCGACCGGGCTTCTCCAGCTCGGCGAGGATGTCGGTCACCGTCGGGACGCCGAAGCGCTCGTCGGCCAACTCGGCGGCGATGTCCGCAGGCCGCAGCTTCGCCAGCGCCGGGCCGTTGCCGATGAGCTCGGCAAGGGCTAGCCCGGAGCGATCGAGGATCTTCCGCACCACCGGGTAGGCCTCGGGGTGCACGCCCGAGGCGTCGAGCGGATCGTCGCCGCCGCGGATGCGGAGGAAGCCGGCGCACTGCTCGAAGGCCTTGGGGCCGAGGCGCGGCACGTCCAGCAGGCCCTTGCGGCTGCGGAAGGCGCCGGCGCCGTCCCGGTGCGCGACGATCGCGGCCGCCAGGTTCTCGGTGACGCCGGAGACGCGCGCGAGGAGCGGCGCCGACGCGGTGTTGAGGTCGACGCCGACGGCGTTCACCGCATCCTCGACGACCGCGTCGAGCGACTTGGCGAGGCTGGCCTGCGAGACGTCGTGCTGGTACTGACCCACGCCGATCGACTTGGGGTCGATCTTCACCAGCTCGGCGAGCGGGTCCTGCAGGCGACGGGCGATGGAGACCGCCCCGCGCAGGGAGACGTCCATGTCCGGCAGCTCCTGCGAGGCGTACTCCGACGCCGAGTAGATCGACGCGCCCGCCTCGCTTACAACGGCCTTCGCCGGGACGCGAGCACCGGCCTTCTTGATCTCGCCGAGCAGCTCGGTGGTCAGCGCGTCGGTCTCGCGCGACGCGGTGCCGTTGCCGATGGCGACCAGCTCCACGTCGTGCCGGGCGATGAGTGCCGCCAGCAGTGCCTTGGACTTGTCCCACTGGTTCTGCGGCTGGTGCGGGTAGATGATCAGCGTGTCGAGCACCTTGCCGGTGCCGTCGACGACGGCGGTCTTCACGCCGTTGCGGAAGCCCGGGTCGAGGCCCAGGGTGGGCCGGGTACCGGCGGGCGCCGCCAGCAGCAGGTCCTTGAGGTTGGTGGCGAAGACGTGCACGGCGTCGTCCTCGGCGCTCTGGCGCAGCCGGGTCCGCGCGTCGACGGTCGCGGAGACCATCAGCTTGGTGCGCCAGGCCCACCGCGCGACGGTGCCGAGCCACTTGTCGGCCGGGCGCCCCTGGTTCGAGATCCCGAGCGTGGAGGCGACCATCGCCTCGTAGTCGGCGTCCTCACCGCCGTCGAACTGCAGCGAGAGCACCTCCTCCTTCTCACCACGGAGCACGGCGAGCACCCGGTGCGAGGGCATCTGGTCGAGCGGCTCGGAGAACTCGAAGTAGTCGCGGAACTTCTGCGCCTTCTGCGGGTCGGCGCCCTCGCGCACGCCGGTGCGCAGCGTGGAATCGGCCCAGAACTTCTCGCGCACGGTGCCCACCAGCTCGGCGTCCTCGGCCGCCCGCTCGACGAGGATGTGCCGCGCGCCCTCGAGCGCGGCCGCGGCGTCGGCGACGTTCTCGCCGAGGAACTCCCCGGCCAGCTCCTCCGGAACCAGCGTGGGATCGGCCAGCAGGCGCTCGGCGAGCGGCTGCAGGCCGTTCTCCCTCGCGATCTGCGCCTTGGTGCGGCGCTTGACCTTGTACGGGAGGTAGATGTCCTCGACGCGAGCCTTGGTCTCGGCCGCGAGCAGCGCGGCGCGCAGCTCGGCGGTCAGCTTGCCCTGCTCCTCGATGGAGGCGATCACCGCGGCGCGGCGGTCGTCGAGCTCCCGCAGGTAGCCGAGCCGTTCCTCCAGAGTGCGCAGCTGGGCGTCGTCGAGGCTGCCGGTGACCTCCTTGCGGTACCGGGCGATGAACGGGACCGTCGACCCCTCGTCCAGCAGCCGGATCGCGGCGGCCACCTGGTTCTCCCCCACCGAGAGCTCCTCGGCGATGCGGGCGGATACGGACTTCACGGGCGCGCTCGAATTCACGCGGCCACCCTACCGGCGGGCACCGACGAGTTCGGCGATCACCGGCTCGGTGGCGCCGCACACCATCACCGCCTCGTAGGCGACGTCGGCCAAACCGGCGCCGCCGTCGCGCACGAGGAAGTGCAGCGCCGCCATCACCCGCGCAGACTGGAAGCCCAGGATGTAGCCGGTGTGGTCGCCGTCGAGGCGGCGCGCGTGCGCCTCGCGGTCCAGGCGGTCGCCCGCGGCCGCCAGACGGTCCGCCTCGCTCCCCCGCGAACCCGGCGCACGCCGCTCGTCGAGCAGCACCTCGCCCGCGGCGTCGAGAGCGGGGTCGGCGGCGCGGTCCAGGGCCCCGGCGACCAGCGCGACGCCCGCGGCATGCCGCTGGTCGGCGGGCACCGCGGCGACGGCCTCGGCCAGGTCGGGCAGGCTAGTCGAGCGATGCATCGGCGTCCTCCCAGCCCACGGACCACGCGTCGGACGACCACATCGGCGCGAAGCCGGCGGCGCGCAGGTACTCGCACACGTCGGGCGGCGGTTCGACCGCGCCGACCACCGGCCCCGGCGCGAAACCGTGTGCCGCGCAGAAGGTCGCGATGGAGAGCTCCGGCCAGACCTCGTTGCCGGCGGCGAGCTCTCCGTCGCGCAGGATCACGCCGGGGCGGAGATAGCCGTCGAGCTCGGTGGTGCCGATCAGCCGCCACGGCCGGCCGGCCTCGTCGGTCACCTCGGCGACCGCCATCCGCACCCAGCCCCGCGCCGGCCCGGTCACGGCCCCGCACACCTCGCGCAGCCGCAGGTCGAGGTCGGCGGGAGCGGCGAGGGGCACCGCGTACTGCGCCGCGCGGTGGGTACCGTCCGCTCCGAAGGACCTGCCGAGCATGCCCATCCCGGCCAGGGGCGCGAAGGAGCCGACCGCGGCGCCGTGCCCCGCGGCGAGTTCGGCGGACCGTCGGCGGGCCTCCTCCGCGGCGTCCTCGGTCTCGGCGCGGCCCCGCTCGTCCGCGAGGTCGGCGGACTGCTCGGCCCCGGGATCGCCGGGCGGATTCTGCCCGCGAGCCTCCAGGCGGGCCAGGGCGGTGCGCGCGGCCACGTCGGTCATGCGGGCGCGGGTGTCGCCCACGAGGCGCGCGTAGTCGGCGTGGAAGTGCGCCCGCGCCCCGTCCAGCTCGGCCGCCGTGACGAGCGCGCCCGACGGCGGGGGCATCCCGAGGCCGGCGGCGATCCGCCGGGCCGCGTCGTGCGCGGCGAGGAACTGCTCGCCCGTCGCGGCGTAGGGGCCGGGCTCCTGGGGCCAGAACGCGGGATCCGTCACCGGACGGCCTCGATCGCCTCGGCCGCGGCGCGGTCCGCCCCGGCCGCTCGGCGGGCCCGGTGCCGGATCAGCGCCGCGAACGCGCGCAGCTCGGCGACGGCGGCGGCGTGCAGCTCCCGCGCCGCGGCGTCGGACGCGGCGGGGACGTCGCCGAGGGCGCGCGCGTACCGGTCGTCGGGCAGCGGCAGGGGCTCCGGCGCCGGCAGGGAGTCCGCCAGGGCGTCGACGGCGCGCGCCTCCCGCTCCCACGCGTCCGGCTCGAGTTCGAAGATCATCGCGGCACGCGGGTCAGCTCGGCGCGTCGCTCGTAGTGCTCGCGCAGCGTGCCCGCCGCGCGGGCCGCGAGCTCGGCGATCAAGGGGCCCAGGCGTTCCGGCGGGTGCGCGCGCGGCGTCCCGGGCGCCAGGTCCACCTCGACGACGTGTCCTCGCACGTCGACGGTGACGGCGACGGTCCGGTCCTGCGACCGCGCCGTCACGCGGGCGGTGCGGAACTCCTCGTCGAGCCGCGCGAGCTCCGCCTCGCGGCGTTCGACGTCCGCGAGCAGCGCGGCGGCACCGCTGATCTCAGCCATGATTCCCCCGAATCCGCGGTCGCCCCCACGGCCGCTGCGACCATCATGCCGTGCGGCCGCGCCCCGGGTGCGGATTCCGCGTCAATCAGCGCGCGCCGGGCGCCGGGGACTCCCAGTCCGGCAGCACGTCGCCCCGCACCGCGGGGAACTCCACCCGCAGGCGCGATCCGCCGCGCGGCGAGTCCTCGATGCGGACGGAACCGCCGTGCGCCCGGACGATCTCGTCGACGATGACCAGCGCGAGTCCGGTGCCGTCCGCGCGGAGCCGGTCTGGATCCTCGAAGGGCGCGAAAGCCCGCGCACGCTCGGCGGCGGGGATGGGTGGTCCGTCGTCGTCGACGCGGAGGACGACGGCGTCGTCGAACGTCGCGATCCGCAGCACGACGGCCGTCTCGGCGTGCCGCGCGGCCTCGTCGAGGAGGTACTGCATCAGCACCGTCAGGTGGGCGCGGGCGCCGAGCACCAGGGTCGCGAGGTCGCCCTCGACGGAGAAGGTCGCCCGGGCCGGGGCGCGCACGTCTGTCATCACCTCGAACCACGGGAGGATCTCGCGGCGCGGCCGGTCGCCCGCGCGGAGGCGGGCCAGCAGCAGCACGTCGGCGGCGGCGGTCTGCAGCCGGTCGGTGGCGGCGAGGCCCCGCTGGACCGCGTGCGCGGGGTCGGGGCCACCGGGCCGGGTCGCGGCGAGGAGGTCCGTGTGGACCGCGGCCAGCGGGCCGCGGAGTGCGTCCGCGGCGTCGCCGACGAAGTCGAGGCGCCGCTCGGCCCCGCGCTGGCGGCGGTCGAGGGCGTCGTTGAGCGTGCGCGCCAGGCGGGTGAGCTCGTCGTCGCCGGCGGGCTCGTCCACGCGCAGCCGGGGATCACCGTCGGCCAGTTCGCGGAACCGCTTCTCCAGCACGCCGACCCGCCGCAGGACCCGGTCCGCGACGAACCATGCGACGAGGGCGGCGACGAGGCCCGCCAGGACCGCGGTCGTCAGGACCGTGACGGCGGTGGAACCGGGGTGGGCGTCGGAGACCCGCAGGGTCGCCCACGCGACGACCGCGGCGCCGAGGGCCACGACGGCCCCGGCGAGGAGCGGCAGGCGCGTGCGCGTCGATCCGAGCGCGGTCGCACCCGGCGCCGGTGTCCCTGCCACGCGTCCTCCTCCCGGGGCGCCGATCGCCGCGGCCGCGGCGGTGCGATCGCGTCGGCGCTGTTCCCCGGGTTGACGATACCGATCGGCGATCCGTTCCCGGCGTTGATCGCGCCGGGGACGTACGGCGTGGCGGACCGTCGGTCAGGCGGTGGTCTCGCCCGCGCCGGGCGGCAGCAGATCCGGTCGACGGTCCGCGGTCCGCGCGAGGGACTGCTCGCGGCGCCACTGCCCGACCTTGGCGTGATCGCCCGAGAGGAGGACCGGCGGCACGGTGAGGTCGCGCCAGGTCTCGGGCCGCGTGTACGAGGGCCCCTCGAGGAGGCCGCCGGCACCGTCGGAGAAGGAGTCGTCCTGGTGGCTGAGCTTGTTGCCCAGCACGCCGGGGATGAGCCGGCCGAAGGCCTCGACCATGACGAGGACGGCGACCTCGCCGCCGATGAGGACGTAATCGCCGATCGACACCTCGACCACCCGCACGCGGCGGGCGGCGTCGTCGAAGACGCGCTGGTCGATGCCCTCGTACCGGCCGCAGGCGAAAACGATGTGCTCCTCGCGGGCCCATTCGTGCGCCATGGCCTGCGTGAACGGGACGCCCGCGGGGGTGGGAACCACGAGCAGGGCGTCGTCGGGGCAGACGTCGTCGAGGGCGGGACCCCAGACGGTGGGCTTCATGACCATGCCGGGACCGCCGCCGTAGGGCGAGTCGTCGACGGCCTTGTGCACGTCGTGGGTCCAGTCGCGCAGGTCGTGCACGCCGAATTCGAGCAGGCCCTTGTCGACGGCCTTGCCGAGCAGCGCCTGCCGCAGCGGCGCGAGGTATTCGGGGAAGATCGTCACCACGTCGATGCGCATGTCAGTCGCTACTCCGGATCGAGAAGACCCTCGGGCGGGTCGACGGTGACGACGCCGCCGGCGAGGTCGATGTCGGGGACGATGGCCGTGACGAACGGGATGAGGATCTCGCGGCCGTCGGGTGCCTTCACCGACAGCAGCTCGCCGCCGGGCGCGTGCAGCACCTCGGCGATGGTGCCGACCTCCTCGCCCCCGACGGTGCGGACGGCGAGGCCCTCGAGTTCGTGGTCGTAGAACTCGTCGGGGTCGTCGCTCGGTTCGACATCGGCGGAGTCGATGAGGAAGAGGGTGCCGCGCAGTTCATCGGCTGCGGTGCGGTCGTTCACGCCCTGCAGACGCACCAGCAGCCTCCCGGAATGGTTCCGGGAGGCTGCCACGGTGTACGTCTGGGTGTTCGTCTCGCGGGGGCGCCGGCCGGTGAGGACGGCGCCGTCCGCGAAGCGGAGCTCGGGCGAATCGGTGCGCACGTCCACGACGATCTCGCCGCGGATGCCGTGCGACTTGGCGACACGCCCGATCACGAGCTCCATCGGGTCAGCGGACCCGATCGGTGTCGACGACGTCGATCCGGATGCCCTTGCCGCCGATGCCGGTGACGAGGGTGCGTAGGGCGGTGGCGGTGCGGCCGCTACGGCCGATGACCTTGCCCAGGTCGTCCGGGTTCACGTGGACCTCGATCACGCGGCCGCGACGGCCGGTGATGAGGTCGACGCGGACGTCGTCCGGGTTCGACACGATGCCGCGCACGAGGTGCTCGACGGCATCAGCGACGACGGCACTCATTTACTCGCCCTCGGCCGGAGCCTCGGCGGCGGCCTCGGCCGGAGCCTCAGCAGCCTCGGCGGGAGCCTCGTCGGCCTTCTTCTCCGCCTTCTTCTTGGGCGTGGTGGCGGCAGCGGCCGGCTCGTTGTCGGCGGCGGCGAGGGCCGCGTTGAACAGGTCCAGCTTGGACGGCTTCTCGGCGGCCGTCTTCAGGGTGCCCTCGGCGCCGGGGAGACCCTTGAACTTCTGCCAGTCACCGGTGATCTTCAGCAGGGCGAGGACGGGCTCGGTCGGCTGCGCGCCGACGCCCAGCCAGTACTGCACGCGGTCGGAGTCGATCGCGATGAGCGACGGCTCCTCCTTGGGGTGGTACTTGCCGATCGACTCGATCGCGCGGCCGTTGCGGCGGGTGCGCGAGTCGGCGATGACGACGCGGTACTGGGGGTTGCGGATCTTGCCGAGCCGCGTGAGCTTGATCTTGACAGCCATGTGCCTGTGGTTCCTTCGTGTGTAGTCACGTGTGCAATTCAGCGATGCGTCAGGATGAACGCACCCGGTTTTGCCGTCTGGTTGCGTGACCGCCGGGGCGGTATCTCAGCCGCTGCCGGTCAGCAGCGTTCCATTCTGCCACGCCGTGCGACCGGCGCGAAATCGCCCCGACGCCGGGTTCTCCGTAGACTGGACGAACCAGACCGTGCACGACGTGACTCGCGCCACTTCGGCCCCGATGTTGCGAAAGCAATGGTTACCGGTGGGTAAACTCAACCCCGTCGTTGCCTGCGCGATGCACCGTCAGCCCGGTGTAGCCCCCTGCCAGGCCGCGTTCAGCACCCTCGCAGGAACGGACCGCAGACTCAGCCCATGGCCACGCATCTGGATCGACCCACGGCGTCCCCGGTAGTCACCGGGCGCGCGGCGGCCGCCCCGTCGCGCGGCGGCTATCTGTACCAGCTCGACTTCGTCCGCACGATCACCTTCCTGCTCGTGGTATTCATCCACACGCTGACGAACACCAACGACGAGGTCAACGGCACCGTCACCAACGCGATCGCGATGAACCTGCACTTCACCCGCAACGCCTTCTTCGCGCTCACGGGCCTGGTGCTGGCGTACGGCATCGTGGAGCGCGGGGCGCGCCTGAGCCCCGTGCAGTTCTGGCGCAAGCGCCTCACCCTGGTCATCACGCCGTTCGTGCTGTGGGCGTTCGCCTACTGGGCGTACGACATGGTGGTCGCCGGCAACGGCGGCCGGATCCCCACCGAGCTGGGCGACTTCTGGAACAGCCTCAAGTGGGGCGGCACCAACGGCTACCAGCTGTACTTCATCTTCGTCACGCTGCAGATCTACCTGCTGTTCCCGCTGATCTTCGCGTTCGTCGAGCGGACCCGGCGGTTCCACGCGCCGATCCTCGCCGTGAGCGCGGTCCTCCAGGTGGGCATCTACGTCGCCGCCACCTACTGGAACCCGACCACCGGGTGGTGGGGCGAGAACTTCTGGCACCTGTACGCCACGTTCGTGCCGTACCAGTTCTTCATCCTGCTGGGCGTCGTCGCGGCCTTCCACCGGGAGCGGATCGAGGCGGTCCTGCTGCGGCACGCCCCGCTGATCTTCGCGGCCGCGGCCCTCGTCGCGGTGGGCGCGCAAGTGCTCTACCGGGTGCGCCTGGGCGACGAGACCGCGCCGATCGTGGCGTCGGCCGTCTTCCAGCCGGCGAACTTCGTGCTCTACGTCGTGCTGGTGGCGGCGGTGTACACGGTGGGCCTGCTGCTGGCGCGCAACCGGCACCGACTGCCCCGGCTCACCCGGTTCGCGTCCTACGGGGCCAAGCGCTCCTTCGGCGTCTTCCTGGTGCACGTCATGGTCCTCGAGACCCTGCTCCTCCCCCGCACGGCCGACGGCGCCTCCTGGCTGACGACGGTGCTGCCCTCCCCCTTCGGCACCGCGGTCGCGTACGTGCTGACGATCGCGATCACGCTCGGCATCGTCGAGCTGCTGAGCCGCGCACCGAAGGCGCAGTGGTGGGTCGGCCGGCCGAGGCCGAAACGGAAGCAGGCACCGTCGGAGCCGAGCGGGCAGAGCCTCGCCGGCATCGCCCGCCCCAGTACCTCTTGACTCTCCCCTCACTGGAGACCGCAGGCTGATCCCGTGACCGACGACAGCGCACTGTTCAGCATCGGCGACGTCGCGGCCCGGACCGGGGCGTCGGTGAAGACGATCCGGTTCTGGTCCGACGAGGGCCTCGTCCCCACCATCCGCAGCGCGGCCGGATACCGGCTGTACGACGCGGAATCGGTGGCGCGGCTCGAGCTGGTGCGGACGCTGCGCGCGCTGGGCCTCGACGTGAAGACGGTGCGTGCCGTTCTCGCGGAGCAGGTCGGCCTCGCCGCGGTGGCCGACGCGCATGCGAAGGCCCTCGACGCCGAGATCCGCACGCTGCGGATCCGGCGGGCGGTGCTGCGGTCGGTCGCCACCAGGAACAGTACGACCGAGGAGTTGAGAATCATGCACGAGATGGCGACATTGTCCGCGGCGGAACGCCAGCGGATCATCGACGCGTTCGTCGACGAGGCCTTCGCCGGCATCGCCCCGGACGCCCCGGGCGCGCACATCGCGAACGGGATGCGGTCGATGCCCGCCGAACTGCCCGACGATCCGACGCCCGCCCAGGTCGACGCGTGGATCGAGCTGGCGGCCCTGGTCGCGGACGAGGGGTTCCGGGCCCGGGCCCGCGAGATGGCGGTCACGGGCGCCGCGGCAACGGAGGCGCCGGTGATGGTGGACCTCGAGGCCGCCCGCACGGCGGCGGAGAACGGGACCGCGCCGGATTCGGCGGAGGCCGCGGCGCTACTGGCGACGCTCCTACCGGAGGGCACGGACCGCGCCGCGATGGCCGATCAGATGGTGACCTTCACCGACGCGCGGGTCGAGCGCTACTGGTCGCTGCTGGGCGTCCTGAACGGCTGGCCGCCGCGCCCGGCGATGGTGCCGGCGGCGGAGTGGGTCATCGCCGCGCTCCGCGCGCACGCGTAGCGGCTACCGGGGCAGGTCTGCGAGCTCGCCCCGGACCACCACGGCCGACGGTGCCGGCAGGGCGCCGTGGGCGAGCGCGACGCGCGGGTCCTCGTCGTAGATCACCAGGTCGGCGGGGGCGCCGTCGTCGATGCCGGCGAAGCCGAGCCACTGTCGCGCCCGCCAGGACGCGGCGGCGATCGCCTCCTCCGGCGGCATGACAGCGGCGAGCGCCTCGATCTCCCGGGGCAGGGCGCCGTGCACGTTGAAGCCGCCGGCGTCGGTGCCGGCGTACATGGCGACGCCGGCCTCCCAGGCCGCCCGGAACGTCGCCTTGCGGCGGTCGTGCAGCGCCATCATGTGCCGGTGGTAGGTGGGGAACTTCTCCGCCGCGGGGGCGGCGATGGAGGGGAAGTTCTCGATCTGGATCATGGTGGGCACCAGGCCGATCCCCTTCTCGACCATGATCTCGATGGTGTCGGCGGTGAGGCCCGAGCCGTGCTCGATCGCGTCGACGCCGGCGGCCAGCAGCCCGGGGAGGGCGTCCTCGCCGAAGACGTGCGCGGTGATCCGGGCACCGGCGTCGTGCGCCACGGCGACGGCCTCGGCGAGCACGTCGTCGGGCCACAGCGGCGCGAGATCGCCGGCGGACCGGTCGATCCAGTCCCCCACCAGCTTGATCCACGGGTGTCCCTCGGCGGCGCGACGGCGCACCGCGTCCACGAGCTGCGACGGGTCCTCGAGCTGCTCGCCGAGCCCGCGGGTGTACCGCTTGACCAGCGCGATGTGCCGGCCCATGCGGACGAAGCGCGGCAGGCCGGGCTGCCCGTCCAGCGGCGACGTGTCGAGGTCGGAGCCGGGTTCGCGGATCACGGTGACGCCGACGGCGACGTCCTCCAGCGCGAGGGCGCGGCCGCGCACCAGGTCGGGCTCGCCCTCCTCGACGATGCCGACGTGGCAGTGCGCGTCGACGTAGCCGGGGGCGGCGAAGCCGCGCAGCTCGGTGGCGGGACCGCCCGGATCCGACAGGTGGACGACACCGTCGGACACCCAGAACTCGCCCTCGCCGCCCGGCAGGACGGCGCCGGTGAAGTGCAGATCGCTCACCCGGGCAACCCTACGTCGTGAAACCGGGCGATTTCGACGGTACGAGGCCATTTACGGCCCCGTACCGCAGGATTCCGCCGGTTTCGCGAGGTCCTACCGCTTCTTGCGCAGCTGCTCCTCGAGCGCGGCCATGTCGATGCCCTCCAGGCCGGGGGGCAGCTGGTCGAGGCCCTTGGGCATGCTCGACAGGTCCATTCCCGCGGGCATGCCGGGCATCCCGGGGAAGCCGCCACCCATGCGGGGCCCCGCGGGACCGGTCTGCCGGGCGCGGTTGTTCTTCTTGCCCTGCTTGCCCTTCTGCTTGCGCTTGGACAGCCGCTTGGGGGCGCCGCCACCGAAGCCGGCCATCTGCGACATCATCTTGCGCGCCTCGAAGAACCGGTCCACCAGCTGGTTCACTTCGGTGACGGTGACGCCGGAGCCCTTGGCGATGCGCAGGCGGCGCGAGGCGTTGATGATCTTCGGGTCGCTGCGCTCGGCCGGGGTCATGCCGCGGATGATCGCCTGGATCCGGTCGAGCTGGCTGTCGTCGACCGCCGCGAGGGCGTCCTTCATCGGGCCCGCGCCGGGCAGCATGCCCAGCAGGTTCCCGATGGGGCCCATCTTGCGGATCATCAGCATCTGGTCGAGGAAGTCCTCGAGGGTCAGCTCGCCGGAGGTGATCTTGGCGGCCGCCTCCTCCGCCTTCTGCTGATCCATGTGCTGCTCGGCCTGCTCGATGAGCGAGAGCACGTCGCCCATGCCGAGGATCCGGGAGCTCATCCGGTCGGGGTGGAAGACGTCGAAATCGTCGAGCTTCTCGCCCGTGGACGCGAACAGGATCGGCTTGCCGGTGATCTCGCGGACCGAGAGCGCCGCGCCGCCGCGGGCGTCGCCGTCAAGCTTGGTGAGCACGACGCCGGTGAAGTCGACGCCGTCGGCGAAGGCCTGCGCGGTGGTCACCGCGTCCTGGCCGATCATGGCGTCGAGGACGAACAGCACCTCGTCGGGGTCGACGGCGTCGCGGATCGCCTTGGCCTGCCCCATCAGCTCCTCGTCGATGCCGAGGCGGCCGGCGGTGTCGACGATCACGACGTCGTGCTGCTTGGCCCGGGCCTCGGCGATGCCGCCGCGCGCGACCTCGACGGGGTCGGCCGCGCTGACGCCGAGCTCGCCCTCGCCGCCGACGGAGGTGCCGGGGTGCGGCGCGTAGGTGGGCACGCCGGCGCGCTCGCCGACGATCTTCAGCTGGTCGACGGCGCCGGGACGCTGCAGGTCGCAGGCCACGAGCATCGGCGTGTGGCCCTGCTTCTTGAGGAAGGCGGCCAGCTTGCCGGCGAGCGTGGTCTTACCCGCGCCCTGCAGGCCGGCCAGCATGATCACGGTCGGCGGGGTCTTCGCCAGGTTCAGTCGCCGAGTCTCGCCGCCGAGGATGGCGACGAGCTCCTCGTTGACGATCTTGACGATCTGCTGC
>NZ_JAIULG010000051.1 GCF_020169415.1 Tsukamurella sp. M9C
TCCCCGGCGGCCGGTCGGGGGAGAGGTCACGGGAGGGCCCTTACGTTGCGGGGTGGGTGTCGAACCGGAAGTCGACGGAACCGTCGGCGGAGACGCGGCCGCCGGGGATCTCGCCGAAGTCGGCGAGGACGTCGATGGTGCTCTGCTGGCGCGCGACGAGGGCGCGGTCGAGCGGCACGGAGCGCCAGCTGCCCTGGCCCTCGTAGGCGATGCGGCCGACGGCGGCGGGGATCTTCAGCGCCCCCGCGTAGTAGGTCTGGATCCAGCGGTCCTTGTCTGCGTCCACCCACGCGCGGGCGCGGTCGACCGCCGCCGAGAGTCGCTTCAGGGCCGCGGCCCGGGCGGGATCGGCCAGCGCGGCCTGCGGTGAGTAGAGGAACATCAGGCCGGACTGCGCGGCCTGGTTGAGCTGGTCCGGCAGCACCTGCGCGTCCGGGTGGGCGAGCCGGTACTTGGTGCTGATCGGCTCCATCAGCGGGGCGATGTCGATCTGGCCGGCGCCCAGGGCCTCGCCCACCTCGGTGAGCTGCAGCGGAACCAGCTGGACGTCGTGCTTGGAGAGGCCCGCCGAGCGCAGCAGCCGCAGGACCATCGCCTGGTGGGCGGTGCCCTCGGCATAGCCGATCTTGCGTCCGCGCAGGTCGGCAGCGGTGCGCAGTTGCACACCGGGGCGCGCGACGGTGGAGACGCCGCCGCGGTCGAGCTGCCAGGCCTTGATGATCGGGCTGGGGAACCGCGCGATCCGGGCGTGGATCGGCGGCACGTCGGCGACGATCGCGACCTGCGTCGCGTCGGCGCGGAAGGACTCGAGGATCGCGGGCCCGCCGGCGAAGTCCGCGAACTTCACGCCGAACCCCAGCTTCGCGGCCTCCCCGGACGCGGTCAGCATCGTCTTGAGGATGGACTGCTGATCGGCGACGGTGATGACGGTGCCGGCCGGGACCTGGTCGGCGATCGGCGCGGACGGGTCGTACGCGGGCCCCGTCGACGACGCGCACGCGGAGACGCCGAGCACCGCGACGAGGGCGGTGGCGAGCGCCGCGGCGCGGCGGGGGAGGCGAAAAGGCATGGGGGCCATTGAAGGGGAGCGGGGGCGCCGTCGGAACCCTTGGACGCAGGCTGAGCGCAAGGCGGCCCGGATAGAATGGTGGGCGTCATGGGCAAGGTCGTGCTGTTCTACGTGTTCGCCCCGCTGGCCGACCCGGAGGCGATCCGGCTGTGGCAGCGGGCGCTGTGTGAGGCGAACGGTCTCCGCGGCCGGATCATCGTCTCCCGCCACGGGATCAACGTCACCGTGGGCGGCGAGATCCGCGCGGTGAAGCGGTACGTTCGCGCCGTCCGCGAGTACCCGGCCTTCAAGGGCGCCGACGTGAAGTGGTCCGAGGGCTCCGCCGAGGACTTCCCCAAGCTCTCCGTCAAGGTGCGCGACGAGATCGTCACCTTCGGCGTCCCCGACGAGGTGGAGGTCGACGCGGACGGCGTCCGCGGCGGGGGCGTGCACCTGACGCCCGACGAGGTGCACGCACTCCTCGCCGAGAAGCCCGACGCCGTCTTCTTCGACGGCCGCAACGCCATCGAGGCCGAGATCGGCCGGTTCGCCGGCGCCGTCGTGACGCCGGCCACGACGACCCGCGACTTCGTGACCCTGCTCGACGCGGGGGAGTACGACCACCTCAAGGGCCGCCCGGTCATCACGTACTGCACCGGCGGCGTGCGCTGCGAGGTGCTCAGCGCCGTGATGCGTAATCGGGGGTTCGGCGAGGTCTACCAGCTCGACGGCGGCATCGCGCGCTACGGCGAGCGGTTCGGCGACCGCGGGCTCTGGGAGGGCTCGATGTACGTCTTCGACCGGCGCATGAGCATCGACTTCTCCGACCGGGCGAAGCGGATCGGTCGCTGCACCGAGTGCGGCGCGCCGACCTCGAACGTCGCGAACCTCGCGCCGCCGCAGGACCGGGAGCTGGCGGTGCTGTGCGAGGACTGCGCGCCGTGAGCGGCGGTCCCGTCCCCGTCGTCGTGGTGGCCGGCTACCTGGGCGCGGGCAAGTCGACGCTGCTCAACCACCTGCTGTCCGGCGCGGGGGACGCCCGGATCGGCGTCGTGGTCAACGACTTCGGCGCGGTCAACATCGACGCGATGCTCGTCTCGGGCGCGTCCGGCGGTGGATCGGTGCGGACCGTCTCCCTGAGCAATGGGTGCGTGTGCTGCACCGTCGACGACGACGAGCTCGAGGACGTGCTCTCCTCGCTGGCCGCGCGCGACCTCGACCTCGTGGTGGTTGAGGCGTCCGGGCTCGCCGAGCCCGCGGCGATGGTGCGGCGCGTGGTGCTCGCGGAGGATCCGCGGATCGACTACGGCGGGCTCGTGTACGTCGCGGACGCCGCGCACCTCGCCGGCACGATGGAGCGGCACCCCTCGCTGCGCCACCACCTGGCGCTCGCCGACCTGGTGGTGCTCAACAAGATCGACCTCGCCGCCGACCCGGACGCCGCGCGGGCGCTGGTGCGCGAGCACGCGCCGTCCGCCCCGGTGGTGGGGACGGTCGACGCGGTGGTGCCGGTGGAACTGCTCATCGACGCGGAGGTCCTCGCCCGTCGCGCCGCGCAGCGGCGGGACTCCCCGCGCCAGCTGACTCTCGACGAGGCGCTGCGTGAGCACGACCACCGTCACGATCACGAGCACGGCGAATCGCACCGGCACCTGCACGACGACTACGCCGCCGTCACCGTCGAGACCGGGCGGCTGGACGCCCGGGCGACCGCCGCGCTGCTCGCCGATCCGCCGCGGGGCGTCTTCCGGACGAAGGGCTTCGTCACCGCCGCGGACGGCACCCGGCTCGAGGTGCACGCCGTCGGCCGGCACGTGCGGACGGCCCCGGAGCGCGGCCGGCGGGGCGGGGCGGCGTCGGTGCTCGTCCTGCTCGGTATCGGGCTCGACGAGGAGGCGATCCGCTCCCGGGTCGAGGGATGCTTGGCGGACCCGGACGCCCCCGCCGACCCGCGGGCAGTGCTTTCCCTGCTGCGGTACTCCGCTGCGGCGCAAGCTGATTCGGCGATCCTCGAGGACTGATCGACGTCGTTCTTTGGTAACGATCCGGTAACGATCAAGGTCGGGGTTTTCCTAAAGTCTCAATTGATGGTTGACTGTTTCTCGTGTGACTGATGTGACGAAAGTTGCACAAGAGACTTGGAAGGAGAGCGGCGCCACTTCCCCGGCGCCCAGCTACCCATGAAGAAGACCCGTGTCCTCGCAGGTTCGCTTGCGACTGCGGCCGTCGCGCTTTTCGGCGTGCCCGGCTTCGCATCCGCCGACCCCGCCCCCGCCGCACCGGCGAAGCCGCTGAACGGCAAGACCGTGTTCCTCGACGCCGGCTCGTCCGTCGCGTCGGCCGTCGAGCAGGCCCGCAAGGTCGCCGACGGTCGCGGCGGCCAGGTGCCGTGCGTCAATCCGGTGGCGATCGCCTCCAACGGCACCGCCGACCACTCCGTCAACTTCGCCGTGGCCAAGATGGTCGAGGCGGCGCTCAAGACCCAGGGCGCCAAGGTCATCCTCTCCCGCGCGGACGACGCCGGCTTCGGCGGTTGCGTCGACCAGCGCGCCACCGCCGCGAACAAGTCCGGCGCCGACCTCGCCGTCAGTATCAACAGCGCGGTCCAGGATGCGGCCCAGCGCGGATTCGTGCTGGAGACGGCCGCCCCGGGCGCCACCGACCCCAAGGTGACGGCCCAGCAGGCCGTCAGCGACCCCGCGACCACGGTGCTCCGCGACGCCACCCGCGCCGGCGGCTTCGTGCCTGCGCAGTACTTCGGCGGCCAGGACGGCATCGCGAAGACCACCAACGCCCTCGCCTCGCTGGTCAACATCCCGCTCGTCTACGCGAACCTCGGGAACCTGGCCAACGCCGACGATGCGGCGCTGCTCACCTCGCGTGAGGGCCAGACCCAGTACGCCTCCGTGCTCACCAACGGCGTGATCCAGCAGCTGACCGGCAAGGTCAAGCCCGGCGGCGTCGTCGAGCAGCCCGTCGTGGCCCAGCCCGTCGCACCGCAGGTCGACCCGGTCGTGCCGGTGACCCCCGCAGCTCCGGCCGCGCCCGCGGCGACGGCTCCCGCCGCGACCGCTCCGGCCGCCACCGCTCCGGCGGCGACGGTGCCGACCGCCCCGGCGCAGACGCCGATCGTTCCCGCCGTGCCGGGCGCGCCCGCCGCTGCGGCTCCCGTGACGCCCAGCACCGGGACGGGGACCTCCCCGATCGTCTCGGGCGTGCCGATGCTGCAGGGCGGTGCGACCCCGTCGGCCGCCACCGCACCGCAGGCGACCGCTCCGGCGGCGACCGCGCCACAGGGCACCTCGGTGACCATCCCCGGCCTGGGGCAGGTGGCGCTGCCGCAGCTCCCGACGGTGACGATCCCCGGGCAGGCCCAGCCGCTGGGCGTGAACTCCCTCTTCGAGATGGGGCCCAAGGCCGCAGAGTTCCTCACCAGCTCGCAGGGGACGCAGCTCGTCAACACGCTGATCTCCAGCCCGCAGGCCTTCAACTCCCTGCAGTCCGCGCAGGGACCGGCCGCCGCGCAGGAGATCCTCAAGGCGATCCTGAGCGCCGGCGCGATCCTGCCGAAGTAGGCGTCACACCGCACCGACTTCCGCCGGGGACGTCACGCCCCGGCGGGAAGCGGTAGCGCGGCCCGATCTGGCAAGCTGGCTGATATGGCACTCCGCAATATCGTCCGGCTCGTCCACATGGCCCCGCCGATCAAGGACCTGAAGGGGAAGAAGGTCCTTGTCACCGGCGCGGCCAGCGGGATCGGCCGCGCTACCGCGAATCTCCTCGCGGCGCACGGCGCCGAGCTGGTGTTGACCGACATCAACGCCGAACAGCTCGACGCCGTCACCCGCCACGTCACCGCCCTGGGCGCGAAGGTCATCGCGTCCAGGGCGTTCGACGTCTCCGACTACGACGCGGTCCGCGCGTTCGCCGACGAGGTGCACGCGGCCGCCGGCGCCCTCGACATCGTGATGAACGTCGCCGGTATCGCCGTCTGGGGCACCGTCGAGAACCTCACCCACGAGCAGTGGCGCAAGACCGTGGACGTGAACCTCATGGGGCCGATCCACGTGATCGAGACCTTCATCCCGCCGATGATCGCGGCGAAGCGCGGCGGCCAGCTGGTCAACGTATCGTCCACGGCCGGCCTCATCGCACTGCCCTGGCACGCCGCGTACTCGGCCGCGAAGTTCGGCCTCGTCGGCGTCTCCGAGGTGCTCCGCTACGACCTGCGCCGGCACGGCATCGGCGTCTCCGTGGTGGTGCCCGGCGCCGTGGAGACCGGCCTGGTGAAGACCGTCGAGATCAACGGAGTCGACCGCACCAACCCGAAGGTCAACAAGGGCATCGACGCCTTCCCGAAGGTCACCGCCGAGAAGGCGGCGCAGGCGATCGTCGACGGGGTGCTCCACAACCGCTTCATCGTGTACACCTCGCTCGACACCCGCTTCGGCTACTTCTGGAAGCGGAAGTTCGCGCTGCCCTACGAGATCGCGATGCGGGTGGCCAACGACCGGTTCGCCTACCTGGCGAAGATCTCAGAGCGCGGCCACTAGGCGCACGTGCTCCGTCCAGACTGCCTCGAGCTCGTCCTGAGTGACGCCCGAGGCGAGCTGGTGGAGCACCCATGCCGGGCTGAGCGTGGCCATCAGCGCCGCCGCCCACACGTCGGCCTGCGCCGTGCGCCCCGCCTCGACGAGCATCGCGCGCACCGTCATCGTCGACACCCGCCACGGCGGGGCGTCGTACGGGTCGCGGGCGGCCTGCTCGGCGCCCCGCAGCAGGTCGCCGTGGCGCGCGATGAGCTGCATCCGGGCCTTGCCGTACTCGGTGAGCCGGTGCACCGGATCGCCGCCCGGGCCCAGCGGCGGCGGGCCGAACATGAAGCGGTGCTGCAGCTCGGTCTCGTCGTGGTCGAGGAGCGACTGCAGCAGCCCGGCGCGCGAGCCGAAGCGCCGGAAGACGGTGCCCTTGCCCACGCCGGCCGCCTGCGCGACGGCGTCCATGCTCACCGCGTCGACGCCGTGCTCGGCGAAGAGCCGCTGCGCCGCGTCGATGAGCAGCTCGCGGTTGCGGGCCGCGTCACGGCGCGGCTCGGTCTGCGGCTGCGCGAGGGGCAGGAGTGGTCCGGTCATCGGATGGAGCCTACCGTGCGGGTTTTCGACTCACCATGATCCCGGGGAAGAAATCCGGACCGAAGTCCGTTAACTTGTGCGGATGCGGCCCGACGGGGTCGCTCGGAACGTCAGGAGAACTGAGGATCATGTCGGACATCACCGTGCTCGCCGTCGTCGGATCGCTGCGCAGCAGCTCACTCAACCGCGAGCTGGCCGAGGTCGCCGTCGCGAACGCCCCCGAGGGGGTGCGCGTCGAGATCGCCGAGGGGATCGCGGACGTGCCCTTCTACAACGAGGACATCGACGGCGAGGGCGCGCCGGCCACCGCCGCGGCCCTGCGCGACCGGATCGCCGCCGCCGACGCCCTCCTGCTGCTCGCCCCGCCCAACAACGGCACCGTCAGCGCCGTGCTCAAGAACGTCATCGACTGGGGCTCGCGGCCCTACGGCGCCAGCGCGCTCTCGGGCAAGCGGGTCGCCCTGGCCGGTGTGGGGCACCGTCTGGACACCACCCTGGCCGACGCCGAGCGGGCCGTCACCATCGCCGGTGGCGAGGTCCCGGAGGGGCTCGTCGAGGAGTTCCCCATCTCCGGCCTCGAGGGCAAGTCGGTCCGCGAGCACGACGCCGTCGCGCAGCGTGCGGGCGACCTCCTCGAGCGCCTCGTCGCGCCCGTCCGGTAGGGCGGTCCCGCGCGTCCGGTAGGCCGTCGCGAGCGGTGTTCCGACGGTGTCGGGCGTGTCGGATCGGCGTGTCGTCGATCCTCGGCGTGTCCTGGGGATTCACGATGAAAAACGCCCGAAAGACCGTCTTGCGAGCTGGTAATTTCACGAATGTTGTTCGCAAGTGGTTGTGTCGCTTCCTCGGGGCCACCACTAGGTGTAGTGTTCAGTCCACTGCGAGAGCGGACGCGCCGAAAGGTCGTCCGGGAGGCATGAGGACGTCGCTGAGGGGTCCGCTGGCCGACTGAGTTCACGCAGGTAAACGTGGCGAGAAAACTTGTCAGTCCGTAGGTCGATAATCGGGTTCCGAGCAGTCTCCGGGACCGTCCAGCGAAGGGGAGCCGTCCATGAGCCAGGTCGAGATCACCGTCTACACCAAGCCCGCCTGCGTGCAGTGCAACGCCACGTACAAGGCGCTCGACAAGGCCGGCCTCGAGTACCGCGTGGTGGACATCACCGAGGACTCGGACGCCCGTGACTACGTCATGGCGCTCGGCTACCTGCAGGCCCCCGTCGTCGTCGCCGGCGATGCGCACTGGTCGGGCTTCCGCCCGGACCGGGTCAAGGCGCTCGCCGCCGTCGCCGCCACGGCGTAGCGATGGCTGCGCCGCTCGTCGTCTACTTCTCGTCGGTGTCGGAGAACACGCACCGATTCGTCGAGAAGCTGGGCATGCGCGCCCTGCGCATCCCGGTGACGCGGGCGTCCGATCCGCTCACCGTCGACGAGCCCTTCGTCCTGATCACCCCGACGTACGGCGGGGGGAAGCAGGCCACCGCTCTGTCTGGCGGGGGATACGTCCCCAAGCAGGTGATCCGGTTCCTCAACGACCAACACAACCGTTCCCTGATCCGTGGAGTGATCGCGGCGGGGAACACCAACTTCGGCGAAGAGTTCTGCTTCGCAGGGGATGTGATCTCGCGCAAGTGCCGGATCCCGTACCTCTACCGCTTCGAGCTCATGGGCACCACTGACGACGTGGATCGCGTCCACAGCGGGCTCACCGAATTCTTCGCCGGAACCGTCTCCACCCTCGAAAAGGAAAGCGCGCGCTCATGACCGCAACTCAGGAAGACCTCGTCCCCTCCGCGAGCCAGTCCGGCGTCCACGGCGGCCCCGGCCACAGCGAGCTGGACTTCCATGCCCTGAACGCGATGCTCAACCTGTACGACAAGGACGGGCGCATCCAGTTCGAGAAGGACCGGGAGGCCGCGCGGCAGTACTTCCTGCAGCACGTCAACCAGAACACGGTCTTCTTCCACAACCTGGACGAGAAGCTCGACTACCTCGTCGAGGAGAACTACTACGAGCCCGAGGTGCTGGACAAGTACAGCCGCTCCTTCGTCAAGGGCCTGTTCGACGCGGCCTACGCCAAGAAGTTCCGGTTCCCCACCTTCCTGGGCGCGTTCAAGTACTACACCAGCTACACGCTGAAGACCTTCGACGGCAAGCGCTACCTGGAGCGCTTCGAGGACCGCGTCTGCATGGTCGCGCTCACCCTCGCCGACGGTGACGAGAAGCTCGCCGTGAACCTGGTGGACGAGATCATCGCCGGCCGCTTCCAGCCCGCCACCCCCACCTTCCTCAACTCGGGCAAGAAGCAGCGCGGCGAGCCCGTCTCCTGCTTCCTGCTCCGCATCGAGGACAACATGGAGTCGATCGGCCGCTCGATCAACTCCGCGCTGCAGCTGTCCAAGCGCGGCGGCGGAGTCGCGCTGCTGCTCAGCAACATCCGTGAGCACGGCGCGCCGATCAAGAAGATCGAGAACCAGAGCTCGGGCGTCATCCCGATCATGAAGCTGCTCGAGGACTCGTTCAGCTACGCCAACCAGCTCGGCGCCCGGCAGGGCGCGGGCGCCGTGTACCTGCACGCGCACCACCCGGACATCTACCGCTTCCTCGACACCAAGCGGGAGAACGCGGACGAGAAGATCCGCATCAAGACCCTGTCGCTGGGCGTGGTGATCCCGGACATCACCTTCGAGCTCGCCAAGAACAACGACGACATGTACCTGTTCTCCCCGTACGACGTGGAGCGCGTCTACGGCGTGCCCTTCGCGGACGTCAACGTCTCGGAGAAGTACCACGAGATGGTCGACGACTCGCGGATCCGCAAGACCAAGATCAACGCCCGCGAGTTCTTCCAGACCCTCGCCGAGCTGCAGTTCGAGTCGGGCTACCCGTACATCATGTACGAGGACACCGTGAACCGCGCGAACCCGATCGCCGGCAAGATCACGCACTCCAACCTGTGCAGCGAGATCCTGCAGGTCTCCACCCCGTCGACCTACAACGACGACCTGTCCTACGCCGAGATCGGCAAGGACATCTCCTGCAACCTGGGCTCGCTGAACATCGCGAAGACCATGGACAGCCCCGACTTCGGCGCCACCATCGAGACCGCGATCCGTGGCCTCACCGCCGTCTCGGACCAGACCGACATCAGCTCCGTGCCGTCGATCGAGAAGGGCAACAACCTCTCCCACGCGATCGGCCTCGGGCAGATGAACCTGCACGGCTACCTGGCGCGCGAGCGGGTCTTCTACGGCTCCGACGAGGGCGTGGACTTCACGAACCTCTACTTCTACACGGTGCTCTTCCACGCGATCCGCGCGTCGAACCACATCGCGCGCGAGCGCGGCCAGTCCTTCGGCGGCTTCGAGAACAGCAAGTACGCCTCGGGCGAGTTCTTCGACAAGTACACCGAGCAGGAGTGGAAGCCGGCCACCGACAAGGTCGCCGGGCTCTTCGCCGACGCCGAGATCCACGTCCCCACGCAGGACGACTGGCGCGAGCTCAAGGCCGACGTCCAGAAGCACGGCCTGTACAACCAGAACCTGCAGGCGGTGCCGCCCACCGGCTCGATCAGCTACATCAACCACTCCACGAGCTCGATCCACCCCGTCGCGGCGAAGGTCGAGATCCGCAAGGAGGGCAAGATCGGCCGCGTGTACTACCCGGCGCCGTTCATGGACAACGACAACCTGGAGTACTACCAGGACGCGTACGAGATCGGCTACGAGAAGATCATCGACACCTATGCGGCCGCCACGCAGCACGTGGATCAGGGCCTGTCGCTGACGCTGTTCTTCAAGGACACCGCGAGCACGCGCGACGTGAACCGCGCGCAGATCTACGCGTGGCGCAAGGGCATCAAGACCCTGTACTACATCCGCCTGCGCCAGATGGCGCTCGAGGGCACCGAGGTCGAAGGCTGCGTCAGCTGCATGCTCTAGGGGTGTCGTAACTCAAGTCGCCGGCCAGGGGGAACATCCCCTGGCCGGCGTTCTTGTTCTCACTGGTCGATCGAAACGAGCAAACTCGGCCGCGCGAGGCGGTGGGCGGCCTAGTTTGGATGAGTCCACACATCCTCGTCCGCAAGGCGGTTGGACCATGAGCTTTCTCGATCGGGTCATCAACAAGGCCCAGGCGACCATCCCGATGGAACGGCAGGTCCAGGGCCTGCACCTCTTCCAGAAGGCGAAGACGCTGGCTCTGGGTGACCGGCAGCCGGAGTTCGTCGAGGAGGAGATCCCCGACGTCGACGCGGTGTCGCTGACCGAGATCGACATGAGCAACCCGTTCATGTGGCGGCAGGGCCAGTGGCGCCCCTACTTCGAGCGCCTGCGCAACGAGGCGCCGGTGCACTTCCGGGCGTCGAGCGAATTCGGGCCGTACTGGTCGGTCACGCGGTACGACGACATCGTCGCGGTGGACCGGGACTTCGAGACCTACTCGGCCGAGCCGCAGATCGTCATCGGCGTACCGCCGGACGGGCTGGACATCGAGATGTTCATCGCGATGGATCCGCCGCGCCACGACGAGCAGCGCGCAGCGGTACAGGGAGTCGTGGCACCGCAGAATCTCGAGGAGATGCAGGGCCTGATCCGCTCGCGCGTCCAGGAGGTCCTCGACGACCTGCCGGTCGGCGAACCGTTCGACTGGGTGGACAGGGTCAGCGTCGAGTTGACGTCCCGCATGCTCGCGACCCTGCTCGACTTCCCCTACGAGGATCGGCGCAAGCTCGTCCACTGGACCGAGTTGGCAGGCGCGAGCGCCGCGGCCACCGGCGGCGACGTCGACATGGACGAGATGTACCAGGGCGCTGCCGAGATGGCGAAGAGCTTCAGCGCCCTCTGGCACGACAAGGCGGCGCGCCTCAAGGCGGGCGAGAAGCCGGGATACGACCTGATCACCCTGATGCAGATGTCCGAGGACACCAAGGACCTGATCAACAGGCCGATGGAATTCCTCGGCAATCTCATCCTGCTCGTCGTGGGCGGCAACGACACCACCCGCAACTCGATGTCGGGCGGCGTGTACGCACTGAACCTGTTCCCGGACCAGTTCGATCGTCTCAAAGCCGATCACAGCCTGATCCCGAAGTTCGTCCACGAGAACATCCGCTGGCAGACGCCGCTGGCCTACATGCGGCGCGTCGCCACGAAGGACACCGTCCTGGGCGGTCAGTTCATCCGCAAGGGCGACAAGGTCGTCATGTGGTACGCCTCTGCGAACCGGGACGAGCGCACCTTCGAGAATCCGGACGACTTCGTCATCGACCGGCACAACGCCCGCCACCACCTCTCGTTCGGCATCGGCGTGCACCGCTGCATGGGCAGTCGCGTGGCCGAACTGCAGTTGCGGATCCTCTGGGAGGAGTTGCTCGCGCGGTTCGAGGACATCGAAGTGGTGGAGGAGCCGGAATACCTCCAGTCGAACTTCGTCCGGGGCTACACGAAGATGATGGTCACGTTGACGCCGATCGGCGAGAAGCCACGCCCCCGCGACCAACGGACGCTGCAGCCCGCCGCGGTACGGGCCCCCGCTCGTCCACCGATTCGCCGCTCCCGCGAAGCGACCACCACCACGGAGACGGAGGTCGACGTTCAGGTGGCGGGCCGGCGCGAGGTGGCAGACGGGGTCGTCGAGCTCACCCTCCGCGACCCGGCGGGTGCACCGCTTCCGTCGTGGACCGCCGGGGCCCACATCGACCTTCTTCTGGAGCCGTCGCTGACGCGGCAGTACTCGCTGTGCGGCAGCGCCTCGGACGAGTCGTCGTGGAGGATCGGCGTCCTGCGCGACCCGGACGGCCGAGGGGGCTCGGCGTACGTCCACGAGAAGCTGACGGAGGGCGCGACCGTCCGCGTGCGTGGACCGCGCAATCATTTCCCCTTGGTCGCCTCCGCGAACTACCGATTCGTCGCGGGCGGGATCGGGATCACTCCGATCCTCCCGATGATCGAGGCCGCTCGGGCACGCGGGGCGAACTGGAGCCTGCTCTACTGCGGCCGCTCCCGCGAGTCGATGGCGTTCCTGGACCGATTCGAGGACACCGATCGGGTCACGATCTGGCCGAGCAGCGAGAACGGTCGGATCGACCTGGCGGCGACGCTCGGAACGCCCACGCCGGACACGGTGGTCTACTGTTGCGGCCCCGGCGCTTTCCTCGACGCCGTGGAGGAGGCGTGCGCGCCGTGGCCCGACGGCAGCCTGCACATCGAGCGCTTCGCGGCCAAGGAGGTCGCGGCGTCCGAGGACGCGCTCGACTCGTTCGAGGTCGTGTGCTCGCGCTCGGGGGTGAGCGTGACCGTTCCGGAGGGCACCACGATCTTCGACGCGGTCGAGAAGGCCGGCGTCGACGTCCTCGGGTCCTGCATGGAAGGCATCTGCGGCACCTGCGAGGCCGACGTGCTCGAGGGGACGCCCGAGCACCGTGACTCGATCCTGTCCAAGGCGGAGAAGGAACGAGGCGAGACGATCATGCTCTGCGTCTCCCGCTCCCTGTCGAAGAAGCTGGTGCTGGACGTATGAACGACACCGCTCGGAACCGTCCCGTCGTCGATTACCCGCGGGACTGCTGGTACGTCGTCGCCACCGCTGCTGAGGTCGGATACGGATTCACCGCGCGGCGCGTCCTCGACACACCGGTCGTGCTCTTCCGTCTGTCCGACGGTGCGATCGCCGCGCTGGAGGATCGCTGCGCGCATCGGCCCTACCCGTTGTCGGCGGGACGCCGCGAGGGTGACTTCGTCGTGTGCGGCTACCACGGCTGCACCTACGACGCGACCGGACGTTGGGTGAGCGTGCCGTCGCAGGACAACCCGCCCTCGTCCGTGCGCGTGCGGGCCTTCCCGGTCGTCGAGCGCGGGCCTTTCGTCTGGATCTGGGCGGGGACGCCGGGCGGCGAACGGTTGCGGCCGCCGCCGGCGACACCGTGGTTGCACGGTGACGGATGGACGAGCGTCGGAGACCGGCGCGAGGTGGCTGCCAACCTGCAATTGCTGCACGAGCACTACCTCGACCTCTCCAACGTCGTCGCGATGCACCCGGAGATGATGCCGCCCGGCATCGAGGCGCTGCCGCCGCTGGAGGACGTCGAGGTCTCCGAGGTGTCGGTCTCGTACAGGCGAGAACTGCCCGAGGCGCCGCTGGCTCCGTGGGAAGCCGCGGTCACGGGCCTGGACGACGCCACCGCGTCCGAGTCGTTCGGTCGGACGGAGACGGGCACGTTCGTGACGCCGGGCCTGCACAAGCAGACGTACACCATCGTCGGCGCGACCGGTCCGGAGCTGGAACTCGTACGGACGCACGGTTTCACCCCCCGGTCGTCCGGAGTCACCCACGTCTTCCTGCAGATCTCGTGGCGGGGCGCCGCGGTCTCGCCCGACATCGGCGAGCAGTTGATCCAGGTCTTCCACGCGATGGCCGACCGGGACGTCGCCGTCCTCGAGACCATGCAGCGGTGCCTCGATGAGGACCCGGTCCCACGGCGCTACGTCAACGTCAAGGCGGACCGGGCCGCCGTGCGCGCACGGCGGATCCTGACGACGATGGTGGAGGACGAGCGGGGGATCTAGCTCAGTCGCCGTCGGAGTCGCGGCGTGCCCGGCGCATCCCGTCGACACCGTCGTCGGTGCAGAACCCGGTCCTGCTGGCCTTGAGGCACAGCAGCCCCAGCAGGCGCAGGTCGTCGTCGACGACGGCGAGCCGGCGGATCCCGGTGGTGATCATGTGGGAGCGGAGCCGGTCGGCCGGCGCTACCGGCGGGGTGGTGCGCTCCGTGAGGGATGCCACCGCGAGCGCGGGGGCCGCGTCGTCCGCGCTTCCGGTCAGGTCGTCGCGGTCGAGCGTTCCGACGAGCGCGCCGTCGCGGATCAGTAGGAGCAGGTGGAGCTTGGGGCTCGTCTCGAACGCCGTGCGCGCGGCGCCGACGGTGATGTCGGCCGGGTGCACGGTCGGGCGCCGCAGCATCACGTCGGCGACGGTCACCGTCGGCGGCGTCATGGCGCGACCGGCTCGATGCGGGCGGGAACGTACTTGTGCCACGGGGTCCCGGCGAACCAGTCGCGGTACTTCGCGCTCGTGAGCTCGTTCGGGGCGATGCCGGGACGCGCGAGTCCATCCGCGTCGGGGTAGTCGAGGCCGAGACCGTTGGGCAGCGAGACGTGTCCGGCGCGCATCATGTCGCTGATCTCGATCGAGGACTCCAGCGAGCCCGCCTCGGTGGTGATCCGCACCCGCGACTCCGGCTCCAGGCCGAGACGGTCCGCGTCCTCCGCGCTGATCCGCAGGGCACCACCGGCGTCCCGGCGTCGCCACGCCGGGTCGCGGATGATCGTGTTGGCGGTGAAGGCCCGCCGCTCGCCGGCCATCAGGACGAACGGGAATTCGTCGGTGGTCCACGACGACGGCGCCTCGCGGAGCTCGTCGGCCTTCGCCAGCAGCTCGGGGATGGCGACGGTGAATCGATTGTCCTTCCGCAGCACGTAGTCCCAGGCGTTCTCCCACTCATCGACGGAGAAGGTGACGCCGGAGCGCTCGCGGAGGATCGCGTCGAAGAGCTGCTGGCCCGGACGCATGCCCGAGCCGGTGAAGCCCGCGCGGGCGACGGAATCCGGACGGGACAGGGCACACAGGTGGGCCGCGCCCCAGAGGATCGCGGCGCTGCGCGCACCGTCGGGCAGGGTGGGGCCCAGCGTCTCGTACAGCACGTACCCGACGAGGCGGAGCAGCGACGGGTCCGCGGCAGCGGCGGAGAAGAACGCGAGCGCGAACGCGTCGGTGCCGGCCGTGAGCGCGGTGCGGAGCCGGTCCAGGAGCCCGGTGTCGACGGCGCCGAGCTCGCGGAGCAGGCGGGCGTAGATCTCCGGCTCCGGCAGGGTTCCCGGCCGCGGATCGAGGAGCGGCGCGCGCAGCTGAAACGCGTTGTGCGGGAACTCCATGGTGAAGAAGGTGCACTCCCACTTCTCGAACTGGCTCGAGGCGGGCAGCACGTAGTCGGCCTGGCGTGCGGTCTCGGTCATCGCGACGTCGACGACGACCGTCAGCTCGCACGCCTGCATCGCCTCGATGAAGCGCCGCGACTCCGGTAGTGAGTGGGCGGGGTTCGAGCTGTCGATCCACATGGCGCGGAGGCGATCCGGATGGTCGGTGAGGATCTCGTCGGCGATCGAATTGCACGGCATGAGTCCGCCGATGATCCGCGCGCCCGTGACGGGTGTCGTCCGCTCGGTCTTCGGCTGCTGCTCGGCGGCGAGCCCCGCGCTCATCATCGGTGCCATCCGGGTGAGCAGCGCGTGCGCGGCGGAATCGATGAGCGCGTGGGGAAGCGGCGTCCCGGCGGCCGCGGGCACGGCGCGCGAGAGCCCGCTGGCGCCGAGGGCGACGCCCTTCGCGATCGTCCGGCGCGCCGCCTTCGTCGCCACGCTCGACGGTGCCCGACGCGCGCGCCGGGGGTCGCCCCCGGGGGCGGCGACGGGGGAGGAGAACCACGAGTGCAGGAACATCGTGCCGGGGCGCCCGAAGTTGCCGGTGAGGATCCACAGCAGCTTGTTCAGGTACGAGACGAGCGTGCTGTTCGGCGCCTGCTGAACGCCGAGGTCCTCGTACGTCGTCGCGCTCGCCGCGGTCGCGAAGCGGCGGGTCGCCGCGCGGATGAGTTCCTCGTCGACGCCGCAGGTGGCCGCGTACTGGTCGATGGGGATCCGCCGCAGGACGGCCAGCACGTCGTCCATCCCGTCGGTGTGCTCGTCGACGAACGCGTGGTCGATCAGGTCCTCCTCGACGAGGACCGCGAGCATGGCGCCGACGCACCAGGCATCGGTTCCCGGCACCACCTGCAGGTGGAAGTCCGCCATCGCGGCGGTCTCGCTCCTGCGGGGGTCGAGCACGATCATCGACCGCGCGGGATCCTTCGCGATCTCCTTGAGGACGGGCCGGGCCCGCGGGAACGAGTGGGTCTGCCAGGGGTTCTTGCCCAGGAACAGCACGACCTCGGCGTGCTCGAAGTCGCCCTTGGTGTGCGTGCCGTACAGCTGCTCGTCGACCCAGCCCTCGCCCGTCTTCTCCTGCGCGAGCGCGTTGGAGTAGTAGCGCATGCCGAGCGCAGCCCGGAACGACTGGCCGTAGGCGGCGGGCAGGTGGTTCCCCTGGCCGGCGCCGGAGTAGTAGAGGATCCGCTCGCCGCCGTGCGTCTCCTTCACGGCGGTGAGCCGCGCGGCGATCTCGCGGACGGCGGTGTCCCAGTCGATCTCCTCGTAGGTCCCGTCCGGCCGGCGGCGCAGCGGCGAGGTCAGCCGGTCGCGGCCGTTCTGATAGAGGTCCAGGCGGAGGGGCTTCTCGCAGGTGTAGCCGTGCGAGGTCGCATGCTCCTTGTCGCCGCGGATCTTGGCCAGCCGCCCGTCCTGCACCTGGATCTCCAGGCCGCAGTTGCACTCGCAGAGGATGCACGCGGACTTCTGCCAGTCGGTGGTGGGCGCCTCGGGGTTCATGGGCCTAGTATGGACTAGGCCATAATTCATAGCAAGGGTGGAGAGGGGTGCACCGTGGCACCACGGCGGGACACGCGACGTCGGATGCTGCTCAGCGCTGTCGATCTGATGCGGGAGCGGGGCGCCGCCGGGGTGACGATCGACGCCGTGCTCGCCCGCAGCGGTGCCCCCCGCGGTTCCGTCTACCACCACTTCCCGGGTGGCCGCGCCGAACTCGTCGCGGACGCGCTCGATTTCGCGGGGGAGTCGATCACCGCGCTCGTCGAGGGCGCGTCGGGCGACGGTGCCGTCGCGGCGCTGCACCGGTTCTCGGCCTTCTGGGTCGCCGTCCTGCGCGGCTCGGACTTCGCTGCGGGCTGTCCCGTCGTGTCCGTCGCCGTGGGCGGTTCGTCCGACGAGGAGCACCTCCGTCCGGTGGTCGCGCACACGATGCGGCGTTGGCGCGAGGTCCTGGCCGCGGGGATGGTGGCCGACGGCTTCGAGCCGCCGGCGGCCGAGAGCCTCGCGACGATGGCGATCGCCTCGATCGAGGGGGCGATCATCCTCTGCCGGGTGGAGCGATCCGTCGAGCCCTTGGATCAGGTCGTCGGGTACCTGGAGGCACTGGTCGCGGCCGCCTCCCCGGTGTGACCCGGGCCCGGGCTCGCCGGGTCGGTGCGGTCAGCGCCGGGCGACCGCCTCGGTCGACGCGCGGATGCCGGCGAGGGTCCGCTCCATGCCCTCCTCCAGCAGTGCGGTGAACGCCTTCTGTCCGCCGAGGTGGTTCTCGGTGAGGTCGAGGGAGAACCGCGAGATCCCGTCCGGGGTCTCACGGCGCTGCGTGAGCCGGGTGTCGGCGCCGTCGGCCGTGAGTGTGAACGACCAGATCGTGTAGTTCTCCGCGATGCGGAAGGCGATCTCCTGCGCGGGTTCGTGCCTTACGATCTCGCCGTGCGTGACCCATTCCAGGTCGCCCAGGCGGTTGAGGTTGGTGAACCGGGTGCCGAGACGGATGTCGTCCTCGGGTGCCCGTAGTCGCACGGACGTCACCTGCGGGCTCCACTCGGGCATGCGGCGCACGTCGCCGACCGCCTCCCAGACCACGGCGGGCGGGGCGGCGATGGCGATGCTGCGCTCGAGGAGCGGCGTGAACGCGTTGTCGGGCATGGTCCTCCGTTCATGCACGACCGATCGGTCGTAAACATGGCTCGACGGTACGCCCCGGGCGGCACCCCGTCCAGGCGGGTCCGCGTGGCTACAGTGAACGCATGACGAAACCGGCGGCCGCCGACGGCCGGCGCGCACGCGGCGACGCCACCCGGCGGCTGGTCGCGCGGACCGCGGCCGACGTCGCGACGGTGGACGGGCTGGACGGCATCACCGTCGGCGGCCTCGCCTCGTCGACGGGGGTGAGCAAGAGCGGCATCCTCACCGTCTTCCCCACGCGCGAGGCGATCCAGATCGCGGCGGTCGCGGAGGCGCGGCGCGTGTACGTCGACGTGGTGATCCGGCCGGCGCTGGCGGCCTCGCCCGGCGCGGACCGCCTCCGTGCGCTCCTCGACGCCTGGGTCGCCTACCTCCGCGCAGGCACGTTCCCCGGCGGATGTTTCGTGACCACCACCTCCGCTGAGTACGGGCACCGGGTGGGGCCGGTCGCCGACGCAGTGCGGGAACTCAAGCGGGAGTGGCTCGATCTCCTCGAGCGGGAGCTGGCCGCGGCGGGGTCGCCGGACCCCGCGACGGACGCCTTCCGCGTCGACGCCTACCTCGCCGCGGCGAACACCCGTCGCGAACTCTTCGGCGACGATGCGGAACTCGACCGGGCGCGCGCCCTGGCGACCGCGATCGTCAACGACATGGGCGGCTCTCACATCGGGGCGTAGCCGTCCTTGTCGTTGAAGCAGAAGTCGCAGGTGTCGCCGTCCTCGCTGCCGAAGTCGGCGAACGCGGCGATCGGTTCGATCGCCGTGCGGGCGACGGCCTGCTCCAGCAGCGGCTCACGGCCACCGCCGAGCGGTTGCAGCCGAGAGAGGCTCGTGTGGAACGGGGAGGAACTGCTGCCGGGGGTCACGTCGACGACGGCGGCGCCGCCGACGAACAGGGTGAGCAGATCGTGTTCGGGGAAGCCGTGATTGACCCGTAGGACCCACCAGGCATCGTCGTGCCGCGCGGCGTAGGGGAAGTATCGGAAGCCGGTCCGGTACCACTCCGGGCTCGCGGCACGGACGTCCTCGATATGCATCAGCAGTCGATTCCGTCGAGGTGCATGGGACTCATTCTGGTGCACATCGGAGGCGCAGCCCTACGGCTCCGCAGATCCGCCGGGCCCGACCGGCCCTTGTTCCCGAGCCGGAGGCGATCCGGGCTACGGCGTGATCGCGGGGTAGATCAGGCAGGTGGTGGTGCCGTGCGCGACGAGCCTGCCACGCTCGTCCTCGACCCGGCCCTCCGCGGTCGCGACCTGACGGCCGGCGTGAATCACCCGACCGGTCGCGGTGAGGCGGACGCCGTCGGTGGGCACCGTCCGCACGTAATTCACCTTCAGTTCCAGGGTTCCGTAGCCCACGCCGGGGCCGAGTGTGGTGTGCACGGCGCAACCCATCACCGAGTCCAGCAGGGTGGCGCAGATCCCTCCGTGCACGCTGCCGAGCGGGTTCGCGAAGTCGGTGCGGGTGTTGAGGCTGAAGGTGACCTCGCCCTCGTTCACCTCGTCGATGCGCATCCCCAGCAGGCCGCCGATGCCGTGCTCAGTCACAGGCATCGCGGCGGCGGCACGCAGCAGCTCCAGGCCGCTGGGGATCTCGCTCGTGGTCGACATGTTCGCTCCTTCGATCGGATGATGCGCTTACGGCACCCGCGAGTATACCGATCGGTATACTCGCGGGACGATGGGTGCCGCGCACGGCGGCGCGGCGCCCCCGAACCCGACAGGCGGAGAGATGACTTCCAGGGATGACCTGATACGCACCACCATCGCTCTGATGCGTGAGCAGGGCGTGGCCGGCACGGGCATCGCCGACATCATCGAGGGCAGCGGTCGATCGCGACGCACCGTCTACGTCAACTTCCCCGGCGGGAAGTCGGAACTGGTGGATACCGCGACGCGGGCGGCGGGCGGCTACATCGCCGGACTGATCGAGGCGGCGATCGCGAAGTCGACCGGTCGCACCGACATGCTCGAGCAGGTCGGGGCTGCATGGCGGCAGGTCCTGGTCTCGTCCGGGTTCCGGTCGGGGTGTCCGATCGTCGCCGCAGCGCTGGGAAGGGCGGATTCCGCGCCAGCGGCGGATGCGGCCGGTGAGGCGTTCGAGACTTGGATCGCGCTGCTGGCGAACCGGTTCGAGGAGTGCGGCGGAGGGGCGAAGGCGGCGCGTCAGGCCGCGACCACCATCATCGCCGCCATCGAGGGCGCGGTCATCGTGAGCAGCGCGACGCGATCGACGCAGCCGCTCGACGATGTCGAGGCGTCGCTGCTCGCGATGTACGGCGACCGCTAGGCGGATATCAGGGCGCGTCGACGAACGTGATGCGCACGCTGATCGGATCGGAGGCGAGTGCCCGGAACGCGGACGTGGTGATTCCCTCGAGCGTCGCGCTGGGTGCGAACGTCCGCATCCGAGCGTGGGTGTCGTCCTCCGGGCGGAACTCCGCCGTGCCGGCGCGCCAGATCTCGCCCTCCAGGATCCGGACCTCGGGATCGGCGCTGACGTTGAGCGCCCAGCCGGACCGGCGGCCGTGTTGGCTCACGATCCAGGCGCCCTCGTCGTCGAACGTCGCCGCGACCGGCACTGCTCGGGGCTCGCCGCTCTTCCGACCGGTGGTCTCCAAGGTGGTCGCGAGCGAGGTGCGCACGCCGAGGCGCTGCAGCCCGCTCACGATCGGATTCGCGACGTATCGACCGATCAGCCTCTCGCGTTGGAATTTCCGGATCGCACGTTGCTGCGCACTCGGATCTGGACGTCGTGGCATGGCGGCCCTCTCGATCGGTGTCGTCCCGCTAGGTAGACCATACGGTCTACCTAGCGCGGCCGCTACTGAAGGCGGAACCGCAGGGTCGCGATCACGTCGTCCAGGGCCTCGGTGAGCACGCGCACCCGGTCGGCGGGACCGGGAGCGGCGAGCGCCCGGTGCCGGTCGGCGTCGGCCAGCGGCAGCGCTCGGGCGAGGTAGTAGCTGCGCTCCACCGGGTTCTCCGGGAGCTTCAGCTTCGGCCATGCGCGCGGACGGCCTCCCTCGCTGCGGGCGAGTCGCGCTGCGAGCCTCTCGATCTCGCTGCGTTTGCCGAGCAGTGGGATCAGGTCGACGGCGGGCTGGACCTCGTCCGGCCAGGCCTCCGCCTCGGCGAGGGGGTAGGGATCGTCGGGCAGCCAGCGGGTGACGCGGACGCGGTCCGTGCCCTGACAGATCAGGGTGAACTCGCCGCCGGGGCGGCGCACGTACCGGTCGATGAGCGCCACGGTGCCGACGTCGGTGCGCACGTCGCCGCCGCCCACCTCGCTGCCGCGCTCGATGAGGACCACCCCGAACCGGCCGTCGGTCGCGAGGCACTGCTCGATCATGCGTCGGTACCGCGGCTCGAAGACGCGCAGCGGCAGCTCCTCGCCGGGCAGGAGCACGGCGCCGAGCGGGAACATCGGCAGTTCGGTCACCGCTACAGCATGCACTGCAGGCGGTATCGTCGCGGCCATGACGGCCCCGAACGACTGGTTGGCGGCGCTGGAGCGGGACGGCGGCGCGGTCGCCGCCACCCCGCCGGAGCGGCTGGCCCTCGACGTCCCGAGCTGCCCCGGGTGGACGGTGCGCGACCTCGTCGTGCATCTCGGCGGAGTCCATCGCTGGGCCGCGACCTTCCTCGCCGAGGGCCCGGATTCGACGAACCGGTTCGCCCCGATCGAGGACGACGCGCCCGCCGGGGCGGCGGTCACCGCCTGGTACCGCGACCGCCTCGACGGACTGCTGGCCGAGCTGCGCCGCCACGACGCGGACGAGCCGGCCCGAGCCTTCACCGGCCGCGTCACCGCCGGCTTCTGGATGCGCCGCCAGGCCCACGAGACCGCCGTGCACCGCTGGGACGCCGAGAACTCCTGGAACGCAGCGCGACCCGTCGAATCCGTGCTCGCCGGCGACGGGATCGAGGAGTGGGCCGAGGTGTTCGCCGGACGGTTCCTCTCCCGCGGTCCCGGCCTGCCGGACGGGCTCGTCGGGCGGACCGTCCACCTGCACGGCACCGACCGCGACGACGCGGAATGGACCCTGACGCTCGCGCGGGAGTCCATCGCCGTCGAGCGTGGGCACGCGAAGGGCGACGTCGCGCTCCGCGGCGCCACGTCGGACCTGTACCTCGCGCTGTGGCGTCGGGTGCCGCTCGCCGACCTCGCGATCTTCGGCGACGCCACCGTTGCCGCGGCATTGCTGGACGCCGTGCAGGTCACGTAGCCTGGAGCGATGACGAATCATGGAAGGGGCGCCACGCCTCACACCGTCTGATGGCCGAGCTGCGGGTGAAGTCCCGCTCCGAACTGCGCCGCGCACGGCGGCGCCAGGGCCACTCCTGTTGGGATCACCTCATCGTCGCCCCGCTCTGGGCGCAGCACGGCGCGAACCTCGGCACCCTGCTGCGCACCTGCGACGCCGTCGGCGCCTGCATGGCGGTCCCGTCGCACGACTGGGTGAAGGGTGCTCTGCGCAAGGGTAATACGCTGCCCGGGCCCAGCTGCATCCACCGCGTCGGCAACCCGCAGAACTGGCTGCTCAAGCAGCGCGAACGAGGCTCGCACATCATCGGCGTGGAACTCGCCGAGGGCGCCACGCGCCTCGGCGACCTCCCGCCCGCGCGGGGGCGCACCGTCGTCGTGCTGGGTCACGAGTTCTCCGGGATCCCGAGCGACACCCTGCACCTGCTCGACGAGGCCGTCGAGATCCCCATGATCGGCCGCGGCGCGAGCCTCAACGTCGCGGTCGCGGGGTCGTTGGTGCTGTATCGGCTCGCGGGCCTGTCCTGAGTTCGTAAGGTCGGGGTATGACCGCTCAGCTCTGGCTCGACTCCATCGCCGCCGACGGCGCCCGCATCGCCGCCATCGACCCCGCCCACCTCCCGCTCCCCGTCCCCAGCTGCCCCGGGTGGACGGTGCGCGACGGCATCGTCCACACCGCCGGCGCGCATCGCTGGGCCACCGCCTTCCTGCAGGGCGGCCCGGATTCGAAGGAGCGCTTCATCCCCGACGTCTCCGACGCGCCCGACGGCGACGCGGTCCTGGGGTGGTACGCGGGCGTCAACGCGGCCCTGATCGACGAGCTCCGCCGGCATGCGCCCGACGAGCCCGCGCGCGCCTTCATCGGCCGCACCGTCGCCGCGTTCTGGATGCGCCGGATGACGCAGGAAGTGTCCATCCATCGCTGGGACCTGCAGAACTCGCTGCCCGACGGTGCCGAGCCGCTCCCGGCGTGGACCGCCGCCGACGGCATCACCGAGCTGACGCAGATGCAGATCCCACTCATCGTCGGCAAGAAAGGGCTGCCTGAGGGCCTGGTGGGGAAGGTGATCGCGATCGAGGCGACCGACACAGGGGACCGGTGGACGCTGCGGCTGCGCGCCGACGGCATCGACGTCCTCGACGAGCCGGTTCCGGCGGACGTGACGCTGCGCGGCACCGCGTCCGACCTCGACCTGGTGCTGTGGCGACGGGCCGAGCCCGGCACCGTCGAGCTGGACGGCGATCGGTCCGTGCTCGACGGGCTGCTCGACGTCGTGATCATCTGAGCGACGCCGTGCGGTGGATAGTGCCCGCTGAGCGGCGAAAATCCACCGCAGGGCGCGGCTAGGAGCCGGGGCGCTCCAGGTACCGCTTCATATCGGCGAGGTCGGCCTCCACCGCCTTGCGCACCGATCCCGTGAGGGGCTTGGTGAGGACGGCGAGGATGCGGCTGACCGTCGTGGTGGGCTCGCCGCCGAAGGTCATCGTGACGCGGGTGCCGGCACCGTCGTCCTCGAAGCGGAACTCGGTGCGGTACCGGACACCTGGCCCGTCGGCCTCGACGGTGTAGCCCGACGGTGCGTCGAACGCCGTGATCTCCATCTCCTCGGTGGCGGCGCGGCCGTACATACGGCGCGTCTCGCGCCAGCGGGTGCCGAGCCCGGTGCGGACGTCGGAGACGAACTCGACGCTCTCGATCCCGGACATCCGAGCGGGCGCGTTCTCGATGTCGGCGAACGCCGCGAAGACCGCGGCGCGGGGCGCGGCGATGGCGACCGTGCTGGTGATCTGCATGCGCGGAGGCTACCCGGCGGCACCGACGGGCGACACGCCGAACTGGCGCGATGGCACTAGGTGTTGCGTTTCCCGGACTTGTCGGCCCCAAGGGGTAGTGTCATGAGCGTTGAAATCCAGCTCCGCGAAAACCGAGGTGTCATGTCTGAAACCGCCGCTCACAGCCCCGCCGACGGAGCTCCGCTCAAGCTGGTCAGCCGGGTGTCGGCGATCAACTGGAACCGGGTGCCGGACGAGAAGGACGCCGAGGTCTGGGACCGGTTGACGGGCAACTTCTGGCTGCCCGAGAAGGTGCCGGTCAGCAACGACATCCCGTCGTGGGGCACGCTCACCGACCACGAGAAGCAGCTCACCATGCGCGTCTTCACGGGCCTGACGCTGCTCGACACGATTCAGGGCACCGTCGGCGCGGTCTCGCTGATCCCCGACGCGCTCACCCCGCACGAGGAGGCGGTGTACACCAACATCGCGTTCATGGAGTCGGTGCACGCGAAGAGCTACAGCTCGATCTTCTCCACCCTGTGCAGCACGCGCGAGATCGACGACGCCTTCCGCTGGTCGGAGGAGAACGAGAATCTGCAGCGCAAGGCGGCCATCGTCATGGGCTACTACAGCGGCGACGACCCGCTCAAGCGCAAGGTGGCCTCGACGCTGCTCGAGTCCTTCCTGTTCTACAGCGGCTTCTACCTGCCGATGTACTGGTCCTCGCGGGCCAAGCTCACCAACACGGCCGACATGATCCGCCTGATCATCCGCGACGAGGCCGTGCACGGCTACTACATCGGCTACAAGTACCAGCGCGGGCTGGAGACGCAGAGCCCGGAGCGCCGCGAGGAGCTCAAGGAGTACACGTTCGACCTGCTCATGGAGCTGTACTCGAACGAGGAGGACTACACCGAGTCGCTGTACGACGAGGTCGGGCTCACCGAGGACGTGAAGAAGTTCCTGCGGTACAACGCCAACAAGGCGCTGATGAACCTGGGCTACGAGGCGCTGTTCCCCAAGGACGCCACCGACGTGAACCCGGCGATCCTCTCCGCCCTGTCGCCCAACGCCGACGAGAACCATGACTTCTTCTCCGGTTCCGGCTCGTCGTACGTGATCGGCAAGGCCGTCAACACCGAAGACGAGGACTGGGACTTCTGACCCCGGACGACTCCGGCGAGACCCGCCCGCGGACGAGCCTGTGGTGGCTCGTCGGGGCGGGTCTTCTCGTTCTCGCGTTCGTGTTCCTGCCGCGAGCGGTGTACGGCACGGACGTCGAGGCCAGGGCCGTCGATGTGTTCCCGCCCTGGCTGCTCGGGGAGCGGGCGGAGCCGACGGCCGGGTTGGAATCGCTCGTCGATGACTGGGCGGGCTTCCACCTCATCAAGGCGGTGTGCGCGGCGCTGCTGCTGGCGCTGGCCCTGTACTTGGGGCACCGCGCGCTGGCGCTGATCCCGGCGGTACTGCTCATCGCCAATGTGCAGGGCGTGATCGCGCCGCTGTCGTCGGCGTTCTCGCTGCTCGACCCGGTGCGTTTGCGCGACGGGGAGCCCGGACGCGCGCTCGCACTGATGCGCTCCGAGCTGCGGGCGACGCCGTCCGGCCCGGTCCAGGCGCTGGTCGACGACTTCGCGCGGTACCACCTGGCCGTCGTGGTCATGGCCGGCGTGCTGACCGTCGTGCTGCTGGTCTTCGCCGTCCGTGCCTGGCGGCAGGATCGCCGACGGTGGGCGGTGGCGACGCTGGTGGCCGCCGTCGTCACCGGTGTGGTCACCGTCGCCAACGTCACGAATGCTCTCGATCCCGTCCGCGGTCTGCTCGACTTCATCGGCGGTTCCTAGCGGTTTCGGCGGCGACATCCTGGGGATTCGTTCGTCGGAACCGCACGGAACTGCGACAGTGGGCGGCAAGGAGGTTCACATGCTGGAGATCAGGCCGAACTGCGAGTGCTGCGGGCGCGACCTCGCGCCGGACGCACGCGACGTGCTCATCTGCACCTTCGAGTGCACGTGGTGCGCGGACTGCAACGACGAGAAGCTGCACGGCACGTGCCCCAACTGCGGCGGCGAGCTCGTCCGCCGCCCGATCCGCCCGGCGGCCCTGCTCGAAGCCCATCCCGCCTCGACGGTCCGCGTCGTCAGCGAGACCTGCCGCTAGGTCGTCCGCCCTAGGCCGGCGCCACCTCGCGCAGCCGGCCGGTGGCCACGTCGAAGACGAAGCCGCGCAACGACGTCGTGGACGGGATGAACGGACTCGCCGCCACGCGCTTGAGCGACTGCCGCACGTCGGTGTCCAGATCGGCGAAGGCTTCGGCGGCCCAGGCGGGTTTGATGCCGGTCTCGGCCAGGATGTCGGCCTTGAACCCGTCGTCGGTGAACGTCAGCATGCCGCAGTCGGTGTGGTGGATCAGGATGATCTCGGTGGTGCCCAGCAGCCGCTGGCTGATCGCCAGCGAGCGGATCTGGTCCTCGGTGATCACACCGCCGGCGTTGCGGATGACGTGCGCCTCGCCCTCCTGGAGGCCCAGGGCGCGGTAGACGTCGAGCCGGGCGTCCATGCAGGCGACGACCGCGACGTGTTTCGACGGTGGGAGGGGAAGCGGGCCTGAGAAGGCCTCGGCGTATGCGGCGTTGTTCGTGAGCAGGTCATCGGTGACGGTCATGGGATCCATGGTCGATCGCGCATGGGGCGCTGCCCACCGTTGCGCTCCCGCTGCGTCAATCGGCGAGGGGGAGGTCGTCGCGGTCGGCCCACTCGACGAGGGTGTCCAACGAGAAGGCCTCGTCGTCGATGGATGCGTGCAGGTCACCGAGGTCGGCGAAGCGGGCGGGGAGGGTGCGGATCGTGAAGTCGTCGGGGTGCACGTCCGGCACCTCGTCCCAGGTGATCGGGGCGGAGGCGGTGGCGATCGGGGTGCCGCGCAGCGAGTACGCGCACGCGATGGTGTGGTCGCGGGCGTTCTGGTTGTAGTCGAGGAACACCGCCGCCGGGTCGCGGTCCTTGCGCCACCACACCGTCGTCACGTCCGACGGTGCCCGGCGCTCGACCTCCCGGGCGAAGGCGAGGGCGCACCGTCGGACCTCCGAGAACGTCCAGCGGGGCTCGATCCGCACGTACACGTGCAGGCCGGAGCCGCCCGAGGTCTTGGGGAAGCCGCGGATGCCGAGCTCGTCGAGCACCTCCCGCACGACCGCGGCCACCCGCTGCACCCGCTCCCACGAGCAGTCGGGCATCGGGTCGAGGTCGATGCGCCATTCGTCGGGATGGTCCAGGTCGCCCGCGCGGCAGTTCCACGGGTGGAACTCGACCGTCGACATCTGGGCCGCCCAGATCACCGAGCCGAGTTCCGTGACCACCACCTCGTCGGCGGTGCGGCCGAACCGCGGGAAGTAGATCTCCACCGTCTCGAGCCAGTCGGGCGCGCCGGCGGGGATCCGCTTCTGGTGCACCTTCGCCCCGTCGACGCCCTTGGGGTAGCGGTGCAGCATCGTCGGCCGATCGCGCAGCGCCCGGACGATGCCCGGGCCCACGGCCTCGTAGTACCGCACGACGTCGAGCTTCGTCGCGCCGATCTGCGGGAAGTAGACCCGGTCCGGGCTGGAGACGCGCACGACCCGGTCACCGACGGTCAGTTCGATCGGCTCGCCGTGCGCGGAGGAGGCCACGGCGCTGAGAGTACGCGCCCGGGCGGGACTACGCGCCCAGGAAACGGCCCAGCGGGCGCTTGCGCTTCCCCGACGGACGGCCCTTGATGACGCCGGCGACGACGTCCTCGGCGAACTTCTCCACCGTCTCCTGCGAGTCGGTCTTGTTCGTGCCGATGAAGCCGTTGGGGCCGCGCTTGATCCAGCCCGTGACGTACACGCCGGGGAGCGGCGCACCGTCGTCCCCGAGGACCCGGCCGGCCTCGTTCGGCAGCACCGCGCGGCGGTCGTCGAACGGCAGGCCCGGCACCGGGACGCCCCGGTAGCCGACGGAGGTGAACACCATGCCGACGGGCAGGTCGATCGCCTCGCCGGTGACGGAGTGCTTCGCGTGCAGGACCAGGCCGTCGTCGGTGGCCTCGATCGACTCGGGCGTGGTGAGGAAGCGCAGGCGGATGCGACGGGGCGCGTCCGACTGGGTCTCCAGCGACTCGAGGAGCTCCAGCTTGTGGCTGACCAGCTCGGAATCGCTGCTCGCGACCAGCGTTTCGGCGACGTCGGGGTCCGGGTGCACGATGACGGTGCGCTCGTCCGCGAGGCCCAGGGCCTCCGGCAGGGTGAACGCGGCGTGCTCGGGGCCGCGGCGGGCCACGATCACGACCTCCTCGACCTTCGACTCGCGCAGCGCGGCGAGGGCGGCGGGGGAGATGGTGGTGCCTTCGAGCTCCTCCGGCTCCGCGGTGAGGATGCGGGCCGCGTCGAGCGCGACGTTGCCGTTGCCGATGACGACGATGCGGTCGTGCGTGAGGTCGACCGCGTCGCCCTTGTGCTCGGGGTGGCCGTTGTACCAGGCCACGAAGTCGGTGGCGCTGCGCACGTTGGGCAGGTCCTCGCCGGTGATGCCCAGCTTCTTGTCGGTGCTGGCGCCGACCGCGACGACGATCGCGTCGTGGCGCTTCCGCAGCTCCTCGAGGCTCACGTCGGTGCCCACCTCGGTGTTCAGGTGGATCGTGAAGTTCGGGTCGGCGGCGACCTTGTCGAACAGGCCCGAGACCTTGCGGGTGCGGGTGTGGTCGGGGGCGACGCCGAACCGGGCGAGGCCGTAGGGCGTGGACAGCTTCTCGTAGACGTCGACGGTGACGCCCGGGTAGCGCAGGAGCTCGTCGGCCGCGTACATCGCGGCCGGGCCGCTGCCGATCACGCCGACGCTGATGACGGTGCCCGACGGGATCGGGAGGACCTTCGGCGGCACGGTGTGCGCCATCGGCGGGCGGCTGCGCTCCTGCGGGTTGGGGCCGCCGAGCGAGGAGTTGGCCGGGTCGGCGGCCGCGAGCGAGCGGTTGAGCTCGATGTAGACCTTGTGCTCCTCCGGCAGGCGGTGCGCGGGGCCGATCGCGTCGACGGGGCACGCCGTCACGCAGGCGCCGCAGTCGACGCAGGTGGTGGGATCCACGTACAGCATCTCGGCCGTCGCGAAGCCCGGCTCGTCGGGCGTCGGGTGGATGCAGTTCACCGGGCACGCGAACGTGCACGAGGCGTCGCTGCAGCAGGACTGGGTGATGACGTGGGGCATCGAGGAAGCTCCTCCGGGGTGTTCGTATCCGGGCCGGGATACGGGTCCGGCTCGGCGGGTGACCGCCGAGCCGGATATTCGGGGTGGTTCGAGACTACTGCGCGGTGTACGACGGCTCGCTGCGGAATCGCGAGGTCCGTCCGTGGATGCCCAGCACGCGCCACAGCACGCGGGAGACCGGGTTCATCAGGTCCGTGCGCTCCGCGAGCAGGCGGACGTCGCCGAAGATCTCCTGGCGCATGGCCTTCGACTCGGGCGAGCGCCAGAAGATGTCCTTCTTGACCGACCGCGGGATGTCGAAGGTGTCCCAGAACTGCTTCGGCGGGACCATGATCGCGCCGAGCAGGATGCGCATGACCAGCGGCATCGCCAGCGACAGCAGGAAGCGGGGGATCGGGCCGCGGGTGGGCACCTTGTGCTCGAGCAGCTGGTGCGCGAACGAGATGTGACGGGCCTCCTCGGCCACATGGATCTGCATCACCGAGGTCATCGCGGGGTGCTGCGTGTCGGCCGAGCGCAGGAACTGCTTCTGCAGGTGGTCGATCGGCTCCTCGCCGGCGAGCACGCCCATGTAGAAGATGTTCGGGAAGGTGGTGGCCGCCAGCGGGATGATCGGCGACAGGCGGCGGAACCACCACGCGCCGCCGGGGACGTCCATGCCGACGCGGTTGACGAACTCCTGGAACATCAGCGTGTGCTGGCACTCCTCCTTCGCCTCGTGCGTGGCGTAGCGGAACTCGGGGGAGTTGTTCGGCTGCACGGCGGTGTACTGCATGATGCCGCGGATCAGGATCGACTCGAACTGCAGGCCGACCTTGGCGACGTTGGCCTGGCGCCACATGCCGATCTCGATCTGCTTGGCCAGCGGCTGCTCCTGGTACCAGGGGTGGCGGCCGATCGGGTCGAAGCGCGGGTTGCAGACCCAGCGCGGATCGTCGGGGACGATCGCGAGCTCGGGGGAGTCCCAGTCGATGTCGACGTAGGGATCGAAGTTACGGCGCACCGAGGCCTCGGAGAGGTCGTTCAGCGTCTGCTCGTACTCGGCCTGGCCGGGGAACGAGCGGCCGCGCATGCGCGCCATGTGGGTCACTCGGGGCATGTTCAGCAGGGCCATGATGGATCCTTTCCTGGCACCCTCGACCGGCTCGTACCTGGTGTTTCTTCCGTGACCCTGTGGGAAATCCCACAGGCGTCTGTGCTGGTAGAAGCCGTGTATGAGATTGAATCGTCCTCAGACTATCACTTGAAACAAGCATGAATGAAGGCTCTTCGACCGGCAATCCGTGAACAGGTGTACACCGAGCTCTCGGCCAGCGGTTTTACCCGGCGGATGTGAGAGGCGTCACGGAGGAACGTTCGCGTTCCGGGGTGTTTTCGCCCCTGCGCGGGGGGCTGTGGCGGACGCACGCCGAGCACCCCGTCGGGACGCGACGGGGTGCGGGGGAGGGGGATGCCTAGGAGGAGGCCTTGATGGTGTTGCCGACGTCGTGCAGCACGATGCCGGCGGCGACGGGGCCGCCCGCGGAGAACCACGCGGAGTCCTCGACCAGGAGTTGCCGTTTGGCGACCACGGCGCGAAGTTGCTTCCAGGGCTTCGTGGTCATGACGGCCATGCCGTGCTCGCGGCCCTTGTCGCCCTGATAGCCCACGTAGATCAGGTCGGCGTCGGCGGCCGAGACGTCGTCGCCCGACATCTCGACGGCCTCGGGCTTGCGCTGCGGCTCGGGTCGCACGACCTTGAGGTCCGCGAGGACCTGCGCCGCGAGCGGCGCGGTACCCAGCGCGAGGTTCTTGCCGTCCGCCGTGAACCGGACCAGGGAGACGGTGTTGTGCACCGCGTCGATCTTCACCGACTTCTCCGCCGCGTCCCGCTGGTAGCGGTCCAGCACCGCCCGCGCCTCCGCGGGCATGCGCACCGCGTCGGCCAGGGCGAGGAAGCTGCGGCGCCAGTCCGCCGACGGTGCCGGGATCGTCACCGTCCGGCCCGCGCGACGGTTCGCCTCCGCCGAGTCCGCGGTGCCGACCGCGACGTCGGCTTGCGCGCCGTCGGCGAGCTTCGGGACCTTCGCGAGGGTGGCGCCCAGGTACGACGGGACGTCGCCGCCGACGGCCTTCACCCGGTTCTGCAGGCCGAGCGCACACAGGCCGTCGAGGAGCGCCGGATCGGCAACGACGATCGCGGCCGGGGCGGCGCCACCGGCGACGGGAGCCGCGCAGGCCTCATCCGGCTTGCGGTCGAGGCCGATGATGTTCGCCGACGCGAGGCGCGTCGTGGTGGTGGAGATCGAGGCGAAGGGCTGCTGGATCGGCTCCGAGCCGCCGCACGCGGTGAGCACCGAGCCGGCGACGACGGTGAGCGCGATCGCGGCGCCCACCCTGGATGTTCCGAGCCTGTTCACGGCAACTGTCCTCACCTGTAGTTCCGACCGTGCGCCACGGTAGCAGTCGAGGCCTTTCCGACCGCTTCCGCGACGCGAGTACGACGCAGAGTAGGACCGCGGGGACAAGCCCGGGTGCGAGGCGCTACGCTAACCACACAAGGGTGGCGTCCGCCGTGAGCGAACACCGCCCGAAAGACCTGATTGAAGAGGCCGTACGCCGATACCGACAGCCGCGGTACCGGGAGGCCCAGGGCAGGAGGATTTGTGACCGCGCAAGCGCATCGTCCGGCAGTCGAGGTGACCGCCGCACGTCCGTATCCGCAGCGGACCGGGCCCAAGGGCTCGTTCATCTACAAGCTGGTCACGACGACCGATCACAAGACGCTGGGCATCATGTACATCGTCACGTGCTTCGCGTTCTTCCTCATCGGTGGCCTGATGGCGCTGCTGATGCGCGCCGAGCTCGCCAACCCGGGCCTGCAGTTCCTCTCCACCGAGCAGTTCAACCAGCTGTTCACCATGCACGGCACCGTGATGCTGCTGCTGTACGCGACGCCGATCGTGATCGGCTTCGCCAACTTCGTGCTGCCGCTGCAGATCGGCGCGCCCGACGTCGCCTTCCCGCGCCTGAACGCCTTCGGCTACTGGCTGTTCGTCTTCGGCGCCATCATGGTGATCGCCGGCTTCATCACCCCCGGCGGCGCGGCCGACTTCGGCTGGACCGCGTACACCCCGCTGACCGACGCCCTCCACTCGCCCGGCCCCGGCGCCGACCTGTGGATCATGGGCCTCGCGGTCGGTGGCCTCGGCACCATCCTCGGCGCCGTCAACATGGTCACCACCGTGATCTGCATGCGCGCCCCCGGCATGACGATGTTCCGCATGCCGATCTTCACCTGGAACATCCTGGTGACCTCGCTGCTGATCCTGCTGGCCTTCCCGCTGCTGACCGCCGCGCTCATGGGTCTCGAGGTCGACCGCCAGTTCGGCGCCCACATCTACGACCCCGCCAACGGCGGCGTCATCCTGTGGCAGCACCTGTTCTGGTTCTTCGGCCACCCCGAGGTCTACATCATCGCGCTGCCCTTCTTCGGCATCGTCTCGGAGATCTTCCCCGTGTTCAGCCGCAAGCCGATCTTCGGCTACAGCGGCCTGGTCCTGGCCACGCTGGCCATCGCCGCCCTCTCGGTCGCGGTGTGGGCGCACCACATGTACGCCACCGGCGCGGTGCTGCTGCCCTTCTTCAGCTTCATGACCTTCCTCATCGCGGTGCCGACAGGTGTGAAGTTCTTCAACTGGATCCTCACGATGTGGAGAGGCCAGATAACGTTCGAATCGCCGATGCTGTTCTCGATCGGCTTCATCGTGACCTTCCTCTTCGGTGGCCTCACCGGCGTGCTCCTCGCGTCGCCGCCGCTCGACTTCGCGGTGTCCGACACCTACTTCGTCGTCGCGCACTTCCACTACGTGCTCTTCGGCACCATCGTGTTCGCGACCTACGCCGGCATCTACTTCTGGTTCCCGAAGATGACGGGCCGCATGCTCGACGAGGGCCTGGGCCGCTGGCACTTCTGGCTCACCTTCATCGGCTTCCACATGACCTTCCTGGTGCAGCACTGGGTCGGCGCCGAGGGCATGCCGCGTCGCTACGCCGACTACCTCGACACGGACGGCTTCACCACGCTGAACCAGATCTCGACGGTCGGCGCGTTCATCCTGGGTGCCTCGACGCTGCCCTTCGTGTGGAACGTCTTCAAGAGCTACCGCTACGGCGAGGTCGTCACGGTCGACGACCCGTGGGGCTTCGGCAACAGCCTCGAGTGGGCCACCAGCTGCCCGCCGCCGCGGCACAACTTCACCGAGCTGCCGCGCATCCGCTCCGAGCGCCCCGCGTTCGAGCTGCACTACCCGCACATGGTCGAGCGCATGCGCACCGAGGCCCACTCGGGCCCCGGCAAGGGCCACTAGCGCAGGCCCCTGCTCCACACCGAACGGCGTCTCCCGCAGGGGAGGCGCCGTTCGGCGTTCCACCAGGCGGCGACTACGATTTCCCCGTGCACGAAGCGACTTCGGATCCGACGATCCTCATCACCGTGACCGGCGGCGACAAGCCCGGCGTCAGCTCGGTCCTGTTCGGGGTCCTGGCCCGCAACGAGGTGAGCGTCCTCGACGTCGAGCAGACCGTCATCCGCGGCCGCCTGACCCTCGGCGTGCTCGCCGCGGTGCACGGCGACCCCGAGCACGTGCAGGAGCTCGTCGAGCAGGCCATGGCCACCGTCGGGATGGACGTGGCGGTGGAGATCACCGCCGAGCAGCCGCCCCGGCCGCCCGTGCCGACGCACGCCGTCGTGCTGCTCGGCGCCCCCGTCAGTGCCCGCGCGCTCTCCGCGCTCGCGACCGCGCTCGCCGGGCGGGATGTCAACATCGAGTCGATCGCCGGCGTCGCCGACTACCCCGTCACCGCGCTCGAGCTCATGGTCACCGTGCCCGACGGTGCCGACGAGGTCGCCTTCCGCGCGGAGCTCGCGGCCGTCGCCAAGGAACAGGGCGTCGACATCGCCACCTCGCGCGCCGGCATCGCGCGCCGCTCCAAGCGGCTCATCTGCTTCGACGTCGACTCCACCCTGGTCCAGGGCGAGGTCATCGAGATGCTCGCCGCCCGCGCCGGCAAGGAGGCCGAGGTCGCGGCCGTCACCGAGGCCGCGATGCGCGGCGAGCTCGACTTCGAGCAGTCCCTGCACGCCCGCGTGGCGAACCTCGCCGGGCTGCCCGCGTCGGTCATCGACGACGTTGCCGCCGGCCTCCAGCTGACCCCGGGCGCGCGCACCACCATCCGCACGCTCAAGCGCCTCGGCTACCGCTGCGGCGTCGTCTCCGGCGGCTTCACCGCCGTCATCGAGCCGCTCGCGCAGGACCTGGAGCTCGACTTCGTCCGCGCCAACACCCTCGAGGTGATCGACGGTGTGCTGACCGGTCGCGTGATCGGGGAGGTCGTCGACCGGCCGGGCAAGGCCCGCGCGCTGCAGGAGTTCGCCGACACCTTCGGCGTGCCGGTAGAGGAGACCGTCGCCGTGGGCGACGGCGCCAACGACATCGACATGCTCTCCGCCGCCGGACTGGGCGTCGCGTTCAACGCCAAGCCCGCGCTGCGCGAGGTCGCCGACGCGGCGCTCTCGCACCCCTACCTTGACGCGGTCCTGTTCGTGCTCGGCGTGACCCGCGACGAGATCGAGGCGGCCGACGCCGTCGACGGCCGCCTGCGCCGCGTGCCCATCGAGAGCTGAGCCCGGCGCGAACCGAGCCGGTCAGACCTGCTGGAAGGCCAGCACCGTCGGGCCGGAGACGGTGACCTCCGCGCGCGACGGGTACACGGTGCGGCCCGTGGGCTCGCCCGTCGGGAGCGTGGTGTCGACGATGAGCTCCCAGTCGTGCGTGCACGACTCGGGCCCGCCGAGCACGACGGTCGCGTCGCCGCCCGCGTGCCAGATGATGAGCGCGTCCTTCTCCGCGACGGCGGCGTCGTGGCCGGGCGCGCGGACGTCGGACCCGTCGACCCAGGCCTGCAGCGTGCGCTCCTCGGGCGACTGCCAGTCCTCGCCGGGCATCTCGGCGCCGTCGGCGCCGAACCACGCCAGGTCGGGCTCGCCGTCCCGGGTGGCGCGGCCGTCGAAGAACTCGTGCTGCCGCAGCACCGGGGCCGCGCGGCGCACGGCGGCCACCCGGGCGACGAAGGCCGTCAGGTCGGCGTCGGCGGCGTCCCAGTCCACGGCGAAGGCGTCGGCCGCGGGGGTGCCCTCCGGCACGCAGTACGCGTTGTTGTTGCCGAACTGGGTGTGGCCCAGCTCGTCGCCGCCGAGCAGCATCGGCGTGCCGGTGGAGAGCAGCAGTGTGGCGATCAGCGCCCGGACGTGCGCCGCCCGCGCCGCGAGGATCGCGGGATCGGTGGTGCCGCCCTCGAAGCCGTGGTTGACCGAGTGGTTGTTGTCGGTGCCGTCCCGGTTCTTCTCGCCGTTGGCCTCGTTGTGCTTGCGCTCGTAACTGACCAGGTCGCGCGCGGTGAATCCGTCGTGGGCCGTGACGAAGTTGATCGACGAGAAGGGCGTGCGGCCCTGCGCGCCGAACAGGTCCTGGCTGCCGGAGACCCGCGAGGCCAGCGCGCCGACGGTCGAGCCGCCGGCGAAGAAGTCGCGGACGGTGTCGCGGTAGCGGTCGTTCCACTCGGCCCACACGGGCGGGAATCCGCCCACCCGATAGCCCTCGCCCGTGGCGTCCCAGGGCTCGGCGATGAGCTTGCGGGTGGACAGGATCGGATCCGCCGCGATGGCGGTGAGCAGCGGCGCACGGTGGTCGAACGGGATGACCGGACCCTGCGGCCCGGTCCCCGTCCGGCCGCGGCCGAGGACGCTCGCGAGATCGAACCGGAAGCCGTCGACGCCGAACTCGCCCGCGAAGTACCGCAGGCTGTCGAGCACCATCCGCGCCGAGGCGGGGGAGGCGCAGTCGACCGTGTTGCCGCAGCCGGTGTAGTCGAGGTCCTCGCCGTTCTCGAGCAGGTAGTAGCCGGGCGCGTCGAGCCCGCGCCAGGACAGCGACGGGCCCGCCACAGACTCCTCGGCGGTGTGGTTGTAGACGACGTCCATCAGCACCTCGAGGCCGGCGGAGTGCAGCGCCGAGACCATCTCCGCGAACTCCTCGACCTCGTGGCCCGGCTGCGCCGCGTAGCGCGGGTCCGGTGCGAAGTAGGCCCCCGTCGAATAGCCCCAGTGGTTGCGCATGCCGCGGTCGCGGACGCCGGGCTCGGTGAGGCAGGCCTGGACGGGCAGCAGTTCGACGGCGGTGACGCCGACGCGCCGCAGGTGCTCGATCACGGCGGGCTGGGCGAGGCCCCGGTACGTCCCGCGCAGGTCCTCGGGGACGCCCGGGTGGCGTGCGGTGTACGAGCCGACGTGCACCTCGCAGATCACCGTCCGGTCCCACGGGACGCCCGGGCCCGGCTCCGGCGCCGGGGGTGTTCCGGTGACCATGCACAGTGGGATATCGGGGAGCGAATCCGTCTCCGACGGTGCGCCGTCCGTGCCGTACGGCAACAGGGCGGTGCCGTCGCCGAGGGCGCCGTCGAGCCGGCGGGCGTACGGGTCGATGAGGGCCTTGCGCTCGTTGAAGCGCAGACCGTTCTCCGGCTCCCACGGGCCCGCGGCGCGCAGGCAGTAGCGCGTGCCCTCGCCGATCCCCGCGACGAAGCCGTGGTGGACGCCCGCCGTCTGCGCGGGGAGTCGCAGGCGCTGCTCGCTGCGCACCCCCGCCTCGTCGGTGTCGATCAGGCACACCCAGACGTCGGTGGCGCGCGGGGCGTGCACGGCGAAGTTCACGCCGCCGGGCTGCGGGGCGGCGCCGAGGGGGTGCGCGGCGCCGGG
>NZ_JAIULG010000052.1 GCF_020169415.1 Tsukamurella sp. M9C
GCGGCGCCCACCAGGAGTCGTCGCCGAGCAGCTTCATCACGGCGGGCACGAGCACCATGCGGACGACGGTCGCGTCGATGAGCAGCGCGAACATCAGGCCGAAGGAGACGTACTTCAGCATCACCAGGTCGGAGGTCGCGAACGCCGCCGCGACGCACGCGAGCAGCACGGCCGCCGCGGTGATGATCCGGCCGGTGTTGGCCGTACCGGCGCGGATCGCCTGGTTCGTGGTCGCGCCGCCCGCGCGTTCCTCGATCATGCGGGAGATCACGAAGACCTCGTAGTCCGTACTGAGGCCGAAGACCACCGCGATCACCAGCACCAGGACGGGCGCCATCATCGGGCCGCCGGTGAAGTTGAACAGGTCGCCACCGTGGCCGTCGACGAACATCCAGGTGAGGAAGCCGAGGGTGGAGCCCAGCGACAGGAGCGACATGAGCACGGCCTTGATCGGCAGCGTCAGCGAGCCGAAGGCCAGGAACATCATCAGCGTGGTGACCACGACCAGCAGCAGCAGGAGCATGGGCAGCAGGCTCAGCATCGAATCGATGGAGTCGTACTGCAGCACCGGCATACCGCCGACCAGGAAGCCGACGCCCTTGCCCGGGTCTGCACCGTCCATCTGGATGCCGCGCAGCGCGGTCACCGCCTCGCCGACGGCCTTGGTGTCGTTCGGATCCTGCATGCTGCCGTTGGACACCCGCACCGTGACCTCCTGGCCGCGGACCTCGAGCTTGTCCGTCGTGCCCTTGGCGGTGGAGACGGCGTCGGTCGCCGCGCTGAACCGCGCGGAGTTCGGGTCCGCGGGGTTCGAGTGCGTGAAGCCGGGGATCTTGTTCGCCTCGTCGAGCACCTGCTTGATCTGCTCGTCGCTGGCATTGGTGAAGACGATCTTGACCGGCTGCCCGGTGTTGTCCGGGAACAGCTCCTGGAACTGGTCCTGCGCCTGGCGGGTCTCGTTGGTCGGCGGCAGATAGGTCTGCGAGATGCCGCCGAACTGCAGGCCGACGATCGGGATGCAGATCGCGAGCAGCAGCGTCACGACGCCGACGATCGCGGTCTTCGGGCGCTTCATGACCGCGTCGGTCACCTTGCCCCACATGCCGGCCTCGATGTTGGCCTTGGTCTTCGCCCGGCCCGTCTTCTCGGCGGCCCAGTGGATGACGCCGCCGATGAGCGGCAGGTTCCACTTGTCGAAGATGGTGAGGAACCAGTGGAAGCTGAGCGCGAAGACCCGCGGGCCGAGCACCGCGAGCATCGCGGGGAGCAGGGTCAGCGACAGGATCGCGGCGATGAACACGCCCAGCAGCGCGCCCGTGGCCATCGACGTGAGCAGGCCCAGCGGGGAGATGTAGAGACAGGCCAGCGCGGCGACGATGAGCAGCGACGACATGATGATCGTTCTGCCGGCGGTCATGACCGTGCGTCTGACCGCCGTTGGTGTGTCGTACCCCTCGTCCAGTTCCTCTCTGAACCGGGACACCATGAACAGGCCGTAGTCGTGGGCGATGCCCAGGCCGATCAGCGAGATGATCGGCCCGACGAAGAGGTTGACGTCCGTGAAATCGGCCATCACCGAGGCGACCGCCATGGCGGCGCCGATCGTCATGACGCCGATGATCATCGGCAGCACCGCGGCGACGATGCCGCCGTAGACGAAGAACAGCACGATCGCGACCAGCGGCAGCGCGATGATCTCGGCCTTCTTCTGGTCCTTCTGCACGCCCTCGGTGACCTCCGAGGTCACGGGGACGAGGCCGGCCACCTGAGCTTCGAAGACCGGCTTGTTCGCCTCCGACCGCAGGATCTCCATCAGCGCCGGCTGGATCGACACCCAGTCCTTGCCGCGCTGCGTATCGTCCGCCGACTTCATCGGCAGCGTGAAGAAGCCCCAGGTGCCGCCGTCGGCGTCCGTGCGGGTGAACTTCTTGTACAACCCGTCGTTCGCCTGGGGCGCGCCCGGCGCGAACATCGTGTAGCTGAGGGAGCTCTCCTGCGGGTCCTTCTCGTTGAGCGGGTTCAGCTTCGCGTCCTCACCGGTCGCGAACTTCGCCAGGACGTCCTGGCGCGTCTTCTCGACGGCCTTCTCGACGTCCTCGTCGGAGATCTTCTTGCCCTCCGCCGGCTTGATCAGCACCAGGATGTCGGGCTGCATCTCGCGGCCGTTGGCCTTGTCGGTGACGACGGCGGACGCGACCGAGTCGCTGGCCTCGTCGTAGAGGCCGTTCATCTTGGTCTTGGCGCCGAGCCCGAGGAAGCCCCAGACGCCGGTCGCGGCGATGGACACGAAGAGGACCGCGATGATCGTGTATCGGAACGCGTACGTGAAGCGTCCTATAGCTGCGAACAAGCGAAAATTCCTTTCCGGTGAACCGGTTCTAGGGCTAGGCCCGGCTCGAAAGTAGCGAGGACAGGGGACGGAACGGCTGCAGCCACGCACCCTCGTCGGGCAGCGAATCGAGGCTCACCCGTGGCAGCGGCTCGCGGAACACCCCGGCGATGTCCTCGAGATCGACGAACTCCAGAGTAGGGGACGCCAGCGCCCAGGCGGCGTGCTCGCGGAACCCGAGGACGGTTACCGGTACGCCGCTTGCGGAGATCTCCTCCAGCGGCTCGCGGAAGGCCTGGCCGTCCGCGGAGGCGACGACGAGCCCGCCGAGGCCCGGCGAGTACCGCCGGACGTCGATGTGGTCGAGCATGTCCTCGTCCACGTCGCTGTCGTCGTCGACCTTGGGCTTGGCGAACACCGCGTAGCCCACGTTGCGCAGGGCCTCGACCCAGGGGCGGACCACGTCGGCGGTGCCGGGCGCGATGTTGGTGAAGACGGTGGCCTCGGGCTCGAGCCGGGTGTCCGTGTCCGATTCCAGGCCGGCCGTGTACTCGAGGAGCCAGCGGCCCAGCGCGTCGAAACGCGGGCGGTGCGCGGCCGTCGGGCGGCCGCCGAGGATCGAGCCGAGCCCCATGTCGAGGTTGGGCGCGTCCCAGACGAGCAGGACGCGCGCGGCCACGTCGGGCTGCGGGTCGGTGGGTGCGTCGAGCGGAGTCACCGCACCTCTCCTTCCTCCACGCGCTCCCATACGAACTCGTGGATCTCGCGGCCCACCTGCGCGGCCTTGTCCTGGAACTTGGTCACCGGGCGGTCGACGGAGATCGGCAGCCCGGCGTCGGCGAGCCGCGGCGGCAGCACCACGGGCCGCAGCAGCGGCTCCGAGGGTGCGGTCTCCGCAATCGCCTCTGCATAGTCTGCATGATCAGTAGCCACGTGCAGAATCCCTCCGACCCGCAGACGGTCCGCGATCAGCGAGAACATGCGCGGCTGGAGCAGCCGGCGCTTGTGGTGACGGGCCTTCGGCCACGGGTCCGGGAAGTAGACGCGGACTCCGGTGAGCGTGCCCGGAGCGATCATGTCCTCCAGCATCGCGACCCCGTCGCCCCGTACGACCCGCACGTTCGTCAGCTCCGCGCGCTGCACCGCCCCCACGAGCTGGGCGATGCCGGGCAGGTAGACCTCCACGGCCACGACGTCGTTCTCCGGCTCGGCCTGCGCCATCGCCCAGGTCGACGTGCCGGTGCCGGAGCCGATCTCCACGATGAGCGGGGCGGACCGTCCGAACCAGGCCTCCGCGTCCAGCGGATGCGCCGGCGCCGGGAAGCTCTCGCGCGCGCCCCCGGGCGTGCCGTCGGGCGCACCGTCGTCCGGGGGCGAGGCATGGGATGACGCCGGGCCGGAGCCCGGGGCTGCGACCGGGTCCACCGCGACGGGCCGGGCAGGGGGTATGTCCCGGCCGAGGGTCTCCCACCCCGTGTCCATCGCCAGCTGCTGGGCGGGGGTGAGGGCGGCGCGACGGGAGCGGAAACTGGTCACGCGGGGGTACAGCCGACGGTGCTCGGCACGGGGATCCTGGGACTGGGGCACGCTCTCCATCGTCCCAGCTTCTCGCTTGTGACTTAGCATTGGCCGCATGATCGTGCGTAACTCTCGCCACACGGCGCTCCGCCTCGCCTCCACGGTGGTGGCCCTGCTCGCCGTCTTCGGCCTCCTGGCCGCCTGTTCGAAGAGCGAAGGACAGAAGGTGAACGACGCGCCGCTGCCCGACGCGAAGACCCTGATCGACGCCTCGTCGAAGGCCGCGCGGGACCTGCACGACGTGCAGCTGGACCTCTCCGTCGACGGCACCGTGCCCAACCTGCCCGTCAAGAGCGTCTCCGCCTACCTCACCAATCAGCCGAAGGTCTCCGGCCAGGGCGACGCCGAGGTTACGTTCAACGGCACCCAGGTCAAGGCCAAGTTCGTGGTGGTCGACGCGCACCTGTGGGCGCAGTTCAGCGCGGGGCAGACCTACCAGGACATGGGCCTCGCGGCCGACATCTACGACGCCTCCGCCATCCTCGACCCGGACAAGGGCATCGCCAACCTCATCTCCTCCGTCCGCGACCCGAAGGTCGAGGGCCGCGAGCAGATCGGCGGCGTCGAGGCCGTCCGCGTCTCCGGGATCATCCCGGGCAGCGCGCTGGCCGGCATCGTCCCCAAGGCCGCGCTCGGCGACCGCCCGCTCACCTTCTGGGTGCAGGAGGCCGCGCCGAACAACCTGGTCCGCGCGAACGTCGGCTTCGACGCCGGCACCCTGACGGTGACGCTGACGGACTGGGGCAAGAAGGTCACCCTGCTCGACCCGAAGACCGCGAAGTGACGATCACCGCGGCGCCGCAGGCTCCGGGGCCCGCGCGCGGCCGCGGTGTCGCGATGGGCGCCGCGGGACTCGCGGTCCTGCTCGGCGCGCTCGACACCTACGTGGTGGTCTCGGTCCTCGAGGACATCATGCGCAGCGTCGAGATCCCCATCAACCGGATCCAGCTCGCCACCCCGATCATCACCTGGTACCTGCTCGGCTACATCGCGGCGATGCCGCTGCTGGGCCGCCTGTCCGACCGGTTCGGCCGCCGCCTCGTGCTGCAGGCCAGCCTCGCGCTGTTCATCGTCGGATCGGTGCTGACGGCGCTCGCGGGCACGATGACGATCGCTTTCCACCTCCCGATGACCGGGATCGATGTCGATGTCACGGCCCTCGACCAGGTGCTCGTGGGCCGCGTCGTCCAGGGCGTCGCGAGCGGCGCGCTGCTGCCGGTGACCCTCGCCCTCGCCGCCGACCTCTGGTCCGCGCGCCGACGGGCCGCCGTGCTCGGCTGGGTCGGCGCGGCTCAGGAGCTGGGCAGCGTGCTCGGCCCCGTCGTGGGCGTGGGCGTGGTGACGCTGGTGCACAACCACTTCTCCTCGGTGCCCCGCGACGACGCCTGGCGCGTCGTCTTCTGGATCAACGTGCCGCTCGCGCTCGTCGCGATGGTGCTGCTGCAGCTGACCGTCCCGAAACGCGCGGTGTCGAAGCAGAAGGTGGACGTGGTCGGTGGGCTGCTCCTGGCCGTCGCCCTGGGGCTGTCGGTGATCGGCCTCTACAACCCGGAGCCCGACGGGGAGAACATTCTGCCGCCGAACGGGGCGTGGCTGCTCCTCGCCGCCGCCGTCGCCTTCGTCCTCTTCGCCGTCTGGGAGCGGTTCGCCCGCACCAAGCTCATCGACACCGCGGGCATGCGGGTGCGTCCCTTCCTCGCCGCCTGTGCCGCCTCGGTGTGCGCCGGCGCGGCGCTCATGGTGACGCTGGTCGACGTCGAGATCTACGCACGGCTGGTGCTGCAGCGCGACGGTGTGGCCGCGGTGCTCACGCTGGTCCGGTTCCTGCTCGCGCTGCCCGTCGGCGCGATCCTCGGCGGCTTCCTGGCCACGCGCTTCGGCGACCGGATCGTGTCGGTCGTCGGGCTCGTCGTCGCGGCGGGCGGCTACGTGCTCATCGCGCAGTGGCCCACCGACGTGCTCTCGGCCCACTACCTGGGCTTCCTCCCGGCGCTGGACACCTCGCTGGCGATCGCCGGCTTCGGGCTCGGCGTGGTGATCGGCCCGCTCTCGTCGGCGGCGCTGCGCGCGGTGTCGCTCTCGCAGGCCGGCATCGCCTCGGCGCTGCTCGTCGTGGCCCGGATGAGCGGCATGTTGATCGGCGTGGCCGCGCTGACCACTTTCGGCTTCTACCGCCTGAACGCGATCATGGACTCGATGCCGCGGATCGCCCCGACGGGCGACTTCATGAAGACGGCCATGGCGGTCGCCCGGCAGACGCAGGAGGCCTACGGCCGGATGTTCGGCGAGGTCTTCGGCGTGACCGCGGTGATCTGCCTGATCGGCGCCGTGCTCGCGAGCTTCGTGGCCGGCGGCCGGCACGAATCGGAGCAATCGCCCACCGTCGACGACGAGGCGCTCGTACCCTCCCGGTAGGCGATCGGCGCGGGGGCGCCGATCGGGAGCGGGGGCTCTCATGGGGGATCTGTCCGTGCGCCGCGGCGCGCCACGGGTGCGGCTGCTCGGCCGCGCCGGGGTCGGGACGACGGTGCTGGGCGCGGCCCTGCGCTCGCGCGCGGTCGAGACGGCCGAGGACGACGGCGGCGCCGACGCGCTGCTCTACTGCTTCGCCGGGGGACTGCGCGCCACCGACCGCGCGGCGATCGCGGCGCTGGACGCCGATCCCGCGGGCCCGCCGGTGATCGCGTGGACCAAGGCCGACGCCGCGGGCTCCTGGCGCGCCGCCGACGAGTACGCCGTGCGCCTCGGCGAGGTTCTCGGCCGCCCGGTCGTCGCGGTCATGGCGCTGCTCGACGGCGTCGACGCGGCCGACCTGCCCGCGATCCGCCGCCTCGCGGAATCACCCCTTGCGCTGCCCGAGTCGGCGCTCGCGGCCGCGGAGGCGCTGGGCGAGGACGCCCCGTTGCTGCGCCGGTTCGGCGGCTACGGGCTGGCGTGCGCGCTCGGCGCGCTGCGCGAGACCCCGTCGATGCCCGACGAGACGCTGCTGGCCAGCCTGCGCGAGCTGAGCGGCGTGGACGCGCTGCTCCCGCCGCTCGCGGCGGCCCTGCAGGGGTACGAGGAGCGCCGGGAAGCCGAGTTCGACGGTGCGCTGCGCGCCGTCGCCGCCACGGACTGCGCGCGCCGCGACGAGGCCGAGCAGCTGCTGCTGGACAGGCTGGGGCGGGCGTCGTGACCGTGCTCGTGGCCGGGCAGGACCCGGCCGGCGCGGCGGCCGTCGCGGACCGCCTGGGCGGGGACGCCGCGGCGATCGGCGCCGACGGGGTGCCGGTGCCGCTCGGCGAGCACCGCGGCGACCACGACGCCCTCGTCTACGTGCTCGACGCCTGCGTCCCCGCCGACGCGGTCGACGCCGTCGCGCTCGGCCGGCTCCGCGCCGGCCTCGCGACGGTGCTCGCCGCCACCGGCGCCGACGTCTACCCGCACGCGGCGGACACCCTGGCGGAGTCCGGGCGGCGCCTCGGCGGCGACGTGGTGAGCGTCCAGCCCGACTCGGGCGGCGGCTTCGCCGCGCTCCGCGCCGCGCTCGCCGACCCGCCGCCGCTGCGGCCCCCGTCGGTCCCGTCGGCCCCGGACACGCACGGCACCGGCCCGGAGGCGCCGGGCGGGGCACGTGGCGCGCCGCCGAGCCCGGCGCTGGAACGGGCCGACCGCTCCGCGTACCTGCGCTCCACCGTCGCGCGGATCCGGGCCGCGTTGCTCGCGGACTCCGCCGAGGGCTTCCGGCGCCAGGAGGACGAGCCGGGGCCCGACGTGCGGCCCCGGCTCACCGCGGTCGCGGTCGCGCTGGAACGCTCGCTGCACGCGCAGCTCTGTGCCGCCTACCGCGGCACCTTCGCGGGCTGGCCCGACCCGCCGGAACCCGCCGTGCCCGTGCTGCCCCGGCCCGACCCGCCGGAGGTGCCCGCGCACCGTCGCCGGCCCGAGGACCTGGCGGTGCTGATCCTGGGCGCCTCCGCCGGGCTCGGTATCGGCCGGGCCGTCGCCGCGCCGCTCGAGGCACTCGGTGCCCTGCGCTGGCTCGCCCTGCCGATCAGCCTCGCCGTGGGGCTCGGCGCGGCGGTCTGGCTGCTGCGGGTGCGGCGCCGCTCGACCGCGCGGGCGGACCGGCGGAACTGGGCCGACGCCGCCGCGGCCGGGTTCCGGCAGCGGGTGGAGGTGGAGCTGGCCGCGGCGCTCGTGGCCGCGGAGGCCGACGCCGCGCTGCGGCTCGCCCGCGGACCGGGAACCGATCGGGAGGCCGGTGCGTCCAATGAATATGGACCCTGAATTCGGGCTGTTCGGATCGCCGGACTCCGACGCCTTCGGCTCCGGCCTGTTCGACGGGGCCGTTCCCGCCGCCGAGCCCGCGCCCGGCGGGCTCTGGGTTCACGCCGACGGCGGCTGGTACGACGTGCACGCCCTCGACACCGACGGTGACGGCATGGTCGACACGGGCACTCTCACGGACGCCGACGGCACGGCCGTCTTCACGGACCTCGACGCCGACGGGGTGGCCGACGTCTACCACCGGGTGCGCGAGAACGGCACCTTCGAGACGTGGCGGTTCGCCGCCGGTCGCTGGCGACTGATGGATAGCGGCGACATTGCTTGACACCGTTCGATAAGGTTGCGATCGCAAACCTGATTGAGGGGGAACCATGGCGAACCGGTTCAAGACGAGGCGCGCCGCGCGCGCCGGTGTGGCGCTGACTCGGGCGCAGGAGTACATCCTCGCCGCCCGCCGCGCCGACGGCGCGGGCCCGGTGTGGATGATCAGCGAGTACGTCGTCCTCGACGGGGACATCGATGACGCCGTGCTGCGCCGCGCCGCCGCCTACGTGGCGACCGCCGCCGAGCCCCTCGTGACGCGGATCGACGAGAAGGCGCACACCCAGCACGTCGGTGCCGGTACCACCGTTGTCGTGGAGGAGGTCGACCTCCGGCGCGAGGCCGACCCCGAGGAGGCGGCCCGGCGGTTCGCCGCGGACCGTCTGGCCTCGCCTCCGCGGGAGCCCCGCGTCCGCCTGGCGCTCGTCCGCACCTCCGAGCGCCGGGTGCGGCTGCTCCTCGAATGCGATCTCGCCGTCGCCGACGGCTACACCGCCGCCCGCGTCCGCGCCGCGATCGCCGCCGCGTACACGGCCCTCGTCGAGGGCCGCTCGCTCGACGCGGACCCCATCCGGCCGCTAAGGGCGCTGCTCGCCGCCGAGTCCGGCTACCTCTCCTCCCAGGACCGCGGGGAGGACGCCGCCTACTGGCGCGGCGCCGGCCTCCCGGGGCCCGCCGTCCTGCCGGGCGGCGCACCGTCGGGCGGGGCGAGCGGCCAGGTCCGCGCGCCCCTGCTGTCCGTCCCCGCGGACCTGGTCCGCAGCCTCGACGCCGAGGCCCGCGCCGTGGGCGTGCGGAACTTCACCGTCGCCGTCGTGGCCGCCGCGCTCGTCGCCGCGCGACGCACCGGCGCCGAGCGCGTGCGGGTGGACCTGCCCGTCTCGGGACGCATCGACGAGACCGGCCTCGACACCGATGGTGCCGCCGGGACCACCATCGCGGTGCGCGTCGACCTGCCCCGGGAGGGCACCGTGCGCGCGTGCCTGCGGGCCGTCGACGCCGCGATCCGCCAGGCCTTCCTGCACCAGCGCGGCCGCCCGCTCGACGGCGAGCACGGCTCGACCGGCGTGGTCGTCAACTACCTGCAGCCGGTGCCCGAGGACTTCGCGGGCGTGCCCGGCGGCACCGAGGTGGTCAACGCCGGGCCCGTCCGGCACCTCGCCCTCGTCGCCCTCGTCGTGGACGGTGGGCTCACCCTCGACGTCCGCGGCCGGGCCGGGGTCTTCGACGCCCCGCAGGTCGCGGCGCTCGCGGCCGAGTGGCGCGGCGCCATCGCGGCGCTCGTCGCCGACCCCGACGCGCTCCTCGGGCCGTTGCTCGAGGCCGTGCCCGAGGACGTCGCGCCAGAGGCGCCCGCGACCCCTGCCGCCGCGGCGACCGGTGGGGACGACGTCGCGCTCGTCGCCGAGATGCTCGGCGGCATCCTCGGCGTGCCCGAGGTGGGCCCGGACGACTCGCTGTTCGACCTGGGCGGCACCTCGCTGGTCGCGGTCCGGGTCACCGACCGGATCGCCGAGCTGAGGGGTGTGCAGGTCCCCGTGGTGGAGGTCTTCGACAACCCCACGCCCCGCGGCATCGCCGCGCTGATCGCGACCGCGCCGCCCGTCGCCGCCCCGACGGTCCGACCCCTGAGCGGCCTCGCGCACGCCATCGTGGACGAGACGGCACCGTCGACCTCCCGCCCGGCCGGCCCGTCGATCCCGTCCCTGGGCGACGTGACGGAGGCCCCCGCCTCGCACGCGCAGGCGGGGCTGTTCCGCGACTTCCAGCTGGGCGGACCCTCGCCGGTCTACAACATGCCGCTGGTCCTGGACTTCGACGAGCCGATCGACGCCGCCGCGATGGCCCGCGCCGTGCGCGACGTGGTGGTGGGGCACCGGGCGCTGCGCACCGTTCTCCGGCTGCGCGGCGACGACGTGGTGCAGGACCTCGCCGTCCCCATCGACGACGACCGCCTGCTGGAGCGGCGCACCGTCCCCGCCGAGGAACGCGACGCCGTCGCCCGGGAGTGCGCGGCGTACGCCTTCGACCTCGCCGCCGAGCCGCCCTTCCGCGGCTGGCTGCTCGAGGATCCCGACCCGGACGAGCCGCCCCGCATGGTCCTCGTGCTGCACCACACCGCCGGCGACGGCGCCTCCGTGGGACCGCTGCTGCGCGACCTCGTCGCCGCCTACGCCGCCCGCCGCTCCGGCGTCGCGCCGGACCTCGGCGCCCTGGCCGTGCAGTACGCGGACTTCGCGGCCTGGCAGCTCGAGCGGCTGCGAGACCCCGACGGTCCCGTCGTCGCGCAGCGCGACTTCTGGCGCCGCACGCTCGACGGTGCGCCGGCCGAGACCGTGCTGCCCGTGGATCGCCCGTACCCCGTCGACAACGAATTCGACGGCGGCACCGTCGATTTCGCGTGGCCCGCGGAGCTCGCCGAGCCCCTGCGGAAGCTCGCGCGCGCGCACGGCGCGAGCCTGTTCATGGTCCACTACGCCGCCCTCGCGGCGCTGCTGTCCAAGCTCGGCGCCGGCGACGACGTGGTGATCGGCACCGCCGCGTCCGGCCGCCCCGCGTCGTGCGACGACGTGGTCGGCATGTTCGTCAACCTGCTGCCGCTGCGCACCACCGTCGACTGGTCGGCGGAGTTCGGCGACTACCTGCGGCGCACCCGGTCGACGGTGCTCGACGCCTACGCGAACCAGGACGTCCCCTTCGGTGAGATGGTGGCGATGCAGCCGCGCGGCTCCGCCGACCGGCACCCGATCTTCCAGGTGATCCTCGGCTGGAACGAGGATCCCGGCTGGGGCGACCTGCGCGACGTGCTCGGCGCCGAGGCGACGCCGATGGCCGCCGGGACCTCCCGCGCCGACCTGCTGTTCAGCGTCACCGAGTCCGCCGACGGCCTCACCGGCGGCGTCGAGTACCGCACCGACGTCTTCGACCGCGCCACCGTCGAGGCTCTCGTCGCCCGCTGGCGGCGGCTGCTCGAGCAGGTCGCCGCGGACCCGCGGACGCGGGTGGCCGCCCTCGACGTGCTGCTGGACGCCGAGCCCGCGACCCTCGCGGCGTGGGGCGCACCGTCGGGCCCCGAGCGCACCGCGACCGTCCCCGGCCTGATCGACGAGTGGATCGCGGCGACGCCCGATGCGCTCGCCCTCGCCGACGACGACGAGTCGTTGACCTACGCCGAGCTCGACCGCGAGGCGAACCGCTGGGCGCGCTACCTGCGCGGCGAGGGCGTCGGGCCGGGCGACGTGGTCGCGCTGACCGTGCCGCGCTCGGCGCGCCTGATCGTGGCGGAGCTGGCCGTGCTGCGCGCCGGCGCCGCCTACCTGCCGATCGACCCCGCGTACCCCGCCGAGCGCATCGCCTTCGTGCTGCAGGACGCGGCGCCCCGCCTCGTGATCGGCGCGGACACCGCCCCCGACCTGCAGGGCTTCGACGATGCCCGGCTCACCGACGCCGAGCGCGGCGGGCCGCTGCGGCCCGAGGACGCCGCGTACGTCGTCTACACCTCCGGCACCACCGGCACCCCCAAGGGCGTGGTCGTGCCGCACGCCGGCGCCGCGGGCCTGGCCGCCGCGATCGCCGCCGGGACCGGCGCGGGCGCGGGTGCGCAGGTGCTGTCGAACTTCTCCGTCGGCTTCGACATCTCCTTCTGGGACCTGCTCAGCGCCCTCGCCACCGGCGGCACGCTGCGGATCTCCGGCGAGACCCGCGTGGGCGACGAGCTCGCCGACTTCGTGGAGGAGCACGGCGTCACGCACGCGCTCATCACCCCCTCGGTGCTGGCGTCGATCACGCCGGGCCGGATGCCCGGCCTCGCCTCGCTCACCGTCGGCGCCGAGGCCGTCACCCGCGCACTCGTCGAGACCTGGGCGCCGGGCCGGCGGCTGATCAACGCGTACGGCCCCACCGAGCTCACCGTCGCCGCGACCGTCGGGCCGCTGACCCCGGGGGAGGGCGCCGTCTCCATCGGCAAGCCCATCGGCGGCTCCCGCGCCTACGTCCTCGACGCCGGGTTGCGGCGCGTGCCGCCGGGCGTCGTGGGCGAGCTGTACGTCGGCGGGCCCGGCGTGGCCCGCGGCTACGCGGGCCTGCCTGCGCTCACCGCGTCGCGCTTCGTCGCCGACCCCCTCGGCGCCGACGGCGCGCGCGTCTACCGCACCGGCGATCTGGTGCGCTGGCTGCCCGGTGGCGAGCTGGAGTACGTGGGCCGCGCCGACGACCAGGTGAAGCTCCGCGGCTTCCGGATCGAGCCCGGCGAGGTCGAGGCGGCGCTCGCGGCGTGCCCCGGCGTCGGCGGCGCGGCCGTCGTCGTGCAGGGCGACGGTGCCGCCCGGCGCCTCGTCGGGTACGTCACCGGCACGGCGTCCGAGGCGGACGTCCGGGCGCACGCCGCCCGGCGGCTGCCCGCGCACATGGTGCCCGCCCGGGTGCTCGCGCTCGACGCGCTGCCGCTCACCGCGAACGGCAAGGTCGACCGCGCGGCGCTGCCCGTGCCCGACGCCGGCGACGACGCCCCGTACCGGGCGCCCGTCACCTCCGCCGAGGAGATCCTCGCCGGGGTCTTCGCCGAGGTGCTCGGCCGCGAGCAGGTCGGGGTCGACGACTCCTTCTTCGAGCTGGGCGGCGACTCCATCACGTCGATCCAGCTGGTCGGCCGCGCCCGCGCCGCGGGCCTCACCATCACCGCGCACGACGTCTTCGCGCAGCGCACCGTCGCGGGCCTCGCGGCGGTGGCCCGCCGGGCCGACCCCGCCGACGCGGTGCCCGACGACGGCGTCGGCGAGATCGCGCCCACGCCGGTCCTGTCCTGGTTCGCCGCGCACGGCGGCACCCCCGAGGGCTTCCACCAGTCGGTGCTGGTCCGCACCCCGTCGGGCGTGGGCACGGAGACGCTGCACGCCCTGACGCAGGCGATCCTCGACCGGCACGACGCCCTCCGCGCGGAGATCGGCACGGCGCCCGGGGGCGGCTCGTCGCTCGTGGTGCGGCCCGTCGGTGCCGTCGCCGCGGCCGACGTCGTGGACCGCGTCGACGCCACCGGTCTGTCGATCGACGAGGTCGGCGCTATGATCGCCGCCGAGCACCGCCGCGTGACGTCCCTGCTGCGGCCCGGCGCACCGTCGCTGCTGCGGGTCGTGTGGTTCGACCTGGGCCCGGAGCGGGAGGGCGCGCTGCTGGTCGCGGCCCACCACTTCGTGGTCGACGGGGTCTCGTGGCGCATCCTGCTCACCGACCTCGCGACGGGCTGGCACGCCGCCTCGACGGGCCGGCCCGTGGTGACGGCCCCGGTGGGCAGCTCCTTCCGCCGCTGGTCGACGGTGCTCGCGGACCGTGCCGCGCAGGTGCGGCCGGAGGACGTCGAGCACTGGCGGTCGGTGCTCGACGGTGCGCCCTCGCTGGTCGACGGCGCCCTCGACCCCGCCCGCGACACCCACGGCGCGGCCGGCCGCGCGGAGCTGACGCTGCCCGCCGAGATCGCCGGGCCGCTGCTCGGTGCGGTGCCGGAGTCCTTCCACGCGGGCGTGCAGGACGTGCTGCTCGCGGCCTTCGCGACCGCGGTCACCGCGTGGGCGGGCGAGCGCGGCCGCGACGCCGACTCCGCGCTCGTCGAGGTGGAGACCCACGGCCGCGACGAGTCCCTGGCGCCCGGGCTGGACCTCTCGCGCACCGTCGGGTGGTTCACGAACGTCCACCCCGTGCGGCTGCGGCCGGGCACGGACGGCCCCGCCACGGCGGTCAAGCGCATCAAGGAGCAGCTGCGGGCCGTGCCCGGCGGCGGCCTCGGCTACGGCCTCGCGCGGTACGGCGGCGCCGGGAGCGGAGCGAGCGGGCCGGATCAGCACGGCCACGGCACGGCGGCGGAGCTCGCCGCGCTGCCGCAGCCGGAGATCGGCTTCAACTACCTGGGCCGCACGACCGGCGCGGGCGATCAGGCGTGGGCGCCCGACCGCCGCTTCCCCGACCTCTCCCCGGCGCCCGACGCGCTCGCGCTGATGCACGCCGTCGAGGTGAACGCCGTCGCCCGCGACGGCGCGGACGGGCCCGAGCTGGTCGCGGCCTGGACGTGGGCACCGGCGCTGATCGACGAGGATGCGGTCCGCCGGCTCGGCGCCCTGTGGTTCGACGCGCTGCGTGACGTGGTGGCCGCGGCGGGCAGCGGCGGCGGGCACACCCCGTCGGACTTCCCGCTGGTCGCGCTCACGGGCGAGCAGGTCGAGCGCCTCGACGAGCGGTACCCGGGCCTGGAGGACGTGCTGCCGCTGACGCTGCTGCAACAGGGATTCCGCTACCACGCCGAGCTCGGCGACGCGGCGGGCGACGCCGCCGATCCGTACGTCGTGCAGACGGTGATCGACTTCGAGGGCGTCCTCGACGCGGACCGCTTCGCCGAATCGGTGCGCGCGCTGCTGGCCCGCCGCGAGGCGCTGCGCGCCCGGTTCGTCGCCGACGGGCTGGACGCCCCCGTCCAGGTCATCGCGGCGCCCGGGCCGGTGCCCTTCCGCCACGAGGACGTGCGCGCGGAAGACGACCCGGACGCCCGGTTCGTCGAGCTCGCCGCCGCCGAGCGGCGCCGCGGCTTCCGCCTCGACCGCGAACCCGGCATGCGGTTCCTGCTGGTCCGGGTGGGCGAGCGCGACGTGCGGCTGGTGGTGACGAACCACCACATCCTGTGGGACGGCTGGTCGGCGCCGGTGATCTTCCGCGATCTCCTGGCGGGGTACGCGGGCATCGATCCCGACGCCCTCGGCGGGCCGCGGGCGGGCCTGCGCGACTACTTCACCTGGCTGCAGGGGCGCGACCGGGCGGCCGCGCGCGCCGTCTGGGCGGCGGAGCTGGACGGCCTCGACGAGCCGACGCTCGTCGCGCGCGACCGCCCGCTGCGGTCCGGGGCCGACGGCGGACCGTCGGGCGAGGGACACGACGAGGTGCGTGCGATCGTCCCCGACAACCTCAACGCGGCCGTCACCCGCCTCGCGGGCACGCTCGGCACCACGCCCGGCGCGGTGCTGCAGGCGACGTGGGCGATCGCGCTGGGCGGCGCGACCGGCCGGGGCGACGTGGTCTTCGGGTCCGTGCAGTCGGGCCGCCCCGCGCAGCTCGACGGCGTCGAGGACCTGGTGGGCCTTCTCATCACCACCTCCCCGGTGCGGGTCCCCCTCGATCCGCGCGCGACGGTCCGCGAGGTCGTCCTCGGCGTGCAGGAGCAGTACGTGCGCCTGCTCGACCACCAGCACCTCGGCCTCACCGAGATCGCCCGCGCCACCGGCCGGGACGAGCTCTTCGACTCGCTGTTCGTGGTGGAGAACTACCCGTCGACGGCGGGCGCGACGATCCCCGGCACCGACGTCGAGGTCGTCGACGTGCACGGCGACGAGGCCACCCACTACCCGCTCTCCGTCGCGGTGGTCCCGGGGCGGACCATGCACGTCCGCGCGGGTTTCCGCACCGACGCGCTGGACCGCGGCTGGGTCGAGGACCTGATCGACCGGTGGCGCCGCGTGCTGACCGCCGCGGTCACCCGGCCCGACGCCCGCCTCGCCGACGTCGACGGCACCGGCGAGACCGAACGGCTGCTCGTGCGCCGCTGGGGCGGCGCCATCGGCGGCGTCCCGGCCCGCACGCTCCCGGAGCTCTTCGCCCGACGCGCCGCGGCCCGCCCCCGCTCCCGCGCGGTCGCCGGCGACGGAGCCCCGCTCAGCTACGCCGAGCTCGACGCGTTGTCGAACCGGTGGGCGCGGCGCTTCCTCGCGAAGGGCGTCGGCCCGGGCGACGTGGTCGCGGTGACCGCGCCGCGCTCGATCGGCTTCGTCGCCGTGGTGCTCGGCGTCGCGAAGGCGGGCGCCGCCTTCCTGCCCATCGACGCCGCGACGCCGCGCGAGCGCATCGAGGCCATGTTCGGTGACGCGCACCCGGTCCTCGAGGTCGACGGTGCGCTGCTCGACGCCGGCCCGGGCGACGCCGGGGACGAGCCCGTCACGGACGCCGACCGGCGGTCGCCGCTGACCGCGCAGGACGCCGCGTACGTCATCTTCACCTCGGGCTCGACGGGCACGCCCAAGGGCGTCGCGGTCACCCACGCCGGCCTCGCCGACCTGGTGCGGACCTTCGACGAGCTGGACCTGGGCCCGGGGACGCGGATGCTGCACAACGCCTCCGTCGGCTTCGACGCGGCGGTGTGGGAGCTGCTGTGCGCCCTCGGCACGGGCGGCACGCTCGTCGTCTCGGCGACGGTGCGCGCGGGCCGCGAGCTCGCCGACTTCGTCGAGAAGCACCGGGTCACCAACGCGGTGCTCACCCCGTCCGTGCTGGCGTCGGTGCCCGCCGGGCGGATGCGGGGCCTCACGTCGCTGGTGGTCGCGGCCGAGGCGGTGCCGCGCGCGCTCGTCGACCGCTGGGGCCGCGGCCGCCGGCTGGTCAACGCCTACGGCCCCACCGAGGCGACGATCGCCGTCTCCTTCGCGCGCATCCGCCCCGGGGGCGCCGGCCCGGTGCCCATCGGCCGGCCCGTCCGCGGCATGGCGGTCCGGGTGCTCGACGGTGCCCTCCGGCGCGTCGCGCCGGGCGTCGTGGGCGAGCTGTACGTCGCCGGTGCCGCGGTCGCCCGCGGCTACGTGGGCCGCCCGGGCCTCACGGCGTCGCGGTTCGTCGCCGACCCGTACGGCGGGTCCGGGGCGCGCATGTACCGGACGGGCGACCTGGTGCGGTGGCTGCCCGACGGTGCCCTGGAGTACGTGGGCCGCGCCGACGACCAGGTGAAGATCCGCGGCGTGCGGGTCGAGCTGGGCGAGGTCGAGGCGGCGCTGGCCGCGGTCCCCGGCGTGAGCGCCGCGGTCGCCCTCGTGCGCGACGGCGCCCGCGGCGGCCGGCTCGTCGGCTACGTCGTCGCGCCCGGCCTCGCGCCGGACGAGGTGACAGCCGTCGTCGCGCGGCGGCTGCCCGCCGCGATGGTCCCGTTCGTCGTGGTGCTCGACGCCCTGCCGCTCACCCCGAGCGGCAAGCTCGACCGCGCGGCGCTGCCGGAGCCGGTGTTCGCCGCGGCCGCCGGGTACCGCGCGCCGGAGACCGACGAGGAGCGGGCCATGGTCGCGCTGTTCGAGTCGGTCCTCGACGCCGAGGACGTGGGGCTCGACGACTCCTTCTTCGAGCTCGGCGGCGATTCGCTGTCGCTGATGCGGCTGGTGGACCGCGTGGACGTCGACTTCGGGGTGCGGGTGCCGATCGCGGGGCTCTTCGAGAGCGCCACCCCGGCGTCGGTGCTGGCGTCGCTGTCCGAGGCCGGCCGGCCCCGGGCGGTGGAGGTCCCCGTCGACGACGTGCGGTTCGCGCCGTCGGCGCCCGACGTGACGCCCACCGGCCACGAGGTCCTGGTCACCGGCGCGACCGGCCTGCTGGGCGGGCACCTGATCCGCGCCGTGCTCGAGGCCGATCCGACGGCCCGCGTGCAGGCCCTGGTCCGCGCCCGCGACGAGGCGTCGGGGCTCGAGCGCATCCGCACGACCATGCGGGGCTACGGCTCCTGGTCGGACGGCTACGAGGACCGCATCACCGCGCTCCCCGGCGACCTCGCGCTACCCGCCCTGGGGATCGAGGCCGCCGTCTGGGACCGCGTGATCGAGCAGGTCAACGCGATCATCCACTGCGGCGCGCGGGTCAACCACGTCGAGCCGTACGCGCGACTGCGGGCGGCCAACGTGGACTCGACGCGGTTCCTGCTGGAGCTGGCCTCGCGCCGGCCGGGGACGGTCTTCCAGTTCGTCTCCACCATCTCGGCGGCGGGCGCCTTCGAGGAGATCCCCGACGCCGGGTACACGCACTCCAAGTGGGTGGCCGAGCGGGTCGTGGAGCTCGCGGCGGCGAGCGGCGTGCGGTCGACGATCCTGCGGCCCGGCCTGCTGACCGGGTCCCTGGAGTCGGGCGCCACCAACACCGACGACGCCTTCTGGAACCTCGTCCGGTCGATCGCGACGGTGGGGGCGGCACCGTCGGAGCTGCTGGACCAGACGATCGAGATGACCCCCGTCGACCGGGCGGCCGAGGCGATGGTCGACGTCCTGCGCGCCGACGCCGAGCCGCTGCGGACGCTCGAGGTGGGCAGCGGTTCCCGGGTGAGCTGGGCCGAGATCGTCGGGGCGCTGCGCCGCGGCGGCTACCCCGTCGAGGCGGTGCCGGGTCACGTCTTCCTGGAGCGGCAGACCGCCGCCTTCCGGGACCGGCCCGAGGTGGCGGAGGCGCTCGCGCGCGCCATCCTGCTGATCCGTGCCGGTCTGGAGCGCGAGACCGTCGGCGAGGGCGGCGGCTGGACCCCGACGAGCGCCGCCGACGGGCGCATCGGGCTCGACGGTGACCGGGGCCCCGTCGGGGACGCCGGGCTCGACGTCTACGTCGACTACTTGGTACGCATCGGCTTCCTCCCGGGCGCAGGAGAAGTGGTCGACGTGTGATGTGAGATGTTGCACGTCACCCTCGGTTCTGTGACCTTGCCCGATGTGTGACACTGGTTCAAAGGTTCGGTACGACTTTCGGAGATGACACACATGACGTCAGCCACCATTCCCGGCCTCGAGGGGGATTCGGTCCCCACGAAGCACGCGCAGCTCATCGCATGGGTGCGCGAGGTCGCCGAGCTCACGCAGCCCGATCGCGTGGTGTGGGCGGACGGGTCCGACGAGGAGTGGGATCGCCTGACCTCGGAGATGGTCGCAGCGGGCACGTTCACCAAGCTCAACGACGCGAAGAAGCCCAACTCCTTCCTGGCTCTCTCGGACCCGGCGGACGTGGCGCGCGTGGAGTCGCGCACCTACATCTGTTCGGAGACCAAGGAGGGCGCCGGCCCGACGAACAACTGGGTCCGTCCCGCCGAGATGCGCGCGACGATGACCGACCTCTACCGCGGCTCGATGCAGGGCCGCACCATGTACGTGGTGCCCTTCTGCATGGGCCCGCTGGGCGCCGACGACCCGAAGCTGGGCGTCGAGCTCTCCGACAGCCCGTACGTCGTGGTCTCGATGAAGATCATGACCCGCATGGGTTCGGCCGTGCTGGAGAAGCTGGGCGACGAGGGCTTCTTCGTCAAGGCCATCCACTCCGTGGGCAAGCCGCTCGCGCCGGGCGAGGCCGACGTGGCGTGGCCGTGCAGCGAGACCAAGTACATCACCCATTTCCCGGAGACCCGCGAGATCTGGTCGTACGGCTCGGGCTACGGCGGCAACGCCCTGCTGGGCAAGAAGTGCTACGCGCTGCGCATCGCCTCGGCCATGGCGCACGACGAGGGCTGGCTCGCCGAGCACATGCTGATCCTCAAGCTGATCTCGCCGGAGCAGAAGGTCTACTACATCGCCGCGGCGTTCCCGTCGGCCTGCGGTAAGACCAACCTCGCGATGATCCAGCCGACCCTGCCGGGCTGGCGCGCCGAGACCGTCGGCGACGACATCGCCTGGATGCGCTTCGGCAAGGACGGCCGCCTGTACGCGGTGAACCCCGAGTTCGGCTTCTTCGGCGTCGCCCCCGGCACGTCTATGGACTCGAACCCGAACGCGATGAAGACCATCGACGCCGGCAACACCATCTTCACCAACGTCGCCAAGACCGACGACGGCGACGTCTGGTGGGAGGGCATGTCGGCCGCGCCGCAGCACCTCACCGACTGGCGCGGCGACGACTGGGAGAGCTCCTCGGCCGAGAACGAGGACGGCGTCGTCACCGTGGCCGCGCACCCGAACTCGCGCTACACCACCCCGATGTCGCAGTGCCCGTCGATCGCCCCCGAGTGGGACGACCCGCAGGGCGTGCCGATCTCGGCCATCCTGTTCGGCGGCCGCCGCAAGACGACGGTGCCGCTGGTCACGCAGGCGCGCGACTGGAAGCACGGCGTCTTCATGGGCGCGACCGTCGGCTCGGAGCAGACCGCCGCCGCCGAGGGCAAGGTGGGCACGGTCCGCCGCGACCCGATGGCGATGCTGCCCTTCCTGGGCTACAACGTGGGCGACTACTTCGATCACTGGCTCAACATCGGCAAGCAGGCCGACGAGTCCAAGCTGCCGGCCGTGTTCTACGTGAACTGGTTCCGCCGCGGCGAGGACAAGCGCTTCCTGTGGCCCGGATTCGGCGAGAACAGCCGCGTGCTCAAGTGGATCGTCGACCGCATCGAGGGCAACGTCACGGGCCAGGAGACGCCGGTCGGCATCGTCGCCACCCCGGAGGAGCTGGACCTCACCGGCCTGGACACCCCGGTCGCGGACGTCGCCGAGGCGCTGGCCGTGAACGTCGACGAGTGGCGCGGCGAGCTGCCGTCCATCGACGAGTGGTTCGAGTTCGTGGGCGACAAGCTGCCCACCGGCCTCAAGGACGAGCTGGACGCGCTCAAGCAGCGCCTGGGCTGATCTCCTGACATGTCCTGCGCCCCCGCCGTTTACGGCGGGGGCGCAGTGCTGTCCGGGGACGGCCGCCGGCCGTGCGTCAGGCGCGTGACCAGTCCTGCTGCCGCAGGTCGCGCTTGAGGATCTTCCCCGCGCCGGAGACGGGGAGCGCCTCCACGAAGGCGACGGACCGCGGCAGCTTGTAGTTCGCGATGTGCTCGCGGGCGAAACCGCGGAGCTCGTCGCCGGTGACGGACGTGCCGGCGGCGAGCACGACGACGGCGTGCACCCGCTCGCCCCACTCCTCGTCGGGCACGCCGATCACGGCGACCTGCGCGACGGCGGGGTGCTTGGCGAGCGCGTTCTCCACCTCCACCGAGTAGACGTTCTCGCCGCCGGTGATCACCATGTCCTTGATCCGGTCGGCCACGAAGACGTACCCGTCCTCGTTCATGTAGCCCGCGTCGCCGGTGTGCATCCATCCGCCGCGCAGCGCCTCCGCGGTCTCGGCCTCCTTGTTCCAGTAGCCCGTCATCAGGTGGTCGCCGCGGGCGACGATCTCGCCGATCTCGCCGCGGGGCAGCTCGACGTCGTCGGGACCCACGATCCGCACCTCGGAGTGCACGGCGGGGCGCCCGCAGCTGCGCCGTAGCGCGGGGTCGTCGTGGTCCTCGGCGGTGAGGAGGGTGGCGACGGGCGCCAGTTCGGTCATGCCGTAGGCCTGCGTGAGCCGGGCAGCCGGGACCAGGGCGTGCGTCCGCTCGAGCACCGCCTCGGAGATCGGGGAGGCGCCGTACATGATCCGGGTCAGGCTCGACAGGTCCGCCGCGCGGCCCTCGGGGGAGTCGATGAGCAACTGGATCATGGTGGGCACCAGCAGGGCGTCCGTGACGCGGTGCTCCTCGATCGCGGCGGCGACGCCCGCCGGCGTGAACGACGGGACCATGACGTGCGTGGCCCGGGTCAGGCACCCGATCGTCCACGCGGCGAGGTCGGCGAGGTGGAACATGGGGGCGGCGTGCAGGAGCACGCCGCCGCGGTTGAGCATGCCGGTGGTGACCAGCGAGCCCATCGCCGACGTGAGGCACGCGCGGTGGGAGAGCATGACGCCCTTCGGGGTGCCGGTGGTGCCGCCGGTGTAGAAGATCCCGTACAGGTCGTCGCCGCCGCGCCGGGCGTCCTCGATCGGCGCGGAGGAGGCGATCAGCTCCTCGTAGCCGAGCATGCCGGCGGGGACGGCGCCCTCGCCGGCGTGGATCACGGAGGTCACGTTCGGCGCGAGCGCGCGGAGCTCCGGGACCAGCGGCGCGAAGGCGTCGTCGACGACCAGGACGTTCGTCTCGCAGTCGGCGAGGGAGTAGGCGATCTCGGCGGCGCTCCAGCGCACGTTGACGGGGTTGACGACGCACCCCGCCCAGGGCGTCGCGAGCAGGAACTCGTGGTAGCGGTCGCTGTTGAGCGACAGGATGCCGATCCGGTCACCCTCGCGCGCGCCGAGGTCGCGGAACGCGCCGGCGAGCCGGGCCACGCGGTCGGCGACCTCGGCGGCCGTGCGACGGCGGTCGCGGTACACCGTCACGACGTGGTGCGGCACGGCCTGGGCGGTCTGGGACAGCGATTGGGTGATCTGCACTTCAATCCTCCGGAGAGTGAACGACTACCAGTGTGATGTCGGCTACAACGAGATCGACTATTGCATGTCAGGGCCGGACTGTGCAATAAATGTGAATATCCAATCGTACGGAGGTAGAAATGAGTCGGACATACGTCGCCGGCGTCGGGATGATCCCCTTCGCCACCCCGCGCACGGCCGAGCCCTACGACGTGATGGCGCCCGCCGCGGTCCGGGCCGCCCTCGCCGACGCGGGCGTCGAGCTCGCGGACGTGCAGCAGGCGTACGCCGGGTACGTCTACGGCGATTCGACCAGCGGCCAGCGCGCGCTGTACCGGGTCGGAACGACGGGGATCCCCGTCGTCAACGTGAACAACAACTGCTCGACCGGCTCGTCCGCGCTCTTCCTCGCCCGCCAGGCCGTCGCGTCCGGCGCCGCGGACTGCGTGCTCGCCTTCGGCTTCGAGCAGATGGAGCGCGGCGCGCTCGCCATCAAGTGGCCCGACCGGCCGAGCCCGTTCGTCGACTTCATGGCGATCGCGGAGGAGCGGAACGGTGCAAGTGAAGCGCCGTTCGCCGCCCAGCTCTTCGGCGGCGCGGGCGCCGAGTACGCCGAGCGCTACGGCGTCGCACCGGAGACCTTCGCCAAGGTGGCGGTCAAGGCCCGCAACCACGCCGCGAACAACCCGTTCGCAGTGTTCCGGGACCCGGTCACCGTCGAGCAGGTGCTGACCTCTCCCCAGATCTTCGGTCCGCTCACGCGCCTGCAGTGCTGCCCGCCCACCTGCGGGGCCGCCGCCGCGATCATCGTGAGCGAGGAGTTCGCCCGCGCCCGCGGCCTGCGCACGACGGTCGCGATCGCCGCGCAGGTGATGACCACGGACGGCGCCGCGACGTTCGACGGCTCGCTGATGAACCTCGTGGGCGCGGACATGAGCCGCCGCGCCGCTGATCAGGTGTACGAGGCCGCGGGCGTCGACCCGGGAGACGTGCGGGTCGTGGAACTGCACGACTGTTTCACGGCGAACGAAATCCTCTCCTACGAATCCCTGCGGCTCACCCCGGACGGCACCGCGGAGAAGTTCATCGAGGACGGCGACAACACCTACGGCGGCGCGGTGGTCACCAACCCGTCGGGTGGCCTCCTGTCCAAGGGGCATCCCCTCGGCGCGACGGGCCTCGCCCAGTGCGCGGAGCTGTCCTGGCAGCTGCGCGGCGAGGCCGGCGCCCGCCAGGTCGACGGTGCCTCCCTCGCCCTGCAGCACAACATCGGGCTCGGCGGCGCGGCCGTGGTGACGCTCTACGAGCGGGGTGACCGGTGATCGACCGCGACGCCGCCCTGGCACTGGCGCTGCCCGAGTTCGCCGTCGACGTCGAGCGCGGCCGGCTGCGCTTCTTCGCGCAGGCGATCGGCGAGACCGACCCCGTGTTCACCGATCTCGACGCGGCGCGGGCCGCGGGCCATCGCGACCTGCCCGCGCCGCCGACCTTCGTCTTCGGCCTGGCGCTGGAGGCTCCGGATCCCTTCGGCTACCTCGGCGCCCTCGGGATCGACCTGCGGCACATCCTGCACGGCGAGCAGCGCTTCGACTACCACTCCGTCGTCTGCGCGGGGGACCGGATCACCGTGCGGGAGAACATCGTCGACGTCTACGCCAAGAGCGGCGGCGCCCTCGAGTTCCTGGTCAAGCAGTCCGAGTTCCTCCGCGACGGCGAGCCCGTCGCCACCGCCACCTCGACGATCGTCGTCCGTCGCCCGCAGGAGGCCGCCGCATGAGCACGACCATCGAGGTGGGTACGGAGCTGCCCCCGCTCGCCGTCGGCGAGATCACCCGCACCACCCTCGCCCTGTTCGCGGGCGCGAGCGGCGACCACAACCCCATGCACATCGACCTCGACGTCGCCCGCTCCGCCGGACTCGACGACGTCTTCGCCCATGGCATGCTCGGCATGGCCCACCTCGGTCGGCTGCTGACGGGTCACGTCGGCGTGCAGCGCATCCGCAGCTTCGCAGTGCGGTTCGTCGCCATCACCCCCGTGCACGCCCATCCCGTCTGCCGGGGCACGGTCGTCGCGGTCGACGATGCCGCCGGCACCGCCGTCCTCGACCTCACGGTCACCCTTGCCGACGGCACCACGACCCTCACGGGCAGCGCCGTCGTCGAGCTCTGACCCCACACCCCAAGGAGTACAACCATGTCCGCACTGAACGGCAAGATCGCGGTCGTCACCGGTTCCGGCCGCGGCATCGGCCGCGAGATCGCCCTCAAGCTCGCCGCCGACGGCGCCGCCGTCGTGGTCAACGACCTCGACGAGGCGCCGGCCGCGCAGACCGTCGCCGATATCGAGGCCGCGGGCGGCCGGGCCGTGGCCTGCGCCGGCAGTGTCACCGAGGAGGGCTTCGCCGACCGCTTCGTCGGCACGGCCGTCGACGAGCTCGGCGGGCTCGACATCATCGTCAACAACGCCGGGTACACGTGGGACTCGGTCGTGCAGAAGATGACCGACGAGCAGTGGGACGCGATCCTCGACGTGCACCTCAAGGCCCCGTTCCGGATCCTGCGCGCCGCCCAGCCGGTGATCTCGGGCCTCGTCAAGGCCGCCCGCGCGGAGGGCCGTGAGGTGCCCTGCCGCAAGGTGGTCAACATCTCCTCGATCGCCGGGCTCGGCGGCAACGCGGGGCAGGCCAACTACGCCGCGGCGAAGGCGGGCGTGACGGGTCTGACCAAGACGATCGCCAAGGAGTGGGGCCGGTACAACGTCACCGTCAACACCGTCGCCTTCGGCCTCATCACCACGCGCCTGACCGAGGCCCCGGCCGGCGGCGACGGCAGCATCGACGTCGCGGGACGCGAGATCAAGGTGGGCGTCAATCCCCAGCTGCTCGACGCGATGGCGGCCCAGATCCCGCTCGGCCGCGCGGGCACTCCCCAGGAGGCCGCCGGCGCCGTGTACCTGCTGTGCCGGCCGGAGTCCGACTACGTCAGCGCGCAGACTCTGGTGTGCGGGGGCGGGTACATGATCTAGGCGCCCTAGTCTTGGACGCCATGGAGACGACATCGGTGGTGCGCTCGCGGCCGGCCAACAGGCGCGAGCTGATCATCGATGCCGCCGCCGCGGCGTTCGCGGCCCGCGGCTACGAGAACGTCGCGATGAGCACCGTCGCCGAGGCCGTGGGCGTGCGCCCGTCCGCCCTGTACCGGCACTTCGCCAACAAGGAGGCGATGCTCGCGGCGGCCTTCGAGGGCTACGTCCAGGGCCTGCGGGAGGCGCTCGCTGCGGGGTCGGAGGCGGACCGGTTCGGACCCCTGATCGACCGGACGCTCGCGCACCGGGCTGCGGGCCGGCTGTGGATCCGGGAGGCCCGCTACCTCCCGGCGGACGCCGTCGCTGCGGTCCGCGAGTCCCTCCTGGCGGACCTCGACGCGGCGGTCGCGGCGCAGGGCGACGGTGCCGGGGCGAGGGCTCGATCGATCGCGGTGCTCGGCGTCCTGCTCAGCACGGCGATGCACGCCACGGAGTCGACCGAGCCGCCGATGCGCTCGCTCCTGTCCGCCTTGGTGTCCCGCGCCGCGACGGGCCCGCTCGCTGCCGACTCGCCGTCCGTCGCCGCGCCGCGAGGCCTCGCCCGGATCGCCAAGCGTGAGCAGATCCTCGCTGCCGCGGTCGAGCTGTTCGCGGCCCGGACTTACGACGGGGTCGCGCTGGAGGACATCGCCGCCGCGGTCGACCTCGCGCCGTCGAGCCTCTACAACCACTTCGCCAGTAAGGAGGAGATCCTCTCCTCGGCCCTGCATCGCGCCAACGGTTTCGTCCAGGTGGATCTCGACGAGGTACTCGCCGCCACCGACGACCCCGGTGTTGCGCTCCACGCGATCGTGGGGCGGTACGCGGGCTTCGCGGTGCGCCACCCCGGGATGACGCAGGCGATCGTCTCCGAGATCGGCGAGCTCGCCGAGCGGGAGAGCGCAGTCCTCATCGAGCCTCAGCGGGCCTACGTCGGCGAATGGGTCCACCTGTACGGCAGCGTCGATGACGCCGATCCCGCCGCGCGGCGCGTCGCGGTGATGGCGGCGATCACCGCGGTCAACCAGCTCGCGTGCACGCCGGGCGCCCCGCGCGGAGCCGAACGCGCCGCGCTGGTGACGACCTACGGTCGCAGAATCCTCGGTGTCGACGGCGCGCAGGACCGCCTTCCACGGGCCTGACGGCGCGGCGCCGGTTCAGAGTCGGCCGCCCCGGCCGTAGCGGCCGAACTCGAGCAGGATCAGCGCGGCCGCGACCCGGGCGACCTGGCGCGGCCGCAGCAGGACCGCGCGCTCCTGACCGAACGAACGGTACTTGCGCAGGTACCGGTACAGCCGCTCGACGTGCAGGAGCGGGTCGAAGGCGTGCACGGCCCGCCGGGCCGCGGCCCGGGCCCACGGGTGCCGCAGGGCCGTCGCGTCGTCGGCGAACAGGTCGGGGAAGGGCGCGAAGGCGAGCGAAACGCGCTTGTAGCCGTGGTCCCGCGCCCACGCCACGGTCTCCAGCGTCAGCCGCTCGTCCACCCCGTTGGGCGCGCGCCGCGCGCGCAGCGGCAGGTCCAGCGAGAGGTCCTCGGGCCCGGCGGGCAGGTACCGGTGCGCGGCGCAGACGGTGCCGTTCGCCGTCCGGGCGAGGGCGAACACCCCGTCGGGCGTGGTGCCGTCGAGCATGCGCCCCAGGATCATCGAGAAGCCGCGGGTGGGATCGTGCCCCGCGAGGGTCTCCATCCGGCGGACGGCCTGCCGGTCCAGGTCGGCGACGTCGCCCTCCCGCACGATCTCGACGGTGACGCCCGCGTTGCGGGTGCGGGAGACCGCCTGCCGCAGGTTGCGGAACCGTCGGCCCACGAGGTCGAAGGATCCGGTGTCGATCACGACGTCGCGGCCGATCGGCACGGCCCGCAGGCCGTGCGCCTCCCAGAGCGGGCGGTACGCCTCGCCCGCGCCGAGGACCGCGATCGGCCGGCGCCCGGCGCGCCGCACGAACTCCGCGATCGCCGCGGCGCGGGCCTCGGCGGTGAGGCCGACGGGGTCGCCGCTCGCGACCACCACGCCGAGCCGCATCGCGTAGCCCACCACCGCGTCCCCGCCGGGAGCGATGACGTGCTGCTTCTCGGGCCGGAGCGCGAACGGCGCGAGCGGATCGCCGACCGCCTGGCCGACCAGCTCCGAAACGCTTCGATGAGCGAAGGACATGAACGAATTATGCGCCTGCCCCTGCGATCCCGCGCGCCGGGGGTCAGTCGTCCGGTGGCCGCGGCGGCACCGTCGACGCCCGGACGACGACCTCGGTGTGGATCTGCGCCGGCTCCCCGGGCGGGGCTCCCGCCAGGATCGCGAGCAGCATCGCGACGGTCGCGCGCACCTCGTCCTTCACCGCCCCGGTCATGCAGGTGATCGACGGGGTCGCGGTGCGGGAGTGCTCGGAATCGGACATGGTGGCGACGAGCAGCGCGTCGGGAACACGGATCCCGCGCTCGGCGAGCGCGGCGACGGTGCCCGCGGCGTGCCGGCCCGTCATGCAGACGATCGCGTCCGGCAGGGGGCCGTGCGCGCCGTCGGCCAGGGCGCCGGCGAAGGTGCGGCCCCCGTCGACCCCGGCCCGTTCCGGCACGGTGACGACCACCGGATCGGCGCGGCCGGTCTCGGCGCACCAGCGTCGGAAGGCGTTCTCGCTGTCGATGTTCCATGCGTTCGGGTCGGTGCCGCGGACGAGCAGGATGCGCCGGGCGTCGGCGTCCGCGAGGTGGTCGAGCATCCGCGTCATCCCGGCGTCGTCGTCCGTGGAGACCCAGTCGACCCGGTCGGGGCGGCCCGGGTCGCGCCCGATGGTGACGTAGGACAGGCCGCGCTCGTCGAGTCGCCGGAGCACCGGGTCGTCGTGGTGCGGGTTCACCACGATGTAGCCGTCCATCGAATAGGCGAGCGGCGGGGCGGCATGCGTGACGAGGTCGCGCAGCAGCATGACGCCCCTGCCGCGCTCGAGCAGCTCGACGCTGAGCATCCCGGCGATGCGGGAGAAGACGTCCACGCCCTCGGGGTTGTAGTCCTCGAGCGCGTCCAGCGAGCGGAAGACCAGGCCGACCGCGCCGAGCCGGGCGCCCTGCAGGCCGCGGGCGATGGCGTCGGCCTGGTAGCCCATCTCCTCCGCGACCTCGACGATCCGCGCCCGCGTCGCCGCCGACAGCGTGCCGGTGCCGTTGAGCGCCTGGGAGACCGCGGCGGTCGAGACGCCGGCGCGGGCCGCCACGTCCCTGATGGTCAAGCCCCGTCGCCGCATCCTCGGAATCCTACGGGCGGAACCCGTTGTATTAAACGTTTAACTTTTCTATGGTCTGGATCACAGTCGCGGCGCCGGGCGTCGCGCACGATCGAGAAGAGGACCGGGTGCAGCTCTACACCGACATCACGACGACCCCGACCGGCGCTGCGGCCGGCCGTGCCAGGGGCGCCCGCTTCGCGCCGCGGATCCGGCGCATCAGCGCGCTCTACGCGGCCCACTTCGCGGAACTCGGGATCGCCCCGGGCGTGGTCGCCGAGGTCGCGGCCGCGAGCCACGACGAACTGGCCGCCTGGGCTCCGCACCTCGCCGCCGAGGTCGACGGACTCGCCGCCGGCGCGGGGACGTCCCTCGCCGCGGTCGCCCTCCTCGACGCCCGCACCGAGATCCTCGCGCGCACCGCGCCGTCGCGCGAGGGGGAGTGCTCGACGATGGTGCGGGCCGTCCCCGGCGCGGCGCCCGAGACCCTCCAGACCTGGGACTGGCACGACCACCTCGCGCCGGACGGGCTCCTGCTGGCGGGGGTCGGGAACACAGGCCTGCGGTTCAAACTGTTCACCGAGTTCGGCGTGTCCGGCAAGATCGGCCTCAACGACGCCGGTGTCGGCGTCCACTTCAACATCCTCAACCACCGCTCGGACGGGGGCGCCCCGGGCGTGCCGGTGCACGCGGTCGCACGCCGCGTCATCGAGGAGGCGACGGGCGTCGACCACGCCGTCGACCTCGTCCGGAGCGCGCGGGTCAGCGCGTCGACGGTGTTGACCGTCGCCGACCGGCACGGCCGGGCCGCGAGCATCGAGATGTGCCGCGCGGGAACGGCGGTCGTCCGCCCGGGTGAGGACGGCTGGCTGTTCCACACCAACCACTTCCTCGACCCGGAACTGGCGGCGGGGGACACGATCCCGCGCGTGGAATCGTCCACCGACCTGCGGATGGACGACATGGCCGCCCGGCGGGCGGACCTGTGCGCCGGCACCGGCCAGGCGCGCGCGAAGGCCCTCGCGGCCGACGGTACGGCGCCCCAGATCATGCGCCCCGACGTCTCGCTCCCGCTCATCGAGCAGTGGAGCACCCTCCTCACCGTCGCCCTGGACCTGGACGCCTTCGCGCTGTCCTACCGGGCCGGAACCCCCTTCGAGGCCGCAGAACTCGGCCTCCTCACCTTCTGATCGGACTTCGACCATGGCAACCCACCAGCACTCCGCGCGCCCGTCCGCGCGGAAGATCTTCACCGTCTCCGGCTTCGGCACCGCGATGGAGTACTACGACTTCTCGATCTACGGGCTCGCCGCGGCGCTCGTCTTCCCGAAGATCTTCTTCCCCGACCTCAGCCCCATGGTGGGCACCCTGGTCTCCTTCCTCACGTTCGGGGCGGGCTTCCTCGCCCGGCCCCTCGGCGGCCTCGTGATCGGCCACTTCGGCGACAAGGTGGGCCGGCGCCCGATGCTCATCCTGACCCTGCTGGTCATGGGCCTGTCGACCTTCGTCCTCGGCTGCCTGCCGACGGCGGACAGCGTCGGGATGCTCGCCCCGGTGCTGCTCGTGCTGGTGCGCATCGTGCAGGGCTTCGCGGCGGGCGGCGAGTGGGGCGGTGCGGCCCTGATCGGGATCGAGAGCGCGCCCGACGACCGGCGCGGTCTCTGGGGCAGCTTCACCAGCGTGGGGATCGGGATCGGGACGGTGCTCGGCATCGCGGTGTTCACCTTGGTCAGTGCGCTCTCGGGCGATGCGATCTCCGGGGCCGGGCTGGCCGGTGGTGCCTGGCGGATCCCGTTCCTGCTCGGCGGCGTGCTCGTGGTCTTCGGTCTCGTGATGCGGTTGCGCGCCCCGCAGGAGTCGGCGCCCCATCCCGGCGAAGACCGGAAGGCGCAGCCGCTGCCCATCTTCACCGTGCTGCGCCGGTTCCCCGCGGTGGTGCTGTGCGCGGTGGGCATCTCCTTCGGGTACATCACGCTGGCCTACGTCACCTCGGTGTTCATGCTCACCTACATGACCGAGATCGGCTACGGCGACACCGACAACCTCCTCATCAGCCTGGCCGGCGCGATCGCCCTGATCCCCGGGGCGGCGTTCTTCGCGCTGCTGTCGGACCGGATCGGACGCAAGAAGGTGATGATCGGGGGCGCGGGCCTCATCCTGGCCGTCTACGTCGCGTACTTCGCGATCGTTCCGCTGCACCACCTGGCCGCGACCTACGCGATCAGCGTCGTGTCCGGGTTCGTGGTCGGCGCGGCCCAGGGGCCGATCCCGGCGTTCCTCGGCGAGCAGTTCCCGCGGGAGGTCCGCTACACCGCCATCTCGGCGACGTACCAGGTCGGATCCGCGATCGGCGGGGCGACCGCCGCCGGTACCGCCACGTGGCTGCTGATCGCCTTCGACGGTCACTGGATCGGCGTCGTCGGATACCTCGCCGTCACTCTCGGTGTGCTGGCCCTCTGCTCATCCCGTCTGCGCGAGACCGCGTTCGAGCCGTTGCCGGAGAACCGGGACGCCGAGGGCTCGCGGTCGGCCGACGCGGACGCGACCGCGCGACCGTGAGCCGGCGTCCGGCCGGCGGGTCCGGGGCGTCGCCGATTCGATGGGGCCGCAACGAGGTTCGGGCGCCGGCCCTGCCGGGACCGCAACGTCGAGACAGCGAGTGGCCCGGTGTCGCACGCGCGGCGACGCCGCGGCGATGCCAAAACGTACGGTGTACTGATTGTGGCGGGAATGGCCCAGGCAACGGCCGGCCGGCGGCGCCCGGGCTCGTGATAGGCGCGGTTGCCGGGTGTGATCGGAAAAATTACTACCGCGAAACACCCTGTTCTTCACGCTGGGGAAGAGAGTTGCCGAAGTCGCTTTCCGCGCATTGTGGTCGCGTTCACATCGTGTTGTTTTCGTTACCCGTGTTTCCTGGAATCCGCTCGCCCGGTCGTGTTTGCTCAGAGGTGGGTCGAATCGGTAGCCATAGCAACCACCTCTGAAATCTTTTTCACTCCAATGCTTCTCATCCGTGTGCCGCGGCCGTGCCGCAGGCGCACGGTGATCGGTGCTGCGCTGTGGACGCCCGTTCGCCCGCTCGAAGGAATGGTCGTGCGCGATGGGAGAAGGAGAATTCATGTCCAGGTATCAGGGGCGGCACCGTAAGAACACCGGGACGGCCGCATCGGTGACGCGGATGACCGCATCGGCGGCCGCCGCCGTCGCGGTGGGTTCGATCTGGCTCGGCGCGGGCACCGCCCAGGCGGGTGGCGACCCCTCGAAGCCGCCCGCCCCCGTGCAACCGGCGGGTCCGGGCAAGCCCGGCGCCTCGGGCCGCACGAGCGGCGCGGGCGGCGGCGGTGCGCAGGCCGCCACGGCCCAGGGTGGCGCCGGGCAGCAGGGCGCCGCAGGGCAGCCCGTCGGCGCGGCCCAGCAGGGCGGCGGATCGGGTGCCGGCGGAACCGGCGCGAGCACGGGCCCCGGAGGCGGCGCGGGCCGCACCGCCCCCCAGGGCGCCACTGCCCCGCAGGGCGTGGCACCGCAGGGCACCGCGCCGCAGGGTGCGGCACCGCAGGGGCCCTCCGCCGCGGGTGGTGGTCGCGCGGTTCCCGCCGCCACCGGCGGAGCGGGCGCCCCGGACGCCTCCGGCGGCGCGGGCTCGGTCGCGACGGGAGTCGGCCCACTCGACGCGGATTCGACCGCCCAGGTCGCGGGCTCGGGCGCCGCCGGGAGTGCGTCGTCGGCCGGTTCGGAGCGCGACACCGCCGCGTCGCTCGCGGGGACCGGATCCACCGGCTCGAGCGCCGAGGGCACCACCGGCACCGCCGGCGGAGTGACGTCGACCGGGTCGGGCGGGTCCGCATCCACGGGGACGAGCGGCGCGGGTGGATCAAGTGTGGGCGGCGGGGCTTCGTCCGCGGACGCGGGTGTCTCGGCCTCCGTCCCGGGCGCGTCCACCTCGTCGGGCTCGGACTCCGGCGGCGGACTGCTCAGCGGCGTCCTCGACGCGATCCCCCTGCTCTAGCGGCGAGCGCCGCGCCTCGAACCGGGGCGCGGCGCGTCGTCGGGCGAGGGCCCTCAGTCGGGCGGCGACCAGCGCTGCGCGCTGCGGAAGACCCGGTCCATCATCCGGTTCGGGGCGGCCCGCATCGCCAGGTCGCGCCCGCGGGCGAGGAGCGGCGTGGGCGCCTGCAGCGCGGCGCCCAGCAGGTGCGCCTGCCGCGCGATGGACTGCGTGCGCGGCCGCCGGGCCTTGTCGTAGGCGGCGAGCTTGGTCGGGATGTCGCGGGGATCGTGATCCCGCGCGATCGGCCGGAGCAGCGAGACCAGCACGGCCGCGTCCTCCAGCGCCAGGTTCGCGCCCTGCCCCAGGGTGGGCGGCATGGCGTGCGCCGCGTCGCCGACCAGCGCCGCCGGGCCGCGCGCGTAGGTGCGCAGCGGGTGCGCGAGCCGTTCGATGGGCTGGTAGCCGATGCGCTCCGGGGCTGTCGCTGCGAGCAGATCGGGGATCGGGTCGTGCCAGTCCCGGTAGCGCTCGAGGAGTTCTCCGGGTTCGGGCAGGTCATCGTCGGCGGCGGGCCGCACCGCGAACCAGTAGACGCGGCCGTCGGCGAGCGGGACGTAACCGAACCGCTCGCCCCGGCCGAAGCTCTCCCCGCTGTCGGTCAGCGCGACGGGACCGTCGGTGATGCCCCGCCAGGCGCCGTATCCGCAGTACGCCGCGCCCGGGTCGCCGGCGTGGCTGCCGCGCACCCGGCTTCGGATGCCGTCGGCGCCGATCAGGACGTGCCAGTCCTCGAGCAGGCCGCTCGGACCCAGGTCCAGCGTCTCCCGGCTGAGGCCCTCCACCCGGATGCCCGGCCGGACGGTGTCCGGGGCCAGGTCCTGGAGCAGGGCGCGGTGCAGGTCGGTGCGGTCCACCACGCGCAGCTCGGCGACGGTGGCGGGCGAGAAGAGGCCCAGCCGGGTGCCGTCCGCGCGGCGGGTGCCGTACGGGACGGACGGCGGACCGTCGGCCACGACCGCCCGCACCCGCTCCTCCAGGCCGAGCGAGCGGAGAGCGGCGAAACCGTTGGAGAACAACGAGAGTCCGGAGCCGCGGGGCAGGAAGCGCGCGGCCTGTTCCAGGACGATCACCTCGGCGCCGGCGCGCTGCAGGCCGGAGGCCACCGCCAGCCCGCCGATGCCGGCGCCGACGACGGCGACGCGCAGTGAGTTCGTCCTCCACATGCCCTCGACGCTAGTGCCGAACGAGCGCCGTGTCACCGAGGCGGGCGCCACGTGACACGTCGTGTTGTCAGAGGGCTGTGTTGTGTTTGGGATCGCACCCGACCTGTGGTTATCCTTGTGCGTCCCTCCACCGCTGAACGAGGGCAGAGCCCTCGAGGAGTGACCGTGGCCGTCGCCGACGAATGGGAACTGTGGTTCCCCGATGCCTACGAGATCGGCGCGGAAACGGTGCGGTCCTTCGCCCGCGCCACCCGCAGCTGGGACGTCCCCTACGCGGTCAGCCGCCGCCTCCCCGACGACGTGGCGGTGCCGGCCACCATGCTCGGCGCCCCGATGCTGCAGGCCGCGTCCGGGGTGGTCGGGAAGGCCATCCCGGGCTGCAACCTTTCCGCGATCCTGCACGCCGGCCAGGCCTTCACCTACCTGCGCCCGCTGCACGTCGGCGACGTCCTCAGCCTGGGGGTGCGGTTGACGTCGCACGTCGTCAAGGCGGAGACCGACCTCATCGTCGTCGAGTGCATGGTCTACGCGGGCGACGAGCCCTCGCTCGGCGGAGAGATCTTCCTGGTGCACAGCCAGCGGGAGACCGGGATCGACTTGGAGGCCGCCGACCGGCTCGCCGACGAGGTGATGATGACCGGGACCGGGCCGTCTAACAGCGACGCCTACGCCGCTAACGTCGCCGAGTCCCGCTGAGCGAGTCGGGTCAGACCGCGGCGCCGAGCACCCCGTCGAGGGCCCGCGCCATGTCGGCCGCCTCGATCCGCATGAGCACGGCCTCGTCGACGCCGGCGAGGTCCACGCCGGAGTCGGCGAGCCGCAGCTCCCGCTCCTCCTCGGCCGCCTCGATGACGTTCCGTACGAAGCGGCCGTTCCCGAGGCGGTCCAGCCGGTCGGCGACGCCGGCGCAGCAGACCTCCAGCACTTCCGCGGCTTCGCCGGTGAGCAGCGCGTCGCGCGAGCGGGCCATCGCGGCGCCGATCTCGGCGAGCTCGCCGGGGCTGTAGCCGGGGAACCGGATGCGCCGCGCGAACCGCGAGGCCAGGCCCTCGTTCGAGCCCAGGAACCGGTCGATCTCGGCGTCGTAGCCCGCCACGATCACCACCAGCCGGTCGCGGTCGTTCTCCATCCGCGCCAGCAGCGTGTCGATCGCCTCCTGGCCGAAGGCATCGCCGCCGGTCAGGCCCTCCTGGACGAGCGTGTAGGCCTCGTCGATGAAGAGCACGCCGTCCAGCGCGGAGTCGATCACCGCGGAGGTCTTCTGGGCGGTGGCGCCGAGGTACTGGCCCACCAGGTCGCGCCGGGAGCACTCGACCACGGTGTCGGTCGCCAGCAGCCCGAGCCCGCGGTACATCCGCGCGACGATGCGCGCCACCGTCGTCTTGCCCGTGCCGGGCGGGCCGGTGAAGGCGAGGTGCAGCGAGCGGCTCCCGCTCGACAGGCCGCGGTCGGCGCGCACCTTCGCCAGCTGCATCGTGGTGCGCAGGCGGGTGACCTGCTCCTTCACCTCGCGCAGCCCCACCTGCCGCTCCAACTCGTCGGCGGCCGCGGCCAGCAGCTCGTCGCCGGCGCCGGGCGCTTCCGCGGCAGGGCCGGGGGCCTCCGGCGCGTCGAGCACCAGGCGGTGGCCCGGGTCGCGCAGCGCCGCCTCCGCCGGCGGGTACGACGGTGCCGCCCGCTCCAGCAGCTCTCGGGCCCGGTCCTCGTCGCCCTGCTCGCGCAGCACGAGGGCGTGGCAGTAGCGGGCCGCAGCGGCGGCGCCGGGCACCGGCCCCTCGGCCGCGACCGTCAGCAGCCGGGCGGCCTCGGCGAACCGGCCGAGTTGCGCGGCCGCGGAGCCGGCGACGGTGGCCGCCGCGGCCGAGAGCACGGTGTCGTCCCAGTCCGCGTGGCCGTCGAGCGCGGTCAGGGCGTCCGGCCACCGTCGGGACCGGGCGGCGACGACCGCGCTCTGGTACCGCGCGATGGGGCACGACGCGGCGGCGTCGAGGACGCGCTCGGCCTCCTCGGGCGCACCGTCGGCGAGCAGGCGCGCGGCGTAGGCGACGTGCGCGGTGGCGGCGTCGCGCAGCGGGTAGTCGACGTAGAGCCCGGTGGCGAACGTTCCGGTCAGCGCGCCCGGCGCGAGCCCGACGCGACGGGCGGCGGCGCCGAGCGACTCGGCGGTGCGGTGCAGTGCGGCGAGCACCTCGGCGGTGTTCTCCCCGGCGGCGGCGCGGCCCAGCCAGGCGTCGGCCATGCCCGGATCGGCGGTGGTGGCGGCCTCGAAGGCGCGGCGCGCGAGCGCGGCGTCGCGCGGGACCGCCTCGAACTCGCCGATCCCGATCCCCAGCGACGCGATGCCCGCCTGGAACGCGCGGAGCGCAGATGTACCCATGTGGTCCCCCCGAACCCCGATGTTGCGATCACAGTAGCGGGGCGCGTCGCGCGGCGGGCGCATTCGGCCAACCCGCGGGCGGCGAGGGCGGTGGTGGGGCGCGGAGGTCAGCGGGCGAGGAGGGCGATCTCGCGGATCTCGGCGAGGTCCGGGCCGTACTCCGGGGAGGACCAGAACC
>NZ_JAIULG010000053.1 GCF_020169415.1 Tsukamurella sp. M9C
GGCCGCCTGCGGGGCCGCGGGGGCACCCTTGATCTGGCCGCTGGCCTGCATCGACGCGCGGATCTGCTCGAGCCGCGAATGGCCGGCCATCTGCACGGTGGCGTTCTGGACCTCCATCATGCGTCCCTGCACCGAGTTCTGCGCCAGCTCGGTGGAGCCGAGGGCGTTGGCGTAGCGGCGCTCGATCTTCTCGCGGACCTCGTCGAGGTTGGGGGTGTTGCCCGGGGCCGCGAGCTGACCCATCTGGTTGAGCGACGCGGAGACCTGCTCCTGCATCTTCGCCTGCTCCAGCTGGCTGAGCAGCTTGGTGCGCTCGGCGAGCTTCTGCTGCAGCTGCATGGCGTTCTGCTCGACGGCGCGTTTGGCCTGGCCGGCGGCCTGCAGCGACTGGTCGTGCAGCCCCTTCAGGTCCTCGACGCTCTGCTCGGCGGTCACCAGCTGCGCGGCGAAGGCCTCGGCGGCGTTGGTGTACTCGGTGGCCTTGGCGACGTCACCGGCGGCGGTCGCCTGGTCGGCGAGCTGCACGGCCTGACGGGTGTTCGCCGACAGCTTCTCGACCTCGGCGAGCTGACGGTTCAGCTTCATCTCGAGCTGACGCTGGTTGCCGATGACGGCCGCGGCCTGCTGCGAGAGCGCCTGGTGCTGGCGCTGCGCGTCTTCGATCGCCTGCTGGATCTGCACCTTCGGATCGGCGTTCTCGTCGATCTTCGAGTTGAACAGCGCCATCAGGTAGTTCCACCCCTTGACGAACGGGTTAGCCATCGTCAGTTCTCCTCCGCCTCGATACGTCCATCGCCGAACCCACGTTCGGCCGTCCGGCGACCGCCGGACTCGTGCTTATCAATCTATCGGCAAACGACCCTGTTGCGCCGCCCTGGTCGCGGGTTCGGGGGAAATCCCCGAACCCGCGGACCGGTCGTCTCAGGGTCAGGCGGCGGCGAGCGCGGGCGCCGGGATCACCATGGTGGGGATCGGGCGCATCGATACGCTGGCCTGGGCCACCACGTCGGCCACGTCGATGGCAAGCGCGCCGCAGATCGCGGCCAGCAGCTCGCTGGACGCCTCCTTCTGGCCGCGCTCGACCTCCGACAGGTAGCCGAGGCTGACCTGTGCCGCCGAGGAAACGTCTCGCAGCGTGCGACTCTGACGCACCCGGGTCTTGCGCAGGTTCTCGCCGATCGCCTCGCGAAGCAGTAGAGCCATGCTCACCTCCGTCTTGGTTACTGTCCAGTCAACGCGGGGCGGGCCCGGAAGGTTCCCGATTCGCCGAAACCCGCGCGGTGAGCTCCCGCAGGGCCGCCTCGACGGTCCCCCGGCGGACGTTCGCCCGGTCACCGTCGAGCTGCAGGGTTGTGACGGACGTGCCCGACGGGCCGGATATCCCCAGGTGGACGGTGCCGACGGGCACCCCGTCCTGTTCGGTGGGGCCGGCGACGCCGGTGAGCCCGACGCCCCAATCCGCCCCGCAGCGCGTCCGCGCACCGTCGGCGAGGGCGCGCGCGGTCCCGGGATGGACGGGTCCGTTGCGCTCCAACTCGCCCGACGGGACGCCGGCCAGACTCGCCTTGAGGTCGGTGGCGTAGACGATGAGGCCGCCGCGCAGCACGGCGCTGGCGCCGGGAACGTCGGCGACGGTGGCGGCGAAGAGGCCGGCGGTGAGCGACTCGGCCGACGCGACCGTCTCGCCGCGCTCGGCGAGGGCGGCTACCAGGCGGGCGGCGTCACTTGCGGCCACGCCACCAGCTCAGCAGGTAGTCGACGCCGGTCGCGACGGTGACGATCACGGCCGCGCCCATGGCGACCTGGCTGGGCACGTCCATCCACGCCGGCAGCGGCATGAGGTACAGCCCGATGGCGATGGTCTGCAGCAGGGTCTTGAGCTTGCCGCCGCGGCTCGCGGGGATCACGCCGTCGCGGATGACGGCGAACCGGAAGGCGGTGATGCCGAACTCGCGGGCGAGGACGATCAGGGTGACCCACCACGGGAGCTCGCCGAGCACGGACAGGCCGACGAAGGCGGCGCCGGTGAGCGCCTTGTCGGCGATGGGATCCATGAGCTTGCCGAAATCGGTGATGAGTCCGTAGCGGCGCGCGATCTGGCCGTCGACCCGGTCGGTGAACATCGCGGCGGCGAAGACCGCGAAGGCGATCCAGCGCCAGGTCGTCGAGTGCCCGCCGTCGACGAACAGGGCCGCGAGGAAGACGGGGACGAGTACGATCCGGAGCACCGTCAACCCGTTCGCGACGTTGACGTTCGAGACAGGTGTGCTCGCGGGCTGCACGCCGTCCGTTGCACTCACGCCGATCAGCCTATCGGTACGCGGAATCGGCGGCTCTGCGCGCTACAGTTTCCTACCGTGACCACCGACCACGACGATGTGCTGCGCCGCGCCCGGACCTCCGACGTCCCCGCGATCAAGCGCCTCATCGACGTCTACGCGGGCAAGATCCTGCTGGAGAAGAATCTGGTCACCCTGTACGAGTCGGTACAGGAGTTCTGGGTGTACGAGGTCGACGGCGTCGCCGTGGGCTGCGGCGCGCTGCACGTGCTGTGGTCGGACCTGGGCGAGATCCGCACCCTCGCGGTCGACCCGACGGTGAAGGGCCACGGCATCGGGCACAAGATCGTCGCCCGCCTGCTCGACGAGGCGCGCGCGTTGGAGCTGAGCCGGGTGTTCGTGTTGACCTTCGAGACGGCCTTCTTCGGCCGGCACGGGTTCGAGGAGATCGACGGGACGCCGGTCAGCGCCGAGGTCTACAACGAGTTGTGCCGCAGCTACGACGAGGGTGTCGCGGAGTTCCTCGACCTGTCGTACGTCAAGCCCAACACGCTGGGCAACACCCGCATGCTCGTCACGCTGTAGCGCCCGCGGTCCACCCAGGGCGACGCGCGTCCGGTCAGGCCTGCGGCGTGATCACCACGACGGTGTCGCCGTACGGCTGCGTCCGGCCCTTGAGCCTCGCGCCGATCGCGTTGAACATCTTCGACATCGGCACCTGGAAGCCGTACTTCGCCTTCACTGCCGCCTGCACGGCGTCGAACTCCGGCCCGCTCGAGACCAGCTGCGCCGTCCCGGCGGTCGTCGCCGCGCCGGCGGCGATCGCGCCACGCTGGTTGCACGGCGTGATCTCGACGGCGGGATTGTTGCGGATCCGCTTGGCCTTCCCCGACGTGGAGGACGTCCAGAAGCCGATGCGGTCACCGTCGACGGGGACCACCCACACCGGAGTGGCGACCTTCTCGCCCGACCGACGGAACGTCGCGACGGAAATGGTCTTCTCGGAGCCCAGGGTCATGGGGTCAGCATAGCGCCAAGGTGCCGCCGAGAACCTCTTCACGGCCGCCCTGAACTGGGCATTCGCCCCACACCGGCACATTTTCAGCCGCCCCGCCGACGCGTCACCTTCACCGATTCACGACCGTCGATATCGCACAGTGAACCAATGCATACCGGGGTGTCGTGAGTGTGGTGAATCACGCCCAACCGTGATTGACTCCACCGGTGAATGTGATCGGTGAGCTGCGCGCAGCCGGATGCGCCTTCGCCGAACGCGAGGCCGAACTGCTGGAGGACGCGGCGGCGTCCGGGCCCGACCTCGAGGCCCTCGTCCGGCGGCGGTGCGCGGGCGAACCGTTGGAGCACCTGCTCGGCTGGGTCGAGTTCCGCGGCCGCCGGTTGATCGTCGGCCCCGGCGTCTTCGTCCCCCGCCGGCGCACCGAGCTGCTGTCCGAGCTCGCCGACGGCAGCGGCGTCCTCGTCGAGCTGTGCTGCGGCGCCGGTCCGATCGTGGCGACCGCCGCCGCCGCGAAGACCTACGCCGCGGACATCGACCGCACCGCCGCCGAGTACGCCGCGCGCAACGCCCCGGAAGCGACGGTCCTCGTCGGCGACCTGTTCCGCCCGCTTCCCGGGGTGCTGCGCGGAACCGTCGACGTGATCGCGGCGAACGCGCCGTACGTTCCGACCGCGGCGATCCGGACGATGCCGCCCGAGGCCCGCGACAACGAGCCGCACCGGGCGCTGGACGGCGGGCCGGACGGTCTGACCCTGCACCGGCGGATCGCTATGGACGCGCCGCTCTGGCTGCGCCCGGGCGGCCGTGTGCTCATCGAGACCGGGCGCCAGCAGGCCACGTACACGGTGGCCGCGCTGCGCGCCGTGGGCCTGGACACGTACATCGAGATCGACGACGAGCGGCAGGCCACCGTCGCCGTCGGCGTCAAGCCGACCTGACGCCCGCGCCCCCCACCGCGTGCGGGCGCCCCGTCACGAACTCCGCGTCAGGACACCGCGGCCCGTCGGTCGCTGAGCAGCGCGACCACCGACTCCACCACCGCCACCGGTGCGGTCACGACGTCGTGCCAGGTGAAGGCGAGAACCGTCATTCCGAGCCGGGCGAGGGCGTTCCGCTTGTCGTGGTCGGCCTGGAAGCGCACCGCGTCCCAGTCGCGCCCACTCGCCGCGGCGCAGCCGCCCGTCCACCTGGCGCGGCGACAGCCCGCACGCCTTCGCCTGCGCGACCGTGATCACCCCGTCGTTGTCGGCCACGATGCGGCTGACGTCCTTCGACTCGCCCATACTCCTTGGACGCACGGGAGGCCGACGAGGTTCCGCCGATACGACTGTGCACCGTTGACCACCTCAGGGGTGGTCGACGGTGCACAATGCGCGGGCTACTTCGTGTCGGAGTCCGAAGGCACGTCCGACGACGCCTGCTCCCGGGCACCGTCGCGCTTGGACTTGATCAGCGAGGCGACGGTGGTGATCACCAGGACGCCCAGGATGACCGACAGGGACAGGCCGGTGGAGATCTCCGGCACCGCGAGGTGCTCGCCGCCGTTGATGAAGGGCAGCGTGTTCTCGTGCAGCGCGTGCAGCACCAGCTTCACGCCGATGAAGCCGAGCACGATCGACAGGCCGTAGGACAGGTACACCAGGCGGTCGAGCAGGCCACCGATGAGGAAGTACAGCTGGCGCAGGCCCATCAGCGCGAAGGCGTTCGCCATGAACACCAGGTAGGGCTCCTGGGTGAGTCCGTAGATCGCGGGGATCGAGTCGAGCGCGAACAGCACGTCGGTGAACCCGATGACCACCAGCGCCAGCAGCAGCGGGGTCGCGACCTTCTTGCCGTCGACCTTGGTGATCAGCTTGTCGCCGTCGTAGGTCTCCGTGGTGGGGACGATCTTCTTGAACAGCGCGGCGACGCGGCCCTCGCGCTCCTTCTCGTCCTCGACGGGCCCCTCGGGCGACGACGCCTCCTTGACCAGCTTGATCGCGGTGTACAGCAGGAACGCGCCGAAGATGTAGAACACCCAGGAGTAGGTGGAGATGGCGGCGGCGCCCACGGCGATGAAGCCGGCGCGCATCACGAGCGCCATCACGATGCCGATCAGCAGGACCTTCTGCTGGTAGATCCGGGGAACCGCGAACTTCGCCATGATGATGACGAACACGAAGAGGTTGTCGACGGACAGCGCCTTCTCGGTGACGAAGCCGGCGAAGAACTCACCGCCGTACTGCGGTCCGGAGACCGCCCACACGCCGATGCCGAAGAGGATCGCGATGCCGATGTACACCGCAGACCAGAAGCCGGACTCCTTCAGCGAGGGCTCGTGCGGCGTGCGCACATGGCTGAAGAAGTCGAAGACGAAGAGGCCGAGAACGACCAGGATCGAGACGATCCAGACGACAGCAGAAACTTGCATTGCATACACCTCCGGTACAGATCCGGAGGTCTCTCCCGACCCGAACTGCGGGTCCGGCGTGCCCGGGTGGATATCGATCCACCGTGCTGACGTTCACGCCGCGAGCGGGATACTCCCCTCACACATGCAAGCAGGACTGTATCAGAAGTCCGGTTCGTCCGCTTCCTGAGCGACATCGCCGCCGCCGCGCAGCACCAGCAGTAGGCCGGGCAGCTCGTCGGGCGTGACGAGCACATCGCGCGCCTTGGAACCCTCCGACGGCCCGACGATGTCGCGGGTCTCCATGAGGTCCATGAGGCGGCCGGCCTTCGCGAAGCCCACGCGGAGCTTGCGCTGCAGCATCGAGGTCGAGCCGAACTGCGAGGACACGACCAGCTCGACGGCCTGCAGGAAGACGTCCAGGTCGTCGCCGATGTCGGGGTCGACGTCCTTCTTCTCGACCTTCGTCTCGGTGACGCCGTTGGCGTACTCCGGCTCGGCCTGGTTGCGCACGAAGTCGACGACGGAGGTGATCTCCTCGTCGGTGATGAACGCGCCCTGCATACGGGTCGACTTGCCGCCCATCGGCAGGAACAGCGCGTCGCCCATGCCGATCAGCTTCTCGGCGCCCGGCTGGTCGAGAATGACCCGCGAGTCCGTCAGCGAGCTGGTCGCGAAGGCCAGACGGGAGGGCACGTTGGTCTTGATCAGGCCGGTGACGACGTCCACGGACGGGCGCTGCGTGGCGAGCACCAGGTGGATGCCGGCGGCGCGCGCTTTCTGCGTGATCCGGACGATCGCCTCCTCGACGTCGCGCGGCGCGGTCATCATGAGGTCGGCGAGCTCGTCGACGATGGCGACGATGTACGGGTACGGCCGGTACACGCGCTCGCTGCCGAGCGGCGTGGTGATCTCGCCGGACTTCACCTTCCGGTTGAAGTCGTCGATGTGGCGCACGCGCGAGGCCTGCATGTCCTTGTACCGCTGCTCCATCTCCTCGACCAGCCAGGACAGCGCCGCGGCGGCCTTCTTGGGGTCGGTGATGATGGGCGTGATGAGGTGCGGGATGCCCTCGTAGGGCGTCAGCTCGACCATCTTGGGGTCGATGAGGATCATCCGCACCTCGTCGGGGGTGGCGCGCGCGAGCAGCGAGACGAGCATCGAGTTCACGAAGCTCGACTTGCCGGAGCCCGTCGAACCGGCGACCAGCAGGTGGGGCATCTTGGCGAGGTTGGCGTTGACCATCTCGCCCTCGATGTCCTTGCCGAGGCCGATGACCAGCGGGTGCGTGTCCTTGCGCGTGTTGTCCGCGGCCAGCACGTCGGCCAGGCGCACCATCTCGCGGTCGGTGTTGGGCACCTCGATGCCCACGGCCGATTTGCCGGGGATCGGCGCCAGCAGGCGGACGTTGTCCGTCGCCACCGCGTAGGAGATGTTGCGGTGCAGCTGGGTGACCTTCTCGACCTTCACGCCGGGGCCGAGCTCGAGCTCGTAGCGCGTGACCGTCGGGCCGCGGGTGTAGCCGGTGACGGCGGCGTCGATCTTGAACTGCTCCATGACGCCGGTGATCGCGTCGATCATCGCGTCGTTCGCGCTGGTCCCCGCCTTGGCCGGCTCGCCCTCGATGAGCAGGTCGGCCGGCGGCAGGATGTAGTCCTCGCTGTCGATGGTCCGCGCGACGGTGAACTCGGTCGCCTTCGGCGCGGGCGGCGGCGTGTGGTCCTTCACCACGGCGGCGCGACGCGGCTTCGGCGCCGGCGGCACCTCGACGGTCGGCTCGTCCGACGGGGCCGGCTCGGGCGTGATCGGCGCGGTCACCTGGTCCGACGGTGCCGGCTCGTCCTCCTCGGCGGCCTTGCGGCGACGGCTCCGCTTGGGCGGCTCGGGGTCGGCCGGGTAGTTGTCGTACGGGTCGCCGTAGGGCCTGAGCGCACGCGTGGCGGTGTCGCCGCGCCCCGAGTCGAAGTCGGCGAAGGGCGAGTCGAGATCGTCCTCGTCGAGCGGCTCCTCGTCGCCGTACTGCTCCCTCATGTCGACGCCGAAGTAGAACTTGAGCCGGTCGACGATCTCGCGCACCGTCATACCGCTGACCAGGAGCAGGCCGAACAGAGCGACCAGGACCAGCAGCGGCACGGAGATCCACGCTGTGAAGCCGTCGGTGAGCGGCCCGCCGACGACGTACCCGAGGTAACCGCCGGCGGCGGCGCGGTCGTCGAAACTCGACGGTCCGCCGGACGCGATGTGCAGCAGCCCCAGGAAGGGCAGCACGATGAGGGCGGAGCCGACGCGGTGCCGCACGTGCGCCGACGGGTTGTCGGGGCGGCGCATCATGATCACGCCGAGGGCGATGGCGAGCGGCGGGACCAGCACGGCGAACCAGCCGACCACGGCGCGCACGCCGGTCGAGAAGAACGAGCCCACGGGCCCGCCGGCGTCGAAGTAGACGGCCGCGCCGAGGATGATCGCGACGGCGAACAGGGCCAGCGCGAGTCCGTCGCGCGAGTGGGTCGGCTTCGGCGGCGTGACCTCGCCGGTCGCGGTGGCGGGTTCGACGTCGTCGGACCGGCGACCGGTGCGCACGGCGCCCCCGACGCCCTTGGCCAGCAGCTTCCACCCGGCGCCGAGGCCGCGTGCCACTCCCCCACCGGCGCCCGAGGCGGCCTTGGGGGCCGCGGCGCCCTGCTTACCGCGGGTGCGCGGGGCGGCCTGTCGGCTGCGCGTCGGGCTCGCGGCGCGGCTGGTGCGTGCGCCCCCGGAGCGGGAGTTCGCGGCGCCGCGCGCGCGGGTGGTGGTCTTCGATGCCATGGGGGCAGTCTATCGACATTAACCCCATCCGTATCAAGTGCCACACATGTAACAGCAGGACCTGCGGCGGGTCGTCAGAGCGAACGGACCACCGAGCCGAGCAGATCGATGTCTCCGTCGGCCCCCTCGAACGTGACCAGCGCCTCATCGCGGCCGAAGGCCCACATCGCGACCTCGCCGATCGCGCCGATCACCGCGACGTCGGGCCCGCGCCCCGCGGTGGCGACGGTGCCCTCCTCGGTCGTGAGGCTGACCCGCAGCGGAGCGCCGCGCATCGTGAGCCGCGCGATCCGCGCGACGACGTCGTGAAGGCCGCGTTCGACCCGCTTGTCGAGCACCCGCGGCGTCCACCCCGGCGCGGCCCGCCGGATGTCCTCGGTATGCACGAAGTACTCGCCGAGATTCACCTGCTCGTCGACGAGGCGCAGGGGCGAGAGCCGGGGCGGGCCGCCCGCGACGGTCTCGAGCAGATCGTCGAACGGGCGGGCCGCGATTCCCGCCTGCACCCGCTCGGTGTACCCGGCGAGCGGGCGCACGAGGATGCCCGCCATGGCGTCCGGCCGCCCCTCGCGGAGGATGAGGTGTGCGAGCAACTCCCGCACGGTCCACTCGCCGCAGAGCGTCGAGGCGTCGGGTCCGGCGGCGCGGGCCGCCTCGACGAGGGCGGCGCGTTCACTCCGAGCTGGCTTCACACGGGTCACCCTAGACCCGTCCGGCGGTGCGCCGCAGCGCACGCCAGCACGCCTGTACTTCGTACTGAAATCAAAACGAAGTGTCCTATACTTCACCGCATGATTGCGAACTCAACGTCGACGTCCCGCCGCACGCGCTTCGCCTCGGCCTCCGCCCTCCTCGCGGTGCTCGCGGCCGGGGGCACGGCCCTCGCCCCCGCGGCCTCCGCCGCGCCGGTGGGCCCGAACCTCGTGCTCACCAAGGCCGAGTTCCCGGCCGGGTCGAACGACTACCGCACCGGCAAGCCCGCGCCGTCCAAGCTGACCGCGGGCGACAACCCGTCGCCGGCCTGCACCGCGGCCACCGAGCGGGTCAACCGCTCCGCCGCCGGCACGCAGGGCTTCAGCGCCTCCGCGCGCAACGGCTACTCCCTCATGCTCAGCGCGGTCGTCGCTCCCCCGCAGGCCTCCGTCTGGCGCGCCGCGACCCAGGCCTGCGGCGGCCCCGTCGCCGAGCTCCCCGTCCCCGGCGACCTCGTGCGCTACAACCCCGTCGTGCTCACCTACCGCGACGGCCAGCGCATCCAGGCCGTCGAGGGCGTCGCCGACGTCGCCGGCCGCACCGTCGACGTGTACGTCGGCGGCCTCAGCGAGACCCCCGCCAACACCGCCCGCTTCTGGCAGGTCTTCCGCGCGCAGATCCAGAAGGTCGAGACGGCGCGCTGATGCGCCTGCGCAACCTCCTCGCCGGGTCGACGGTGGCGGCCCTCGCCGCCGTCGCCCTGCCTGCGGCCGCGCACGCCGCCCCGGTCGTCCCGGCGCAGGTCGTCCTCGCCGCTCACGAATTCCCGGTCGGAACGACCGGGTACTCCGTGGAGAACGAGACGATCAGGACCACGGACGACGTCAACGGACCGACCCGCACCGAGTGCGATCGACGCCTCGTCGCCGGCGCGAAGCGCATCGACGGTGCACACGCGTCGACCGCGAAGGTCACACGCGGACCCGTCCGCATGGAATCGGCTGTAGTCGACCGTTCGTTCACCACCGAGGTCAGCGCGCTGAGCGCCGCGTGCGATGCCGAGCAGGCGCCGAGCAGCCGTTCCGTCGTCCTGCCCGCTCCCGCGGACCTGACCCGCTTCCGCTCGTTCCTCACGCAGTACGGCGGAATGTCCTTCCAGGGGTGGGTCGACGTCCGAGGCGCCACCGTGACCGTCGACGTGACAAGCAGCAGCAGCGACGCGGACCCCCGCGACCTGTTCTGGCAGGTCCTTCGCGCTCAGGTCGCCAAGGTCGAGCGGAGTCGCTGACTCGGGCTCCCCGAACCGGACACTCCGCTAGGATCCGGCCCACGAGCAGATCCTTCTTCGGAGGAGCGAACATGAACGTTCGACGCCGGGTCGCAGGTGCGGCAGCCGCCGCGGCCACCATCGTCTCCCTACCCGCTCTCGCGCACGCCGCCCCGGTCGTCCCGCAGCAGGCGGTCCTCGCCGCGCACGAGTTCCCCGCCGGCAGTACCGGTTACAAGGTCGAGCGCGAGACGCTGACCTCCCCCGACGGGCTCCCCGAGGATTCGCCCGCCGATTCGGAGTGCGGCACGAAGCTCAACGCCCTCGCGCGCTCCATGGAGGGCACCGAGATCGTGGAGGCCGAGGCGGTCCACGGCACGACGGAGCTCGAGGCCTCGGTGCTCAGCAGGACGATCACCGCGGCTCGCGGCGCGGCGACCGAGGCCTGCCGCTCCGACGTCGCCGCGGCGAACCGCCCGACGATCCTCGCCGCACCCGACGACCTCGCGCGGCTCAAGCCCTTCATCATGGCCGTCGGCCGGAACACGCTGCAGGCGTGGGTCGACGTCCGCGGCGTGACGGTCATCGTCGAGGCGGAGGGGAAGAAGGACGCAGCAGCGGACTCCGAGATCTTCTGGCAGACGCTGCGCGCCCAGGTCGCGAAGGTCGAACGGCAGCCCTGACACCCTCTTTTGAAGCGTTCTGCGACGTCCCGTCCACGGAAACGTCGCAGAACGCTTCAGAAGATGTGCGCTACTCCCCCACCACGATGACGGTGGGGACGATCATCGGCCGGCGACGGTAGGCCTTGTCGACCCAGCGGCCCACGGCCCGTCGAACGCCCTGCGCGATGCGGTGCGCCTCCTTGACCCCCTCGGCGGCCAGATCGGCGATCACGTCCTCGACGATCTGCTCCGCCTCCTTGAGCGCGGTCGGGTCGTCGGAGAAGCCACGGCCGGAGACCTCGGGCTTGCTGACGGCGTTGCCCTCCTCGTCGATCGCGACGGTGATGGCGATGAAGCCGCCCTCGCCGAGGACGAGGCGGTCGGACAGCGTCGACTCGCCGACGTCGCCGACGGACGAGCCGTCCACGTAGACGTGGCCGACGGGCACCTGCCCGACGATCTTCGCGACACCGCCGACGAGGTCCACCACGACGCCGTCCTCGGCGAGCATGATGCGGTCCTTCGGCACGCCGGTGGCCTCGGCCAGCGCGGCGTTGGCGCGCAGGTGGCGCCACTCGCCGTGCACGGGCATCGCGTTGCGCGGGCGCACCGCGTTGTAGAGGTACAGCAGCTCGCCGGCGCTGGCGTGGCCGGAGACGTGGACCTTCGCGCTCTGCTGCGTGATCACCTTGGCGCCCAGCTTGGACAGCCCGTTGACCACCGCGAACACCGAGTTCTCGTTGCCCGGGATGAGCGAGCTGGCCAGCACGACGAGGTCGTTCGGCGAGATGGTGATGTTGCGGTGCTCGCCGCGGGCCATGCGCGAGAGCGCGGCCAGGGGCTCGCCCTGCGAGCCGGTGGAGATGAGCACGACGCGGTCGTCGGGCAGTGAGGCGGCGGTGTCGAGGTCCACCTCGACGCCCTCGGGCAGGTGCATGTAGCCGAGCTCCTGCGCGAGCGCCATGTTCCGCACCATCGACCGGCCGACGAAGGTGATCCGCCGGTTGTGGGCCATCGCGACCTCGGCGATCTGCTGGATGCGGTGCACGTGCGAGGCGAAGGACGCCACGATCACGCGGCCCTTGGCCCGCCCGATCACGTTGTCGAGCACGGGCCCGATCTCGCGTTCGGGGGTCACGAAGCCGGGGACCTCGGCGTTGGTGGAGTCCACGAGGAACAGATCCACGCCCGCGTCGCCGAGCCGCGAGAAGCCCGCGAGGTCGGTGAGCCGGCCGTCGAGCGGCAGCTGGTCGAGCTTGATGTCGCCGGTGTGCAGCGCCACCTGGCCGCCGGCGTGGATCGCCACGGCGATCGCGTCGGGGATGGAGTGGTTCACGGCGAAGTACTCGCACTCGAACGGTCCGTGGCTGGTCGACTCGCCCTCGCGGACCTCGATCAGCTTGGGCCGCAGCCGGTGCTCGTCGCACTTGGCCTTGACCAGCGCGAGCGTGAACTTGGCACCCACGACGGGGATGTCGGGCCGCAGGCGCAGCAGGAAGGGCACCGCGCCGATGTGATCCTCGTGGCCGTGCGTGAGCACGATCGCCTCGACGTCCTTGATCCGGTCCTCGATGTACCGGAAGTCCGGGAGGATCAGGTCGACGCCGGGCTGCTGGTCCTCGGGGAAGAGCACGCCGCAGTCGACGACGAGCAGCTTGCCGTCGTACTCGAAGACGGTCATGTTGCGACCGATCTCCTTGATGCCGCCGAGCGCGACCACGCGCATGCCGCCCTTGGGCAGCTTGGGCGGGGCGCCCAGCCGCTCCACCGCGGCCGACGGTGCCTTCTGCCCACCGCCGCGCCGCCCACCGCCGCGACGGTTGCCACCGCCCTTCGACGTGGACTTCTGCGGCTGCTGCGCCTCGGTCTTCGCGGCCGGAGCCTGCGCCTTCACCGGGGCCTGCGTCTTCGCGGGAGCCTGCGCCGCCGGAGCGGTCGCCTTCTCCTCGGCGACGACCCGCGCCGCCGAGGTGGCGATCACCGGCTTGGGCTCGGCAGGCGGTCCCGCCTGTCGGGTGGCCTTTCGGCTCCGTCGAGCTCCGCCTGCTGCACCGTCGGTCATTGTTTAGAGCACCCCCGCTTGGGTCAGTAGCGCTGCGAGCCGGTCGCGCTGTTCACCGGTGGGCGGCACCTGCGGGAGGCGCGGTACACCCATATCAAGGCCCTGCAGGGCCAGTGCCGCCTTCGAGAAGGTCACGCCGCCGAGGCCGGCCATGGCCTCGTAGACGGGCCCGAGGGAGGCGTTGATGTCTGTGGCGCGGGCGTTGTCGCCCGCGAAGTAGGCGTCGCGCATCGCGCGCAGCTGCGGCGCGACGACGTGCCCGATGACGGAGACGAAGCCGAGTGCGCCGACGGAGAGCCAGGGCAGGTTCAGCGGATCGTCGCCGGAGAGGAACTGCAGGTCGGTCTCGGCGATGAGCCGGGCTCCGGCGCCGAGGTCGCCCTTCGCGTCCTTCACGCCGACGATGTTCTTGTGCTCGGCGAGCTTTCGCAGCGTGTCCGTCTCAATCGCGACCACCGAGCGCGGCGGGATGTCGTAGAGCAGCACGGGCAGGTCGGTGGCGTCGGCCACCGTCGTGAAGTGCGCGAGCAGGCCGGCCTGGGGCGGCCGCGAGTAGTACGGCGTCACGACGAGCAGGCCGTGCGCGCCCGCCTCGGCGGCGTCGCGCGCGAAGACGGCGGACTCGTCGGTGTCGTAGGTGCCCACGCCCGCGGTGATCTGCACGCGGTCGCCGACGGCCTCGATGATCGCCTTGAGGAACTGGATCTTCTCCCACGGCTGCGTGGTGGGCGATTCGCCGGTGGTGCCCGCGACGATGAGCCCGTCGCAGCCCTGGTCGGCGAGGTGCGACGCCAGCTTCTGCCCGGCCTCGAGGTCCAGCGTGCCGTCCGCCTTGAACGGGGTCACCATCGCGACGGAGATCGCGCCGAAGGGCGTGGTGGGCGTTGTGGTCGCCGGGGTCGCACTCATAAGCGCTAAGGCTACCCACCCGGTCCCGGAAAGTTGCTATTGGCTAGCGGTTGCGCCGGTAGGTCAGGTGCCGGTAGCGCAGGCCCGACGAGGACTCGCGCCACGCCGCGTCCTCCTCCAGGGCGAAGTCCTCCGGGATCGACGGTGCCGTCGTGTCGCCCTCGACGGTGGCGTCCACCTCGGTCACGGCGAGCAGGTCCGCGAGCGGCAGTGCCGCGTCGTAGATCTCGCCGCCGCCGATCACCCACACATCGCCGTCGGGGACGGCGAGGTCGTGCTGGACCACGGCACCGTCGGCGCGCCAGGCCCGATCCCTCGTCACCACGATGTTCGTGCGCCCGGGGAGCGGGCGGAACCGCGGCGGCAGGGAGTCCCAGGTGCGACGACCCATCAGAACCGTGGCGCCCGCGGTGGTCTCGCGGAAGAACTTCATGTCCTCGGGGATGTGCCACGGGATCCCGCCGTCGGCGCCGATCACTCCCCCGCGGGCCTGCGCCCAGATCAGGCCGATCACTAGACCGCCACCGGCGCCTTGATCGCGGGGTGGTGCACGTAGTCGTGGATGGTGATGTCGCCGTACTCGTAGTCGAAGACACTGGGGCGCTCGGCGAGCTCGAGCCGCGGGTACGGGTACGGGTCGCGGCTGAGCTGCTCGGTGACCTGCTCGACGTGATTGTCGTAGATGTGGCAGTCGCCACCTGTCCACACGAAGTCGCCGGGTTCGAGGCCCACCTGCGCGGCCACCATATGGGTGAGCAGCGCGTAGCTGGCGATGTTGAACGGGACGCCGAGGAACAGGTCGGCGCTGCGCTGGTAGAGCTGGCAGCTGAGCCTGCCGTCCGCCGCGTAGAACTGGAAGAAGGCGTGGCAGGGCGGCAGGGCCATGTTCTCGATCTCGGCGACGTTCCAGGCGGAGACGATGTTGCGCCGGCTCGACGGGTTGGTGCGCAGCGTCTCGATCGCCTTGCTGATCTGGTCGATGTGCTCGCCGTTCGGGGTGGGCCAGCTGCGCCACTGCACCCCGTAGACGGGTCCGAGCTCGCCGTCCGGAGCCGCCCATTCGTCCCAGATGGTGACGCCGTTGTCCTGCAGCCACTTGACGTTCGAGTCCCCGCGCAGGAACCACAGCAGCTCGTACGCGATGGACTTCATGTGCACCCGCTTGGTGGTGATGAGCGGGAAGCCCTGCGACAGGTCGTAACGGAGCTGGCGCCCGAAGACGCTGCGCGTCCCGGTGCCCGTGCGGTCGGGCCGGTGCGTGCCGTTCTCCAGCACGTCGCGGAGCAGGTCTTCATAGGGCGTCGCGATCACACCCCCAGTCTAGAGCGGACCCCCGACAACCTCGGGCGCGGCGCGACCGCGTCCGCCCGGCGCCGGTCAGCCGGCGTTCAGCGCCGCGCGGGCGACGCGCTGCTGGCCGATCTCGGCGAGGTTCTTCATCAGCTCGGCGTTGACCCACGCGACCTGGTGGCCGACGGTCAGGTCGGCGTCCGGCGGCCAGGGGAACCCCGACGGCTCGTCGAGGCGGTCCTCGGTGAGCGCGTCGAGGACGGTCAGCCACTCGTCGCGGATCCCCGTCAGCCAGGCGACGGCACCTTCGGGCCCGGGCCACCGCACGGACCCGCGCTCCCGGACCTCGCGCCCGAGGAGATGATCGGCGGTGGTGCTCCACCACCAGCCGATGTGCCAGCTGAGCCACGCCATCGTCGGGACCGGGATCGGGTCGGGCTCCGTCTCGGCCCAGTCGGCGACCCACTCACCGTCGTCGCTGCGGCGCATCGTCCAGCACAGCGCCGCCGGCTCCCAGCGGAAGTCGTCGGCCGTGAGCTCGGCGAGATGCACCTCGCCGAGCGCCCAGGTGAGGTCGAACTGCCAACGCAAGAGATCGAGCCGCGATTCAGCCACTAGCCGACCCTATTTCCTCCGCGCTCAAGCCGCCTGCCGGGGCGCCGTGGACCGGAGCGAATGCCCACTCGGCGTTCGGGCGTCGACGGTGTGCCGTCCGCTCGGATCGCCGACGACCGCACTGCTCCAGCCCGCGGCCTCCTTGGCGTAGTTGCACGCAGCGCACAAGCCTTGACCGTTGTCGAAGCTGGTGGGGCCACCCGCCGCGTGCGGAACCACGTGGTCGGTATGCGCGATCGGTGCATCGCAGTACGGGCTCCGACAGTACCGGTCCCGAGCCCGGATCATGTCCGCGAGCCCGTCCGGGAAGCAGCGGGCCCGTGAGTCCATGCCGACCACCGCGCCCGTCTCGGGTGCGATGTAGAGGCGTTTGACCCACGCGACGCCGGCGGCGGTGGCCTTCCCGATGAGGTTGCGGGCGATCTCCGCCGGCATCGCCCCACCGCCGTCCAGGTACGCGGTCCCGGGCTGGTCGCCGAGCAGCACCGTGGCCGGAAGAGTGAGGTTCACAGTCACGGGCTGGCCTCCGGTGGCCTCGCGGCCGGTGAGGCGGGCGAAGGCGGTGTCGGCCATGATCTGCCCGCGGGTCCGCAGGTCCGCGCCGATCCCGATCAACGTTGCGGCATGCTTGCGCAGGGCCGCGTACACCCCGACGCCCTGCGCCACCGGCAGCAGCAGCGACACCCGCGCCATCCCCTCCGGCAGCGGCCGGATCGTCACGGTCCGGTCCTTCTCCGCCGACGCGTTCCGATCCACCGTGCCCTGCGCATCTAGCGCATAGGCGACCTGCTCGACTCGCGCGCTGAGTTGCTTGAGTCCCATGCCCGCCAGCGTCGCCGCCTCGGCACACAGCAGCTCATCCGCCGTATGCCGATCGGAGGCGTCCAGGTGCGCGAGGCCGCCGACGATCACCGGGATCGCCTCCGGCGCGAGATCACCCTCGCGCAGGCGGGTGCGGGTGTGCGGCAGGATCTTCTCCAGCTCCACCGCCCGGGCCACGAACTTCGCGGCCGTGTTGGGCGACATGTGCAGCGCCAGCCCGACCTCCGCGGCGACGCCCTGCTGCCATCGGTCCTGCGGCAACCCTGCCGCGACCCGTTCGCACACCCGCTCGCGCAGCAGCTCCGCCGCCAACCGGTACTGCTCGAACACCGTCAAGCACCGCCGCCGTTCCATCGAACGCAACCGATCCGCCACGCCACCGCCGGGTGGCCGGTCCTCATCTACACCACCGTCTTCGTCCATGCCCAGACGCTACGTCGACCGACTGACAAGTTTTCGAGATAGCAACTTACTCTCGAATACCTGACGAGCTGATCGCGGCCCACTCTGACTAGCGCTCCGGACATCAATGTCACGGGTACCACCGACCAACAGCCCACGGTGGGCCTTCTCCGATTGTCCACCGGGAGGGTTCGGCTACAGCCTCCATGAAGGTCGATGCCCGTGCGGGCTCAAACCTGGGCCATGGCGGCACGTCGAATGCGGCAGCGATGCTCGTGAGCGGGTTCTCGTAGCAGAACTCGTGTGATGCAGCGACGATCTCGAAGTTGACCTTGCTGGTCTCCTCGGCGCTCAACACGAACGAAGGAGGCAAAGGGTGGAACCTCTCCGAGACAAGGACCAGAAGCCGACTGGGACCCACCGGATAGATGCCGTGGGACGACTTTGCCCAGGCCGCAGGCTCCCACCTGCCGCGCGCGGGACCGCCAAGCCAAACGACAGGTTCATCGCAAGTAATGAGTGGCGCTCTAGTCGACACGAGCCACCAACTGCGCGCAATCGCGAGGTGCGGAACCGCACTATGTCGCCAGACACCAATTGCACTCTCCAACGCTCGGGGCTTGCGCTCTGTGCTGAGCAGTGGCACATCTAGCAGCTGCTGAACCAGCTCATCGTGTCGATCTGGCGAATATGGAGTACCACTGATGGCACACAACGTGGGTAGGTTCGCTGCCACGACCTCAGCCCGACCGAAATGGTTGAGCGCATCCTCGATCCGCAACTCTTGCGCGCGCTTCTTGAGCGTCCGCTGTTCCTGCAACCCGACGAAAACTGCAAGGTTGGCGATCAGCTCGACATCAACGATCTGGCCGTCGGGAAGGGAATCGAGATAGCCGATCCAGCCCGCTGCCTCGCTCTCAATCCGAGACATATGCTTCTCAAACCACAACGCCGGATAGTCGGGTGCGAGGTCGTCGGCAGAGATCGTGTACAGGTTCGTCTTCTTCGCGATGTCCTTGGTCGGCTGAACGTAGCTATCACGAGTCGCGACCTTCGTAACTCTGAGCGCTCCCGCGTCATCTGCCCATCGACGCAGGTAGACCTGCGGTACGTGATGATGCCTCTTCCCTACTCCGCCGGCACTGGCCTGCCGCTTCGATTCCTCGATCTCCGCATCCGTCGTCCACCGGTGAGCGAACACGCGGCCAGCCACATCACTCGCTCATCAATTGCGCGGCGACAGTGGCACCCAGGTTCCAGCACGCCTCGAGGTCCGCCTTCGACGGTTTGCCCGACACGACGACGTGCGGCGTGGCCTTCACCCAACCGAGCCCGGCGGTGATCGAATCCACCGCGCGCTCGGCGCCCTCGCCGCCCTCGTTCGCGTGCAGGTACAGCCCGAACGGCCGGTCGCGCGTCGAATCGAGGCACGGGTAGTAGATCGTGTCGAAGGCGTGCTTGAGCGCCCCGGAGATGTAGCCGAGGTTCGCCGGCGAGCCGAGGACGTAGCCGTCCGCGGCCAGCACGTCCGACGCGGTCACGGCGAGCGCCGCGCGCCGCACCACCTCGACGCCCTCGATCTCGGGGTCGGTCGCCCCGGCGATCACCGCCTCGAACATCTCCTGGCAGTGCGGAGACGGCGTGTGGTGGATCACGAGGAGCACGGCCATCAGCGGGCCTTCTTCTCCATCGAGACGGCCTTTGTCATCCAGTCGCGGGCGCGGGAGCGGTCGCCCGCGTAGTCGTACGCGCGGGCGAGGCGGTAGGCGTTCACCCAGGACTCGGGCTCGGCCTCGTACTCGGCCTTGACCTGCGCGAACAGCTCGTCAGCGGCGTCCCGCTGCACGCGACCCGAGGGCATCTTCGGCAGCTCCGAGACGTCGAGGTCGCGCCCCAGCGCCTTCGCCGACGCCGCGAGCTTCTGGTGCGCGTAGCCGTTGCTGAGCACGGACCAGAGGATCCACAGACCGACCAGGCCGACCAGGACCATGCCGAAACCGAGGCCGAGGTTCGCGCCGCCGCCGCGGCGGGCGATCATCCACGCCCATGCGCCGATGAGACCGATGTACGTGAGCATCGCGACGGATAGGAACCCGATGACCAGCAGCTGGCCCAGGTTCCCCCGATCGCGGCGCTCCACGGGGCTCACAGGTCCATGAACGGCTCGATGCCCACGGTGAGGCCGGGCCGCGAGGAGATGCCGCGCACGCCGAGCAGCACGCCGGGGACGAAGGAGCTGCGGTCCAGCGAATCGTGCCGGATGGTGAGGGTCTCGCCCTGGGTGCCGAGCAGCACCTCCTGGTGCGCGACGAGGCCGGCGACGCGCACGGAGTGCACGCGGACGCCGTCGACGCGGGCGCCGCGGGCGCGGTCGAACTCCGCGGAGGTGGCGTCGGGCATCTTGCCGCGCCCGGCCTGCTCGCGCGCCTCGGCGATGAGCTCGGCGGTGCGGGTGGCGGTGCCGGACGGGGCGTCGGCCTTGTAGGGGTGGTGCAGCTCGATGATCTCGACCGAGTCGAAGAACCGGGCGGCCTGCGCCGCGAAGCGCATCGTGAGCACGGCGCCGATGGCGAAGTTCGGGGCGATGAGCACGCCGACGCCGGGCTTCTCCGCCAGCCAGCCGCGCACCGTGTCGAGCCGGTCGTCGGTGAAGCCGGTGGTGCCGACCACGGCGTGAATCCCGTTGTCGATGAGGAACTCCAGGTTGTCCATCACCGCGTCCGGGTGGGTGAAGTCGATCACCACCTGGGTGTTCGAGTCGAGGAAGCCGGTGAGCATGTCCCCCGCGTCCACGGTGGCGCTCAGCGCCAGATCGTCGGCCGCCTCCACGGCGTCCACCATTGCGCGGCCGACCTTGCCGCCGGATCCCAACACACCCACGTTCAGCATGCGCCCGACGATACCCTTGCCCGGTGACCACCCGACCGGACGTTCCCGACGAATGGATCGACCGCCTCGCCGACGTCCTCGAGGCCTTCCCCGAATGCGTCGCCGACCGCGCCTGGGTCGGCACGCGCTGGCGCGTCCGCGGCGCGACGGTGGCGCACGTCTTCGGCGGCGAGGACCAGCAGTTCCGCCTCATCTTCCGGGCCGAACCCAGCGAGGTCCCCGCGTTCGAGAATCTCGGCGACCCGTACTTCCGGGTGAACTGGGGCGAGAGCACCGTCGGCATCATCGTCGACGAGAACACCGACTGGGACGAGGTCGCCGAGCTCCTCACCGACTCGTACTGCGTGCAGGCCCCCGCGACGCTCGCGGAGCAGGTCGAGCGGCCGGAGTCCGACGGGTCCTAGGGTTGCCCCATGGACGTGACCATCCGGACCTTCGTGGACGACGCGGACGACTGCTTCGACGTCGTCCACCACGCCGCGACGGACGCCGCCACGCGGGCGCTGGCCGCACCGTCGGGCCTGATCTGGGTGGACGTGCTCGACCCGACCGAGGCCGAGTTCGCCCCCTTCGTCCAGACCATGGGACTCGACAAGCTGGCGGTGGAGGACGCGCTCACCGTTCATGAGCGCCCGAAGTCCCTGCGCTACGGCGAGATCCTGTTCGTCACCGCCTACACGGTGGCCGAGGACGGTGCCACGAGCCGACTCTCGCTGTTCCTGTTCGAGCACGGGGTGCTGACGGTGCGCCTGGGCGAGGGCTTCCCCGTCGACGACGTGGCGGAGAACATCTCCGACAACGCTGATCTGTTGCAGTACGGCCCGAAGTCGCTGGAGCTGATGCTGCTGGACGCGGTCGTCGACGGCTACACGGCGCGGGTGACCGCGGTCGACGAGCGGCTCGACGACGTGGAATCGATTCTGTTCGACGGCCGCTCGAGCGACCGGGTCTCCCAGGTCACGTTCGATCTGCACAAGCAAGTGGGCGAGCTGCGCCGCATCGTCCTACCGATGCGCGACGTGGTGGGCTCGGTGCTCCGGCGGGTGTCCGCGGCCCCCGATCTACACGATCTCCTGCCCTACGCCGAGGACGTCTACGACCACACCATGCGCGCCGCGGATTGGACGGAGGGCCTGCGCGACAACGTCGAATCCGTGCGCTCGACCAACCTGGCCCTGGTCGACAACCAGCTGAACACGGTGATGAAGAAGCTCACCAGCTGGGCGGCGATCATCGCGGTGCCGACCGCCATCACCGGCTACTTCGGCCAGAACGTGCCCTACCCGGGCTTCGGCAAGGAATGGGGTTTCTGGCTGAGCCTCCTGATGATGCTCACCCTGGCCGGCGGCCTGTACGCGGCCTTCAAGCGCCGCGGCTGGCTCTGAACCCCGGCCACCAGTTGGCGGTGCCCGCGATCCGCATGAACGCCGGCAGCAGCACCAGCCGCACCAGGGTGGCGTCGAGCAGCACGGCGATCGCGAGGCCCACGCCCAACATCCGCATGAAGGACACCTCGGAGAAGCCGATCGCGGCGAAGACCACGGCCATGAGCAGTGCGGCGGCGGTGACCACCCGCGCGGTGCTCGCAATGCCGCGGGCCACGGCCTCGTCGTTCGCGGCGCGATCCCGGCCGGGCGATCCCTGCCACTCCTCGCGGATCCGCGAGAGCAGGAAGACCTCGTAGTCCATCGACAGCCCGAAGGCGATGCAGAACATCAGCACCGGCATGTCCGCGATGAGGTGTCCGGTCACGGTGGTCCCCAGCCCGCCCAAGTGCCCCTCCTGGAAGATCCACACCATCGCGCCGAAGGTCGCCGAGAGCGAGAGCACGTTGAGCACCAGCGCCTTCAGCGGCAGCAGCACGCTGCCGGTGAGCAGGAACAGCAGTAGGAAAGTGGTGATCGCGATCGCGACGAGGACCCGCGGCACCGCGCCGAGGATGGAGTCGACGGCGTCCCGGTCCGCCTGCGCCGCACCGGCGAACAGCGTCGGGGCGGGCTCGGGCACCGCGCGCAGCGCGTCCAGCTGGGTGCCGCCGTCCGCCGACCGCGGGTCGTGCTCGCTCGCCACCGTGATCAGGCGCGCGAAGCCCGCCCGGGACGTCGGATCCCCGTCGGCGACGCGGTCTCCGCGCAGCCATGTCCCGTCCGGCCCGACGACGGGGCCCGTGCCGGCGGTCCGGGACAGCTCCCGGGCGTAGTCCTCGGTGCCCGACGGTGCGCCCTCCGGCAGCAGGATCAGGACGTCTGCCGTGGGATTCGGGTGGAAGCCGGTGCGCAGGTCGTCGCCGACGGCGTGCGACGAGGCGGCGGTCGGCAGGGTCCGGTCGTCGGGGTAGCCGAGCTTAGCGCCGAGGAAGGGCGCGCCGAGTGCGACCAGCAGCGCCACCACGGCGATCCCGAGCGGGACCGCTCGGCGTTGCACGGCCTTCACCGCGCGGTACCAGCGGGATTCGTCCGTCGGGCGCGGGCCGCGACCCACGCGGAGCCGATCGATGCGGTCGCCCAGCAGCGTCAGGATCGCCGGTGTCACGATCAGGGTCGCGATGGCGGTGAAGCCGACGACGACCAGGCCGGCGTAGGCGAAGGAGCGCAGGAAGTACATGGGGAACAGGACCATCGCGGCGAGGCTGAGCCCGACCGTGATCGCGGAGAACAGGACCGTGCGCCCGGCCGTCGCCATGGCGGTCACGAGCGCCTCCTCGCGGCCGCGGGCGGGCACCTCCTCGCGATACCGGCTCACCACCAGCAGCGTGTAGTCGATGGCCAGCGCCAGGCTCATGGCGGTGATGAGGTTGAGCGCGAACACGGAGACGTCGGTGACCTCCGCGACGAGCCGCAGCAGCCCCGAGGTCGCGATGATCGCCGCGACCCCCACCACGACGGGCACCGCGGCGGCGACGAGCCCGCCGAACGCCCACACGAGGACGAGGAAGGTGAGCGGCAGGGCGATCAGCTCCGCCCGCACCAGATCCTTCCCGGACTGCTCGTTGATCTGCAGGTAGGTCATGGCCTCGCCGCCGGCCTCGACCCGCACCCCGTCGGGCGGGCTCGGCAGGCCGTCGACGATCGCGCGGGCGTGGTCGGGTGCGTCCCCGGTGCCGCCGGTCAGGTTCGCGACGACGAGGCCGGTGCGGCCGTCCGCCGACGTCAGGCGCGCCGCAGCGGCGGGATCGGTCCAGGCGGAGACGGCGGCCTGCACCGCAGGGGCGCGCCGGACCGCCTCCGCGATCGCGCGACCGTGGTCCGCGGCGGCCGCCGCCGCCGCGGGCGTCAGCGCGCGCACCGTCAGCACGAGGGACGACCCGCCGCGCCCGAAGTCGTCCTCGAGAACCTGCTGCGCGCGGGCGGATTCGGCGCTCGGGTCGGTACTGCCGCCGCTGCGGAGCGCGCCGCCGACGCCGGCCCCGAGCCAGCCCAGCACGACGAGCAGGAGCAACGACGCCGCGAGCACCGTGCGGGGCCGCGCGGCGACGGCGCGCGTGAGCCGGGCGATCACAGCGCCGCGAGGAAGGAGCGGACCTCGTCGAGGCAGCCGGCCGCACGCATCCGCTCGTCCTCGAACAGGACGAGGAAGTCCGCCATCTCGAAATCGGGGTCGTACGAGGGCATGCCGCAGACGACACCGCCGTACCGGACGGCGATGCGGATCGTGGGCGGCACCAGGTCCTCGTCGGCGCCGTCGGGCCGCGGGAGCTCGCCGATGGGGACCCCGTCGACGGCGACGGGCCGGATCGGATCGGCGCGGACCGCGCCGTCCGCGAGGGCGTCGTTGTCGGCGAGGAAGCCGAGGGCGGCGCGGACCAGCGCGGCGCGCGGGTGCACGCCGTCCTCCATGCGGACGGACATGCAGCCCATCGCGAAGCGGAAGCCGGAGCGCTCGTAGAAGGCCAGCAGCGCGATCCGCAGCAGCACCGAGACCACCCCGCCGCGGTAGTCCGCCGCGATGGTGGCGCGCCCCCACTCGGCGACGTCGTCGGCCATCGCGGCGAACGCCGGGCTGAGCCGGAACATGCTGGTGGTGAACACCTCCCGCTGCCCGCTCGGGGCCGGCAGGATGATCCGGTAGCAGCCCACGATCTCGTCGGTCGGGTCGTGCCGCACGAGGAGGTGAGCGCTGTAGTCGTCGAACCGGTCCACGTCGATCGGCCGGCCGAGCCGCTCGCTGATCACTGCCCCGGGCAGCGGCGCGCCCAGCTCCGTGGAGAAGGCGTCGTACCGCAGGGCCTGTGCGCGTTCGATGTCGCGCGGGTCCTCGGCGACGAAGACCGTGAACGGAGTGCGTTCGGTCGCCGCGAAGAGCACGGTGCCCGCCGGTGTCCTCGTGGTCATGGCGACTCCTCCTGGTGCAGCGCGCGGGCGATCTCGCCCGCGCGGACGGCGACGTTGGACAGCAGCGTGGTCCCGAGACCGTGGCCCGGGAGGTCGGCGCCCTGCACGTACAGGCCCGGCACCTCGGCGCCGTCGATCACGGCGCGGTGCGTGCGGGCGACGCGCACATCGGCGGCCGGCGGCGCGATGCCGTCCAACCCGCTGAGGCCGCCGGGCCGGAATCCGGTGGCGCACACCACGGCGTCGTAGGTCGCCGCGGTCCGCTCGCCGGTGGTGAGGCGGCGCAGATCGGTCGCGACGCCGCCGCCGGGCGCGGCGTTCGCGGCGACGACCTCGCTGGTGCGATGCACGCCCAATCGACTTGGGCCGCCGACCTTCTGCCGGTACCAGCGGTCGTACAGGTCGCGGGTCAGCGCGTGCTCGACCGCCGCGTAGTTGGTGTTGCCGTGCCGATGCAGCAGCGCCTCGCGCGTCTCCGGAGGCGCGACGGCGAACTCGTCGACCACGTCCGGGTCGAAGACCTGGTTGACGAAGGGACTCTCGTCGACGTCCGCGAGCCCGAAGCCGTGGAAGGCAAGGTCCACGCGCGCCCCCGCGTCGTGCAGGTGCAGCGCCACCTCGGCGGCGGACTGGCCGCCCCCCACCACGAGGAAGCGCCCGCCCGCGACCCCGTCGGAGAGCTCGCGCTCCAGCTCACCGAGCCGCGGGACGAGGTCGATGTTGTGGAAGACGCGCCGCGGGTCGAGCCCGTCCGTCCACGCGGGGAGTACGGGCCGCAGTCCGCGGGCCACGACCACCGACCGTGCCCGGGTCACTCGTTCGTCGCCGTCGGGGCCCCGATGGGCGACGGCGAACCTCGGACCGTCGGCGCAGCGGATCAGACCCGTCACCGCTCGGCCGTACCGCACCTGATCGGCGAACGACGCGGCCGCCCAGGCCAAGTAGTCCGCGAACTCCGCCCGCTCGGGGGTGAGGACGGCGCGGTTGACGAAGTCCACGAGCCGGCCCCGGGCGCCGAGGTACGCGACGAAGGAGAACGGGCTGGCCTGGTTGCGCAGCGTCACCAGGTCCTTGAGGAAGCTGATCTGCATCGACGTGCCCGGCAGCAGCATTCCCGGGTGCCACGCGAAGGCCTCGCGGCGCTCCAGGAACCGCACGGTGCCGATCCGGTCGGGCGACTCCGCGAGCGCGATCGCCAGCGCCAGGTTGGCGGGTCCGAATCCGACCCCGAGTACGTCGACGACGTCGCCGTCGTCCACCGGTTCCGTCGTGCGCATCACACCCTTCCCCACCGACGTCGGGGCGGTGCTGGGCATCCGCCTGAACGGATCGTAACCCTGCAAAGATCCTGTACACCGTACTTGATGACAGATTTTTCACGCTTTGCAGTGTGAAAAACTCCGCGCTCGTCAGGCCCCCGGAGCGCGCGGAGGCTCCATGGGTAGACGGGGGTTGTGCAAGTGCGCGACGAGGCCGGTCCACCCCGTCTGGTGCGTGGCCCCCAGGCCCTCGCCGGTGTCGCCGTCGAAGTACTCGTAGAAGGTGGGATGCTGCGCCCAGAGCGGGTTGTCGCTGCCCTCGATCCGCCCTGCGTCGGCGGGGCGGCGGGCGCCGCCGCCGTCTGCCCGCGCGACGGGACGGAACAGCCCGACGAGGCCCTCGTCGATGACGTCGGCGGCCTCCTCCAGCGTGCAGAGATTGTCGGAGCCGGTGGGGATGGCGATGGTGAAGGAGTCGCCGAAGTGCCGGCCGTAGGTGCGCAGCTTGTCGGCGAGCAGCACGTTCACCGGGAACCACACGGGCCCACGCCAGTTGGAGTTGCCGCCGAACATGCCGGTGGTCGACTCGCCGGGCTCGTACTGGATGGAGACGGTGTTACCGTCCACGTCCTCGGTCACCTGCTGCTCCGTCTTGGACAGCGAGCGGATGCCGTAGGGCGCCAGGAACTCCGCCGGGTCGAACATCCGCTCCAGCACGCGGCGCAGCCGGTCGGGGCTGACGAGGGAGAGCAGCATCCGGCCGTCCCCGTCGCCGTCGGCGGAGGCGCCGGAGAGGACGGGCTCCACGAGTTCCGGGCGGCGGGAGCGCAGCCAGTTCAGGCGCGCCGTCACGTCGGGGCACTCCTGCGCCACCCACGCCGGCACGTCGGTGGCGCCCAGCAGCGGGAGCAGGCCCACCATGGAGCGCACCCGCATCGGCAGGGCGCTGCCGTCGGGCCGGACGAGCACGTCGTAGAAGAAGCCGTCCTCGTCGTCCCACAGCGAGAGGCTGTGCGAACCGAAGTTGTACGTGGCCTTGGAGATCTGCAGGAAGTGCTCGAGGAACTTGGTGGCGCAGTCCTGCCACACCGGGTCGTGCCGCGAGAGCTCGATGGCGATCTTGAACATCTGCTGGCAGTAGAAGGCCATCCAGCTGGTGGCGTCGGACTGCTCGAGCCGGTAGCCGGGCGGCAGCGGCGCGGACCGGTTGAAGAAGCCGATGTTGTCCATGCCGAGGAAGCCGCCCTCGAAGACGCCGGCGTCGTCAGAGCCCTTGCGGTTGACCCACCAGGAGAAGTTGAGCAGCAGCTTGGTGAAGACGCGGACGAGGAAGTCCTGGTCGCGCCAGCCGTCGATGCGGTAGACGTGCCACGCCGCCCACGCGTGCACGGGCGGGTTGACGTCGCCGAACTCCCATTCGTACGCCGGCAGTTGGCCGTTCGGGTGCATGGCCCACTCGCGGCACATGAGGACCAGCTGTTCCTTGGCGAACTCGGGGTCGACGTGGGCCAGCGGGATGCAGTGGAAGGCGAGGTCCCACGCGGCGAACCAGGGGTACTCCCATTCGTCGGGCATGGAGATCACGTCGGCCAGCGAGAAGTGCTTCCACGTGGTGTTGCGGCGGCCCGGGTCCGCCCGCTCCCGCGGCGACGGGTCGACCGCGGGATCGCCCTCCAGCCAGGACTCCACGTCGTAGCGGTAGAGCTGCTTGTTCCACAGCATGCCCGCGTAGGCGCGGCGCGCGACGGCGCGGTCCTCGCCCTGCACGTCCCCGTGGATCACGGTGCCGTAGAACTCGTCCGCCTCCTCGCGCCGGTCGGCGAACACGGCGGCGAAGCCCGGGCCGAAGGTGTCCAGCGACGGCGGGGTGCGCGAGAGGCGCAGCCGCACGGTCACGCTCTCCCCCGCCGGCACGGACGCGAAGCGGTACCAGATCGCCGCCTTGGTGCCGCGCTCCTCCGGGTTGACGGCGGCCTCGTCGCCCTGCACCACCCGCTTGGTGATCGCGTCCTTCGGGTGGGGCGAGGCGTTGGCCGCCGCGCCGAAGAGCTCCACGGCATCGGTCTCGTTGTCGCAGAACAGGAGCTGTGGGGAGCCCTCGGCGGCGAGGTGGTACTCGCCGAGCCACTGGTGCGTCACGCGGACCGCCTCGAGGCCGCCGGCCTGCGGCGAGTGCACGCGCGTGATCTCACCGCGACGCTCGTCGTGCCCCCACGCCCAGGTATTGCGCAGCCACAGCTGCGGCAGCAGATCGAGCGGCGCGGGCGACGGACCGTGGTTGACCGCCTCGATCTCCACGCAGATGTCGTCGGGCGCGGCCTTGGCGTAGCGCACGTGCACGTCGAAGAAGCGGTTGTCGGCGAGCACGCCGGTGTCGGCGAGCTCGTACTCGCGCTGCGTGCGGTCGCGACCGGCGTTGCCGTCGCGGAGCTGCTGGTACGGATACTCGGCCTGCGGGTACCGGTACATCCAGTGCATCCAACTGTGAGTGGGCGTCCCGTCGACGGGCCACCAGTACTCCTTGACGTCCTCGCCGTGGTTGCCCTGCTCGTTGGTGAGCCCGAACAGGCGCTCCTTGAGGATGGGGTCGTTGTGGTTCCACAGGCCGACGGCCAGGTTGAGGAAGCCGTAGCGGTCGCAGATCCCGCCGAGCCCGTCCTCGCCCCACCGATAGGCGCGGCGGTGCGCCTGGTCGAAGCCGAAGCTGGCCCACGCGTCGCCGCTGCCGCTGTAGTCCTCCCGGACGGTGCCCCACTGGCGCCCCGCGAGGTACGGGCCCCAGAGCCGCCACGGACCGTCGGGTCCCGGGCTCTCCGCGAGGCGGCGGTGTTCGGCGGTGGAATCGGTGTTCTGCACTGGAGAATCCTCCTACACCGCGGGCCGCGCCGCAGGAGGTGGACCGAGCCGGAGGCGAACGGGCCCGAACGGGCATTCCCCGTGAGCGATCAGCGCGCGGAGACCGCCTGCGCGTGCATCTCCCAGAACAGGATCTCGGCGGGCTCGGAGGCGATCGCCGTGAGGGCACCGGTGTGGACGGTGCGCAGCGCGTCGCCCTCACCGAGCCGGTCGTCGCCGACGGCGACGGCACCCGAGATCACGAAGAGGTGCCCGTAGGGCGCCGGCGGCAGGACGACCGACTCCCCCGCCACCATCCGGGCGGCGTACAGCGCGGCGGCGTCGTTGTTGATCACCACTGCCGGGTCGCGGCCCGCGATCCCCGAGGCGACGAGGACCAGGCCGCGCCCGTCGAGCGGGACGTCGGCGGTGCGGTACTCGGGCTCGCCGCCGGGCTCGTTCGGCGGCAACCACATCTGAACGACCCGGGCGACCACGCCGGTGGAGCGGGGGTTCTGCTCGCGGTGATTGACCCCGCTGCCCGCACTCATGGCCTGCACCTGGCCGGCGCGGACCAGGCCCGTCTCGCCGGACGAATCGTCGTGGTGCACCTCGCCCGCGATCACCCAGGTGACGATCTCGGCGTCGCGGTGGAAGTGCCGGTCGACGCCCGAGCCGGGGTCGATGAGGTCGTCGTTGTGCACGAGCAGCTGCCCGTGCGCGTTCTCACCCAGATCGAAGTTGCCGGTGAAGGGCATCGACTGCCGCGTGTAGATCCCCTCGCCGCGCCAGTGCGTGCGGTCGGCGGCCGGGATGATCCTGCTCTCGCTCACCCCGACAGCGTAGGCCGGTGCCGCGGTCAGACTTCCGCGGGCAGCCCCGCCCCGGACGGCGAGACAAGGATCTTCACGGCGGTCTCGTTGTGGTGCAGCAGGGTGTCGTAGCCGACGGTGACCAGCTCGTCGAGGCCGATCCTTCCGGTGATGAACGGCGCCAGGTCGACGGTGCCGCTCTCGACCAGCGCGATCGTCTCGGCGTGGTTGTTGACGTAGGCGATGGTGCCGCGCATGTCGATCTCCTTGAGCACCAGCTTCTGCATGTCGACGCTGCCGGGGTGGCCCCAGATGGAGACGACCACGAGCACGGCCTGCGGCCGCAGCGCGTCGAACAGGGTGTCCAGGGCGGGCTGCACGGAGGTGCACTCGAAGCCGACGTCGGCGCCGCGGCCGCCCGTGAGATCCCGGACCGCCTCGACCACGTCGACCTGCGTGGGATCGAAGACGTGATCGGCGACGCCGGTCTCCGCGGCCCGGCTGCGGCGCAGGGAGCTGGGCTCGCTGATCGCCACGGTGAGGCCCTTCGCCTTGCACACCGCGGCGGTGAGCAGCCCGATCGGCCCCGCGCCGGTGATGAGGGCGAACGCGCCCGCCCCGGCGCCGGAGCGCTGCAGCGCGTGGTACCCCACGGCGAGGGGCTCGATGAGCGCCGCCTGGTCCAGCGGCACGTCCTTCGACACCCGGTGCACCCAGCGGCGCTGCACGACGATCCGCTCCGAGAGCCCACCGCCGCGGCCGCCAAGACCGATGAAGTTCATGTTCGGCGAGAGGTGGTAGTCGGTGCTGTCCGGCCCCGTGTCCACGTCGTCGGCGATGATGTACGGCTCGACCACCACGTGGTCGCCCACCTGCAGGTCGTCGACGCCCGCGCCGACCGCGGCGACGACGCCGGACATCTCGTGCCCGATCGTCAGCGGCGCGGCTTCGCCGCTCACCGGATTCGGGTGCCCGCACGGGGGCACGAAGATCGGGCCGTCGACGTACTCGTGCAGGTCGGTGCCGCAGATGCCGCACCACGCGACGTCGATGGCGACGGTGCCGTCCGTCACCGCGGGCGCGGGGACGTCCTCGATCCGGACGTCGTTGCGGTCGTAGTAGCGCGCTGCTCGCATGGGATTCCTCCGGTCGTGGACGTGTGACCCGTCCCACAGTCGCCGCGGTCCGCGCGCCCCGTCGATCGTTGCAACGGGTTGCAGCCTAGAGCGGCGCCGAGCCGCGGACGTGCTCGAAGACGAGGGAGGTGTTGGTGCCGGCGACCTCCTCGCGGGCGCTGAGGTATTCGACGAGGTGCCGCAGGTCGTCGGTGTCGACGGCCGCGATGTGCAGGAGGTAGTCGTCGCCGCCGGCGAGGAAGTACGCGTCGATGACGGGAGGCAGGTCGATCACGGACTCCACGAACTGCCGGATCCGGTGCCGCGCCGTGGAACGCAGCGTCACGGCGATCATGGCGCGCAGCGGCCGGCCGACGGCCGCGGGATCGACGTCGGCGTAGAAGCCGCGGATCACGCCCGCGTCGGTGAGTCGCCGGACCCGGGTGTGCACCGTCGACGGGGCGAGGCCGACCTCCTCCGCGAGGGCGGCGTTCGAGACCCGTCCGTCCCGCTGGAGCACGAGCAGGATCCGCCGGTCCGCGTCGTCGAGCAGGGGTCGACGATCGTTCGATGATGGTGGGCGATACGCCGTTCTCACAGAATGTACGTCAGCCACGTCTCGCCCTCTCAGAATCTTCTTCCGTGCCCTTGATCGGTTCTCGATGTTTCTTCAGACTATGTGACACAAGCCACCATCGCCTGACAGGAGCACACGATGCGCGTCGGAATCCCCACCGAGATCAAGAACAACGAGTACCGCGTGGCGATCACGCCCGGCGGCGTCGCCGAGCTGACCCGCCGCGGCCACGACGTGCTGATCGAGGACGGCGCGGGCGTCGGATCGGCGATCAGTAACGAGGACTTCACCGCGGCGGGCGCCCGCATCGTGCCGACGGCGGACGACGTCTGGGGCGAGGCCGACCTGCTGCTCAAGGTCAAGGAGCCCATCGAGGCGGAGTACGCCCGGATGCGCGCCGACCAGACGATCTTCACCTACCTGCACCTGGCCGCCTCGCGGCCGTGCACCGATGCGCTCCTGTCCTCGAAGACCACGTCGATCGCGTACGAGACGGTCCAGCTCCCCGACGGCTCGCTCCCGCTGCTCGCCCCGATGTCCGAGGTGGCGGGCCGCCTCGCGCCGCAGGTCGGCAGCTACCACCTGATGCGCTCCAAGGGCGGCCGCGGCGTGCTCATGGGCGGCGTCCCCGGCACCGCGCCCGCGAAGGTCACGGTGCTCGGCGGCGGCGTCTCCGGCATCAACGCGGCGCAGATCGCCGCGGGTATGGGCGCCGACGTCACCGTCTTCGACCTGGACGTGCGCAAGATGCGCGCCGTCAACGCCCAGTTCGGCGGCCGCGTGCACACCAGCTACTCCACCTCGCTCGCGCTCGAGGAGGCCGTCGTCGAGTCGGACCTGGTGATCGGCGCCGTGCTGATCCCGGGCGCCGCTGCGCCGAAGCTCGTCTCCACCGACCTGGTGCACCGCATGCGCCCCGGCGCCGTGCTCGTCGACATCGCGATCGACCAGGGCGGCTGCTTCGCCGACTCGCACCCCACCACGCACGACGATCCGACCTTCACCGTCGGCGAGACCGTCTTCTACTGCGTCGCCAACATGCCGGGCGCCGTGCCGCGCACCTCCACGTTCGCGCTCACCGGCGCCACCCTGCCCTACGTGCTGCGCATCGCGGACAAGGGCTGGAAGACCGCATGCTCGGAGGATGCCGCACTGGCCGCGGGCCTGTCGACGCACGACGGTGTGCTCCTCAACGCGGGCGTCGGCGAGGCCCTGGGCATCGAGTCGAAGGCACCCGAGGCCGTCCTGGCCTGAGCCGCGACGTCACCCGCGCCGGTTCACCATTCGCCGGCGTCGAGGTACTGCGCGAGGTTGGCCATGCGGCGCTGCACCGCGGCCACCTCGCGCACGCACTGCTCGAGGAGCCCGCGGTCCAGGGACGACATCCGCCGGATGGACAGGACGTCCCCCGGCGCGCGACCGGCGCCCATCTGCTGCACCTGATGCTCCATGCGGAGGCGCTCGAGGATCGAGAAGGCCTCGCGCAGCACCTCGGCGGAATCGTCGGGCAGCACGGGCGAATCCGCGCCCGCGGCGAGCCGGTTGCGGGTCTGCAGCTTGGTGGATCCGCGGCTCAGCGCCGCCCACCGGGCGATGTTCACCACCGGCACCAACGCGTGCGCCTTGATGTCGAAGGTGCCGCCCCGCAGCGAGATCACGTCGCGCACCGAGCGCAGCCGCGCCTTCGCGGTGAGGGCCTCGCGCAACATCAGGATGAAGGCACGGGGATGCTCCGAAAGATGTTGATAGACACCGGCCACGGGCTGCAGGGTCAGGTCGCCCCACACGGGCCGGCCGTCCACCAGCAACGAGGCCATCATCATCGCGTTGTTCGACAGCGGCGCGTCGATCCACTCGCCTGCCGCGTACAGCCATTCGGACTCGGTGCGGCAGAAGCGGGGCTGGGCGGCGACGGCGCCATTGGTGTCCGACGGGATGCCGCACTCCTCGAGCCGCGTGTGGACCGCGGCGGCCAGGGCGAGGGCGGCGGACCGTCGGACCTCGATCTCCTCCGCGGTGGCGCCGGGCAGGTCCTTGAGGATGATCGCGCTGTCGACGTCCGAGCTGGGCACCACCTCGCGGCGCGAGACGCTGCCGAGCGAGAGCCACGTGAAATCGCCCTCCTTCAACCCGGGATGCACCGACAGCTCGAGCTCGATGCAGCGACGCACCATCGCCTCGATCGCCACGGCGGCGACACCGGAGATGTGCCGGACCGGCGCCTGCTGGCCCCACAGCACGGGGAAGATCTCGCGGATCGTCGCGCCGATCTCCGGCAGCTCCGCCGCCTCCGCGCGTTCGATCCGGCGCTGCAGTGCGAACGTGGACGTCGTGGGCACCGTGAGGAAATCGACGTCCTGGACGACGCCCCGGACGGCCGCGTGCTCGTCCAGCACCGCCATGTAGTGCAGCTTGCGGTCGAGCATCTCGATCAGCACGTCGGACGAGAGCGCGGACTCCGGGACGGCGGCCAGCGGCGCCGTCATCACCGCCGTCACGGGATCGGTCACCGGCCGCCCCACGGAGATCACCCGCGCCCGCAGGTCGTGATCGGTGACGATGCCGAGCGGCTCGCGGGCGGCGTTCTCGACCAGGATGTAGCCCGACTTCGCGGCCGTCATCGCCGTGGCGGCCTCCTGGACGGTAACGGTGGGCGGGCAGACGACGGGTGGCCGACGCACGATCTCGCCCGCCGTGCGCTCGCGGATCTCGTCTGCGGAGACGGCCGTGGTCGGCTTGGCGAGCTCGGTCGCCAGGAACGCCGCGCCCGCGGGAGTGGAGAACATGTCGCCGACGGCCCAGGCCGGCAGGCGCAGCAACGTGACGTCCGAGAGGGCGACGGCGCGGGGCCCACCCTTCGCACCCACGAGGATGACCACGTAGCCGAACACCCCGCCCGGACCGACCACCTCGTCGACGTCACCCACGTCGGTCGGCGAAACCGCCGGGAAGTTCCACACCCCGACCCGGCCGGCGAGCACGACGAAGGCGTGGTCGGGCGAAGCGGACAAACCGTCCAGGATCGTCGCGCCCTCGGCGAACTCGCTGATCGACGATTCGGCCGCCAGACGTGCGCGAACGTCGTCGGGCAGGCCGTCGAAGGGCGCGTGTCCGGAGAGGAAGGCGAACAGCTCCCCGAGGTCCGAGAAGTCGGTCATGGACCTATGTTTACACGTCGGCGGCGATCGACATCCCCAAGTCATCTCTCGGTAACGCGTCCGCGGAAGCGTTGCGAGGTCTACATTCCCATCCAGCGCACAACCCCATGCGCACCGATACGTCGAGGAGAAAGACTCATCCATGACGCATTCCGTCGATAAGTTCGCCGCCGAGCAGGAGGGCTACAAGCAGACCCTCGGTCGGCGACACGTGCAGATGATCGCCATCGGCGGCGCCATCGGCACGGGCCTGTTCCTGGGCTCCGCCAGCCGCCTCAACAGCACGGGCCCGGCGCTCCTCTTCAGTTACGCCTTCGTCGGCGTGATCGCCTTCTTCCTCATGCGCGCCCTCGGGGAGCTGGTGCTGTACCGCCAGAGCTCGGGCGCGTTCGTCTCCTACGCCCGCGAGTTCTTCGGCGAGGCCGCGGCCTACGCCGCGGGATGGCTGTACTGGATCTTCTGGGCGCTCACCGGCGTCGCCGAGCTGTCGGCCGTCGCGGTCTACGTCCGGAAGTGGTGGGAACTGCCCAACTGGGTCTCCGTGATCATCGCTCTGGCAGTGGTCCTCGTCATCAACCTGCTCTCGGCCCGCGCCTTCGGCGAGTTCGAGTTCTGGGCGTCCGTGCTCAAGGTCGGCGCCATCGTGATCTTCCTCGTGGTCGGCCTCGTCATCGTGATCGGCCAGGTCACGGTGGGCAGCGGCGATCTGGCGCACAAGGCGGGCATCTCCAACCTCTGGTCGAACCCCGGCGGATTCTGGCCCCACAGCGACACCTTCGGCTGGATCGCGCCGATCGTCGTGATGTCGGGCGTCGTCTTCGCCTACGCGGCCATCGAGATGGTCGGCATCGCCGCGGGCGAGATGCAGAACCCGCAGCGCGAGGTGCCCAAGGCCGTCAACTCGGTGATCCTGCGTATCGCGGTCTTCTACTGCGGCTCGATCTTCCTCCTCGTCTGCATCCTGCCGACCAGCCAGTACGGCAACAAGACCGCCGCCGGCGATCTCGAGTCCCCGTTCGTCACGGTCTTCGAGCGCATGGGCATCAGCTGGATGGCGACCCTCATCAACGGCGTGCTCATCGTCGCCGCCATGAGCTCGCTCAACGCCGGCCTGTACACCACGGGTCGCATGCTGCGCAGCCTCGCCGCCAGCCGCGAAGCACCGAAGATGTTCATGAACATGAGCAAGTCGGGCGTCCCGGCGACCGGCATCATTGTGACGTCGATCTTCTACGTGCTCGGCGCCGTGCTCAACGCACTCGTTCCCGGCCACGCCTTCGACATCGCCCTCGAGGCCTCCGCCATCGCGGTCGTCGGCGTGTGGAGCCTGATCTTCCTGTGCCACATCCGCTACCGGAAGCTCTCGGACGCGGGCATCGTCACCAAGAGCCCGTTCCGCGCCCCGCTCGCGCCGTTCATGAGCTACGTCGGCCTCGTCTTCCTGTTCCTCGTCCTGGTCGGCATGGCCTACTCGGGGTACAAGTCCGACGGTGGCTTCTGGGACAAGACGAACCTCATCGTCGTCATCCTGGGCATCCCCGCCTTCGTCGCCATCCTGGCGATCGGCTGGATCGCCGTGAAGCCCAAGGTGCTCCAGCACACCGGCGGCGACCTCGCACCCACCTGGTCGCTCAAGGACAAGAAGGACTGACCTCCCCGCTCACACGGACGCCCGCCGGTTCGCCGGCGGGCGTCCGTCGTCTCTCGGGACCGGGACGGGACGCGCCTGCGACCGGACGCGGATACGACGGTGACGCGGCGCTCCTAGCGTCGGCACCGGCCGCCCGCATCCGGGCGCGGCGGCCCGTCACCAGGGAGAGAAACCATGTCGATCCTCATCGCCGGCGGACGCCGGCTCCTCCTCGCCGCCGTCGCCGCAGCCGCGCTGGGCGTCCCGCTCGCCGCAGCCGCCCACGCCGCGCCGGGCCCGCTCCCCGCGCCGGCCGCTCCCGGCGCTCCCGCGCCGATCCCCGCGGACGGCAGCGTCCCCGGGAAGCCCGCACCGCCGGCCCCCGGGT
>NZ_JAIULG010000054.1 GCF_020169415.1 Tsukamurella sp. M9C
ACCGAGCACCCGACCGCCCCCCGTCCCCCGCGGCACGGCGGGCGGTCGGGTGCTCGGTTGGGCCGCCCACCACGAGTTCATTGCATATCTGGTGCGACTGTCGCTGATATGCAACACTGGGGTGACGGCCCGGACGGGCCGCGCACCGTCGAACGAAGGAGCAGGCGTGCCGACCCATGACGTGACCAATCAGGCGCCGCCGCTGATCGGCTTCAACACCGCCGAGACCCCGATGATCGACGATGCGCTGCGGCGCGCCCACGTCGACGCGGCGCAGCTGGACGCGATCCACGCGCTCGGCGCGCTCGGCGGCACGGCCGAGGCCCTCGAATGGGGCGACCTGGCCGAGGCGCACCCGCCCGTCCTGAAGACGCACGACCGGTACGGCAACCGCATCGACGAGGTGGTCTACGACCCGGCCTACCACCAGCTCATGAAGGTCTCCGTCGAGCACGGCCTGCACGCCGCGCCGTGGGCCGAGGCCGACCCGAACGCGCACCTGGTGCGCGCCGCCAAGTTCAGCGTCTGGGGTCACGTCGATGCCGGGCACGGTTGCCCGATCTCCATGACCTACGCCGTGGTGCCGGCCCTGCGCGCCAACGCCGAGCTCGCCGCGCAGTACGAGCCGCTGCTCACCGCGAAGGAGTACGACTTCGGCCTCCAGGCGCCGCTGGGCAAGCGCGGCCTCATCGCCGGCATGTCGATGACGGAGAAGCAAGGAGGCTCGGACGTGCGCGCGAACACCACGCGCGCGATCCCGCAATCCGATGGGACGTACCGGATCACGGGCCACAAGTGGTTCACGTCCGCGCCGATGTCGGACCTGTTCCTCACGCTCGCGCAGACCGAATCCGGCGTCTCCTGCTTCTTCATCCCGCGCGTGCTGCCCGACGGGACGCGCAACGTCTTCGCCCTGCAACGGCTCAAGGACAAGCTGGGCAACCACTCCAACGCCAGCAGCGAGGTCGAGTACGACGACACCGTCGGCTGGCTCGTGGGCGAGGAGGGCCGCGGCGTCCGCACCATCGTCGAGATGGTCAACATGACCCGCCTCGACTGTGTGCTCGGCACCGCCACCGGCATGCGCGCCGGGCTCGCGCAGGCCACGCACCACGCCGCGCACCGGAAGGCCTTCGGCGCCGACCTCATCGACCAGCCGCTCATGCGCAACGTGCTGGCCGACCTCGCCGTCGAGGCCGAAGGCGCCACCACGGCCGGGCTCTGGCTCGCGGGCCTCACCGACCGGTCCGTCGCCGGAGACGAGGACGCCTCGCTGCTGCGCCGGATCGCCCTGGCCGTCACCAAGTACCACGTGTGCAAGCGCGGCCCCATCCACGCCGCCGAGGCACTGGAGTGCCTGGGCGGCAACGGATACATCGAGGACTCGCGCATGCCGCGGCTGTACCGCGAGGCGCCGCTGCTCTCGGTCTGGGAGGGCTCCGGCAACGTCGCCGCCCTCGACGTGCTGCGCGCGATGGCCCGCGAGCCGCAGGCCGTCGCGGCCTTCTTCGCCGAGCTGGACGCCGCCACCGGCGCGGACACCGCGTACGACGAGGCCGTCGCGAAGCTCAAGGGCTCCTTCGGGGCGCTGGACCTCACCGACCAGGTCGCGATGCAGTTCGGCGCGCGCCGCCTCGTCGGCGACATGGCCGCCGCGCTGCAGGGCTCGCTCCTGGTGCGCTACGGGCACCCCGCCGTCGCGGATGCCTACACCCGCACCCGCCTCGCGGGCGACCGCGGCGACGTCTTCGGCACCCTCCCGCAGGGCGTCGACACCGCCGCGATCCTCGACCGCGCTACGCCGAAGGTCGGCTGAAGGCTCCGGTGGGATCGACCGTCGCGCGCCCCGACCGATCGACGGTCGTGCGACCGGGCACGGCTCCCGGGTCCGTCGAACGGGGGACGACAACGCCGGCGAGACCCGCTTCAATGCGAAGCATGGAGAATTCCGCACCACGGCAACCGGATACGACGCACGGCCGTCGTTCGCCTGCATCGCAACTCCACCGATCACTGGGGCCCGCGTTGATCCTCGTCGGAGCCGTGCTCGCGGTGGCGTTCCCCGATCTCAGATTTCTGTGGTTCCAGGGGCGACCACTGGGGCTTCTGCTCGTGATCATCGGTCTGTGGGAGACCGTTTCGACGTTCCGAGCGTCGCGCTGACGCTCCCGAGTCATGAGGTCAATATCGGCCACATCGCCGGAGCGATGACGTCCTTGAGCTCAGCCCACGGGACGGTGATCCCGCGGTAATCGCCTTCGGCGTGCGATACACCGGCGAACACGACGAGCCCGTCCGTGCCGGGGATCCAATCGGCCATGTCGCGCGCCGGGTCCGAGAGGAAGGGGACGGTCCCGACCGCGGCCGCGTGTTGCTTCACCAGCGCGGCGAGCCGTGCCAGCCCGGCGTCCGGGGTGGCGAACAGATCCGTGAGCAGCACGGGGCGCGCGGTCTCCGTCGCGATGACGACCGTGCCGATCAGGGTGGTCGGGTGGGCCCCGCGCGAGATGTAGGTGCTCGTCAGGAGTACGCCCGCGACCACGCCCGGCCCGAGGCGGGTGACACCGGAACGACGCCCGTCCGCCAGGCTCCCGTCCCGGACAGTCATCGTCCCCTGGATCCGATCGGGGAGCTTCAGCTGTGGTTCGAGCGATGCTCGCATCGACGAGTTGAACCGCTCAGCGACCGCGGGCGACCCGCCGCTCACCGTCGGAATCCCGACGTCGAAGGTCACCGGGCCGTCCGTGCCGGTGCGCCGCTCCGTGCCCGCGGCGTACCCATCGCGGGCGGGCACGGTCGCCGCCGACGCGGGCGAGGTCGTCGACGGGCCGGCGGAGACCACCACGGAACCGGCGGAGGTACCGGTCGTGCCGGCGGGCTCGGCCGGGCGGTCGCCGCACGCCGTCACCACGGTCACCGTCGCCGCGACGAGGAGACCGGTGGCGACCCGGCGTGCGTCCATCGTCAGTTGCCCGGGGGCTCCGGCGCCGGTGTCTCCACCGGGCCGCCGCCGCGGCCGCCCGCGCCGGGGATGGTGAACTGGCCGAAGCCCGGGATGGTGATGGTGGTGCCGCCCGGCCCCGTCTGCACGCCCGGTGCCGACGGGTTCGACGGTGCCGGCGCGATCCCGTTCGACAGGTTCAGCGTGATCGTCGAGCCGGGCTGACTGAATCCCGACGGCGACGTGGATACGACGGTGCCGTTGGCCGCGGAGTTGTTGACCCACGCCACCGTGGTCTTGAAGCCCGCCGCCTCGACGCGGGACTTCGCCGCCGCCTGCGTGAGCCCGATGACGTTGGGGATCTTGCCGGGGCCGAAGCCGTCCTTGTACTTCGGATCCACCGGCGGCAGGGAGACCGGCCCGTAGATCGTCGAGATCGGCTTGAGCGCGGTGTACCAGGCCGTCGCCGGCTCGTTGCCGCCGTAGACGTTGCCGTCGCCGCACGGGCGCAGCGGGCTCGTGCAGATGGGCCCGGGGGAGTTGCCGTCGTTGTAGACGTAGCTGGCACCGGCGTACTGGTTCGTGTACGCGAGGAAGGCCGAGGAGCGGAAGGTCTCGGTGGTGCCCGTCTTGCCGGACAGCGGCAGCGTCCAGCCCGCGCGCGAGGCCGCACCGGCCGACGTGCCCGCGCCGCGGTCGTCGGCGCTGAGCGCGTTGGCGAGGGTGTTCGCGAGGCCCTTCTCGATGACCTGCTCGCACTTCTCCGACTTGTAGGGCACCGGCGTGGTCTCCGGCTTCCCGTCGGGCCCGACGGTCTGGATGCCGTCACTGTTGCGCTTGGGCTGCGTGATCGACTGGATCGGGTTCGCCGGGCACCAAACGCCGCCCGAGGCCAGCGTGGCCGAGACGTTGGTCAGCTCCAGCGCGCTCACCGCGGTCGGGCCGAGCGTGAACGACGCGAGGTTCTGCTTCTTGAACATGTCGGCGAGGCTGTCGTTGCCGAAGCCCGAGCTGCCGGGCTGGGTGTACGAGCGCAGGCCGAGCTTGACCGCCATGTCGACGACCGGGGTCACGCCCACCTGCTCGATCAGCTTGATGAACGGGGTGTTCGGCGACGTGGCGAGGGCCTGCGTCAGCGACATCGAGTACGGATAGGGCCCGGCGTTCTTCACGCAGTAGGAGTCCGACGGACAACCGGCGTAGCCACCGTGGCCCATGCCCTTGACCTGCACCGTGGACGGGACCGTCACGTTGGTGTCCAGGCCCATGCCCTTCTCCATCGCCGCCGCGACGGTGAAGATCTTGAAGGTCGAGCCCGCGCCGTCGCCGACCTGGGCGAAGGGCTCGGGCTGGACGGTCTGCCGCTTGCCCACGTCCAGGCCGTAGACCCGCGAGGAGTTCATCGCGACGATGTCGTGCGAGGTCTCGCCCGGCTTGATCACGTTCATGACCTGCGCGACGTTCGACAGGGTCGGGCTGGCGGTGGCGTTGAGCGCGGCCTGCACCGAGTCCTGCACTCGCGGGTCGAGCGTGGTGCGGATCGTGTAGCCGCCGCGCATCACCGTCTCCTTGGGGATGCCCGCCTCGGAGAGGTACTGCAGCACGTAGTCGCAGAAGTAGCCGCGGTTCGCGACCGCGGAGATGCAGCCGCCCGGGAGGGTGTTGGGGCGCGGCAGCACGCCGAGCGGCGTCCGCTTCGCGGCCTCGTACTCCGCCGCCTTGTCCGGGAAGTTCGCGACGAGGGTGTCGAGCACCGTGTTGCGCCGCTCGATCACGCCCTGCGCGTTGGCGTACGGGTTGAGCGACGAGCTCGACTGCACCATCCCGGCGAGCATCGCCGACTCCTGGATGTTCAGCTGCGAGGCGCGCTTGCCGAAGTAGGTTTGCGCGGCCACCTCGATGCCGTAGGCGCCGTTGCCGAAGGGGACCAGGTTGAGGTATCGCGCCAGGATCTGCTCCTTGGCGATCACCTTGGCCTTGGCGTCGTCGACCCCGTGCTCCTGCTTGGCGCGCTCGGTGAGCGTGCGCTCGAGGGTGAGCGCCATCCGCACCTCGCGGAGCTTGCGGGCCGGGGTGGTGGCGACCGCCGCGCGTCGGTCCGCGTCCGACTTCGCGAGGACGAGCAGCTGGTAGTTCTTGATGTACTGCTGGTCCAGGGTGGACGCGCCCTGCTGCACCTCGCCCGCGGATTGGTTCTTGAGGAAGGCGCGCACGGTGCCCTGGTAGTCGACGCCGTCGTGCTCCATGAAGCGCTTGTCCTCGATCGAGATGATCGAGCGCACCATGTCGGGCGAGATCTGATCGAACGGGACCTGCACGCGGCGCTGGTCGTACAGGTAGGCCATGGGCGCGCCGGTCGAGTCGGCGACCGTCGTGACCTCCGGGACCTGGCCCTCCAGCAGCTCGGAGCTGATGTTGTCGACGGTGTCCGCGGCGCGGTTCGAGATCAGGCCGAGCCCGCCGACGTAGGGGAACAGGACGCCGGCGACCAGCAGTCCGGCCAGCAGGACGCAGCCGGCCAGCTTCGCGATCACTCCGGGTTTCGACACGGTCACCAGGATACGTGCCGACCCGCCGTGAACCCCGGTCCCGACGCGCCGACCAGGCGATCGGTACGGGCGTGCTGGATTTCTTGGACCACTGTTCGATTTCCCTCGGCCCTCGACTTGTGTCCGTCGTGTGATTCAGGTAACACTATTGCAGACGATGTGGCGAGCACCTCGATCGGCCCCCCGCACACCTCCGGGATGGGCCGTCACCGGGTCCGGGCCGCACCACGCGAAAGGGGAGTCACATGACAAGTGCACGCGTTCTGGTCGACGACGAAGACCGCCTGGTTTGGGTTTCCAAGGCCAAGTGTCGCGAGGTCGATCCCGACGAGTTGTTCGTCCGCGGCGCCGCGCAGCGCAAGGTCGCCACCATTTGTCGTCACTGCCCCGTCCAGCTCGAGTGCGGCGCCGATGCGCTCGACAGCCGCGTCGAGTTCGGCGTCTGGGGCGGCATGACCGAGCGTCAGCGCCGCGCCCTCCTCCGCCAGCACCCCGAGGTCACCAGCTGGCGCTCCTTCTTCGAAGCTCAGCGCGACCGCAAGCGCGTCGCCGCGGGCTGATTCCCCGGCTCCCGTCCGGGAGTGACCAGGGCCTCGTACCGTTCGACGGTGCGGGGCCCTTTCGTTTGTCCAGCTACCTTTTTCGTCGTGCGAGCCGACCGGGGCTCAGGACCCGACGATCTGCTCGGCGACGGCCTGCAGCGCCTCGAGGTTCGCCACCTCGAACGGGAGCGAGGGCACCCCGACCACCGGCACCGTCGGGCAGCGGCCGACGAAGGCGCCGAGCATCTGGACCTCCCGCGCCGCGATCTCCGCGCGCCAGGCGTGCACCCGCAGCAGACCCTCCGCGGTGCGCGCGGCACCGTCGGGCCCGAGGCGGCTCGCGGCCTCCCGGGCCTGCTCCGCGCCGATCGCCGCAAGCCCCGGATGGGTGCGGTTGACGATGAGCCCGGCCAGCGGCATCGACTCGCCGGCGAGTCGTTCCACGAAGTAGGTGGCCTCGCGGAGCGTGTCCTCCTCGGGCGAGGCGACCACCACGAACCGGGTGCTGGGGCGGGCGAGGAGTGCGTAGGTCTGGTCGGCCCGCTCCTGGAAGCCGCCGATCAGGGAATCCATCTGCGAGACGAACGTCGAAGCGTCCGAGAGCATCTGGCTGCCCACGATGGTGGACACGAGCTTCAGTGCGATGCCCATGCCGCCGGAGACGAGCCGGCCGATGCCGCGGGTGGGCCCCGCGATCAGGCCCATCAGGCGCGAGTCCAGCATCGAGCCGAAGCGCTTCGGGGCGTCCAGGAAGTCGAGGGCGTTGCGCGACGGCGGGGTGTCGACCACCACGAGGTCCCAGCGGTCGTCGGCGGTGAGCTGGCCCAGCTTCTCCATCGCCATGTACTCCTGCGTGCCGGAGAAAGACGAGGCCACCGTCTGGTAGAACGGGTTCGCCAGGATCTCCTGCGCCCGAACGGGATCGGCGTTGGAGGTGACCATCTCGTCGAAGGTCCGCTTCATGTCGAGCATCATCGCGTGCAGCGTCCCGTCGCCCGGGACGGTCACGGCCTGCGGCTCGTTCGTCAGGTCCGCGACGCCCAGCGCCTGCGCCAGCCGGCGCGCGGGGTCGATCGTCAGCACCACGACCCGTCGGCCGTGCTCCGCCGCCCACAGCGCCATCGCCGCGGCCGTCGTCGTCTTGCCCACGCCGCCGCTGCCGCAGCACACGACGACGCGCGTGCCCGGATCCAGGAGCTGCGGGCCGAGTTTCAGGTCGATCATCGGACTCCCGCCTCGACCAGCGCGCCCGACAGCTCGCGGACGCCGTTCAGGTCCACGCCGCCGGTGAGCAGCGGCAGTTCCAGCCGGCCGGGAGCGTCGATCGCGTCCAGGTCCTCGCGCGCCTCGTCCTGCCCGCGCACCGTCCGCGCGAACTGGATGGTCTCGGTGAGCAGCCCGGCCAGGTCGTCGTCGGAGAGCGGCAGCCCGGCACCGTCGAGCGCGGCCCGCACGGCCGGACCGTCCACGGTCCCGTCGGCGGCGGCGTCGAGCTCCGCGTCGGAGAGCAGCTGCGGCAGCGAGCGGTTCACGATCACGGCACCGACCTTGAGGTCCAGCGCGTGCAGCTCCTTCACGGCCTCCGCGGTCTCCTGGAGGGGAAGGGATTCGAGCAGCGTCACCAGGTGCACGACGGTGTCGGGGGAGTGCAGCAGGCGCACCACGCGGTCGGCCTGGCCCGCGATCGGCCCGGCCTTCGCGATCTCCTTCATCGCCCGCGTGACGTCGAGGAACTTCCCGATCCGGCCCGTGGGCGGGGCGTCCACCACGATCGCGTCGTAGGTGTAGCGCCCGTCGCGCGCGCGGCGCTGCGTGCACTCCATGATCTTGCCGGTGATGAGGATGTCCTTGAGGCCCGGCGCCAGCGTCGTCGCGAACTCGATGGCGCCGATCGACTTGAGCGCCCGCGCCGCCAGGCCCATGCCGTAATTGGTCTTGAGGTAGTCGAGGAACGTGGCCTCGACGTCCATCGCCAGCGCGTGGATCTCCCCGCCGCCGTCGGCCGTCGCGATCTTCGTCTCGGTCGGGGGCAGCTCGTCCACCTCGAAGGTCGGGGCGATGCCGCCGCGGCCCTCCACCTCGATGAGGAGGACCTTCTTGCCGCCGGAGGCGAGGGCCAGGGCGAGTGCCGCGGCCACCGTCGACTTGCCGGTGCCGCCCTTGCCCGACACGAAGTGCAGCCGGGACTCCCGCAGCCCTTCCGGCCAGGTCGTCCCCGCGTCCTGCGCGACCCCGCCGGGGTCCGCCTCACTCACCACCACGTTCGGAGCATATCCATACCTCCGTACACGGCCGGGCCGTTAACGTGAACCTTCCCCGGCAATGCGACCGAGAACACGTTCTGCGCGGGCGTAGGGATCGCGCCTGTCGCGCCGCGCCCGCGGTGGATAGGGTGATGCCATGAGCGAGAAGACCACCTGGGAGTACTCCACCATCCCGCTGCTGACCCACGCCACCAAGCAGATCCTCGACACCTGGGGTGCCGACGGCTGGGAGCTCGTCACCGTGCTCCCCGGCCCGACCGGCGAGCAGCACGTGGCGTACATGAAGCGGGCCACGTCGTGACCGCCTCCGCGCGCCTCGCCGAGCTGGGCATCGTCCTGCCCGACGTGGTGCCCCCGCTGGCCGCGTACGTCCCCGCGACGCAGGTCGGCGACTTCGTCTACACCTCCGGCCAGCTGCCGATGCGCGACGGCGAGCTCGTGGCGCAGGGCAAGGTCAGCGAGAACCGCGAGGGCATCGTCCACCTCGAGGACGCGCAGTTCGCGGCCCGGCAGTGCGCGCTGAACGCGCTCGCGGCGATCCACTCCCTCGTCGGCATCGACTCGGTCAAGCGGATCGTCAAGGTCACCGGCTACGTCGCCTCGGCGCCCGGCTTCTCCAACCAGGCGCAGGTGCTCAACGGCGCGTCGCTGCTGCTCGGCGAGATCTTCGGCGACGCGGGCGTGCACGTCCGGTCGGCCGTCGGGGTCGCGGAGCTGCCGCTGGGTGCGCCCGTCGAGGTCGAGCTCACGGTCCAGGTATGACCGAGCACCCGGCGCCGGGGAAGCTGCGGCAGGTCACGCCCTACGCGGCGGTGCTGCTCTGCGACAACCCGTCGGTGATGACGCTCGAGGGCACCAACACCTGGATCCTGCGCGCCCCGGGGCGCGAGGAGGCCGTCGTCGTCGACCCCGGGCCCAAGGGCGACAAGAAGCACCTCAAGCGGGTCGCCAAGGCGGCGGGCACGGTCGCGCTCACCCTGGTGACCCACCGCCACGCCGACCACACCGGCGGCCTCAAGCGCTGGGAGGAGCTCACCCGCAGCCCCATCCGCGCCTTCTCCCCGACGTACTGCATCAACACCGCGACACCGCTCACCGGTGGCGAGGTGATCGAGGTCGCGGGTCTGCGGATCACGGTGCTGCACACGCCCGGGCACACCGCGGACTCGCTGAGCTTCCTGGTCGACGGTGCCGAGGGCGAGCCCGGCGCACTGGTCTCGGGTGACACCATCCTGGGGCGTGGCACCACGGTGCTCGACGCGACCGACGGCACCCTCGCCGACTACCTCGGCTCGCTGGAGTCGTTGTCGACGGTGGCCGCCGGCCGCGTCCTGCTGCCCGGCCACGGCCCCGACCTGCCCGATGCGGCGCCCGTCGTCGCCGCGTACGCGGCGCACCGTCAGGACCGGCTGCAGCAGGTCCGCGACGCGCTCACGGAGATGGGCGTCAGCGCAGCCGACGCCAAGCCCATGAAGGTCGTCAAGCACGTCTACCGCGACGTGGACAAGAAGGCCTGGCCCGCGGCGAAGATGTCCGTGAAGGTCCAGCTGCAGTACCTCGCCGAGCACGGCTGACGAACGCTCATGGCGCAGCGCTGGATCGACGCCGCCTTCCTCCGGGGCGGCACCAGCAAGGGCCTGTTCTTCCGCGAGGGCGACCTTCCGCCCGCCAGCCCCGAGAGGGACGCGCTGTTCCTGCGTGCGCTCGGATCGCCCGACCCGTTCGGGCGCCAGCTCGACGGCATGGGCGGCGGGCTGTCGTCGCTGTCGAAGATCGTCGTCGTGCGCGCATCGGACCGGCCCGGCGTCGACCTGGAGTACACGTTCGGGCAGGCCGCCATCCGCGAGCCGGTGATGGACTACTCCGGCAACTGCGGGAACCTCTCCGCCGCCGTGGTCCCGTTCGCCTTGGGCGCGGGACTGATCGCACTCGACGACGGTGCCCGCACCGTCGCCGTGCACAACACCAACACGGACAAGTCGATCCGCGTGCGGCTGGCCGTCGAGGACGGCGCCGCCGCGACCGAGGGGCCGCTCGCGATCCCCGGCGTCGCCGGGACTGGCGCGCCCATCGAGCTCGAGTACCTCGAACCGGGCGGCGCCCGGACCGGAGCCCTCTTGCCCGCCGGTGATGTGCGGACCGCGCTGCGCCATGACGGCCGCGAGTACGCGGCCTCGCTCGTCGACGCCGCGACGCCGATGGTCCTCGTCGAGGCCCGCGAACTGGGCGTCACCGGCATGGAGAGTCCCGACGAGCTCGACGCCGACACGGGCCTTCAGTCGCTGCTGGACGGGCTGCGCCGCGCCGGGGCCGTCGCGATGGGTTTGGCGGACCGCCCGGAAGAGGCGCCGCTCGCGGTACCCAAGATCGCCGTCGTCGCCGGGCCGCGGGCGGCGCGCACGATCGACGGGGCGGAGCTGCCGGCGGACGCGGCGGACGTGGTGCTGCGCGTGATCTCGATGGGGCAGACGCACCGGGCGATCCCCGGCACCGCCGCGCTGGCCGTCGCGGTCGCCGCGCGCCTGCCCGGCTCGGTGGTCGCGGAGGCGGCGGGCGCCGGGGGCGACGTGCGCATCGCCACCCCGTCGGGCGTGGTCACGGCCCGGGCCGTGGTGGCCCTACGGCCCGGCGGGCCGCACGCCGTCAGCGCCTCGCTACTGCGGACGGCCCGGCCCCTCATGCGCGGTCAGGTCGCCGTTCCCGACGTGTGATCCCGCGACTACCGGTCCCACTGACGAAAAGTCCGGTCATTCGTCTCAACGATCGTGAGAACGAATGACCGGACACTCTCGGGTCCAGTGCGCGGCGCTAGCGGGCGCGGCGCGCCAGACGCTCGGAGTCGGTGATCACCACGGACTTGCCCTCGAGGCGCAGCCAGCCGCGGTGCGCGAAGTCGGCCAGCGCCTTGTTCACGGTCTCGCGGGAGGCGCCGACGAGCTGCGCGATCTCCTCCTGCGTGAGGTCGTGCGTCACCCGAAGTGCGCCGTTCTCGTGCGTGCCGAAGCGCTGCGCGAGCTGCAGCAGCTGCTTGGCGACGCGGCCGGGGACGTCGGTGAAGATGAGGTCGGCCAGGTTGTTGTTGGTGCGGCGCAGGCGGCGGGCCAGCACGCGCAGCAGCTGCTCGGCGATCTCGGGCCGGTCCCGGATCCACGCGCGCAGGGCCTCGCGGTCCATCGTCATCGCGCGGACCTCGGTGATGCAGGTCGCGCTCGACGTGCGGGGGCCGGGGTCGAAGATCGACATCTCACCGAACATGTCCGACGGGCCCATCACGGACAGCAGGTTCTCGCGGCCGTCCGGGGAGCGACGGCCGAGCTTCACCTTGCCGGACAGGATGATGTACAGCCGGTCGCCGGGCTCGCCCTCGTTGAAGATGACGTGGCCACGGGGGTAGTCGACCTCGTGCAGATCCTTGGTGAGCGCATCGACCGCGCCCGGCTCGACACCCTGAAAAATGCCGGCCCGCGCCAGGACCTCGTCCACGGGGTACCTCGTTCCTTGATCGACGACCGTCGCAGGCGGACATCGCCGCGACCTGAAGTGTGAGTTTATGCAGCGTTCCGTGCAGATGTGGGAAATCGCACAGACGACTACTGGAAAGGTTACCCGTTCACATGTCGAAGGGCACGACGGCGTTCCGCATTCGGGCCGCTCGGGCCCCGACCGTACTCCTCCAGATCAGCTGGCGCGGCGCTCCGCTCCACCGTCGAGGTCGAGGCTGTCCACGGCCTTGGGGAGGCCGATGCGCGCCAGCGTCTCGACGTCGGGCGCCTCGTCGTCGCCGGTCGCGGGGGGCGCGACGGGCTCGGCGGTCACCCGCGTCTCGATCCGCTCCATGGACAGGGCGAAGAGCATGAGTACCACCGGGAACAGCAACCCGAGCAATCCTTGCATGCCGGACAGTAAACACAGCCAAGGTCTCGATACGGCAACGAACGAGCCACGGCACCGTCGTTAGAATCGGTTCCCATGCCCCCGGAGCCGGAAACCCACCTCGGACTGGTGCGCCGTGCCCGGCGGATGAATCGGACACTCGCCACCGCTTTCCCCCACGTGTACTGCGAACTCGACTTCACCGATCCGCTCGAGCTCTCGGTGGCCACGATCCTGTCCGCGCAATGCACCGACGTGCGCGTGAATCAAGTCACACCGGCGTTGTTCGCGCGCTACCGGACGGCCGCCGACTACGCCGGGGCGAACCGGGCGGAGCTGGAGGAGTACATCCGCTCGACCGGCTTCTACCGCAACAAGGCCACGTCGATCATGGGGCTCGGGCAGGCGCTCGTGGACCGCTTCGACGGCGAGGTGCCGCGCACCATGAAGGAGCTGGTGACGCTGCCCGGCTTCGGCCGCAAGACCGCCAACGTGATCCTCGGCAACGCCTTCGACGTCCCCGGCATCACCGTCGACACGCACTTCTCGCGGCTCGTGCACCGCTGGGAGTGGACCGAGGAGAACGACCCGGTGAAGATCGAGCACGCCGTCGGCGAGCTGATCCCGCGCAAGGAGTGGACCCTGCTGAGCCACCGCGTGATCTTCCACGGCCGCCGCGTCTGCCACGCCCGCAAGCCCGCGTGCGGCGTCTGCGTGCTCGCCAAGGACTGCCCCTCGTTCGGGACCGGGCCGATCGACCCCGCCGAGGCCGCGGACCTCGTCAAGGGCCCCGAACGCGACCACCTGCTCGAGATCGCGCCGCCCCCGCCCCGTCGGCGCCGCGTCCAGCCGGGGGCCACCCGGTGACCGAGCCCGAGAAGCCCGACGCCGGGCGTGAGCCCGCGCCCCTGCTGCCCGGCGAGCGGAGCCGCATCCCCGCCGGCGTGCGGTGGATCATCGTCTGCGCGATCGTCGCCGTCGCCCTGGCCGTGGCCATCTGGCCCCGCGGGAACGACGGCGCCGCGGCCCCGACGACGCCGGCGGCGGCACCGTCGACCAGTGCGAGCCCCGGCCAGCTCGCGGCCGCGCGCACCCGGGCCGCGCTGCCGCCATGCCCGGCGGGCATCGGCGCGACCGCCCTCGCCGGCAGGAACCTCACCTGCCTCGGCGACGGCGCGCCCGTCGACCTGGCGGTCCCGGGGAACAAGCCCGTCCTGCTCAACATCTGGGCCTGGTGGTGCGGGCCGTGCCGCGTCGAGCTACCCGTGCTCGCCGACGTCGCGGCGCGCGCCGGCGACCGGCTGACGGTGCTCGGCGTGCACGCCGACCCCAACGCGGTCGCGGGGCTGGACCTGCTGGCCGAGCTCAAGGTCGCGCTGCCCACCGTGCAGGACCCGCAGGGCGTCGTCGCGACGGCCCTCGGCGCGCCGCGGGCCTACCCCGTGACCGTTCTGTTGCGTTCCGATGGCACTGTGGCCGGTGTGCACGCCCAACCCTTCACGTCCGTCGACGAGGTGGCCGCCCTGCTGCGGACCGAGCTCGGAGTCACCCTGTGAGCGCGCCGCGGTGGCTGGACCCGCTGCTCGGCAACCTGGGCGACGTGGCGAGCGAGATCGAGCAGCGCGGCGGCGCCGTCGCAGCCCTGCAGCGCGTGCGGAACCCGCGCCGCGCGTCCGTGCTCATCCTGTTCGACGGTGACCCGTCCGCGTCCGGGGCGACGCCGCCCGACGACGCGACGGTGCTGCTCACCCAGCGCGCCTCCGCGATGCGGCAGCACGCGGGGCAGGTCGCCTTCCCCGGCGGCGCCCGCGATCCCGAGGACGCCGACGACGTGGCCGTCGCGCTGCGCGAGGCGTGGGAGGAGACCGGTCTCGACCCCGAATCGGTCGAGATCGTCGCCGAACTGGACCCGATCGAAGTGCCCGTCTCGGGCTTCCGCGTGGTCCCGGTCATCGGCTACGCGGCGAGCCCGCCCGAGGTCCGCGCCGTCGACCCCGCCGAGACGGCGCTGGTCCGGCGCGTGCCGCTGGCCGAGCTCATCGACCCCGCGCACCGGTTCATGGTGCGCAAGTCCTTCTACCGCGGCCCGGCCTTCGCGGCCGGCCCGATGCTGGTGTGGGGCTTCACCGGCGGCCTGGTGAACGCGCTGATCGGCGCGGCGGGCTGGGAGCAGCCCTGGGACACCGACGACGTGCGGCCGCTCACCGACGAGGTGCGCGCCGCGGCCGCCCGCGCCCTGACCTGGCAGGAGAGCGCTCGATGACCGGTTCGACCTGGGTCGACGTGATCGTCGTCGTCCTCATGATCCTGGCCGCGATCTCCGGCTACCGGCAGGGCGCCGCCGCGTCCGTGCTCGCCTTCATCGGCGTGGTGCTCGGCGCCGCCGCCGGCGTCCTGCTCGCCCCGCACGTCCTCGGCTCGGTCGACGATGCCAAGGGCCGCCTCATCCTCGGCGTCGGCCTGTTGGCCGGCCTGGTGATCATCGGCGAGCTCTCCGGCATGGTGCTCGGGCGCGCGGTGCGCAGCTCGATCCGCAGCACGGGCCTGCGCACCGTCGACTCCGGCGTCGGTGCCGTGGTGCAGGTCGGCGCGCTGCTGGTGGCGGCCTGGCTGGTCGCGATCCCGCTCACCTCGGCCGCCGCGCCGCAGGTCTCGCGGTCGGTCAACGGCTCGGCGGTGCTCGGCGCCGTCAACGACTTCGCGAAGGTCGTCGGCGCCGACGGCCTGCCGCAGAAGTTCTCCGCGATCATCGACGACTCCGGGCTGCCGCAGGCGCTCGGCCCGTTCGTGAACACCCCGGTGGTCAGCGTGGAGACGCCCGACCGGGTCGACTTCACCGACCCGGCTGTGCAGCGCGTCCGCTCGTCCGTGGTCCGCATCGACGGCCAGGCGCCGTCGTGCAGCCGCGCGCTCGAGGGCTCGGGCTTCGTGGCGACGCCGGGCCGGGTGGTCACCAACGCGCACGTCGTCGCGGGCACCCGCAGCGTGCAGGTCACCGTCGACGGGACGAAGAAGTACAGCGCGCAGGTCGTCTACTTCGACGCGCAGACCGACGTCGCGGTGCTGAACGTGCCGGGGCTGCAGGCCAAGCCGCTGCGGATCGTCTTCAACGGCGCCAAGCCCGGCGATCCCGGCTTCGTGCTCGGCTACCCCGGCGGCGGCCCGCTGACGCTGTCGTCGTCGCGGGTGCGCAGCCAGCAGACCCTCGAGGGACGCAACATCTACCGCGACGCGCAGGTCCGCCGCGACGTCTACCTGCTCCGCGGGCAGGTCCGCCCCGGCAACTCGGGCGGCCCCGTCTTCGACCGCGAGGGCAACGTGGTCGGCGTGATCTTCGGCGTGGCCGTCGACGACGCCGACACCGCCTTCGCGCTCACCGCCAAGCAGGTCGAGCCCGCGCTGCAGGCGGGGACCACCGCCACCGCCGGTGTCTCGACGGGGGCCTGCGTCAACCGCTAGGCCGCGCCGGGCGCGGGCCGGCGGCACCGTCGGACACGGGAGGTCAGGGGAGCAGGCGGGGCCCGGGCAGGCCCGCCAGGAAGTCCACGAGCTGCGGCCCGACGGTGCCGGGCGCCTCCTCGTGCGCGTAGTGCCCGGCGTTCTCGACGGCGCGGACGCGGTAGTCGGTCGCCCAGTCGTGGCTGGAGTAGACGGGCTGCGGCAGCACGTACGGGTCGACCTCGCCGCGGAAGGCGAGCACGGGGATGTGCAGCCGCTGGTTCATGCTGCTGAGGAACCGTGCCCCGTCGGGCCGGAACTGACTGCGCCAGGCCCAGCGGGCGTACTCGAGGGCGCTGTGCGCGGTGCCGGGGATCTGGATGGCGCTGCGGTAGCGGGGCAGGGCCTCGGCGTAGTCGGCGCTGCGCCGCCACGTCGCGCCGCTGCGGGCGGCGTACACGGCGCCGATCTCGGCACCGTCGTCGCGGACCATGCGGTCCTCCGCGACGCGGGGGAGCTGCGCGAAGGTGATGGGGCCGAGCATCGCCGAGCGCTGTTCCTTGTTCCGGAGAGCGGACCGCTTGAGCGCGATGGGATGCGGGGACGAGATGACCGCGATCGCGGAGACCACGCGCGGGTGCAGGGTGGCGGTGGCCCAGCAGCCGAGGCCGCCCTCGCCGTGCCCGACGAGCGCCGCCGACGTGTGGCCGAGCGCGCGGACGAGCCCTGCGACGTCGCCGGACAGGGTCCAGCCGTCGTAGCCGCGCGGCGGCTTATCGCTGTCACCGTAGCCGCGCAGGTCGAAGGCGACGGCCCGGTAGCCGGCCTCGTGCAGCTGCGGCAGCACGTGCCGCCAGCTCCACCAGAAGCCGCCGAAACCGTGCAGCAGCACCACGAGTGGCCGGTCCGGGGCGGGATCGGCGCCCTCGGGCCGGTGCTCGACGGCGTGCAGCCGGATGCCGTTGGCGCGCACGTCGAGGTGCTCCCACGGGCCGGGGAACCGGACGCTCGACGGATCGGGACTGGTCACCGGTGGTGCCTCAGGGTCGTGCCGTCAGCGTCGCGCGACGGTCGACGGTGCGCCCGCCGCATCGCGCTCGCCGGCCGAGAGCAGCGACTGCGACTCCTTGAGCGAGGCGATCGTCTTCTGCGGGCCCTTGATGCGCTTGACCTTGAGGTAGCCGAGGAACGCCGCGACACCGGCCACGACCAGCATGAGGATGAAGACGATGAGCGAGGCCGCCCACATCGGCAGCCACACGTTGAGCAGCCAGGTGAGGAAGAAGAAGAAGAAGAACGACGAGTACAGGGCCACGACGCCCGCGACGGCGAAGAAGGCCGAGCCGGTGGCCGCCTTCTTGACGTCCCGCATGGTCTCGGCCTTGGCGAGCTCGACCTCGGCGCGAACCAGCGAGGAGACCTGCGTCGAGGCGTCCCGGACGAGGCTGCCGATCGTCGGATCGCCGGAGGCGGTCACGTTGGGATCGGTGAGCGGGATCGCCGAAAGCGTCCGCGGGGTCCCGCCGGTGGGTGTGCTGTCCAAGCTCACTTGGTCCTCCTCTAGTTATCAGTCATCGTGCCAGAGGTCACCCCGGCGTGTCCGCGCGACCACGACGTGTCGACCTCCGCGCCGCGCGCCCGGCCCGTCACCGGGCCTCGTGCACCCTCCCACGCCGCATGAGCAACAGCGCCCCGATCACCGACGCCGCGACCGACGTGAGCAGCACCGCCGCCTTGGCGAGATCGGCCTCGCCCTCGGGCAGCGCGAGCTCCGCGACGAGCAGGCTGACCGTGAAGCCGATCGCGCCGAGCACGCTGAGCGCCAGGATGTCCCGGTTGTCGAGGCCCTCGGGTCGTTCCGCCAGCCGCAGCTTCACCGCGATCACGCTGGCGCCCGAGATGCCGATGATCTTGCCGAAGAACAGGCCGATCATGATGCCCAGGGCGAGCTCGTCGGTGAACAGCTCGCGGAAGACCTCGCCGTTCACGGCGACGCCGGAGGCGAAGAAGGCGAAGACCGGCACGCAGAACAGGGCCGAGACCGGCTGGATCCGGTGCTCGAGTCGTTCCGCGGGCGATTCGCGCTCGCCCCGGTCCGGCTTCACGCGGGTCAGCAGGCCCAGCGCCACGCCCGCGATCGTGGCGTGCACACCCGACTGGAGCATCGCCACCCACACGACGATCGCGATGGGCACGTAATAGAGGGGCGTGGTGATCCGACGGTGCTGCCCGAACCAGTAGAGCGCGCAGCCGACGGCGGCGACGGCCAGCCACCCGACCTTGAGGTCGCCCGCGAAGAGCACGGCGATCACCGCGATGGCGATGAGGTCGTCGACCACCGCCAGCCCGAGCAGGAAGACCCGCGCCCCCGACGGCAGGCGGGAGCCGATGAGCGAGAGGATGCCGAGCGCGAAGGCGATGTCGGTGGCGATGGGGACGGCCCAGGCGCTGCCGATGTACGGGTTGTCGCGGGCGATGCCGAACGCGATGATCGCGGGCACCACCACGCCGCCGACCGCGCACAACACGGGCAGCGCGGCGCCGCGCACCGTCGACAGTTCGCCGACGACGAGCTCGCGTTTGAGCTCCAGGCCGGCGACGAAGAAGAAGATCGCGAGGAGCCCGTCCTTGGCCCAGTCGGCGAGCGTCAGCCGGAGGTGGAGGGACTGCCCGAAGATCGTCCAGTCGTCGCTGCCGATCTTGATCTCGGCGAGGTGGGCGTAGCTCTCCGACCAGGAGGAGTTGGCCCACAGGAGCGCGATCGCCGCCGCGACGAGAAGGGCTGTGCCGCCGACGGTCTCGGTGCGGAGGAAGCGGATCAACGCCCGTGAGGCCCGGAACCGGGGCGGTGCGTCGTTCATCGGTCGACCGTACCGCAGGTGTCCACGGTGACCCGGGTCACCGCATCCTGCCGGTGCCGCTCCGCGTAATCTCCTGCCAATGAATCGCAGGCGAATCGTCGTCGCCTCCATGGTGGGCACCACCATCGAGTTCTTCGACTTCTACATCTACGCGACCGCAGCAGTGCTGGTCTTCCCCACCCTGTTCTTCCCCAAGGGGGACGACACCGCGGCGCTGCTCGCCTCGTTCGCGACCTTCGGCCTCGCCTTCGCGGCCCGGCCCCTCGGCTCGATCCTGTTCGGCCACTTCGGCGACCGGGTGGGCCGCAAGGCGACCCTGGTGGGCTCGCTGCTCACCATGGGCGTCGCGACCTTCCTCATCGGCGTGCTCCCCACCTTCGACCAGGTCGGCTACTGGGCCCCGGCGCTGCTCGCGCTGATGCGCTTCGCGCAGGGCCTGGGCCTGGGCGGCGAGTGGTCGGGCGCGGCGCTGCTGGCGACGGAGACGGCCGCTCCCGGTAAGCGCGCCTGGGCGGCGATGTGGCCGCAGCTGGGCGCCCCCTTCGGCTTCTTCCTGGCCAACGGCACCTTCCTCGTGATCATGCAGCTGATGGACTTCGACTCGAAGACCTCCACCTCGAACCACGCGTTCATGACCTGGGGCTGGCGCATCCCGTTCCTCGCCTCGGCCGTTATGGTGATCGTGGGCCTGTACGTCCGTCTCAAGCTGACCGAGACGCCGGTCTTCGCGAAGGCCGTCAAGGACGGAAAGAAGGTCAAGGCGCCGCTGGGCGAGGTGCTCCGCACCGCGTGGCGGCCGCTCATCATCGGCACTTTCGTCATGGTCGCCACCTACACGCTGTTCTACCTGGTGACCACGTGGATCGTCTCGTACGGCACGGGCAAGGTGGTCGACAAGTCGGGCATCAAGCTCGGCATCTCGTACATCGACTTCCTCGAGATGCAGCTCATCGCGGTGCTCTTCTTCGCGGTCTTCGTCGCCGTGTCCGGCCACTTCGCCGACCGGATCGGCCGCCGCAAGCTGCTCATCGGCGTGACGATCGCGATCATCGTCTACGGCCTCTCGTTCAAGTGGATCCTCGACCCGGCCACCACCACGCAGGGCACGATGCTCGCCGTCCTCATCGCGGGCCTCACGCTCATGGGTCTCACCTTCGGCCCGATGAGCGCCGTGCTGCCGGAGCTGTTCGCCACCAACGTCCGCTACACGGGCAGCGGCATCTCGTACAACTTCGCGTCGATCCTCGGCGCCGCCATCGCGCCGTTCATCGCCACCTGGCTGGTCAGCTCGTACGGCGTCGGCTGGGTGGGCGTCTACCTCGCGCTCGCCGGCGGCGCCACGCTCATCGCCCTCCTCGTGATGCACGAGACGCGCGACGTGGAACTCGACAAGGTGTAGGTCGTGCGGATCCTCATCGTGGGTGCGGGCGCGACGGGCGGGGCCTTCGGCTCCCGCCTGATCGAGGCGGGCCGGGACGTGACCTTCCTGGTTCGCCCGGCCCGAGCCGCGGCCCTGCGCCGCGACGGGCTCCGGTTCACCGATCCGGCCGGCACCCGCACGCTCGACGTCGCCGCGCTCACGGCCGACGAGCTCGCGGCCGCGCCGCAGGTCTTCGACCTGGTGATCCTCACGGTCAAGGCCCCGGCGCTCGACGCGGCGATCGCCGATCTGCGCCCCGCGGTGGGGGAGGGCACCGTCGTCCTGCCGATCCTCAACGGCATGGCACACATGGACCGGCTCGAGGCTGCGTTCGGGCCGCGCGTGCTGGGCGCGCTCGCGATGATCGTCGCCACGCTGGACGACGGGGCGGTGGTCCAGATGACCGACTGGTCGGCCCTCACCATCGGCGACGGTGCGCCCGACGTCGCGCGGGCGCTCGACGTGCCCGGCATCCGGCTCACCGTGAGCGACGACGTCACCGGGGCGCTGTGGGCGAAGTGGGCGTTCATCGCGGCCACCGGCATCCTCTGCTGCCTGTTCCGCAGCCCCGTCGGGCCGGTCATCGCCGCGGGCGGGGAGCCGCACGTGCGGGCGATCATCGCGGAGACCGAGGCGGTCGCGGCCGCCGCCGGCCACCCGGTGCCCGCGGAATCCGACGAGCGGACCGCCACGACCCTACTGGACCCGGAGTCGGCGATGACCTCGTCGCTCTACCGGGACCTGGTGGCAGGCCTGCCGAACGAGGCCGAGCACATCCTCGGCGACCTCGCGGCGCGCGCCCGCGAGCTGGGCGTCGCGACGCCGTTGCTCGACCTCACGCTGGTGCAGGTCCGGGCGGACGCGCTGCAGCGAGGGTGATCCCCGCCGCCTCGGCGGCCCGACGGTACGCCGCCGCGAGCGTCGGCACGGTCTCGTGGGCGTTGAGCCCGCTCGGATTGGGCAGCACCCACACCTGCGTCTCGCCGATGGTGCGCTCCTGCGGGCCGGGAACGGCCTTCGGTTCGTGGAAAGCGGTGCGGTAGGCGGTGATTCCGAGGACCGCGAGGATGCGTGGCGCCACCTGCAGCACCCGCTCGACCAGCGCCTCGCCGCCTTCCCGGAGCTCCTCCGCGGTGAGCTCGCTGGCCTTCGCCGTCGCCCTCGGCGCGACGTTGGTGATGCCGATCCCCGCGTCCACCAGCGAGTTCCGGTCGGCGAAGCTCATCCCGTCGGCGGCGTCGATGACGAGGTCGACGATGCCCGCCTCGTACAGCGCCGGATAGAAGCGATTGCCGGGCCGGGCGAAGTGCGCGCCCGTCGCCGCGGTCCACAGCCCGGGGTTGATGCCGGAGAACAGCAGCCGGCAGCCGGGACCGAGGAGGTCGGGCACCGTCGTATCCGAGTAGGCGAGCAGCTGCTCGCGGGTGAAACCCATGGATACTGCCTACCGGTTCACGCCCCCGTGGTCCACTGGCGCTATGACGGTCGACGAACTCCTGGCCCGGCGCGAGATCGAGGACGTGGTGCTGCGGTACTGCCGCGGCATCGATCGCCTCGACCCGGAGGCGGTGCGCGCCTGCTACCACCCGGGCGCCGTCGATCACCACACCGGCTTCGACGGCCCCGTCGAGGAGTACGTGCCCTGGGTGCGCGGGCAGCTGGAGTCGCTCGGCGGCACGCACCACCAGATCGGCAACCACCTGTCCGAGATCGCGGGCGACGTCGCGGTGGTCGAGACCTACTGCACCGCAACGCACTGGTCCGCGCCGGACGCCGAGCTGCAGGCCTACCTGACCCTGGGCCTGCGGTACGTCGACCGGTTCGAGCGGCGGGACGGGCGGTGGGCGATCGCCGAGCGGTGGGCGGTCACCGACTGGACGCGGTGGGAGAAGGACCTCACGGGGCCGCTCGGGGTCCCCGAGGCCGGTCCGCCGCCCGCGCGCGGCGGCGGCGATCCGCTGGACGTGCTGCGGGCTCAGGTGTTCGGGCGCGAGCGCTCGTAGAGCCGCCGCACCACGTCCTCGATGTCGGGCTCGTCGACGGTGAGGTCGCGCACCGTCGCCCGCTCGGCGACGGCCGCGAGCACCTGGGGCAGCGGCGCGCTCAGCTCAAGCCGCTGGCGCAGGCCCCCGCCCTCACTGGCGAGGTGCCGCGCACCGTCGACCTCGAGATCCGGTGTGGGCCGGTCCAGGTCGAGCACCAGCACGCGCGGCGCTCCGACGGTGCCGACGAGGCCGTCGAGCGTGCCGTCGAACGCGGTGCGCCCGTGGTCGACGACGAGGATCCGCTCGCACAGCCGCTCCACGTCGCCCATGTCGTGCGTGGTGAGCAGCAGGGTGAGGCCGCGCTCGGCGCGCTCGGCGATGAGGAACTCGCGCAGCCGCTGCTTGCTGAGCACGTCGAGGCCGATGGTGGGCTCGTCGAGGATCAGCAGCTCCGGCGAATGCATCAGCGACGCCGCGACTTCCGCCCGCATCCGCTCGCCCAGGCTGAGCTGGCGCACCGGCCGGTCGAGGTAGGCGCCCAGCTCCAGCTGCTCGATCAGCCGGTCCGAACGCTCCTTCGCCACTGTGTCGGGGAGACGGTGCACGGCGGCCAGGATCTCCAGCGACCTGCCGGTGGGCAGGTCCCACCACAGCTGCGAGCGCTGCCCGAAGACGACGCCCACCCGCCGGGCCACGTCGCGCCGCCGGGCCAGGGGATCGAGCCCGACGGTGCGCACCGTCCCCGACGTGGGCACCAGGATGCCCATGAGCATCTTGATCGTGGTCGACTTGCCGGCGCCGTTCGCGCCGATGTAGCCGACGGATTCGCCCGGCGCGATCCGCAGGTCGAGGTGGTCGACGGCCGTGGTGACCGTCCTGGTACGGCCGTTCCAGCCCCGCTTGACGAAGGTGCGCGTCAGGCCGGTCGTCTCGATGATGTGCTCGGTCATCCGCCCGCTCCCCGGTAGTGCCGCAGTCCCCAGCGCCACGTCGCGCCCGCCAGGAGCACGACCCACGCGGTGGCCAACGGTAGCGCCCACGCGAGTTCCGGCCGGAAGATCCCGTCGCCGGGCAGGCCCAGGATGTACAGGGCCGGAAGGTAGCCGGTGAAGGCGAGCGGCAGGACGAAGCCGAAGGTCACCTTGATCGCGCCCGGCCACACCGACGCCGGCTGCGAGGCCGCGTAGCGGCCGCCGTAGACGAAGGAGCTGGTGAACTCCGCGCCGTTGACGAGGACGAACTGGAGCCCGGCGGCGATCACGAAGACCGCCGAGTAGATGATCGGGCCGCAGACCAGCGCGATGATGAGCATGCCGACGGTGCCCGGGCCCCAGGCGATCGCGTTGTGCGTGAGCGCGTAGCCGAGCGCGAACAGGCTGACCGCCGGCCGGGTGAGCCGGTGGATGCGGATGTCGCTGGTCATGAGCTGCAGCAGGATCGGTTGCGGGCGCAGGTAGAAGACGTCGATGGTCCCGGCCCGTACGTACCGGGGCAGCTTGTCGAGGTGCCCGAAGAGGATGTCGGCGGCGCAGAAGGAGAGGTCGGCGAGCGCGAAGACCAGGAGCACGGCGGAGAAGGTGAGGCCGCCGATGACCTTCGCATTGTGGAACAGCAGCCACACCTCCGCGAGCTCGACGAGGCCGAGCAGCAGCGCGGCGAACAGGTCCATCGCGAGCGAGGCGCGGTAGCTCACCTGCGCCTGCACGCGCGAGGTCAGCACCGCGCGGTACGGCGCGAGCGGACCGGGCCGGGCCTCGGCAGCGGTGTCAGCCACCCTGCACCTCCAACCGGCGGCGGCCCGCCGCCGTGAGCAGCGCGCCGACCGCGAGCACGGCCACCGTCCACCCCGCCTGGATCCCCACGGCGGCCAGGCCCGCCGCGGCGTCGATGCGGCCGGAGAGGATGTCGCACGGCGGCATGAGGATCCACCCGAAGGGCGTGACCTCCGCGATCGTGGCCAGCCAGCCGGGGAACAGGCCCACCGGCACGAACATGCCCATGAGGAACGTGCCCGCGACGACGTAGAACATCTGGATGCCGCGCGTGTCCACGACCCAGAAGCCGAGGATCTGCACGCAGTAGAGCAGCGCTTGCGCCAGGACGATCGACAGCAGGACGCTGACGGCGGCCAGCGGGTAGGCGGCGGGCTCGCTCGCCCACGCCATCATCGAGGTCGCGGCGCCGATCGCCGCGAGGGGCAGGGCCCGCGGGATCAGGGAGTAGACCGCGCCGCCGTGCACCGTCGCCAGCGTGGCGAACTGCACATCGAGCGGACGGAGGAAGTCGACGGCGATGTCGCCCGAGCGGATCCGCTCGGCGAGGGACCCGTCGCCGCCGAAGGCACCGATCGCCGTGAGCATGCCCTGCGACAGGAAGATGTAGCTGACCATGAGCTCCGGCGTGTACCCGCCGGCGACGCCGCCCGCGCCGGCGAGCGTCGCGAGCAGGATCGCCATCTTGACGAAGCCGAAGACGGCGTTGGTGAACACGCCGGCGGCCGCCGCGCCGAGATACGTGGACTGCTGGCGGAATCCGGCCACCGTCAGGCGGACGTAGGGCCGGAGGGCGGTGCGGACAGCGAGGAGGGCGGCACGCCCGGGGACTGCGGCCGCGGTTGGCGACGACACAGCTACCGGACGTTACCGCCCTCGTCGGTGGGCTGCTAGCCCTTTTGCTTGCGGATGTTCTCGAACACGCTGGGATCGACCAGCGTCGACGTGTCGCCCAGCTCGCGGCCCTCGGCCACGTCGCGGAGCAGGCGGCGCATGATCTTGCCGGAGCGGGTCTTCGGCAGCTCGGGCACGATGTTGATCTCGCGCGGCTTGGCGATCGGCGAGATGTCCTTGGAGACCTGGGCCGTCATCTCGGCGATCAGCTTGTCGGGATCCGAGTCGTCGACGCCCTGGCGCAGGATGACGAACGCGGCGATGGCCTGGCCCGTCGTCGCGTCGGAGGCGCCCACGACGGCCGCCTCGGCCACGGCGGGGTGCCCGACGAGCGCCGACTCGACCTCGGCGGTCGAGATGCGGTGACCGGAGATGTTCATGACGTCGTCGACGCGGCCCAGCACCCAGAGGGCGCCGTCCTCGTCGTACCGCGCGCCGTCGCCCGCGAAGTACCAGCCCTGATCGGCGTAGCGCGACCAGTAGGTGTCCACGAAGCGCTCCGGATCGCCCCAGATGCCGCGCAGCATGGCCGGCCACGGCTCGTCGAGCACGAGCAGGCCGGATTCGCCGCGGGGCAGGGTGTTCCCGTCGTCGTCGACGATGTTGGCGCTGATGCCGGGCACGGGCTCCATCGCCGAGCCGGGCTTGAGCGTGGTGGTGCCGGGGAGCGGCGCGACCATCGCGGCGCCGGTCTCCGTCTGCCACCAGGTGTCGACGATCGGGGCCGTGCCGGCGCCGATGACGTCGCGGTACCAGCGCCATGCCTCGGGGTTGATCGGCTCGCCCACCGAGCCGAGCACGCGGATCGAGCTCAGGTCGTGCGCGTCGGGGATCTCGCGGCCCCACTTCATGAACGTGCGCACCAGCGTGGGCGCGATGTAGTAGATCGAGACGCCGTACTTCTCGATGACCTCGAAGTGGCGGTGCTCGTTCGGCGAGTTCGGCGTGCCCTCGTAGACGATCTGCGTGGCGCCGTTGGCCAGCGGCCCGTAGACGATGTAGGTGTGCCCGGTGACCCAGCCGATGTCGGCCGTGCACCAGTACACGTCCTTCTCCGGCTTGAGGTCGAAGAGGTAGTAGTGCGTGTACGCCGCCTGTGTGAGGTAGCCGCCCGAGCTGTGCACGATGCCCTTCGGCTTGCCCGTGGTGCCCGACGTGTACAGCAGGAACAGGGGGTGCTCGGCGTCGAAGGCCTCGGGGGTGTGGTCCGACGATGCCGCGCCCACCGACTCGTGCCACCACACATCGCGGTCGTGCCAGTCGATGTCGTTCTTGCAGCGCTGGACGACGATCACCTTCTCGACGGACGTGGCAGTCGCGCCGTCGATGTCCATGTCGAGCGCCTCGTCGACGTTGGCCTTGAGCGGCGCGGGCTTGCCGCGGCGGAACTGGCCGTCGGTGGTGATGACGACCTTCGCCTCGGCGTCGTCGACGCGCGAGCGCAGGGCCGCGGCGGAGAAGCCGCCGAAGACCACGGAGTGCGTCAGGCCCAGGCGCGCGCACGCGAGCATGGCGACGATGGCCTCGGGCACCATCGGCATGTAGATCGCGACCCGGTCGCCCGCCTGCAGGCCGATCGAGCTCAGGTAGTTGGCCGCGCGGCTGACCTCGTCCTTGAGGTCGTTGTAGGTGAGGTCGCGGCTGTCGCCGGGCTCGCCGATCCAGTGGATCGCGACGCGATCGCCGTTGCCCGCCTCGACGTGGCGGTCGACGCAGTTGTACGCGACGTTGAGCCTGCCGCCCACGAACCACTTGGCGAAGGGGGCGCCGCTCCAGTCCAGGACCTCGCCGAACGGGGTGTCCCAGTGCAGCCGGTTCGCCTGCTCCGCCCAGAAGCCCAGACGGTCCGCTTCGGCACGGTCGTACAGGTCACGGCCCTGCGTGTTGGCCTGAGCTGCGAATTCAGCGGAGGGCGGGTAAGCGGCTGTCGCGGAATCAGTCATGGGTTGATCGTAGGGATCTCGCCGCGGTCCGAACAGAGCTTTCCCGAATCTGGGGCACGCCGAAGCGGGGTTGCACGGGGTTGCCCTTCACTTATACCCCGAGACGAGGATGTTCGGGCCGGACTCGCCCCGAGCGGGCCCGACGGCGTGGATTGCCGGGACAGAGTAGTGAGGGGCGCTTAAAGTGCTGAGCACTGAACTGACCAACTCCGGCGGAGGTAGTTGTGAGAATACGAAGTAAGCGGTGGTCGACGACGCGGGCGATCCTCGCCGTCGCCGTCGCCGCGAGCCTGGCGGTGTCCGGGTGCAGCATGGACGGCGCGCGGTCGCAGAACACCGTCGGGCCCGATGCGATCGTGCGCGTGAACGGCGGCGAGCCCCAGAGCGGTCTGGTTCCATCGGACACCAACGAGAACATGGGAGGTCGCGTCGTCGACTCCCTGTTCACCGGGCTGTACAGCTATCAAGCGGACGGGACGCCCGAGCTGGCGAACGCGGAAGCGGTCGAGACCACGGATAACAAACACTTCGTGGTCAAGCTGAAGCGTGACTGGACGTTCACCGACGGTACGCCCGTGAAGGCGCAGAACTATGTGCGCGCGTGGAACTTCGGCGCGGCGATCGGCAACCTGCAGAAGCAGCAGAGCTTCTACGCCCCGATCGCCGGCTTCGAGGAAGTGGCCTCGAAGGGGTCCACCAAGACCGAGATGAGCGGGCTGAAGGTGGTCGACGATTTCACTTTCACCATCGATCTCACGGCTCCGAACATCGACTTCAAGCTGGCGCTCGGCTTCACTCCGTTCGTGCCGCTGCCCGACGTCTTCTTCACCGAGGGGAAGGAGAAGTTCGGCCAGAACCCGGTGGGCAACGGACCGTACAAGCTCAAGCAGTGGCGGCACAACGTGCAGCTCGACGTGGTCCGATACGAGGGCTTCAAGGGGCCGAAGCCGAAGAACGGCGGGCTCACGTTCGTGATGTACGAGTCGTACGATCCGGCGTACACCGATCTGACGTCGGGCAACCTCGACGCGCTCGACACCATCCCGAACAGTGCGCTGCGCTCGTTCAAGAAGACGCTCGGTAAGAAGGCGATCACCAAGCCGACCGCGCAGACCCAGTCGTTCGTGATTCCCGAGTTCCTCGAGCACTTCGGTCCGGACGAAGAGGGGCGTTTGCGACGTCAGGCGATCTCGATGTCGATCGACCGCCAGCAGATCATCGACGTGGTCTTCCAGGGGTTCCGCAACCCGGCGCTCGAGTTCACCGCTCGCTCGATCCCCGGGTGGAGCGGTGATCTCCCGGGCAACGAGACCGTCAAGCACAACCCGGAACTGGCGAAGCAGCGTTGGGCGCAGGCGAACGCGATCAAGCCGTGGACCGGTGCGTTCACCATCGCTTACAACTCCGACGGTGACCACAAGCAGTGGATCGACGCGGTGACGAACCAGATCAAGAACACGCTGGGGATCGAGGCCGAGGGCAAGCCCTACGCCACCTTCAAGCAGATCCGCGACGAATTGACGAAGCGCACCCTGAAGTCAGCCGGCCGCAACGGCTGGCAGGGCGACTACCCGACGCAGCTGAACTTCCTCGAGTCGAACTACGTCACCGGTGGTGGCTCGAACGACGGCGACTACAGCAATCCGGCGTTCGACCGGAAGATCGCAGAGGGCCAGCAGGCCCTGGATCCGGCGCAGTCGACCAGGCTGATCAACGAGGCGCAGTCGATCCTTCTGGCAGATCTGCCGGTCGTCCCGCTCTGGGACTACAACGCCGCGGCCGGCGTCGGCGACGGCGTTCAGGGACAGCTCACCTGGAACGGCCGCTTCGACTTCACGAACATCACGAAGGAGTGATGGCATGACCAGATATCTCCTGAGCAGGCTCGGGCAGTTGGTGATCGTGTTCTTCGGCGCCACGCTGCTCATCTACGCGCTCGTCTTCCTCGTGCCCGCGGATCCGATCGCCGCCCTCGGCGGTGACCGCACGCTGCCCCCCGAGGTGGTGGAGGGCCTGCGGGCGCAGTACCACCTCGACCAGCCCTTCCTCGTGCAGTACTGGTACTACATCAAGGGCGTCTTCTCGCTCGACTTCGGCACCTCCTTCTCCGGACAGCCGGTGTGGGACGTGATGAAGCGAGCCTTCCCGGTCACGGTGAACCTCGCGCTCATCGCGCTCGCGGTCGAGACGATCCTGGGCATCTTCTTCGGTGTGATCGCCGGCCTGAAGAAGGGCAAGCTCTTCGACACGTCGATCCTGTTCGTCTCGCTGATCATCATCGCGGTGCCGATCTTCGTGCTGGGCTTCATCGCCCAGTTCGTCTTCGGTGTGAAGCTGGGCTGGTTCCCGGTCACCGTCGGCGGCAACCTGGACTTCTATCACCTGCTGCTGCCGGGCATCGTGCTCGGCTTGGTGTCGTTCGCGTACGTCGTGCGGCTCACCCGCTCGCAGGTCTCGCAGAACCTCACCGCGGACTACGTGCGGACCGCGACGGCCAAGGGGCTGCCGCGCTCGCGCGTCGTGCTGGTGCACGTGCTCCGGAACTCGCTGATCCCGGTGGTCACCTTCCTGGGCGCCGACATCGGCGCGCTCATGGGCGGTGCGCTCGTCACGGAGGGCATCTTCAACATCCCCGGCGTGGGCGGCACCATCTACCAGGCGATCATCCGCGGTGAGGCCACCACGGTGGTCTCCTTCGTGACGGTGCTCATCGTCATCTACCTCATCTGCAACGTGGTGGTGGACCTGCTCTACGCCGCCCTCGACCCGAGGATCCGCTATGCATGACAAGCACACCTACCCCGGACAGGAACGGTTCGTCGCCGCGGCCGACGACGTCGTGGTCGGCGCGGTCGACGCCGTCGCCAAGGACGTGGAGCCCGCTGGCTTCTGGAAGACGGCGTGGTTGCAGCTGAAGGTCAAGCCGTTGTTCTGGGTCTGCGTCGCGCTACTCGCGTTGATCCTGCTCGTAGTGCTGTTCCCGTCGGTGTTCGCCTTCGGAAGGGATCCGCACGAGGCATCGCTCGACCGATCGCTCCTTCCGCCCAGCGGTGAGCACTGGTTCGGGACGGATCTGCAGGGCTATGACATCTACGCGCGGACCATCTACGGTGCTCGCGCGTCGGTGCTCGTCGGCGTACTCACCACCCTCGCCGTGGTGGTGGTCGGCGGCATTCTGGGCGCCACGGCGGGGTTCTACGGCGGTTGGTTGGACTCCTTGATCGCCCGCCTCTCGGACATCTTCTTCGGCGTCCCGCTCATGCTGGCGGCCGTCGTGGTCATGCAGATGGTCAGCTCGCGCACCGTCTACTCGGTGGTGCTGGTGCTCGCGATCTTCAGTTGGCCGCAGATCGCGCGCATCGCGCGGTCGGCGGCGATCTCGATCCGCAACGAGGAGTTCATCGACGCCTCGAAGTCGTTGGGCTCCTCCAAGGTCCGGACGCTGTTCACCCACGTGATCCCGAACTGCCTCGGGCCGGTCATCGTCGTCGCCACCGTGGCGCTGGGCATCTACATCGTCACTGAGGCCACGCTGTCATACCTGGGGATCGGGCTTCCGGCCAGTGAGGTCTCCTGGGGCATGGACATCTCGGACGGACAGACCCTCCTCCGCGAGGGCACCCCGATCCTGTTCTTCCCCGCGACCGCACTGGCGATCACCGTGCTCACGTTCATGATGCTCGGTGACGTCCTGAGCGACGCACTCGATCCGAAGGCGAGGAAGCGCTGATGTCCGACGAACGCAAGCACGGCCTGAGCAAGGTCAAGGACAAGGTCGCCTCGGCGATCGGCAAGTCGCCGTCGCCGCTGCTCGAGATCCGCGACCTGGTCGTGGAATTCGAGGTCCAGGGCAAGCCGGTCCCCGCGGTGCGGGGCGCCAACCTCACGGTCTATCCGGGCCAGACGGTGGCGATCGTCGGCGAGTCCGGGTCGGGCAAGTCCACCACGGCCGCGGCCGTGATGGGCCTGCTGCAGGGCACCGGCAAGGTGGCGAGCGGGCAGATCGTCTTCGACGGCCAGGACCTGTCCAAGGCCTCGGAGAAGGACTTCCAGAAGATCCGCGGCAACGGCATCGGACTGGTCCCGCAGGACCCGAACACGAACCTGAATCCGCTGTGGCGCGTGGGCTTCCAGGTCCGCGAGACCCTCAAGGCCAACAACGCCGAGGAGGGCGACGCCAAGAAGCGGGCGATCGCGCTGCTGGCCGAGGCCGGGATGAAGGATCCGGACAAGCGGGTGAACCAGTACCCGCACGAGTTCTCGGGCGGCATGAAGCAGCGCGCGCTCATCGCGATCGGCCTGGCCTGCCGGCCGAAGCTGCTCATCGCCGACGAGCCGACGTCCGCGCTCGACGTCACGGTGCAGCGCCAGATCCTGGACCACTTGGACACGCTCACCTCCGATCTCGGCACCGCGGTGCTGCTGATCACGCACGACCTGGGCCTGGCCGCCGAGCGCGCCAGCCACCTCGTCGTGATGTACAAGGGGCGCGTCGTGGAATCCGGTCCCGCGCTGGAGATCCTGCAGGACCCGCAGCACGAGTACACCAAGCGGCTCGTGTCGGCGGCGCCGTCGCTCTCGGCCCGCCGGGCCGAGATCCCGCCCGTCGCCGCCGCGGTGACGGACGTCATGGAGTCGGGTGCGGGCGGGTCGGGCGTCGAGCTGGAGACGGTCAAGGGCGAGTTGAAGGACTCGGCCGCGACTGGTCCGGCGGAGGTCGTGGTCGCCGCGAACCTGGTGAAGGACTTCCCGATCCGCGGCTCGCTGCCGTTCCAGAGCAGCGAGTTCCGCGCGGTCGACGACGTCAGCTTCACCATGCTCCGGGGCACGACCACCGCTGTGGTGGGCGAGTCCGGATCGGGCAAGTCGACGGTGGCCCGCATGGTGCTCGGCCTCCTCGAACCGACCAGCGGCACCGTCGAATTCGACGGCAAGGACGTCACCACCCTCCGCGGCGCGGAGGCGAAGGCGTTCCGGCGGCGGGTGCAGCCCGTATTCCAGAATCCCTACGGCTCCCTGGATCCGATGTACTCGATCTACCGGGCGATCACGGAGCCGCTGGTGGTGCACGGCATCGGCGACAAGGCGTCCCGGCTGGAGCGGGCGAAGGAACTGCTCGAGATGGTGGCGCTGCCTGCGGACACCATGCACCGCTACCCGAACGAGCTGTCGGGCGGGCAGCGGCAGCGCGTGGCCATCGCGCGGGCGCTGGCACTGAACCCCGAGGTGATCGTGCTCGACGAGGCGGTCTCGGCGCTCGACGTGCTGGTGCAGGCGCAGATCCTGACCCTGCTCGAGGGGCTGCAGCAGGAGCTGGGGCTGACCTACCTGTTCATCACGCACGACCTGGCTGTGGTCAAGCAGATCGCGCACCAGACGCTGGTGATGGCGGGCGGCAAGGTGATGGAGGCGGGGCCGACCGATCAGGTCTACGACAACCCGTCGTCGGATTACACCCGCAAGCTGATCGACGCCATCCCCGGCGGTTCGATCGAGCTGGCGGGCTGACCCGCAGGGACGGGTGACGAGCGGGCTAGGGTGGGTCGTGTGAACGACCCGCTGAGCCCGCTCGTCGCCGTCCCCGCCGTCGCGGAGGCGGCAGCCGCCGCCCGGGAGGCGCTCGCCACGGTGCACCGTCATCCCGCGAACCGCCGGGAGTGGCGGGCCACCGCGACGGAGTCGTCGCTCCGAGGCGCCCGCGCCTCGGCCGCCCTCGACGGTGCGGCCGTCGCGCTGAGCCGGGACGAGCTGATCAATGATCCGGTGCTCGCCGGGGCGATGCGCGCCTATCAGGCGATCGACGGCGACCTGCTGGACGCCTCGGTCGGGGTGTGGCGGCGCGCGCCGCTGCAGGTGCTCGCGAGGCTGCACACGCTCGCGGCGGCGGACCTCGTCGACGGCGACGACTCCCGGCTCGGCCGGCCGCGCGCCGGCGCGGGGGAGCGACTCGGACTGCTGGCGCAGCTCGTGACCGGCGGCACGGAGGCGCCCGCGCCGGTGGTGGCCGCGATCGTGCACGGGGAACTGCTCTCGCTCCGGCCCTTCGAGGTGGCCGACGGGACTGTCGCCCGCGCCGCGTCGCGGCTGGTGACGGTGGCGTCGGGTCTCGACCCGCACGCGCTCGGCATTCCCGAGACCACGTGGTTGAAGTTCGCGCCCAGCTACGCCGACGCCGCGGACGCGTTCGGGATGGGCGACCCCGACGGCGTGGTGGCCTGGGTGGTGCTGTGCTGTCAGGCACTGGAGGCCGGCGGTAGGGAGGCGTTGGCGCTCGCGGAGCGCTGACAGGGAAATCCGCTGCGGCGGTCCGGTATTCGGTCGAACGGACCCGGACATGCGCAACGGCGACCCGGCCTGAGCTGAGGAAGGGGCACTCAAGGTGCTTTCCTCAGAACGGGTCCGAATCGCCGTTCGCTAGCACGGATCCCGGTTACCAAGCGTGCGTGAGGGTGGGCTGTATTACGGCCTCGGCGTCTACCGGTGGAGAGATCCACTATCCGCGGATCTTGTGCTGACCACTGATTCCCCGGCGACGCAGGCTCACAGCGCTTTCCGCCATAGGTGGCGAGCTCCGCGTGGGTGCCTGGTGTCCGTGCTGGGAGCCTTGACGCTCAGGAATCCCCGACCTTCTCTTCCGGTGAGGATTTAGCTTTGCGCCGCTCCGTGACTCCTTTCTACCCTGTGAGCGCCATCACATCAAGAGGTAGGGCGGAAAAATCTCGGATCAGTTGCTACTGATCGGTATCAGTGCTTCTTGCGGTGCAGCACAAGGTAAGTCGCGACGCCAGCTCCCGCGGCCACCACGCCGAGGCCGGCGCTCGCGAGGACCGAATTCCGCGACGGTGTGGGTATCCGGTCGCGCAACGGTGTGGGGTTCGAGAAGGAGACCACGGGCCAGCCGCGCTCCGCGGCCTCCTTGCGCAGGCCGCGATCGGGGTTGACTGCGGTGGGATGCCCGACTGCAGCGAGCATCGGAACGTCGGTGATCGAGTCCGAGTAGGCGAAGCACTGCTCGAGGTCGTAGCCGTGCTCGGCCGCGAGCGCCTCCATCGCGACGACCTTGTTCTCGCCGTAGCAGTAGAACTCGACCTCGCCCGCGTACTTGCCGTCCTCGACCTTCATCTTCGACGCGACGGAGTAGTCGGCGCCCAGCATCTCGGCGATGGGGCTCACCATCTCCTCGCCGGAGGCCGAGACGATGACCACGTCGTGCCCGCGGGCGTGGTGGCCGGCGATCAGCTCGGAGGCCTCGGCGAAGACGAGCGGGTTCACGACGTCGTGCAGGGCCTCGCGCACGATGGACGTGACCTGCTCCACGTTCCAGCCCTCGCACATCTGCGTGAGGTGGTCGCGCATGCGCTCCATCTGGTCGTGGTCGGCCGCCGTCAGCATCATCAGGAACTGCGCGTAGCTCGACTTGAGCACGGCACGGCGGTTGAGCAGCCCCTCGTCGAAGAAGGGACGCGAGAAGGCCAGCGCGGACGATTTCGCGATGATCGTCTTGTCCAGGTCGAAGAAGGCGGCGACCCGGCGCACCGGGGCCTCGTCGGGCGCGGTAGGGCTCACGGGAATCAGCCTACCGGTGCGGTGGCGCTGCGCACCCCGCAAGAGCGGAGACCGGATTCCTCCACAACTTTCCCGAATCGGACAGGTTCATCCACAGGTGGAGGCGGGATCGGGCGAACCGGACAGGCTCCGGGGTGACGCTGTGCCCATGCGGGGGATCGAGATCGGGATGGCGGTGGCGGACGGGGCACTGGCCGACGACGTGCGGCGGGCCGCGGCGGCGGCCGCGCGGTCGGTCACGGACATCGACCGGGGCAGGCCCCGCGCGTGCTGGGCATCGGCCGCCGGGCTGGTGCTGGACCTCGCGGCCGCGACGGCGATGGCGGAGGCCGCGCGCGCCGGCGGTCTGCCGCGCCGGGAGGGCGTCGCCCTGGTCGCGGTCGAGGCGGGGATGCCGGAACTGGCGGCGGCCGTCGAGGTGGGGGCGGCGCAGGTCTTCGTGCTGCCCGGGCAGGTGCGTGACCTGGCACGCTTCCTCGCCGCCCGGGAGCAGGACGACGGTGCGCGCTCCCGCGTCGTCGCCGTCGTCGGCGGGCACGGCGGCGCCGGCGCCTCGGTCCTGGCGGCCGCCGTCGCGGTGACGGCCCCGGGCCGCGGGATCACCGCCCTGGCCGTCGACGCGGACCCGTGGGGCGGCGGCCTGGACCTCCTGC
>NZ_JAIULG010000055.1 GCF_020169415.1 Tsukamurella sp. M9C
GGCTTGAGGGGCGGGGCCTCGGCGCCGGTGGCGCGGGCCGTGTACAGCTCGGCGACGCGGCGCTGGAGGATCGAGGCGCCGTAGCCGTCGATGACCGCGTGGTGCGCGCGGGCGTACCAGAGCCAGCGCCCCTCGGAGACGCTGATCAGGCGGTTGATGATCAGCTCGTCGGTCGCGAGGTCGATGGGGCGCGAGTACTCGGCGCGCATCCACGCGACGGCGGCGTCGATCCGCTGATCCTCGGGCAGGTCCGCCAGGCCGAGATCGATGACCTGCGCGGCGCTGTCGATGCTGCGATCGATCCACTGCACCGGGGCGCCGGACTCGTCGACCTCGATGCGGACGTACGGGGAGAGGAACTCGTCGCTGGCCTCGCGGGTCGCGGCCCGCATGGCCTCGACGTCGAACGGACCGCTGATGTCGACGTACTGCGCGACCGTGTAGGCGACGTCCGGAGACATCTGCTGGCCGAGCCACATTCCGTACTGGGCTCCGGTCAGGGAGTGCACCGCGTGGTCCACCAAGCTCTCCTCTACATCACGAGCGCAACGCAGAACGGTTGCAATCGCAGAATTGTAGGGACGCCGTGCTTGAAATTGCAACATCTTCAACCAGGATTCCCGTGAGCGAAGGTCACAGAAACACCGCAGGTGGCGGCGGTCGCGCTCAACAAGATTCACCGACAGGCCGCCATCCAGCGGATTTGCGACCCGCAAGGCCGGGTTGCTCAGCTTCGAATTTGCTATATCGAATTCTGAGGGACACTTCTTCATCGAGATTTCATGGAAACGTGTTCTAGATCACAGCGAAATGCCCGATTCCCGGACGGGGTTTCCTGACACCGTTCCCGGACCGTCCCCCACGGCGGGTACCCGAGCCGCACGACGGTGCGCTACATTCGAGACGTGCAGTGGCGCGCTCTTCTCCTCGGTTGCCGCGGCGGGGTCTGATCCAGACCGGCTCCCCGTCGCGGGTTGAGCCGTGCAGTCGCGGCAGCGCCGGTCGAGTCCTCCCGGCCCCCTCGCGGCCGAACCGTCCCTGCCCTTCGCAGGGGTGAACCCGAGAAAGTAACCTCGACCCATGAGTCCTGCAGCCGATTCCTACACCTCCGGCGTTTCGAAGATCACCGCTCCCGCCGGCCCCCGCAACCCGGGCCAGCCCGCGTGGAACCAGCAGCGCGGAAGCGCCATGCCCGCCCACCGCTACCGCTCCTTCGGCGACGAGGTCGAGCACGTCGAGCTCCCCGATCGCACCTGGCCCGACAAGGTCGCCACCACCGCCCCGCTGTGGTGCGCCGTGGACCTGCGCGACGGCAACCAGGCCCTCATCGATCCCATGAGCCCGGCCCGTAAGCGCCGCATGTTCGACCTGCTCGTCCGCATGGGCTACAAGGAGATCGAGGTCGGCTTCCCGTCCGCCAGCCAGACCGATTTCGACTTCGTCCGCGAGATCATCGAGGACGGCGCCATCCCGGACGACGTCACGATCCAGGTGCTGGTGCAGTGCCGTGACGAGCTGATCGAGCGCACCTTCGAGGCGTGCCAGGGTGCGAAGAACGTGATCGTGCACTTCTACAACTCGACCTCGGTGTTGCAGCGCCGCGTGGTCTTCCGCGCCGACAAGGCCGCGATCAAGAAGATCGCCACCGACGCCGCACACAAGGTGCTCGAGGAGGAGAAGAAGTACCCGGACACCGCCTGGCGCTACGAGTACTCCCCCGAGTCCTACACGGGCACCGAGCTCTCCTTCGCGAAGGAGGTGTGCGACGCGGTCACCGAGATCATCGCGCCCACGCCCGAGAAGCCGATCATCCTGAACCTGCCCGCCACCGTCGAGATGGCCACGCCGAACGTCTACGCCGACTCGATCGAGTGGATGAGCCGCAACCTGGCCCGTCGCGAGAGCGTCATCCTGTCGCTGCACCCGCACAACGACCGCGGTGAGGGCGTGGCCGCCGCCGAGCTGGGCTACCTGGCGGGCGCGGACCGGATCGAGGGCTGCCTGTTCGGCAACGGCGAGCGCACCGGCAACGTCTGCCTGGTCACGCTGGGCCTGAACCTGTACAGCCGCGGCATCGACCCGCAGATCACGTTCTCGGACATCGACGAGATCCGGCGCACCGTCGAGTACTGCAACCAGCTGCCGGTACCCGAGCGGCATCCCTACGGCGGCGACCTGGTGTACACCGCGTTCTCCGGCAGCCACCAGGACGCGATCAACAAGGGCCTCGATCAGATGAAGATCGACGCCGACGACGCCGACAAGGACGTCGACGACATCCTGTGGCAGGTGCCCTACCTGCCGATCGACCCCAAGGACGTGGGCCGCAACTACGAGGCCGTGATCCGCGTCAACAGCCAGTCGGGCAAGGGCGGCGTCGCGTACATCATGAAGGCCGACCACGGCCTGCAGCTGCCGCGGCGCCTGCAGATCGAGTTCAGCCAGTCGGTGCAGAAGATCACCGACGGCGAGGGCGGCGAGGTCACGCCCAAGGAGATGTGGGACGTCTTCGCCGGCGAGTACATCGATCCGATCCTGCCGCTGGAGCGCATGCGCCAGAAGGTGACCGCCTCCGAGGTCGACGGCGGCGTCGACCGCATCGACGCCGTGGTCAAGGTCGACGGCAAGGAGCAGGAGATCTCGGGCGAGGGCAACGGCCCGCTCGCGGCCTTCGTCGACGCGATCGGCACCGTCGGCTTCGAGGTCCGGGTCCTGGATTACAGCGAGCACGCGCTCTCCGCGGGCGACGACGCGCAGGCCGCCGCCTACGTCGAGGCGATCGTCCGCGTCGGCGACGAGGACCGCACCGTCTGGGGCGTGGGCATCGCCCCGTCGATCACCACCGCCTCGCTGCGCGCCGTCGTCTCCGCGGTCAACCGCGCGAACGGCAGCCGCCGCACCGCACAGGAGGCCAGCGGCGAGGCCTCGACGCGGACCTGGGCGCCGTAACCTCCCGGTGCGGACCGTCCGCAAACGCCTGATCATCACGGCGGCCGTGCTCCTGTGCACGGCCGCCGTGCTGTACGGCCTACTGCAGGTGAGCAAGTCGCGTTCGTTCCAGTTCTTCGGCGACCTCGTCGACCGCGTGGACACCACGGAGCCCGTCGTGGCGCTGACCTTCGACGACGCGCCGACGAACGCCACCGCGGAGGTGCTCGAGACGCTCGGACGCTATGACGTGAAGGGAACGTTCTACGCGCTGGGGTCCGAGCTCGAGCGCCACCCGGACCTCGGACGCCGCATCGTGGCGGAGGGCCACGAGCTGGGCAACCACACTTTCAGTCACCGGCGGATGGTGGGGACCAACGAGACGCCCGGCTTCGTGCGGGCCGAACTCGACCGCACGGACGCGGCGATCCGGGCCACCGGGTACGACGGTCCGATCACGTTCCGCCCTCCGTACGGCAAGAAGCTGTTCGTCCTCCCGTGGGAGCTGTCCCGGCGCGGCGTCACGACGGTCACCTGGGACGTGGAGCCCGATACCCTCCATGCCGGGGACGCCGACGGCATCGAGCGCTACACCGTCGAGCGGACACGGCCCGGCTCGATCGTGCTGCTGCACCCCTTCTGCGCGGACGAATGCCGAGCCGACCGCGAGGCACTGCCCCGGATCATCGAGCGACTGCGCGCGGACGGCTTCCGCTTCGTCACCGTCCGCGAACTGCTCGCCCTGCGCTGATCACCGGGTTCGCGCGCGGGTGCGGACCGCCAGGGCCGCGGCGGCGATGACGGCCAGGCCGCCGAGCACCGTCGACCAGCCGATCGGCTCGCCGAGCAGGAGCGCCGCCCAGGCGATCCCGAAGACGGGCTGTACCAGCTGGACCTGGCTCACGGTGGCCATCGGGCCGATCGCGAGCCCGCGGTACCAGGCGAAGAAGCCGAGGAACATGCTGACCAGGCCGAGGTACGCGAAGGACCACCACGCGGCTGCCGTGCCGCTCACGCCGTCGCGGGCGCCGAAGGCGGTGAGCGCCAGCATGACCGGCGCGGCCACGACGAGGGCCCACGAGATCGTCTGCCACGCACCGAGTTCGCGGGCGAGCAGGCCGCCCTCCGCGTAGCCGATCGCGGCCGCGATCACCGCGCCGAACAGCAGCAGGTCGGACAGGCGCAGCGTGCCGATCCCGCCTCCCTGCACCACGGCGAAGGCAACGGCACACGCCGCCCCCACGGCCGCCGCCAGCCAGAAGGCCGACGGCGGCCGCTCCCCCGTACGCCACACGGCTGCGACCGCGGTCGCAGCCGGTAGCACGGCGATGACGACGGCGCCGTGCGACGCCGACGAGGTCGTGAGAGCGAACGAGGTGAGCACCGGGAAGCCGATCACCACGCCGAGCGCGACGACCCCCACGCGGACCCACTGCCGTCCGCGCGGGAGCGACTGGCGCGTCACGCCCAGCGCGATCGCGGCCAGTAGGGCGGCGATCACGGCGCGGCCGGCGCCGACGAACAGGGGCGGGAGGCCACCGTCGGACACCGCGACGCGGGTGAACGGCACCGTGAAGGAGAAGGCCAGCACCCCGAGCAGACCCCACAGCAGTCCGGACCGTGCCAGGCCCGACGGCGGTATCACTGCCGCGCGCTCGAGAGTAGCGCTATCATAGTCTTTCATGTCCAACGATAGCAGTGCCGTGCGGCTGACGACAGCGCTGCGGGCCTGGATCGCGGCCTCCCCGCCCGGGGCCAAGCTGCCGTCGACCCGCGCACTGGTCGCCGAGCACGGAATCAGCCCCGTCACCGTCCAGCAGGCGCTGCGCTCCCTCGCGGCCTCGGGGGCCATCGAAACACGGCCCGGCATAGGCACGTTCGCGCGGGTGGAGCGCGCCGCGCGCCCCGTCGACGTCGGCTGGCAGACGGCGGCGCTCGGCGCCGCGGGCCGCCGAACCCCCGCTGCGCCCACTGCCCTGCAACCCTCGGACGGCGACGCCATCGGCCTGCACTCGGGCTATCCCGCACGCGAACTGCTACCCGAGCGGCTCGTGCGCCCGGCCCTGGCCCGCGCCTCGCGGAGCGAGGCGCTGCTGGGGCGTCCGCCGGTCGCCGGGCTCCCCGAACTGCGATCCTGGTTCGCCGCGGAGCTCGCCGCGCTCACGCCCGCCGGAGTCGGCCCCGTCGGTGCGCGCGACGTGGTGGTGACCCCGGGGAGCCAGGGCGCGCTGCTCACCGCGTTCCGCGCCCTCGTGGGCTCGGGCCGACCCCTCGTCATGGAATCGCCGACCTACTGGGGCGCGATCCTGGCGGCGGAGCAGGCCGGCGTCGACGTCGTGCCGGTACCGAGCGGACCGTCGGGCCCGGATCCCGATGTCGTGCGGCGCGTCCTCGCCGAGACCGGGGCGCGGGCCTTCTACGCGCAGCCGCGATTCGCGAGCCCGACGGGGGCCGTCTGGGACTCCGAGCGGGCCACCGCGATCCTCGACGCCGTCCGCGACGCCGGTGCCTTCCTCATCGAGGACGACTACGCGCGGGACTTCGGGATCGATGTCGAGCCGGTCCCGATCGCGACCCGGGACGATGCCGGTCACGTGGTCTACATCCGCTCGCTGAGCAAGAGCGTGGCCCCCGCGGTGCGGGTCGCCGCCGTCATCGCGCGCGGTCCGGCGCGGGACCGGATCCTCGCCGACACGCAGGCGGACGCGATGTACGTGAGCGGAGTGCTGCAGGCCGTCGCGCTCGACGTGGTGACCGCACCGGCCTGGCGCACCCACCTGCGCCGGCTCGGCCGCCAGCTGGGCGAGCGGCGCGATCTGCTCCTGCGCTCGCTGCACGAACACGCTCCCGCGGTGGCCGTGGACGCGGTGCCGCGCGGCGGCCTCGCCCTGTGGGCGCGGCTGCCCGGCGACGTGGATCTCGGCGCGGTGGTCGACCGCTGCCGACGGGGCGGCCTCGTCGTCGGGCCCGGCGACGAGTGGTTCCCCGCGGAACCGACGGGCAATCACCTGCGCCTCGCCTACGCCGGGCCGCAGCCGGAACGATTCCCGGAGGCGGCGCGGATCCTTCAGGCCGCGATCACACGGTAGGCGTGAAGGCCTCGAACCACACCCGCTCGCGTGGGACGCCGGCGCCCTCGAGTTGCGCGGCCGCGCCGGTCATGAACGGCAGCGGGCCGCAGAGGTAGGCATGGGCGTCGGGCGGGATGGGGAGGCCACTCAGATCGATCCGGCCGCGGGACTCCGCTTCGCCCAATGGGTACCCGTCGGGCAGCGCGTCGTACCAGGTGTGCAGCGCGGCGCCCGGAATGCGGCCGACGAGCTCCTTCAGCTCGGTCCGGTGCGCGTGGGTCGCCCGGGTGCGATCGGCATGTGCCACGATCACCCGGCGCGCGCCGCCCTCCTCCGCGAGGTGGTGGAGCATGCCGAGGACCGGGGTGATCCCGATGCCCGCCGAGGCGAGCACCAGCGGGGTGGCGGGGTCGCTGTCGAGCACGATGTCGCCGAAGGGCGGCGAGACCTGCAGGCGTGCCCCTTCGAACGCGTAGTCGTGGAGGTACGACGAGACCGCGCCGTCGCGCCGCACGCCGATCCGCCACCGGCCTTCGCCCGCGCCGGACAGGCTGTACTGCCGGATCTGGCGCGCGCCGTCGGGCAGCCGGGTAGCGACCGAGATGTACTGCCCGGGAAGGAAGTCCGGCAGCGCATCGCCGGACGGGTCGGCGAGCACGAAGGCGACGGTGTGCGGGGTCTCCTGGCGACGCTCGTCCACCACCACCGTGCGCCACACCGTCTCGGGGCTCACCCCGGCCGCACCGTAGAGCCCCTTCTCGAGGGTGATCAGCTCGTCGGCGAGCTGCCAGTAGAGCGCGCTCCACGCCTCCGCCACCGCGGGCGTGACGGCGTCCCCGAGCACCTCCGCGATCGCCGCGAACAGGTGCTCGTGGACGACCGGGTACTGCGCCGGGGCCACTCCCAGCGAGGCGTGCTTGTTCGCGACCCGCTCGAGCATCGACCGCGCGGAGAGCTCGTCGTCGATGACGGCGGTGGCGTACATCGCGATCGACGCGGCCAGCGAGCGTTGCTGGGCACCCACCGCCTGGTTGCCGCGGTTGAACAGGTCGCGCTCCAGGTCGGGGTGCGCCTCGAACAGGCGGCGGTAGAAGATCGGCGTGATCTCGTCGATCGCGGCGCCCACGGCGGGCAGGGAGTCGCGGACGACGGCGATCTGGGCTTCGGTGAGCATGGGCATCGATCCTCGGGCAGCAGGAGTGTTCTACTACGACGTTATGTAGTAGTTCCTTGTCGCCGCCAGGGACGGATGTCCCGAGGATCCGGGACGTCTACCGCTTGAGGCCGTGCCTGCGGGCGACGATGCTGGAGACCACCTCGACCGGGACCAGACGCTTGAGCAGGAAGACGAGGGGCGCGTTGCTGCCCACCGCGTAGAACTCGCGCGGCTTGTCGGACTCGATCGCCTTCACGATCACCTCCGCGACCTGCGCCGGCGTGATGCCCGCCCGCTCGTTGGCGTCGAGGTTCTCGATCATGGTGTCGAAGTCGGCGCGGTACACGGAGTCGTCGGCGACGTACTTGGTGCGCCGCTCGCCGATCCCCGTGGCGATGGAGCCCGGCTCCACGGTCGAGACCCGCACGCCGAAGGGCGAGAGCTCCTGCCGTGCCGCCGAGGCGAAGCCCTTGAGCGCGGCCTTGGCCGCGACGTAGGACCCGCGGTAGGCGAGCGGGAAGCTGGCGAGCATCGAGCCCACCATGATCACGCGGCCGTATCCGCGCTCGCGCATCGCGGGCAGCAGCCGCTGGGTGAGCTGCACGGCGCCGAAGACGTTCGTCTGGAAGAGCCGGTCGACCGCGTCCGCGGGGAGCTCCTCGAGCGGCCCGGACTGGCTTTCGCCCGCATTGTTCACGACGATGTCGACGGTGCCCGCGGCCGCGGCACACGCGGCCACCGAGTCGCGGTCGGCGAGGTCGAGAGCCAGGTACTCGACGCCGGGGATCCGCTTGTCGGCGGGAATCGCCTCCGGGTTGCGGCTGGTGCCGAGGACCCGGTAGCCCTTCTGCGCCAGCAGCTTCGCCGTCTCGTAGCCGATGCCGGAGGTGGCTCCGGTCACCAGTGCCGTACGTCCGCTCATGCCCGTGTACCTCCGGTTCGATCGCTCGTCGCGAGGGCCGCGGCGCGGCCCGCCGTCATGCCCGAGAAGATGCATCCGCCGAGGAATGTACCCTCCAGCGCGTTGTAGCCGTGCACACCGCCGCCGCCGAACCCGGCGACCTCACCGGCGGCGTACAGGCCGGGGACGGGCGCACCGTCGGACCCGAGGACGCGCGCGGAGAGGTCGGTCTCGAGCCCGCCGAGGGTCTTGCGGGACAGGATGTTCAGGCGGACGGCGATGATCGGCCCGTGCGCCGGGTCGAGGATCCGGTGCGGCTTGGCGACGCGCACCACCTTGTCGCCCAGGTAGTTCCGGGCGTTGTGCATCGCCTGGAGCTGGGCGTCCTTGCTGAAGGCGTTGGCCGTCTCGCGGTCGCGCGCCTCGATCTGGGTGCGCAGGTGCTCGATGTCGACGTGCCCGCCGCGGCCGATCCGGTTCATGCCCGCGACCAACTCCTCGAGGGTGTCCGCGACGATGAAGTCCTCGCCGTGCTGCTTGAAGGCCTCGACTGGGCCGGGGGCGCCCTTCGACTTCACCCGCCCCAGTGCGAGTTTGATGTCCTTCTCGGTGATGTCCGGGTTCTGCTCGGAGCCGGAGAGGGCGAACTCCTTCTCGATGATCGTCTGGGTGAGCACGAACCACGAGTAGTCGTAGCCGGTCCCGAGGATCGCCTTCATCGTCGAGTTGGTGTCGAAGCCGGGGAAGTCCGGGGCCCCGAAGCGGTTGCCGTTCGCGTCGAACCACAACGACGACGGTCCGGGGATGATGCGGATCGCGTGGTCGGGCCAGATCGGGTCCCAGTTGTGGATGCCCTCGGTGTAGGCCCACACACGGTCGCGGTTGACGATGTTCCCGCCCGCCGCCTCGGAGATCGCGAGCATGCGGCCGTCGACGTGCGCGGGCACGCCGGCGATCATGTGCTGCGGGAACGGGCCGAGCCGTTCGGTGGGCCAGTACTTCTCCATGAGCTCGAAGTTGTGGCCGATCCCGCCGGAGGTCACGAGCACCGTCGGTGCGCGGAACGCGAACGCGCCGACGGTCTCCCGGCCGCTCGCGACGCCGCGGTCCAGGTCGGTGGGCTCGAGCACCGCGCCGCGGACGCCGACGACGGCACCGTCGTCGGCGGTGAGGAGCTCATCGACGCGGTGCCGGAAGGCGAAGCGCACCAGGCCCTGCGCCTCCGCGCGCTCGACGGGCTCGCGGAAGACGCGGACCACCTCGGGGCCCGTTCCCCACGTGAGGTGGAAGCGGGGGACCGAGTTGCCGTGGCCGTCGGCGGCGCCGCCGCCCCGCTCGGCCCAGCCGACGACGGGCGTGAAGCCGAGGCCGAGGCGCCGGAGGTAGTCGCGCTTACGGTGCGTCGCGAATTCGACGTAGGCGCGGGCCCACTGCCGGGGCCAATGATCCTCATCCTCGCGGTCGAAGCCCGCCGAACCCGTCCAGTCCTGCCACGCCAGCTCGAAGGAGTCCTTGATGCCGAGGCGCCGCTGCTCGGGCGAGTCCACCAGGAACAGGCCGCCCAGGCTCCAGAACGCCTGGCCGCCCAGGTTGTTGCGGTTCTCCTGGTCGAGCACCAGCACGCGGCGCCCGGCCCGGCTCAGCTCGTACGCGGCCACCAGGCCCGCAAGTCCGGCGCCGACGACGATCGCATCCGGCTCGAACCCTGCGACCTGCGATCGTTCCTCGCTCACGCCGCCTCCTCGTCCATAAATAGACTGATTGTTCTAGTTATCGCTATCCTTGCACGGAGCATCGGCGCGGTCAACGGATTCGAGGTGGAACATGGCGAAGGGCGAGCGCACGCGCGCGCGGACCGTCGAGAGGTTCCTCGACGCCGGGCTGGAGGTGTTCGCGGAGCGCGGGTTCCACGCCGCCTCGATGGACGAGATCTGCGCCCGCGCGGAGCTCTCCCGCGGCGCCTTCTACTCGAACTTCTCCGGCAAGGAAGCGCTGTTCTACGCCCTGTTCGACCGGCACGCCGAGGATCAGGTCGGCCGGATCACCGCAGTGATCGACGGAGCGGACTCGCTGGACGGAGCCATTGCCGGCGCCGCGCGCGCGGCCGCGCCCGACGATCCCGACGAACGCCGTTGGGCCCTGCTCTCCACGGAGTTCACCATCTACGCGGCGCGCGACCCCGAGGCCGCGCGCCGGCTCACCGTCCGCGACGTCGTTCTCCGCGAGCGCCTGTCCGCCGCACTCGCCCGCTTCGTCGGGCCGGACGACGCCACGACGCTCGCCCGGTACGCGATCGCGCTCTACGAGGGCGTCCAGCTCACCCACCTCGTCGACCGCGACTCCTCCGCCGCCCGCGAGCTCCTCCTACGGTTCCTGCCGGCCGGTCTGCACACCGTCGAGAGCTGACGGCGCGACCTCCGCGGACGCGGAAACGTCAGCGGTCCCGCAGGACTCCCATCCACGCGGCGGCGATGGCGACCGCCGCGCGATCAGGATCGAACTGCTCGCGCCGGAGGCGCCTCCGGAGCAGGTAGTACATCGGCGCGTGCATCACGGCGGCCCGCATCGCCGTGTCCTCCGCGTCGACGCCGATGCCGGCCGCGCCGAGCGCCTCCGCGAGGTTCGCGCTACCGGGCAGGTCGTCCGGGAACAGGCGCCCGAACAGCTCCGGGTCGGCGTCCGCCGCCTCGTAGACGGGACGCATGTCGTCCTCGATCTCCGGCCACCGTCGGATCGACTCCCGCACCCATCCTTCGAGCGCCGCACGATCGGGCGGATCGATCAGGGGCCCCAGGTCGAGATACCTCCCCAGGAGCCGGTGCCCCGACCGCGCGACCAACTCCGGTAGCACGTCCGCCTTCGTCCGGAAGTGCAGGTAGAACGTGGCCCGACTGGCGCCGGCCTCGGCGCTGATCGCGTTCACCGTCGCCCCCGCGTAACCGTCCCGGGCGAAGACACGGACCGCGGCCTCGATCAGCAGCGCCCGCGTGGTCTCGCGCTGCACGTCGCGCAGGTTGGACCGCGGCGCTCCGGAGGGTTCGGCTTCGGTCACGGTCCGTGACTCTACCGAGGTGATACCGCCCGCTTTCGGACGACGGTTGTGGCGCAGGACACATTCCTGCTACCTTCGATTTCGCTAGACACTGTGTCTAGTGACACGACTCGACGTCACCAAAGGCGTCCCGTCAGAGAGGACGACGATGTCTCACCCCTACGACCCCGAGGTCGCCCCGGTCATCCCCTATCTGCCCCGGGTGGACGTCGCCGACGTCGACGGGACCCGCGCCGGCCTCGCCGCCGCCGCGTCGGCCGCACCGTCGTTCGAGCCCGGCCCGGGCGTCCGCATCGAGGCGCGCACGGCCCCCGGGCTCGACGGTGCGCCGCCCGTGGACGTCTACGTCGTCACCCCCACGGCGCCGGCCGACGGTCCGCGCCCGGCCCTGGTGTGGCTGCACGGCGGCGGCTTCGTCATCGGCGACGCCGCCGAATCGCTGCCGTTCCTGTGCCGGGCGGCGCAGGAGGCGGGCACCGTCGGCGTCTCGGTGCAGTACCGGCTCGCCCCCGAGACCGCCTTCCCCGGCGCCTTCGACGACGCCCGCGCGGCGCTCGCCTGGGTCGCCACCAAAGCGGGCGAGCTCGGCGTCGACGCCGGCCGGATCGCCGTCGGCGGCCAGAGCGCGGGTGGTGCGCTCGCCGCCGGCCTCGCCCTGCACGACCGCGACACCGGTGCCCGGCGGGTCGCGTTCCAGCTGCTCGACATCCCCGTCGTCGACGACCGGATCGACACGGAGTCGATGCGCGACTACCCCGATGCCCTGCTGTGGCACCGGCGCAACGCGGAGCTGAGCTGGGCGGGCTACCTCGCCGGCGCCCCCGCCACGCCGTACGCCGCCCCCGGCCGCGAGACCGACCTGCGCGGCCTGCCCCCGGCGTTCATCACCGTGAACCAGTTCGATCCGCTGCGCGACGAGGGCCTCGAGTACGCCCGCCGGCTCGCCCACGCCGACGTCCCCACCGAGGTGCACATGTACGCCGGGACGTTCCACGGCTCGTCGGGAGTGGCCGTGTCCGCCGCCGTCTCGCAGCGCCAGAACTCCGACCTCTGCGCGGCACTCGCCCGCGCCGTCACCGCCATCGCCGAGGAGGCACACGCATGAACCGAGACGTCGACGTCGTCGTCATCGGGGCCGGGTTCGCCGGCCTCTACGCCCTGCACGCCCTGCGGGAGCAGGGTTTCACCGTCGCCACGTTCGAGGCCGGCACCAGCGTCGGCGGAACGTGGTTCTGGAACCGCTACCCCGGCGCCCGCTGCGACGTCGAGAGCCTCGACTACCAGTACTCGTTCAGCGAGGAGCTCGCCACCGAGTGGACCTGGACCGAGCGCTACGCGCCCCAGCCCGAGATCCTCGCGTACGCGGAGTGGGTCGCCGACCGCCTGGATCTGCGGCGGCACATCACCTTCGAGACCAGGGTCGACGGTGCGCGGTTCGACGAGGAGTCGTCCACCTGGCGGGTCTCCACGTCCGACGGTGCCGTCACCACCGCCCGGTTCGTGGTGACCGCCGCCGGGTCGATCTCGGCGACCAGCGTCCCGCCGTTCGCGGGCGCCGAGTCCTTCCGGGGCGAGACCTACCACCCCGGCCGCTGGCCGGCGGAGGGCGTCGACTTCACGGGCAAGCGCGTTGCGGTCATCGGCGTCGGATCGTCCGGCGTGCAGCTGATTCCGCACCTGGCCGACGCGGCCGGGCACCTCACGGTCTTCCAGCGCACCCCGGCGTACACGGTCCCCGCGCGCAACCGCGCGCTGTGCGCCGACGAGATCACCCTCGCGAAGAAGAATCACGCGGTGCTCGCGGAGCAGAAGCGCCGGACCTTCTCCGGCATCAATCTCCCGATGACCGGCGACGCCATCCTCGCGACGCCGGAGCCCAAGCGCACCACCGTCCTCGAGCAGGCGTGGAAGCTGGGCGGGAACCTGTTCCTCACCGCCTTCTCCGACGTCCAACTGGACTTGGACGCGAACGAACTGATGGCCGCGTTCGTCCGCGACAAGATCGCCGCCGTGGTCGACGATCCCGCGACCGCGCGCGCCCTGACGCCGACCGACTATCCGATCGGCGGCAAACGGATCGTGACCGATACCGACTTCTACGCCACGTTCAACCGCCCGAACACCGACGTCGTGAGCCTCCGCGAGGACCCGATCGTCGAGATCGTCCCGACCGGTGTGCGTACCGAGTCCGGCCTCCACGAGGTGGACGTGATCGTCTACGCCACCGGCTACGACAACCTGACCGGCGCCCTGACCCGGATCGACTTCCGGGGCCGGGACGGCGTCTCGCTCAAGGACTCCTGGGCCGACGGCGCCCACACCTACCTCGGCCTGGCGACGTCCGGGTTCCCGAACCTGTTCACCATCACGGGGCCGCAGAGCCCGTCGGTCCTGGTCAACATGTTCGCCGCGATCGAGCAGCACGTCGAGTGGATCGTGCGCTGCCTGACCGACCTGCGCGAATCCGGTGTCGTCGAGATCGAGGCACTGCCCGAATCCGAGCGACAGTGGGGCGAGCAGGTCGAGGCCGCGATGGCGATGACGCTCTACAGCAAGACCAATTCCTGGTACCGCGGTGCCAACATCGCGGGTAAGACACAGCAAGCACTCATGTACTGCGGCGGACTGGTCGACTACCGCGACCGGTGCGATGACGTGGCGGCCGACGGCTACCGCGGCTTCGTCCTCACCGACGCAGCGGCTCTCACGGAAGAGGAAGTGGCGTGACGGATCGTCTGGCCGGGAAGGTCGCCCTGATCACGGGCGGCGCAATGGGAATGGGTGCGGCTCACGTCCGCGCGTTCGTCGCGGAGGGCGCGAAGGTGGTCGTCGCGGACATCGCCGACGACACGGGTCGCGCGCTCGTCGCGGAGCTCGGAGACGCCGCGTCGTACGTCCACCTGGACGTCACCGATGCCGCCGGCTGGGAGGCCGCGGTGAACCACACCGTCGAGACCTACGGCCTGCTGAACGTCCTCGTGAACAATGCGGGCATCTACAGCATCGGCCCGCTCGAGGACTACACTCCGGAGCAGTGGAACCGGACGATCGCGATCAACCTGACCGGGCCGTACCTGGGCATGCGGGCCGCCCTGGCCGCGCTGACCGCCGCGGCGCCCGCGTCGGTGATCAACGTGTCCTCCACGGCCGGAATCCAGGGCTACACGGGCTATCACGCCTACAGCGCCTCGAAGTGGGGCCTGCGCGGCCTCACCCGATCGACGGCGATCGAGTTGGCGGAGCGCGGGATCCGGGTCAACTCCGTGCACCCCGGAGCGATCAAGACGCCGCTCATCACGTCCATCATGGAGGTGAGCGACGAGGACACCACGGGCAACACGCTGCACCGCTTCGCCCAGCCCGAGGAGGTGTCGGGGCTCATCGTGTACCTCGCCTCCGACGAGGCGTCGTTCGTCAACGGCGGCGAGTACGTCATCGACGGCGGCCACAGCGCCGGCCGCGAGATCTGACCCGCCCCTGACACGCCGTCGCCGGATCACGATCCGGCGACGGCGTCCTGTCGTTCCGGGATCGGCCGTTCCCCGACGGTCCTATCGCCACCGGCGATCACGCCGCAGAGTAGAAGCGGGATCAGCAGCACCAGAAGGGTGATCAGCGGGAGGGTCCAATCCCCGCGCACGCCGTGCAGGACGCCCATGAGCATCGGCCCCCAGGCGGCGAAGAGGTAGCCCACGGTCTGCGACATCGCCGAGAGCGAGACCGCCTCGGACGTGGTGGCGGCGCGCAGGTTCATCATCGTGACCGCGAGCGAGATCATCGCGCCCAGGCCGAAGCCGACGAAGATGTTCGCGATCCACGCGCCGAGGCCGTTCCCGAAGGCGAGGACGCCGAGGACGCCGACCCCCTGCAGCGCGACGGCCGCGACCGCGACGATCCGCTGCTCGCGGCGCCGCGCCGCCCACTGCGGGAAGGTCAGCGCGGTCACCACGCTGAGCAGGCCGCCGATCGCGAGCATCGCGCCGCCGGCCTCCGCGGACATCCCGCGGTCGCGGTAGATCGTGGGGATCCACCCGATGAGGGCGTAGGCCTGCAGCGACTGCAGTCCCATGAACCCGGTGACCGCCCACGCGACCGGGCTGCGCAGCACCGTCCGGGCCGCGCCGCGGGCGTCGGCACCGTCGTCCTCGGGGACGGTCCGGCGGAACCTGAGGTACCGCACCGTGACCACGACCAGCAGCGCGGCGGCGACCAGCGACGGGATCGCCCAGAGGGCGAGCGAGCCGCGCCAGCTGCCGCCGAGGGCCGTCGCACCGGGAACCGTCAGCGCCGAGGCGAAGCCGGTGGAGAGGCAGACCATCGAGGTGAACAGGCCCGTCATCAGTCCGATGCGGTGGGGGAAGAAGATCCGCACGAGGACGGGCCCGAGCACGTTCCCCAACGCGATGCCGGCGCCCGCGAGCATCGTGCCGCCGAGCAGGACGGCCCAGCTCGGCGCGATCCGCAGGGCGCTGCCGATCGCGATCATGGTGACGGCCACCGTCGCCACCACGACCGCGGTGTAGCGGCGGGCCAGGCGCGGTGCGGCGGCCGAGAACAGGCCGAGGCAGATCACGGGGCCGGTGGTGAGCAGCGCGACCTCGGCGCCGCTGAGGCCGTAGGCGTCGCGGATCTCGTCGAGCACCGCGGACGAGCTGCCGAAGATCAGGCGCAGGCAGATGCCCATCGTGATCAGGGCGGCCGCGCAGGTCAGGACGCCGACGGCCCGGAGCGGGGCGGGGACGGGGTCGTGCGGGTGCGACGTCATCCCCGGAATCATGGGATGACTTTGACGTCCGCGTCAACTCACCGCCGCGACCTCCTCGTCGAGCGCGCGGAGCACAGCGGCCACCGCGGGCCGCCGCTCGGCGCCGGGCCGGGTCGCCACCTCGAGGATGCGGGCGGCGAGGACACCGACGATCTCCAGGCTGCGCACGCCGGGATGCGTCACGGCGTGGCGCGCGACCAGCGCCACGCCGAGCCCGGCCGCGACCATCGCCTGGATCGTGTGGAAGTCGTTGATCCGCTGCACCACCCGTGGCTGCACTCCGGTGATGGTCGCGAGGGAACGGAGCACGTCGTCGACGGGGAAGCCGTCGCGCACACTGATCCAGTCCAGATCCGCGAGCTGCGCCGCGTCGACCCGGCCGGCCTCCGCGAGCGGGTGGTCGACCGGCACCACCAGGTCGATCGGCTCACGCATGAGGACGCGGGAGGCGATCCGGGGCCCGCCGAGCGGCGCGGCCCGCTCGTCGCGGTGCGCGACCACCACGTCCGCGTCGGCGAGCATCGCCGGCAGCTCCGTGCCGGGCAGGTCGGCGTCCGCGGCGGCCACCTGGATGCCCGCGGCGGCGGTGCGGCGCAGCACGCCGGGCAGGAGGAGTTCGGCCGCCGACGGGAAGAGCGTCAGCCGGACCACGCCGATCGGCGTCGAGCGGTAGCGGTCCATCTCCGCGCGCGCCCGGTCCAGTTCGCCCAGAACGGATTCCGCGCGGACCACGAGCGCCAGCCCGGCGTCGGTGAGGCGCACGCGGCGACCGTGGGGCTCGAGCAGGTCGACGCCCGCCTCGCGCGCGAGCACCTTGAGTTGCTGGGACACCGCCGACGGCGTCATATCCATCGCCCGGGCCGTCGCCGCGACCGTGCCGCGATCGGCGAGCTCACGCAGGATCCGCAAGCGGTGCACGTCCATGCGCACCGAGAGTACGCGGGGCTCAGCGCAGGGCGTACCCGCCGTCGACGTACAGCGTCGAGCCCGTCGTGTAGGTGTTCGTGAACAGGTGGACCACCGCGGCGGCGATCTCCTCCTCGGTCCCCGGCCTCCCGAGCACGGCCTCGCGCTCAATGTGCGCGAAGGCCGCGTCGCGCACCTCCGGCGGCCTGCCCGCCCAGAGATTCCCGTCGACGGTGCCCGGCGCGATCGCGGTGACGCGCACGGGTGCCAGCTCGACGGCCAGGCCGCGCGCGAGGCCCTCGATCGCGGCGTTCGCGGCGACGTACGGCGCCGCCGGACCCGCGGGACGCACGCTGGCCGCGCCGGAGGTGAGCACCACCGCGGCGTCGGCGGTCAGCTTCGGCAAGGCCGCCTTGACCACGCGATACTGGCCCCAGAACTTCGATTCGAAGGGACTGCGCGCGTCTTCGACGGAAAGGTCCCGGAACGACCCGACGGTGTAGGTGGCCGCCGTGGTGAACAGCGCGTCGACCGCATCGATCCCGGCGAAGAAGGCCCCCACCGACTCCGGGTCGGCGGTGTCGACCGTCCGCGCGGTCGCGGCAGGACCGAGCTCGGCGACGGCACCGTCGAGCCGCTCCTGCGAGCGTCCCCCGAGGACGACCCGGGCCCCCTCCGCGACGGCGAGACGGGCAACGGCCAGGCCGATTCCGCTGCCTCCCCCGATGAGGACGACGGTGCGGTCACGCAGTGCGAAGGTCATGCCGCGAAGCTAGCGACCCACCCCAGCGCGGGGCAGTGCTGCGCGCCGCGTGATTCCAGATCCGTGTAGCGCCGCTACATGGACACTCAAGAAGTATTCGATTGTTCTTCCTGTCCGGGGCCGGGACAGTGGAGTTCATGAGCCCCCGTCACCGCCTCGTCGCCCTCACCGTCGTCGTGCTGTGGGGTCTCAACTTCCTCGCCATCCGCTACAGCCTCGACTACTTCCCGCCGCTGTTCCTCGGCGCGCTGCGGTTCCTCGTGCTGGCGCTCCCCGTGCTGCTCTTCGTGCGACCGCCGAAGGGACCGGTCAAGTGGCTGCTGCTCTACGGCATCGGGTCGGGCACCTTCCAGTTCGGCCTGCTGTTCACCGCGATGCACATCGGCATGCCCACCGGCCTCGCCTCGCTGGTGCTGCAGTCGTCCGCTCCCTTCACCGTGCTGCTCGGTGCCGTGCTGCTGCACGAGAAGCTGACCGTCCGACAGATCGCGGGCATCGGGATCGCCGTCGTCGGCATGGGCCTGATCATCGCCGACCGCGCGGACGCCGCGGCCGGGGTCGGGGTGCTCGGCGTGATCCTCACCCTGCTCGGCGGGCTCAGCTGGGCGTTCGGCAACATCGGACAGCGGCTGGCGGCACCGTCGGAGCCCTTCCGCTTCACGCTCTGGATGTCGGTCATCCCGCCCCTGCCCATGCTGGCGCTCAGCGCGGCGGTCGAGGGCCCCACGATCGGCTGGAAGGCGCTGGCCCACAGCCTCGACGGTGTCGACGGTCGCCTCGCCCTCCTGGGCGTCGCCTACATCGCCATCCTGAGCACCGTCGTCGGGTACGGGCTGTGGGGCGCGCTGATGGCCCGCTACCCCGCCTCGACGGTCGCGCCGGCGACGCTCCTCGTTCCCGTCGTCGGCATCGCGGCGAGCGCGGTGGTGCTCGGCGAGCACCCGACGGCCCTCGCCCTCGGGGGCGCCGCGATCGTCATCGCCGGCTGCCTGCTGGGGATGCTGCGCAGGCCCGCGCCGCTACCGCTCGGCGATGAGCGCGATGGTGCCGGCGGCGAGCTCGACGTCGCCGTCGCCGATGACCTCGGCGAGCGCGGCGCGCAGGGCGACCCGGCGGTCGTCCGGCAGGGTTGAGTGGCCCGAGTAGGTGAAGACGAGGTCCAGCCACCGGTCCTTCTCCTGCGTCTCGGTCCACGAGTCCTCGCGCTCGGTGACGGTGAAGCCCGCGGCCTCGAACCGGCCGCGCAGCTCCGCCATCGCGAACATCTGGTCGTGGGCGGTGCCCGCGCCCGCGGCCTCGACGTTGACGTAGTCCTCGCTCGCGGCCCGCAGATCGTCGTTCGACGGTGCCGTCGGGCGCAGCTTGTTCCACAGCAGGACGACACGGCCGCCCGGGTTGAGCAGGCCGGCGAGCCGCGGGACCGCGGTCTCGGCGTCGACCCAGTGCCAGGACTGGCCGAAGGTCACCAGGTCGAAGGTGCGGCCCCGCGCGTCCCACTCCTCGAAGGTCGCGACCTCGGCGGGGACGCCCGACTCGCGCGCGACCGCTGCCATGGCACCGTCGGGCTCGACGGCGAGGACGTCCAGCCCGCGGTCCCGCAGCTGCCGGGCGAGGATCCCGGTCCCGGCGCCGACGTCGAGGGCGGTGCCACCGGTCGCGATCGCGTCCAGCGTGACGTCGCTGTAGCGCGGGCGGAGCCGGTCGTAGTCGTCGGCGATCGCCCCGAAGGAGAGGGCGCGGCGCCGATCTTCGTGCAGTTCAGCCATGAATCCAGCTTGCCCTATCCTGGAGCGCATGCCCGGACTCCCCCTCCGCGCCCGCGCGGCGCTGCTCGCCGCCCGATCCGCAGCCTGGGCGTCGCAGCGCGCCGGGCGCGGCAAGGGCTCGATGATCGGCGGCCTCGTCGCACTCAAGATCGAGCCGAACCTCATGTCCCGGCTCGCCGCCGGCAAGCGCACCGTCGTCGTGACCGGCACCAACGGCAAGTCGACCACCACCCGGATGACGGCCGCCGCGCTCGGCACGCTCGGCCGGGAGGTCGCCACGCAGGCCGACGGGGCCAACATGGACGCCGGCATCGTCGCCACGCTCACCGCGCACCAGCGCGCGCCGCTCGCGGCCCTCGAGGTCGACGAGCTGCACGTGCCGCACGTCCTCGACGCCACCGCCGCCGAGGCGCTGGTACTGCTGAACCTGTCCCGCGACCAGCTCGACCGGGTCGGCGAGATCAACGCCATCGAGCGCCGGCTGCGCGCGGGCGTCGACGCGCACCCCGAACTGACCGTGATCGCGAACTGCGACGACGTGCTCGTGACGTCGGTCGCGTACGACGCGAAGAACGTCGTCTGGGTCGCGGCCGGCGCCGGCTGGACCAGTGACTCCACCTCGTGCCCCCGCTCGGGCGAGCCCATCGTCCGCGACGGCGCGCACTGGTACTCGACGGGGACCGACTTCTCCCGTCCCGAGCCCGACTGGTGGGTGGACGACACCTCCATCCACGGGCCGGACGGCTTCGTCGCGCCGCTCACCCTGAGCCTGCCGGGCCGCGCCAACCGCGGCAACGCCGCGCAGGCCGTCGCCGCGGCGGTCGCCATGGGCGCCGACCCGCAGGCCGCCGTCGAGGCCGTCGGCACCGTCGGCGAGGTCGCCGGACGGTACGCGACGGTCACCGTCGGCGAGCACACCGTGCGGATGCTGCTCGCGAAGAACCCCGCCGGCTGGCAGGAGGCCATGTCGATGATCGACGGCACAGCCGAGGGCCTGGTCATCGCGGTGAACGGGCAGGTACCCGACGGCGAGGACCTCTCCTGGCTGTGGGACGTGCAGTTCGAGCGGTTCGAGAACGGCAAGGTCGTCGCCTCGGGCGAGCGCGGCGCCGATCTCGCGGTGCGGCTGACCTACGCCGGCGCCGAGCACTCGCTCGTCGCCGACCCGCTGGCGGCGATCGCCTCGTGCCCGCCCGGGCGCGTGGAGGTGCTCGCGAACTACACCGCGTTCCGCGACCTGAACACGGCTCTGGAAGGGCGGCGCGCGTGATCGACTTCTCCGGATCCGAGTCCCGGATCACCGAATCCACGCTGGTCATCGGCCTGGTGCTGCCCGACGTGATGGGCACCTACGGCGACGGCGGCAACGCCCTGGTCCTGCGCCAGCGCGCGCGCCTGCGCGGGATCGACGCCGAGGTCCTGCCGATCACGCTCGCCGATCCCGTCCCCGCGACCTGCGACATCTACACCCTGGGCGGCGCCGAGGACTATGCGCAGCGCCTCGCCACACGGCACCTCACCCAGTACCCGGGCATGCAGGAGGCCGCAGCGAAGGGCGCGCCGGTGCTGGCGATCTGCGCGGCGATCCAGGTGCTCGGCCACTGGTACGAGACGTCCGAGGGCGAACGCGTCGACGGCATCTCGCTGTTCGACCTCACCACCACGCCGCAGGCGGAGCGGTCGATCGGCGAGATCGAAGGCGTGCCGCTGATCGACGGGCTCACCCAGCCGCTCACCGGTTTCGAGAACCACCGCGGCGGTTCGGCTCTCGGCCCGGACGCCGCGCCGCTGCAGCGCGTGGTGCGGGGTACCGGCAACGGTGCGGGCGCCGCGGTCGACGGGGTGGTCCAGGGCAGCGTGCTCGGCACCTACATGCACGGCCCCGCGCTGGCCCGGAACCCGGAGCTGGCCGACCACCTGCTGTCCCGCGCGACCGGGCGGTCGCTCGAGCCGCTGGACCTGCCGGACGTGGAGCTGCTGCGTCGGGAGCGGCTGCGGAAGTAGGACCGCCGGCGCCGTCCGGGGTTCACGCGCGGTCGGCCCGGGCCTGCGGGGCAGGGGGTCTCTCCGCGCGAAGCCATGCGTGCGACGCATGGCTTCGTCTGCCCAGTTCAGCGGGCACTTGTGGAACGCGGGCCATGCGCACGACGCATGCCTGCGTCACCCGCCGCTGGATCCCGGTGGTGCCCGCGTCGCCGACGAAACATGTCGGTGCGGCGTCCTACCCCGTCTCATCATCGAGAGTTCGGGGGGGACATCGTGAGTAGAACCAGCAAGCAGCGGCGCGACGCGCGGAAGAAGCGGAATCGCGGAGCTGAGAACGGCGGAGCATGAGTAGCACAACAGGTGCTACCGTCGAGCACATGGAGCAGATCGGGGTCCGTGAGCTGCGGCAACATGCGTCGAAATACCTCGCCCGCGTGGAGGCGGGCGAGGAGATCGAGGTGACCAATCACGGCAGGCTCGTCGCCCGGCTGGTCCCGGTCAGCGAGAAGGAACGTCAGTTCCGCGAATTGGTCGCGGCCGGGAAGATCAAGCCCGCCAAGCACCCGTTCGACCTCGAGAAGCTCGTCGCGATGCGGAGGCCGCTACGGCCCGGCGAGAAGTCGCTGACTCAGATCCTCCTGGAGATGCGGGAAGAATGATCTACATGGACACCTCCGCACTGACCAAGCTCATCATCGCGGAGCACGAGTCGGACGCGCTCACCATGTGGGTCGCCGAACAAACCGAAGCGCACGAGTCGTTGACAACCAGTGACGTCGGCCGCATCGAGCTGATGCGCACGGCGGCGCGCCTCGATGACGACGAGATCTTCGACCACGCCCGATACGTCGCGAACTGGATCAACGGCGCTTCAGTGACCGAGGAGATCGTTGCCGGAGCCGAGCGCATCGGACTACCGACTCTGCGATCGCTCGACGCGATTCACCTGGCGTCGGCCGTGAGCATCCACGAGCAACTCAGTGCATTCGTCAGCTACGACAAAAGACTTCTGGACGCCGCGCGAGCGGAGGGGCTCACCGTCGTCTCGCCCGGCGCGGAGTAGTCACCAGAGCCCCAGAACTGCCTGCTCGGTCGCGAGGAGACGCATCTTGGTCTCCACGCCGCCGCCCGCGGAGAAGCCGCCGGTGCGGCCGTTCGCCGCGGTGACGCGATGGCACGGAACGACGGGCGGATACGGGTTCTCGCCCAGCGCCCGGCCTACCGCGCGGGCCGAGCCGGGAAGGCCGATCTCCGTGGCTATCTCGCCGTAGGTGCGAGTCGAGCCGGGCGGGATCCGTCGTGCGACGTCGTAGACGGCGCGCTGGAAATCGGTGAGCCCCCGCATGTCCAGGGGGACCCAGGCCAGATCGTCGTCGAGGTTCGTGCCGGAGACCAGGTCGACGACGGCCGCGATCACCCGCGCGACGGACTCCGGCGGTTCGGACGGCTCCGCGCCGTCGCCGAGATACTCCGCAGTGATCTCGTCGGATTCCTCCGGCAACCGGACGGCGGTGACGGCATCGTCGGCGCCCCAGGCGATCCCGCACCGGCCGACGGCGGTGTCGAAGAGGGCGTACCCGGCGGCCACGTCAGCCCACCTCCCGCGCGAGCAGATCGAGGTTGGCCTCCATGTAGTCGTGCCAGAGGCCGAGGCGGAAGTCGATGATCTGCGCCTCCCGCTCCGGGTGCTGCGCGATGTACTCGCTCAGCGGCGAGGCGCCGGTCCCGGCGCGCGCCCACTGCCGCACCAGCGCGCCGCCCTCGGCGGGTTCGACCTCGAATCCCCAGGTGGCCAACGGATCACCGGCCGGGCCCACGCGCCAGACCCAGCGCCGGCCGTCCTCGACCTCGGCGACCTCGGGCTCGGTGAACCACTCGCCGATCTCCGGATCGGCGTTGTAGCCACGGAACCGCGCACCCACTGCGACGCCGACGGCACCGTCGAGCCATTCGGCGCGCTGCAGCTCCCCCTCCGCCCGCGTGGGCAGCGTGATGTCCGTGACGAGGCGCCACGCCTCCTCCGGCGAGCAGGGCAGCTTCCGGGAGACCTCGATGATCGGGTGGTCGCGCAGGCGCATGCCTCGATCCTATTCCGCGGCCCGCGCGGCGGCCTCGACCTTGGCGCGGTACGCGACCCAGTCGGCACCGTCGGGAAGATTGGTGTTGCCGGGCTGGAGGCCGGCGGCGCCGTCGATCATCTCGCGGACGACGTCGGCCTGACCGGCATGCCGGTCGAGGTCGAAGAACGTGTGCATCGCGAGCCGGTGCAACGTGACCGACCGGCCGCGCTCGCCCCACCACGGCACGGTGCCGGTGGCGCTGAGGGGGAGCTCGGCGAGGGTCGCGGTGGCGTGGGCGCGGGACCGCGTGAACAGGTCGACGATCGCCTCCGTCGGCTCGTCGGCGCGCACCCACAGGTCATCGTCCGCGACGTACTCGGGCGACTCCGGATCGGGGAGGTGGGGATGCGCGAAGGGACGGCCGAAGCAGCCGCCGAGGTAGCCGGAGTCCACCATCGCGCAGTGCTTGACCAGCCCGAGGAGGTTGGTGCCCGTGGGCGTGAGGGGGCGCCGCAGGTCGTAGTCGCCGAGTCCGTCGAGCTTCCAGAGCAGCGCGTCCCGCGCCTGATCCAGGTAGCGCTGGATATCGGCCTTGAGGGCCGCCTCGCTCGATTGGACGTCCATGCTTCGACGGTGCCACAGGGCACCGACAGGTTTCTACGCCCCGACCACCCGGGGTTCGACGACGACGCAGCGATCACGCGTCCCGTCGACCGCGAACCAGCCGCGCTCGAACTCCTGCCAGCGCACGAGCTCGGCGCGCGACTCCTCGCCGTCGCGCGCGACGGCCCGTTCGAGTCGCTGCTCCGCGGTGCCGCCGTCCAGCCAGAGGCCCAGCGAGAGGCGGTCGGCGAAGGAGCGGCGCGCGCTGGAGACGCCCTCGATCACGACGAGGGACGCCCGTGGCACGCGCAGCTCCTCCCCCGGTGTCGGCACGCCGTCGCGCCAGACCATGGGGCGGTAGAAGGCGTCCCGGCCGCGGACCAGGGGTTCGATCACCTCGTCGACGAGTTGCGGCCACCACGACACCGGGTCGTCCCAGGTGGCGTAGTGGTCCGTGCGGATCAGGGCGACCCGGGCACCGTCGGCCCGGAGATCGCCCACGAGGCGTTGCGCGTACGTCGACTTGCCGGCCCCGGAGGGACCGTCGATCGCGACGATGCCCTCGGCGCCGCCCAGCCGGGCCAGCAGTTCGGAGGCCTCCATGCCTCACCCGCCCGCGGGCGGGAACTCCTCGAGCACGCGCGGCGGCTCGGACAGGGCACGGCGGCCGCTCATGGCACGGCCGAGGGTCAGCTCGTCGGCGAACTCGAGCTCGGCGCCCATCGGCAGGCCCGCGGCGGGGCGCGTGACGGTGAGGCCCGGGAAGTCCTTGAGCATCCGCACGAGGAAGGCCGCGGTGGCCTCCCCCTCGGTGTTCGGATCGGTCGCGATGATCACCTCGTCGACGTCGACCCCATCGACCGATGTGCCGAGGCGGACGAGCAGCTCGCGGATCCGCAGCTTGTCCGGACCGATCGACTTGATCGGGTTCAGCGCGCCTCCGAGCACGTGATAGAGCCCGCGGTACTCGCGGGTCCGCTCCACGGCCTGGACGTCCTTGGCCTCCTCGACCACGCAGATCTTGGAGGCGTCGCGGCGCGGGTCCGAGCAGATCCGGCACCGGGTCTCGGCCGAGACGTTGCCGCACACCTCGCAGTAGCGCACGTCGTTGCGCACGCGGGTGAGTGCGTTCGTGAGCCGGTCGATGTCGGTGGGCTGCACCCCCAGGAGGTGGAACGCGATGCGCTGGGCACCGCGCGGTCCGACCCCCGGGAGCTTGGCCAACTCGTCGATCAGCTCCTGAACGGGTCCTTCGTACACGTGCCGACCGTCAGAAGGGCAGGCCGCCGGCCAGCGGCCCCATCTTCTGCTGCGCGACGGCGGCGGTGTTCTCCGCCAGGTTCGAGAGCGCTCCCAGGACCAGGTCCTGCAGGGTCTCGACGTCCTCCGGGTCGACCACCTTGGGGTCGATGGTCACGGACTGCACCTGGCCGTCGCCGGTGCCGGTGACCTTCACGAGGCCGCCGCCGGCCTGTCCCTCGACGGTGGTGACCGCGAGTTCCTGCTGGGCCGCCATGAGCTGCTGCTGCATCGCGCCGACCTGGGCCATCAGGTCTTCCATCGAGCCTCCGGGCTGCATGCTTGTCTCCCTAACGCCGGTCACGTGACCCGCTATGTCCGATTCGTGTTACATGTGTTACCACTGTGCCGGTTGGGGCGGTACAGTGCGATCCGTGACGAACCGCCGTTCCGCCCTCCTGGCCGCGACCGTGCTCCCCGCACTGGTCCTCTCCGGCTGCACCCTCGGTGACGCCGGACAGCAGCGGAACGCGGCCGCACCCACCAGCCTATCGCCCGACGGCCCCGCCCTCGTGAACAACGCGGCGCCGCTCGCCGCCGGCGCGCTGAGTGGGAAGAAGATCTTCGTCGACCCGGGACACAACGGCGCGAACGACGCCTCGATCAACAAGCAGGTCCCGACGGGGCGCGGCGGCACCAAGCCGTGCCAGACCACCGGAACGACCAGCGTGAACGGGGTGCCCGAGCACACCTTCAACTACGCGGTGGCGTACAAGCTCTACCAGGCGCTCACCGCCGCCGGCGCGCAGGTGATGCTCTCCCGCACCGACGACACGTCCGTCGCGTCGTGCATCGACGCCCGCGCCGCGGCGGCGAACTCCTGGGGCGCCGACGCCGCCGTGAGCATCCACGCCGACGGTTCCACCCCCGGTAACCGAGGGTTTCACGTGAATCTCTCCTCGCCGCCGCTCAACCCCGTGCAGGAGACGGCGAGTCCCGCGTACGCGGCGAAGATGCGCGACGCGCTGGTCGCCGGCGGTTTCACCCCGGCGGCGTACATCGGCTCGGGCGGGCTCTACCCGCGCTCCGACCTCGCCGGGCTCAACCTCGCGACGGTGCCGTCGGCGCTGGTCGAGGCGGGCAACCTCCGCGACGCGACCGAGGCCAAGGTGCTCGAATCCGCCGACGGCCAGCAGCGGCTCGCCGACGCCATCGCCGCCGGGCTCGCCGCCTACCTGGGCTCTCCTGCGACGCGCTAGTCGTGAATCCGGCCGAATTCGGGGCTACGAAGCCTCATCCGGCTTGCTGATGCGCTGAGCCGCCGAATTCACGACCGCTAGGTCACGTTGACTCGTGTATTCGCGCTCGGTGCCGTCCACCGGATCGGCGAAGGCGAGCGTGCGCGCCAGCAGGCGCAGCGGGTCGGAGAAGTCGCCGTCCACGAACTCCCGCGGCTCCGGGTACAGCGGATCCCCCAGGATCGGCACCCCCAGGCCGGACATGTGCAGGCGGAGCTGGTGCGTCTTGCCCGTCTCCGGGCGCAGCCGGTACCGCCCGACGGTGCCGCCCCGCCCGTCCGGCACGTCGGCCTCCAGCGCGACGTGCGAACGCGCGTTCACCGGGCCGTCCACCTCGTAGGCCCGCATGATGCCGGGCGTCTTCTCGATCCGGGACTCCACGACCGTCGGCAGCGAAAGGCCGGCGCGTAGCGGCGCGAGGGCCGCGTACTCCTTGCGGGCCCGCCCGGTCGCGAACAGCTGCTGATAGGCGCCGCGCACCGCCGGGTCGCGGGTGAACAGCAGCACGCCGGCGGTGAGCCGATCCAGCCGGTGCGCGGGCGAGAGCAGCGGCTCGTCGAGCTCCCGGCGCAGGCGCACCAGGGCGCTCTGCACGACCCGCGCGCCGCGCGGCATCGTCGCCAGGAAGTGCGGCTTGTCCACGACGACGATCCGCTCGTCCTCGTACAGGATCGGCATCGGGAAGGGCACGTCGATCTCGTCCGGCAGCTCGCGGTACATCCACACCGCCTGCCGGGCGGCCACGATCGTCGCCGGGGCGAGCGTCGCACCGTCGGAGGACAGGACGCGTCCCGCCGCGCTCTCCCGCGCGACGTACTCCGCGGTGCCCGGGAAGCGGGCCTCGAGGACCTCGCCGAGCGTGCGCCCGGCCTCCTCCTCGGCGATGACGAGCCGCGTCGGGTCGACCCCGTCGCGCAGCGGCAGGGGCGCGACGGGGGTGCCCCGGTGCCGCCGCGGCCGTCTAGCCGTTGGACTCGACCTGCACCTTGAGGTTGGTGAGCAGCTCGTCGTAGATGCGCCCGAGGCCCTTGGGGGCGAAGGTCTTCTCGAAGAAGCCGCCGATGCCGCCCGCGCCCTGCCAGGTGGTGGTGATGGTGACGGTGGTGGCGTCGCCCGCGCTGTCGGCGGCGACCGCCCGGTAGGTGGTGACCATCGAGCTGTTCGCGTCGGTCTCGGTCACGGTGACGCCGTCCACGGCGACGGTGGCGCGCACGTTGCGCGAGCGCTTCTCGGTGGCCTGCAGCACCCACTCGGCGACGGTGCCGGAGCCCTGGCCGCCCTCGACGACGCGGTACTCGCGGTAGTTCGGGGGCAGGATCTCCGCGCGGCGGGTGTAGTCGGAGATGGCCGCCAGGACCTTCTCGGGCGCGGCGGCGATGGTGATGGACTTTGTGGCGGTTACCTGGGCCAACGTACTTCGATCCTCTGAGTATCGGTGCCCCCGAGCAGGTCGGAGGCGTGGATGTCGGCACCGCCGACGGGTTCGATGCCAGCCTAACCAATCCGTAACGACCCGCGCGCGTCGCGCCCGAGAGGTATAGCGTCGATGATTGTGAGTGCTCGCAACGCAACGCCGGCGCGAACCCCGACGACGGTCCCGATCGCAGGCGAAGCCGCCTACCAGGAGGGCCTCGCACGGCTCCGCGACAGCTATCGCGCCATCCCGCCGAACGCCCGGGTCCGCCTGGCCAAGAAGACCTCCAACCTGTTCCGGGCCCGCGCGGCCACGGACGCCCCCGGGCTCGACGTCTCCGGCCTCGCCTCGGTCATCTCCATCGACCCCGAGGCCCGGACCGCCGACGTGGGCGGCATGTGCACGTACGAGGACCTCGTCGCGGCGACGCTGCCCTTCGGCCTCGCCCCCACCGTCGTCCCGCAGTTGAAGACGATCACGCTCGGCGGTGCGGTGAGCGGCATGGGCATCGAGTCGAGCTCGTTCCGGGCGGGATTGCCGCACGAGGCGGTGCTGTCGATGGACATCCTCACCGGCAGCGGCGAGGTGATCACCGCGACGCCGGACGGGCCGGACGCGGAACTCTTCTTCGGCTTCCCGAATTCGTACGGCACGCTGGGATATTCGACGCGGCTCACGGTCACCCTGGAGCCCGTCGCGCGGTACGTGGAGCTGCGGCACGTGCGCTTCCACACGCTGGACGCCCTGCAGGAGGCGATGGCGGACATCGTCGACGCGCGGGAGTACGACGGCGAGCCCGTCGACTACCTCGACGGGGTGGTCTTCTCCGCGACGGAGTCGTACCTGGTCCTCGGCCGCAAGACCGACGAGCCCGGCCCGCTCAGCGACTACACGGGCCGGGAGATCTACTACCGTTCGATCCAGCACGCCGACGGGGTGAAGCGCGACCGGCTCACCACGCACGACTACCTGTGGCGCTGGGACACCGACTGGTTCTGGTGCTCCCGCGCCTTCGGAGCGCAGAATCCGAAGATCCGGCGCGCGTGGCCGAAGCACCTGCTGCGCAGCAGCTTCTACTGGAAGCTGGTGGCAATGGACCGCAAGTGGGACATCGGCGACCGGCTCGCCGCACGCAAGGGCGAGCCGCCCGGCGAGCGGGTGGTACAGGACATCGAGGTGCACATCGACGAGATCGTCGACTTCCTCGAATGGTTCTTGGACGAGATCCCCATCGAGCCGATATGGCTGTGCCCGTTGCGATTGCGGGAGCCGCTGCCGCCCGGCGCGGATCCGGACCGGCCGTGGCCGCTGTACCCGTTGGAACCCCGCGAGACCTACGTGAACGTCGGTTTCTGGTCCGCGGTCCCGAAGCAACCCGGCCAGATCGAGGGCCGGGCGAACCGCCTGATCGAGGAGAAGGTGTCGGAGTTGGGTGGACACAAGTCCCTCTACTCCGAGGCCTTCTACGAGCGCGCCGAGTTCGACGAGCTCTACGGCGGAATCCACTTGGAGAAGTACAAGTCCCGCTACGACCCGGAGGATCGTCTGCTGGGGCTGTACGACAAGACAGTCAGGAGGCAGTGAATTGACGCGATCCACTGAGCATCTCCCCAAGCTCAGCCTCGCCGAGATCATCGAGAAGGTGGCGGGCGGGAAACTCGCCATCCGGGTGAAGGCCTACGACGGCTCGTCGGCCGGCCCGGACGACGCGGTCTACGGCCTCGACCTGCTCACCCCGCGTGGAACCACCTATCTCGCAACCGCACCCGGCGACATGGGCCTCGCCCGCGCCTACATCGCGGGCGACCTGGAACTGACCGGCGCGCCCCCCGGCGACCCGTACGAGGCACTGCGTGCGCTCTCGGACGACCTGAAGTTCGCCAAGCCGGGGCCGCGGCTGATCGCACAGATCGCACGCTCGGTGGGCGCGGAGCACATGATCCCCATCGCGCCGCCGCCGCAGGAGGCGATCCCGCGCTGGCGGCGGATCGCGGAGGGTCTGCGGCACAGCAAGTCCCGCGACGCCGACGCGATCCACCACCACTACGACGTCTCCAACCGGTTCTACGAGCTGGTGCTCGGACCGTCGATGACCTACACCTGCGCGTGCTACCCGGATGCCGAGGCGACGCTGGAGGAGGCGCAGGAGAACAAGTACCGCCTCGTCTTCGAGAAGCTGCGCCTCAAGCCCGGCGACCGGCTGCTGGACGTCGGCTGCGGCTGGGGCGGCATGGTGCGCTACGCGGCCCGGCGCGGCGTGCACGCCATCGGCGCGACGCTGTCCAAGGAGCAGGCGGAGTGGGCGCAGGCCGCGATCGAGACCGAGGGCCTCGGCGAGTTCGCCGAGGTGCGCTACAGCGACTACCGCGACGTGCCCGAGGGCGACTTCGACGCGATCAGCTCCATCGGTCTCACCGAGCACATCGGCGTGCACAACTACCCGGCGTACTTCACGTCGCTGCGGGAGAAGCTGAAGACCGGTGGGCTGCTGCTGAACCACACGATCACGCGGCACGACAACAAGCTGTCGGGCAAGGGCGGCCAGTTCATCGACCGCTACGTCTTCCCTGACGGTGAGCTCACCGGTTCCGGCCGGGTGATCGCCGCGATCCAGGACATCGGCGGGATGGAGGTGCGGCACGAGGAGAACCTCCGCGAGCACTACGCCCTCACCCTCGCCGCGTGGTGCCGCAACCTCGTCGAGAACTGGGACGAGGCCGTCGCCGAGGTGGGCCTGGGTACCGCGCGCGTCTGGGGCCTGTACATGGCCGGTTCACGGCTAGGCTTCGAGCGCAACGTCGTCCAGCTGCACCAGGTGCTCGCGGTGAAGCTGGACGCGAAGGGCGGGGCGGGCGATCTGCCGCTGCGCCCCTGGTGGGACGCGTAGGGCTTCAGCCCCGGAAGTACTTCACCACGAGCACTCCGCGCTCCGGGTACAGGAAAGCCCGCACGGTGCCGGGCTCGACGGCCACGTAGGCGTCGAGCCCGGTGCTCGTGACCCCGGCACCCGGATCTCCCAGTGCCTCGGAGACGTCGGGCCGCCCGCCAGCGGGCGTATCGCCCGCCGCCGCGCGCAGTCCTCGCACCACGCCTGAGTCGTCCACGACGACCACGGCGTCGAGCCACGTAGCGTTCGGCCCGGGCACGCGCTCGTCCCCGCGGATCCCACCGACCCAACGGGCTGTGAACCGGTCGCCGATGTTCTTGACCCGCTTCTGAATCGGCGCGATATCCGTCCGGACCGTCGGTTCCGGCGCGGGGCTCGACGGAGCACATCCTGCCAACGCGGTCGCGGCCAATGCGGCCGCAAGTAGTCTCCGCGACCTCGCCATCAAATGGGACGGGCGCCGAGTTCGTTCTTGAGGAGCTCGAGGGCGATCTCGTCCGGGTCGCGGCGCGGGGCGGCTGTGCCGCCCGAGGCGGCGTCCTCCCGGTGCGCCGCGTCGATCATCTCCTCCTCGGAGATCTCCTCGACCGGTGCCGGCTCGGGGTCCGGCTCGGGCGGAAGCGGGATGTCGTCGTGGTGCGACGGTGCGCGGTTCTCCCGGCCCGCCGGCCGTGAGTCCGGTCGTTGATCGCCCGCGCGGCTGCGCCGCTCGAAGGTGGGCGGCGCCTTACGCGGCTCGCCGGACGGACGCTGCTGCTGTGCCGGCGCCGCCGCGGCCGCACCCTGCGGGCGGGCGCTACCGTCGCCGACCTCGACGTTCCACTGCGTGCCGAAGACCTCGCGGACGGCGTCGCGCAGGTTGCCGACGTGCTGCTGATCGCTGAACCTGCTCAGCAGCGCGGGAATCGGCAACGCGAGATGCAGGACGTCGCCGGCGAGGCCGAGCACCTGGACGTTCGGCATCAGCGCGAACGTCACCGTGCTGCGGTCCTTGACCGCCCGCAGCACCTTGGGCCACGCCGTGCGGACCTCGTCCACGGACGGGCCCGACGGCGCCTGCGCCTCAGCGGCGGCCGGCACGGGCTCCGGCGCCGCGACGGGCTCGGGCTCCGGGGCCGGCGGCGTGAGCTCGTCGGCACGCGGCGGCGCGGGCTCGGCCGGAGCGACCTGCGGCTCGGGCTCCGCGGGACGCGGCGGTACAACGGGTTCCGGGTCCGGCTCGGGCCGGTGCAGCACGGGCTCGGATTCGACGGGCTTCGCGGGCTCGGCCGCAGCGGCGGGCTCCGGCTCGGCCGCGACAGCCGGCGGCGTGGGCTCCGCGGGCGGGGTGACGGCGACCGGCGCAGCCGGTTCCGGGGCGACGGGCGCCGGTTCCGGCGCGCGCGGTGCCGCCGGAGCGGGTGCGGACGCAGCGGCCGGGGCCGATTCGGCCGGGGCCTCCGGCTGCCGCTGGCTGGGCCGGACGAAGCGGGACGGCGGACCGTCGGACGGCGGAGTGCTGCCGGCGGCGGGGCTCGGCGGGCCCGGCGCCGCAGCGGGCGTCGCAAGGGCGGGCGCGGCACCGTCGACGGGAGCACCCGCGGGGCGGCGCTCCAGCGCCTCGATGCGCTGCAACAGGGCGGCCTGCGAGTCGTCCGCTGCGGGGAGCAGCATGCGGGCGCACATGACCTCGAGCAGCAGGCGCGGCGACGTGGCGCCGCGCATCTCGGCGAGCGAGGCGTGCGTGACCTCGGCGCAGCGCGTGAGGGTGGCGAGGCCCAGCTTCGCCGCTTCCCCGCGCATGGTCTCGAGCACGTCCTCCGGCACGTCGATGAGGCCGCGGTCGGCGGCGTCGGGGACGGTGTGCAGGAGGATCAGGTCGCGGAGGCGCTCCAGCAGGTCGGTGGCGAAGCGGCGGGGGTCGTGCCCGGCCTCCATCACCTTCTCGACGGCGCCGAAGAGGGCCGCGCCGTCGGCAGCGGCGAGCGCGTCGACGGCGGCGTCGATGAGCGCGGTGTCGGTGACGCCGAGCAGGCCGAGGGCGCGCTGGTAGGTGACGCCCTCCGGCCCGGCGCCGGCGAGCAACTGGTCCATGATCGACAGCGAGTCACGCGGCGAGCCGCCGCCGGCGCGGATGACCAGGGGGTACACCTGCGGCTCGACCGTGACGTGCTCGGCGCCCGTGATCTTCTCCAGCAGCGGCCGCATCACGTTGGGCGCGAGCAGCCGGAACGGGTAGTGGTGCGTCCGGGAGCGGATGGTGGTGAGGACCTTCTCCGGCTCCGTGGTGGCGAAGATGAAGATGAGGTGCTCCGGCGGCTCCTCGACGATCTTCAGCAGCGCGTTGAAGCCCTGCGGCGTGACCATGTGCGCCTCGTCGACGATGAAGACGCGGTAGCGCGACTCGGCCGGGGCGTAGAAGGCGCGGTCGCGCAGCTCACGGGCATCGTCGACGCCGCCGTGGCTGGCGGCGTCCATCTCGGTGACGTCGAGGTTGCCGGGCCCGCCGGGCGCGAGCGCGACGCACGAGTTGCAGACGCCGCAAGGCGTGCTGGTGGGGCCCTGCTCGCAGTTCAGCGAGCGGGCCAGGATGCGGGCCGACGAGGTCTTGCCGCAGCCGCGGGGGCCGGAGAACAGGTAGGCGTGGTTCACCCGGCCGGAATCGAGCGCGGTGCTCAGTGGCTCGGTGACGTGCTCCTGCCCCACGACCTCGGCGAACGTCGCTGGACGGTACTTGCGGTAGAGAGCCACGGTGCCAGGTTACCGGCAGGGTCCGACAGCGGCGCAGCTCGCTCCAGCACCGTCCGCGCGTCCGCCGGGCCGTGCCGTCAAGGTCGCTCGTCGGCCTGGGGCGGGACTGAGGGGAAC
>NZ_JAIULG010000056.1 GCF_020169415.1 Tsukamurella sp. M9C
CGCTGGGCGCAGCTCGCCGAGGAGTGGGCGGGCGTCCGCGGCGGCGGCTCCGGCTGGTACGCCGGGCAGCCCCTGCTGGTGACCGCCAACGATTACGACACCAAGGTCTACAACGGGGACGTCGGCGAGGAGCGCCTCGAGCTCCGGCGACGGTGCCGTCGTCACCCCGCGCGCGACCAGGTCGCCCAGGACCGCGCCCGCGTCGACCGACGCGAGCTGATCCGGGTCGCCGACCAGGATGAGCCGCGCGTCCGGCCGCAGCGCCTCGAGCAGCCGGCACATGATGGTCAGCGAGACCATGGAGGTCTCGTCGACCACCACCACGTCGTAGGGCAGGTGGTTGGTCGCGTCGTGCCGGAACCGGCTCGCGTTGCCCGGCTTGAAACCGAGCATGCGGTGGATCGTCTGCGCCGGGATCTCCCGCGGCAGACCCAGCGTCGCCCCCTGCGCGCGGACCTCGCCCGCGAGCTGCGCCGCCGCGCGCCCGGTGGGCGCGGCGAGGCCGACCCGCAGGTCCGGGCCGTGCTGGTCGAAGAGGAGCGCGAGGATCCGGGCCACCGTGTACGTCTTGCCGGTGCCGGGGCCGCCGGCGAGCACCGTCGTCTGGCCGAGCACCGACGCCGCGGCCGCGAGCCGCTGCCGGTCCGGGCCGGGCTCGGGGAACCGGGCCAGCAGGCCCTCGCGCAGCCGCGCGGCGTCCACGCCGGGCGCGGCGCCGGCGCGGGCGTCGAGGATCGCGCGGACCGTCTCCTCCTGCCGGTGGTACCGGTCGAGGTAGAGCAGCTCGTCGCCGACGAGCCGCAGCGGGCGCAGTGGCCCCGACGCGGCGCCGACCACGAGCGGGCTGCGCCGTAGACCGTCGAGCACGGCGGCGTCCTCGGGCCAGGGCAGGGCGGCCACGTCGACCTCGCGCTCGCCGTCGACCGCGACGTCCCGCAGGCGGGACAGCTCGAGGCAGACCGAGCCGAGCCGCACCGCGCGGGTGGCGAGCGCGGCGGCGAGCAGCACGGCCTCGTCGGACTCGCCGCCGAGGCGGCCCAGGGTGGCGGCGACGTGCACGTCGGCGGGGCCGAGGACCCCGGCCTCGGCGAAGGTCTCCAGCAGCGTCGGCTCCGTCGTGGTCATCGCCCGCCCCCTGCCAGCGCATCCGACACCGCGACGACGAGTGCCGCCGGCGGGTGCCACTCGAAGACGCCCGCGCCGGGCGGGCTGTCGGGGCCGATCATGGCGCGCACGAAGTGGTACTGGACCACGCCGAGGTGCGTGGCCGGCGAATAGCCGGGCACGCGCCAGGACAGGAAGCGGTGCAGCGCCACCGAGTAGAGCAGGGCCTGCAGCACGTAGTGCGACGAGATCATCTCCCGCGCCATCGCCTCAGCGGTGTAGTCGGCCGTCGTCAGGTCGCCGCGCGCGAGCCGGTTGGTCTTGTAGTCGACCACGGTGAACCGCGGGCCCTCCGGCGTCGCGACGCGGAGCACCGAGTCGATGCTGCCGGTGAGGTAGCCGCGCAGCGCCGCGCCGGGCACCTCGCGCAGCCGCTCCGCGTACGGGGCCAGCGGATCCCCGGCGGGGAGATGACGCTCGAGCAAGTCGGCGATCGTCGACAGGGTGGCCGCGGCAGCGTCGTCCGCGCCCAGGGGGATCTCGAAGTCCAGCTCGGCGAGGTGATCCGCCGGCGCGACCTCGGCGAGGGTCAGGTGCGCGAGGTCGCCGGTGCCGAGCGGGGTGTGCAGCACCGCGACCAGCGCGGCGGCCACCTCCGCGGGATCGTCCGGGGTGGCGCCGAACTCGGCCGCCTCGCGGCACCGGGCCAGCACCTCGGCCGCGAGATCCGGCGCTCCCGTGTCGACGTGCTCGAGGATCTCGTGCACGAGCGTGCCGAACACCGCGCCGCCCGACAGCCCGTTCATCAAGGACGACGGTGCGCCGCCCGCCTCGGCGGGCGCGTCCATCGGCTCCTCGGTCGGCTCGTCGTCGGTGACCGGCTCCTCCGGCTCGCTGCCGGTGTCGGGCGCCGCCTCGGCCGGGCCGTGGGCCGCGTCGGCGACGAGCGCCGAGTAGCTGGTGCGGCGCCAGGTGGGGTCGATGCGGCGCGCGGCGCGGCCCAGTTCGAGCGCCGGGTAGGCCCGGTCCTCGGGCCGCCAGGGCTCCGGCTTCGGCGCGGCGAGGTCGACCGCCTCGATCGACACCGCTGCGGCGACGGGCGCGGCCCACTCGCGCAGCCTCGGGCCCACGTCGGGGTCGCGCGGGATCGGCGCCTGATCGGCGGGGATCCGGCCGCCGCCCACGTCGGCGGAGAACAGCAGCCGGTGCAGCGGCGAGCTGCGGGTGGTGGTGCCGGGCGCCCACCACAGCACCAGCCGGGACTGCGCGCGCGTGGCGCCGACGTAGAACAGGCGCAGCTCCTCGCCCGCGGCCTCCTTCTGCGAGACGGCGTACCGCTCGGCGTAGCCGGGCGCGTACTCCCCGCCCACGTCGATGAGGCGCTCGCCCTTCTCGTCGTGGAAGACGAAGGTCTTCTTGCCGCCGAAGGAGCCGTCGTCCCAGCCGAAGGGCAGGTACACCACCGGGAACTGCAGACCCTTGCTCGCGTGCACGGTCATCAGCTGGACCGCGGCGGTGTCGGTGGCCAGCCGGCGCGCGGGGTCGGCGGTGCCGCCCAGGCCCGGGTCGGCGATGCGGTCGGCGAGCCATCGGGTGGCGGCGCCGAGGCCGAGGCCCAGCGTCACGGTGGCGTGCTGGACCAGTTCGGCGACGTGGCGCAGGTCCGTGAGCATCCGCTCGCCGCCGACGCGGCCGAGGAGCCGCTCGTCGAAGCGGGAGCGGGTGGCGAGGGCGTCGAACATCGCCGCGAAGCCGGAGCGGGCGAAGACGCCCGCGAGGGTCCGCAGCCGGCCGCTGATCGCGGAGACGAGCTCGTCGCCGCGCTCGTCGAGGTCGCGGGCGGTGAACTCGAACAGCGGCGTGAGCGCGGCGAGTCGAGCGCGGTCGCTGCGGCCGGGGTTCTCCAGCGCCTGCAGGACGCGGAGCCAGTCGACGGCGGCGGCCGTGGTGAAGACGCTGGCACCGCCCGCGGCGACGGCCGGCACACCGTAGTCCTGCAGCAGCGACTGCAACTCGGCGACGTGGGCGTTCTTCCGCACCAGCACCGCGACGTCGCCGGGCCGGAGCGCGCGGCTCTCGCCGGGCGCCGTCTCCAGCTGCTCCCCCGCCGTGAGGGTGCGGGTGATGTCGGCGGCGGCGTCGCGGAGCACGGCCGGCCGCACGTTCCGCACATAGGGAGTACCCGACTGGGTCTTGGGGCCGAGGCCGTTCGACCCGAGGTGACGCAGCCGCAGCGGCGCTCCGCCGGCGAGCCGGGAGGTGCGGCGGTGCGCCTCGACGGAGCCGGCCACGATGAGCGGATCCCCCAGCGCGACATCGCCGTACAGGTGCTGCAGCGCGTCGACGAGGGGTGCGTCGGAGCGGTGGTTGACGGTGAGCGCCTGGTGCCGGTCCGCGGTGGTGGCGGCGCTGAGGTAGCTGTAGACCTCCGCGCCGCGGAAGGCGTAGATGGCCTGCTTCGGGTCGCCCACCAGCACCAGCGTGCTCGTGCGGTGGAAGGCGGCGTGCAGGATGTCCCACTGCACGGGGTCGGTGTCCTGGAACTCGTCCACGAGGACCACCGAGTAGAGCGCCTGCAGCCGGGCGCAGGCCCGGTGCCCGTGCACGCGGTCCGTGAGGGCGTCGCGCAGCAGGCCCTGCAGGTCGTCGTAGTCGCGCAGGCGCCCCATCCGCTTGCGGCGATCCACCTCGCGGCGCACGATCCGCGCGTAGTCGACGCGCATCCCCGTCTCCGATCCGGGTTCGGCGTCGGCGGGCGTGATGTCGGCGCGCGGGTTGGCGACGACGGTGCGGGCGTAGATCAGGGCGTCCGCCAGGGAGAAAGGCGCGCGCTCGCGGCCGGCGAACATGCCGAGGTAGACGTCCTCCGCCACCTCCTGCACCAGATCGTCGACGTCCTCGACGAAGACCGCGCCCGGCTCGAGGTCGCCCGCGAGGCCCAGCGCGTCGAGCATGCGCTGGCAGAAGCCGTGGGTGGTGGTGATGGTGGCGGCGTCGAAATCGGAGAGTGCGGTGACCAGGCGGCGGTGCCGGGCGGTGATCTCGGCCGGGTCGCCGGTGGCGAGGTGGCGGATCAGCTCGTCCTCGGACCCCGACGCGGCGTCGGGGTCGCGCAGGGCCAGCTCGACGGACAGCAGCCGGGCGCGGGCGCGCTCGCGCAGCTCCTGGGTGGCGGCCCGGGAGAACGTGATGAGCAGCATCTCGTCCAGCTCCGCGACGCCCTCCGCGACGTACCGCGCCAGCAGCCCGACGATGGCGTAGGTCTTGCCGGTGCCTGCGCTGGCCTCGAGCACCGTGGTGGTGGGCCCGGCGGGCAGGGGGCCGGTGAGCTCGAAGGGGACCGCGCCCAGCACGGGTTCGCGCGAGCTCATCAGATCATCTCCTCACACGCGAGGATCGGTACCCACAGCCGGGCGGCCAGAGTGCCGAACCGGCTGCGCTCGAAGGAGAAGCCCGTCTCGCCGTCGTGCGGCGGGCCCTGCGCATCCGCGAAGGCGTTCTCCCCCAGAGCGAACCGGATCGACCGGTCCGCCTGATCACCGAAGGTGTCGTCGAAGGCGCGCAGCGCCGCCTCGGTCGCGGCGGCCTGGTCGTCACCGTTCTGCCGCCGCTCGGCGTACACCGCGGACGCGGCGGGGAACAGCGGTAGCGGCTCGCGCAGCCCGCGGTCCCGCAGGTCGACCAGCGAGCGCAGCACCGCCGCGGGATCCGGCGGTACCTGCAGCCGCGAGGTCAGCACCCCGCGGAACCTGGCCCGGCCGATCGCGACGGCGGAGGCATCGTCGTGGCCCGCTCCGGCCAGCGCGAGCAGCGCGATCCACGCCGCCACCCGGTGCTTCGGCGCGAGCCGGGAGAACGAGGCGCGCACCACCCCGTCGGGTCGCACGGCCGGCACCGAGCCGACGAGCCTGCGCCCGTCCCCGACGTCGACCGCCACGTCGACGGTGGTCGCGGCGCCGGTCATGAGCGGCCCCGCGACGCGGGCCAGCTCGGCGACGGTGGCGCCGATGTCGCCCAGCACAGCCGAGCCGAGGGCGAAGGGCGGGAGGGTGCCGCGGCGCACCTCGGCGGCGGCGAACTTCTCCGGCGGCACGCCGGCCAGGGCGGACGCCAGCATCCGCTCCCCGATGTCCCACTTCTGCAGGCCGTCGGGGGCGATGGTCAGCGTCTCCGCGAGCTCCTCGTCGGCGTCGGGGACCGTGAACCCGAGGCGCTGCCGCAGGAAGGCCTTGACGGGGTGCTCGCAGAACCGCACCAGGGCGTCGAGGTCGACGTCCTCCACGGCGGAGGCGAGGAGCGGCGCGGCCAGGAAGGGCTCCGGGGCGGCGGGCGTCGCCAGCGCGGCGACGGCGCCCGCGTACGCCGCGGGATCGAAGGAGAAGGGCTCGCCCCGGCCGAACGCCGCCGGGTCGAAGTTGACGGGGTCGAAGGGCTGCAACGGATGCCGGAACTCCAGCCCGGCGGCCGCCGGGTCCGCGAGCAGGGCCTGCGCCGCGTCGCGCAGCTCCGAGGCGGGGACCGCGGGCGGGCGGCGGGTGCCCTTGACCGGGTCCGCGCCGGTGTAGAAGACGAGCAGCCGGTCCGTCGCGCTGGTCACCGCGTCGAGGAAGAGCTCGCGGTCCTCGGCGCGGGGGTCGCGCTCGCCGACGCAGGGCGTGCGGCCCAGCACGTCGTCGCCCGAGTAGCGGGTGGAGCGCGGGAAGACCTCGTCGTCCAGCCCGAGTAGCACGACGACCCGGTGCGGCACCGACCGCATCGGCACCAGGGTGCACACCGTGAGTTCGCCGGTGCGGAAGTTCGCGCGGGTCGGCTTGGCCGAGAGCCGCGAGGCGAGCATCGCCCGGACCTCGGTGAGCGTGAGGTCGCGGTCGGCACCGTCGCGCAGAGCGGCGGTGAGCTCGCGGCCCGCCTGCGTGACCTGCCAGGAATCGGCGGCGGGCACGGCACCCACCTCGCCGAGGAGTCGTTGCAGCGATTCCGCCCACGCGCGGGCGGACCGCCGGCCGCGGCTGTCGGCGCTCGCGCGGGTGAGCACGCCCTGGAACTCGGCGAACCGGCCGACGAGGTCGATGTCGGTGGAGTCCACGTCGTCGAGCGGCAGCCCGAGGCCCAGCCACTCGCCCTCGGACTCGTCCGCGACGACGCCCAGGACGATGCGGTCGAGGGCCGTGGCGAGGGTGTTCTGCGGGAAGCCGCCGAGGCCGTAGCGCTCGCGTCCCGCGGCGTCGAGGCCCCACCGGGCGCCCGACGGGCCCGCCCAGGCGCGCAGCCGCTCGATATCGGAGTCGCCGAAGCGGTAGCGCCGGCGCACCGGTTCGGTGGCGGCGAGGTCGAGGACCTGCGCCACGGTGACGCGGCCGTCGGCGATCTCCAGGACGGTGACCAGCGCGTCGAGCAGCGGATTGGTGAACCGGAGCGCGCGGTCCGCGAGCCGCACCCGCAGTCGCTGCGCGGGATGCACCTGCTCCCCGTCGATCCGGCCCGCTCGCTCCGCTCCCGGCGCCGTGGCGGCATCGCCCGCGGCACCGGTCACGGCCTGGCCGAACGCGGAGCGGATCAGCGGCGCGTAGGTCTCGATGTCGGGGCAGGTGACCAATACGTCCCGGGGCTGCAGCGTGGGATCGTCCTCGAACAGCCGCACCAGCCGCTCGCGCAGCACCTCGATCATGCGGGCGGGGCCGTGGCACGCGTGGAACTCCAGCGAGCCGTCGGGCACGTGATCGCCGGCCAGGGGCGCGTCGTCGGCGACGGAGGCCTGCAGGGCGCCCAGCAGGGTGGCGGGGCGCGCGGGCGCGGGGTGGTGCAGATCGGCGTCCGTGAGGGGCGCGACGCGCTGCTGCAGCTCCCGGGCCTCGCGCCCGAGCGACGCGAGGAGCGGGTTCGCCGCCGCGGCGCCCGCGGTGCGCGGCACCGGCGCGGGCACCGGGCCGGCGGCGGGCGCACCGTCGGACGACGCGGACCAGAGGGCCGGGCTGGGGTGCGGGAGCCATAGGTGCACCTCGCGCCCCGCGGCGAGGGCGCCGAGGACCGCGACCTGGTCCGACGGGAGCCGGGTGGGTCCGTACACCGAGAGCCGGCCGGGCAGGCCGACGAGGCCGGGCTCGCTCCGCAGCCGGGCGCACGCCTCCTCGAGGCGCTCCGCGGGGCTGGGCACGCCCGCCAGCGCCCGCACGCGACGGAAGAGCTCGGCCTGCCAGGCCAGGTCCTCGGGCAGCTCTGCGCCGAGGCCGTCGGTGTCGTTGCCCGCCGCCCAGGCGGCCAGCATGCCGGGGCGGTTCGCGCCGTACGAGCGGAGCAGGCCGGCCAGCAGTTCGGCCGTGGGGTACCGGCGGCGCGGCCGGTGACCTGGCTGGTCCGCCCAGCCGCCCCCCGCCACGACGCCCAGGTGCCGGGCCAGCACGGCGCCCTCGGGTTCGAACGCCATCGCGTCGACCGCGGCGAGCACCAGCCACACGAGCCGCTCGCCGCGCCACGGGTCCTGGTCCGGGGCGATGCCCGAGGCGGCGCCCACCGCGTCCGCGACGAGCGCTGCGGGCGTGGGGAAGTCGATGTTCGCCGCGATGCCCAGCCGGGAGGCGAGGCCCTGGATGATCCACCGCTCGACCCCGCGGGCGGGGACCGCGATCAGGTCCGGGACGAAGGGATCGGCGCCGGGCACCGCGAGCACCTCGGCGAGCGCGTCCAGCAGGACGTCGCCGCGTTCGGATCGGTGCACGGTGAGCATGGGGGCAGTTGTAACACGGGCCACCGACAGGTCAGACCGCCCGGGTGAGGGCCGCCGGGAGTTCGGCGAGCGAGCGGATCGTCGGCGGCTCCCCGCCGGTGCCCCGGCCGGACCGGTCGAGCCACAGTGCCCGCAGCCCCGCGTCGCGCGCGGCGACCACGTCGTTCGCGTAGTTGTCGCCGACCGCGACGCACGCCTCGGGGGCGGCCCCGGCCAGTTCGCAGGCGTGCAGGAAGACGCTGGGGTCCGGCTTGCCGATCCCGAGGGTGTCGGTGGTGACCACCCGCTCGAACCGATCCGAGACGCCCAGTACCTGGAGCTTCATCCGGGTCGCCGGCGACGACGAGTTGGTGAGCAGGACGACCGCGATCCCCCACCGCTCGGCGGCCGCCACGGCCGGCATCGCGTCGGAGAACAGATGCTGCGCCGCGGCGAAGGCCGGGTCGAAGCCGCTGCAGAAGCGGCGGTACCGACGCGCCTCCCAGAGCAGCCCGGACCGCTCCGCGGCGACGGCGATGCGGGCCTTGCGCATCTCGTGGAAGCGCAGCTCCCCCGCGGTGTACCGGCCGAAGACGCCCTCGGGATCGGTCAGGAAGAGCTCCGCGAAGCGCTCGCGCACCGTGGCGTTCGACGTCGGCCACACCTCGAGCGCTGCCGCCCGGGCGGCGGTGCGCAGGGCGGCGTCGGTGTCGACGAGCGTGTCGTCGATGTCGAGGATCAGGCCGTCACAGGGCCGCGGACCGTCGAACCCGGCGTGCTGCCGCAGCCGGGCGACCGTGTCCGCACCCCAGCTCAGGCCGCCGCGGACCGCGGCGCCGACCAGATCCGTGAGTTCCACGCGCCCGCCCTCCCCGTGTGCGCCGCTACTTCGCGTACGTCCGCTGGAAGGTCGCGAGCGATTCCGCGATGTCGCCCTTGAGCGCTCGCGCCACCGTCGCGCCGATCGGGCCGAACAGCGGGGCCCCGCCCAGATCGGCGCGCAGCGAGATCGTCGAGCCGCTGCCCTTGGGCGCGATCGCCACGGTGAGCTTGTACTTCGTGCCGGCGACGCCCTTGCCGTCGAGCACCAGGGTGCGCGGCGGGTCGTACGACGTGATGACCCAGTCGACCCGATTGCGGAAGTTCTTCACCTTCACCACGCACGCGATCTTCGCGCCCTTCGCCAGCTCGGGCAGGGGGCCGCGCCAGCCGTCGTGCAGGGTCAGCCACTGCGGCAGCGTCTCCAGGTCGGCCGCCTTCGCCCAGGCCTCGTCCGGGGGGAGCGCCACCTCAACGGTGCTCTCGACCTTCGCCACGTCAGTCCTCCTTCGCAGGTTGCTGCTGTCGAACTTAGCGTGCGCTGCGTCGGCCGCTCGCGCGAGCGTAGATTTCACGCGTGTCCGCCACCTCGGCCTCGGTCGTCCTCGCCCTCGTCGCCGCCTTCCTGTTCGCCTGCGGTTCCGCCGCGCAGCAAGCGGAGGCCGCCACCGTCGACGAGGGCGGCTCGCTCATCGCGGAGCTCGTCCGCCGGCCGCGCTGGTGGCTCGGTCTGCTCGGCGACCTCGGCGGATACGCCTTCCAGGCGTGGGCCCTGGCGCTCGGCCCGGTGCTCGTCGTGCAGCCGCTCATCGTGGCGGCCCTGCTGTTCGCGCTGCCCGTCTCGGCGCTGCTCAACCACACGCGGGTCACCGCGCGCGAGTGGACCTATGCGGCGGTGCTCGCGATCGCGCTGGCGGTCTTCCTCGTCGCGGGCCGCCCCACCGACGGCGTCCCCGACGCCCCGGGCGCCACCTGGCTCCCCGCCCTCGTGGCCGTGGGCGCCGTCGCGGCGGTCGCGACCGGGTTCGGGCTCGTGCGGTCGCTGCCCGGCCCGGTGCGCGCGATGTCCTTCGGCGTCGCCTCGGGCGTCCTGTTCGGGGTGGCGACGGTGCTGACCAAGCCGGTGCTCACCTCGTACGAGCACGCCGACTTCCTCGCGAACAGCCTGCGGCTGCTCACGGATTGGCGCCTGTACGTCCTCGTCCTGAGCGGGCTCGGCGCGATGTACCTGCAGCAGCGGGCGTTCCAACCCGCGCCGATCTCCGCCTCGCTGCCGGCGATCACCCTGGCCGAGCCGGTGTGCGCCGCGGCGCTCGGCGCCGTCGTGCTCGGCGAGACCGTCACGATGAGCGGCTGGCACGGCGTCGCGGTCGTCGCCTCGGGCCTGGTCGGCGCCGCCGCGGCGGCCCGCCTCGCCCGACGGTGACGGCGTACCGTCGGGCGGTATGACGGACCTCGCGGCACTGGTGGACGCGCCCTTCACCTACCCGGAGGTGGGCGCGACCCGCGGCACCCCGCCCGGCGACGCCCACGCGGTTCGCGCCGAGCGGGTCGTGGGCCGCGGCCGGGAGGACTTCGCCACCGTGCGGGACGCGATCCTCGCGTACGGCATGCAGCGCGGGGCGGGCATGCGGGTCCGGGCGAGCACACCGACCGCCGAGGTCGGCACCGTCATGGTGATGTCGACGCCGCTGTTCGGCCCGATCCGGATCCCGTGCCGCGTGGTCTACGTGCTCGACGAGTCCGACCGGGCCGGTTTCGCCTACGGCACCCTGCCGGGGCACCCGGAGAGCGGCGAGGAGCTCTTCTCCGTGGAGATCCGTCCCGACGGGGCCGTCGTGGCGGTCGTGGCCGCGTTCTCCCGCCCGGGACGCTGGTACTCCCGCCTGGGCGGCCCGGTCGCCCGCGCGCTGCAGGCCGTGATGACGCGGCGCTACCTCGCCGCGATGGTCCGCTAGACGGAGACGCGGCGCCGGCGGAAGGGCACCGGATCGCCGACCAGCCCGGCGAGTTCGGTGCGCAGGACGGCGGGCAGCGGCGCCGGGCGACCGGCCTCGTCGACGACGACCATGGAGGTCTCGGCGATCGCGGCGACGGCACCGTCGGAGGCGATGACCTCGTAGCCGAGGTCGAAGCCGGAGCGGCCGATCCGCGTGACGTGCAGGACGATCCGCACCGGCTCGGGCGAGTACAGCAGCGGCGCGAGGTAGTCGATCTCGTGGTGGGCGACGAACATCGTCACCTTCGCCTCGCGCGGCTGCGGGACGTTGTCGGTCAGGAATCGGATGCGGGCCTCTTCCAGCAGCCGCATCATCGCGACGTTGTTGATGTGCTGGAGGGCGTCCATGTCGGCCCACCGCATCGGGACCGCCACCTCGTGAGTTGCCATGGGGATAGTCTCGACCATCGGAAGCCGACCACCGCCACCGGGAGTTGCCATGCGCGCCGCACGTGTCCTGACCGCCGCCGTCCTCGCGGCGAGCCTCGCCGCCTGCTCGACGTCGAACACGCCGGAGGGCGCGACGTCCTCGTCGGCGGCCGCGGGCTCCGGCACCGTCATCGTCTACGCCGCCGCGAGCCTGCAGGCGACCTTCGAGAAGCTGGGCACCTCGTTCTCCGCCGCCAACCCCGGCACGACGGTGAAGTTCTCCTTCGGCGGGTCCTCGGGCCTGCTCACCCAGTTGCAGCAGGGCGCCCCCGCCGACGTCTTCGCGACCGCCGACACGCCCACGATGGACAAGGCCGAGGCCGCCTCGCTGGTCACCGACCCGCAGCCCTTCGCCACCAACGTGCTCACCATCACCACCGCGCCCGGCAACCCGAAGGGCATCGGCACGCTCGCCGACCTGGCGAAGCCGGGCGTCTCCGTCGTCGTGTGCGCGCAGCCCGTGCCCTGCGGCACCGCGACCGCGAAGGTCACCAAGGCCGCCGGCGTGACCCTCACGCCCGTCAGCGAGGAGGACTCGGTCTCGAGCGTGCTTGCCAAGGTCCGGCACGGGCAGGCCGACGCGGGGCTCGTCTACCGCACGGACGTCAAGGGCACGAAGGGCGCCGTCGCGTCGGTCGACTTCCCCGAGGCCGACGGTGCGGTCAACGTCTATCCCATCGCCCCGCTGACCGGCGCGAAGAACGCCGACGGCGCGAAGCGGTTCGTCGACTTCGTCCGCGGGACCGAGGGCCGGGCCGCGCTCGCGGACGCCGGATTCGGGGCACCCAACTGACCCCGCCCGCCCGCTCCACGCCCGTGACCGGGTATCCGCGCTGGATCGTGGTACCCGCCGCACTGGGCGCGGCCTTCGTGCTGATCCCGCTCGTCGCGATCGTGGCGAAGGTGGACTGGCCCCGGTTCGGCGAGCTGGTCACCTCCGAGGACTCCCGCACGGCCCTGGTGCTCTCGCTGGAGACCTCCCTCGCCGCGACGGTGGTCTGCATCCTGGTGGGCGTCCCGCTCGGGGTGATCCTCGCGCGCAGTCGTTCCCGGTTCGTGGGCGTGCTCCGCCCGCTGGTGCTGCTGCCGCTGGTGCTGCCGCCGGTGGTGGGCGGCATCGCGCTCCTCTACGCCTTCGGCCGGCGCGGCCTGGTGGGCCAGTACGGCGGGGTCGGCGGGCACATCGCGTTCACGACGACGGCCGTGGTCCTCGCCCAGGCCTTCGTCGCGCTGCCCTTCCTGGTGCTGGCGGTGGAGGGCGCGCTGCGCACGCTGGGAACGGATTTCGAGCACACGGCGGCGACGCTGGGCGCGCCCCCGTCGGTCGTGCTGCGGCGCATCACTTTGCCGCTGGTGCTGCCGTCGATCGCCTCGGGCGTGGTGCTGACCTTCGCGCGGGCGCTCGGCGAGTTCGGCGCGACGCTCACCTTCGCGGGCTCGCTCGCCGGGACCACCCGCACGCTCCCGCTGGAGATCTACCTGCGCAACGAGACCGATCCCCAAGCGGCGGTGGCGCTGTCGCTGGTCCTGCTCGCGGCGGCCGCGGTGATCGTCTCGGGCGTCTACGGGGTGCGGGCGTGGCGCCGATGACAGGGGATCCGACGGCCCCGGGCCTGGAGGTCGACATCAGCGTCGTGGACCGCGGCGTCGACGCGGTCTTCGCGGTGCCCGAGGGGCGGACCCTGGCGCTGCTCGGCCCCAACGGCACCGGCAAGTCGACGGTGGCGGGCGCCGTCGCGGGCCTGGTCCGGCCCGATGCGGGGCGGATCGTCGTCGCCGGCGAGACCGTCGCGCACGGCAGCACCTGGGTGCCGGCGCACCGTCGACGGGTCGCGCTGCTCGGCCAGGCGGCGCGGCTGTTCCCGCACCTGCGGGTGCGCGCGAACGTGGCCTTCGCGCCCCGGAGCGCGGGGGCGGACCGTCGGGCCGCGGCGGCCGCGGCCGACCACTGGCTCGAGGCCGTGGGCGCCGACCACCTCGCAGACCGGCGCCCGGACGAACTGAGCGGCGGGCAGGCGCAGCGCGTCGCGCTCGCCCGGGCCCTCGCCGCCGAACCGAAGGTGCTGCTCCTCGACGAGCCGCTCTCGGCGCTCGACGTCTCGGCGCGGGCGGAGGTGCGCTCGCTCCTGCGCGCCCTGCTGCGAGACCGGACGTGCGTCCTGATCACGCACGACGCCGCCGACGTGGTGGCGCTCGCCGACGAGGCAGCCGTCCTCGAGGACGGGCGGGTCGCCGATCACCGCCCCGCGGCCGAACTGCTGCTCTCCCCCGCAACGCACTTCGCCGCCCGGCTGGCGGGGATGAACCTGCTGCCGGACGGCGAAGGGGTGCGGGTCTTCCCGCCGGACGCGGTGCGCGTCGACGGGCCCGACGGTGCCGGGATGGCCGGCACCGTGGTCGAGGTGACGGTGGCGGGCGGGCACTGCCGCGTGACCGCCACCGTCGAGGACGGGACCGCGCTGGTCGCGGAGCTCCCGGCGGAGCGCTACCGGGATCTGCATCCCGGCGACGCGGTGCGCCTGCTCCCCGATCCGGCGCGGGCGCGCCGGGCGGCTACTGCTCGTCCGGCTCCGCGGCGTCGGTAGCCGCACCGTCGGCGGCCGGGTCACCGGCGGCCGGGGGCGTGCGGTCCACGCCGGCGAGCAGCAGGTAGACCTGCTTGATCGCGTCGCCGAGGATGGTGTCGACGGCGGCGGTCTGCTCGGCGTTGCCGGTGCGGGCCACCCGGCGGGTGACCTCGTGCAGCTCGCGCAGCGTGTCGCGGAGGTGTCCGCGCTCGGCCGAGCCGCCGTCGAACCCGGCGAAGGGATCGGGCGCGTCGGCGAGGGTGGTCTCGATGTACTCGCGACCCGCGTCGGTGAGCGTGGCGACCTTGCGGCCGTTCTCCCGCTCGATGGTGATCAGCCCCTCGTCCTCGAGCTGGCTGAGCGTGGGGTAGATGGCGCCGGGGCTGGGCTTCCACGCCCCGGCCGTGCGCTCCTCGATCGAGGAGACGAGCTGGTAGCCGTGCATGGGCTCGGCCTCCAGCAGCTTGAGGACCGCGATCCGGACGTCGCCGCGCTGGACGCCGCGGCGTCCGCCACGGCCACCGCGGTGGCCGCCGCGGCCATGGCCGCCGGGACCTCCCGGACCGAAGGGGCCCGGGCCGCCGGGGCCGAAGCCGGGCCCACCCGGGAAACCGCCCTGGCGGAACCGGCCGTCGAAGCGGCCCTCGAACCGGTCGTCGCAGTTGCGGGCGCCACGGCCCTCGAAACGCTGATCATCGTGAGTGTGCCTACGCATGGTGGCACTCCTTTCGGTAGGGGGCCGCATGTTCCGCGACCCGATGCGTTCACGATATATCGTGATGCATTCTTTGACAACCCCCTGCGACGACGAAGTCCCCGCCCGGATCTCCGGACGGGGACTTCATTCAGCTGTTCGGGCTGGTCAGGCCTTCTCGGCGGCCACCCGCGCGAGGACGGCCTGGGCGAACTTCTCCGCGCCGCCGTCGAGCCGCTCCAGGTGCAGATCGGGCTGGACGACCTGGACCTCGAGGATGACCGGCGCGCCCTCGGGGGTGCGGACGATGTCGATGCGCACGTACAGCGGCGGGTTCGCCGGGTCGATCGGCTTCAGTGCGGCCTCCGCGACGGCGCGCTCGGCGTCGGTGGGCTCCGCGTCGACGACGACCTCGGCCGGGCGGCCGTCCGCGGGCTCTGCGTTGACCTCGGCGGCCAGGTCGCGCCCGAAGGCATGGCTGTATTCGCCGCCGATGTACACCAGCGAGACGCCGCCGGCCTCGACCGAGTAGGGGAACACCATGACGCTACTGCCCGAGGCCTTGATCTCCTCGAGCTTGGCGCGGCTCGCATCGCTGTCCTCGGGGCCGAAGCGGAAGGACTCCGCGAGGCCGCCGCTGATCGACGGGCGCACGACGTGATCGGTGCCGAGGTAGTCGTGGTCGAGCGTGGCGTCGTGCACCGTGATGAACTGGGTCGGCACGATCGGGATGCCCTCGGACTCGTAGTCCCGCAGGTAGCGCTTGTCGGCGTACCACCGGACCAGGGGCTCGGGGTTGAGTACGAGCGACTGGGCGGCGGCACGCCAGGCCCAGCCGAGGAAGTCGTCGTAGCGCTGCGCGTAGTCCCAGGCGCCGGCGATCACGACCGCGTCGAACTGCTCCCAGTCGACGGCGGAATCGGACCACACGGCGGCCTCGGCCTCGTGGCCGGCGGCGCGCAGGGCGGCGAGGATCTCCTGGCCGCGGTCGTCGGTGTCCGGCTGCGCCGCGGAGGTGGCAAGAGCGATTCGGTACGTCACGCCGGACAGTATGGCAGCCAACGGCGGCCCGCCGTCGCGACACCCGCGCGAACTGCCCCGTACACCGGCGCCGAGACGATACGCTGGGCCTCGTGAGGGGAGATTTGCACGTGCACATCGAAACGGCGCGCCTGCACCTCTCCCCTGCCACCGGCACCTCCGGCGACGCCGACGGCCGGTTCCACATCGTCGATCGGCACAGTCGCCGCACTCTCGGCCGGATCGCGCTGCGCGCCTCCCGGCACAGTCGAGCCCGGGGACTGGAGCTGAGCTACGCGGTCGCGGACGCCCACCGTCGACGGGGATTCTGCGCCGAGGCGGCGCACGCGCTCGTGGGCCACGCCCTCGAGCACGGCCTCACGGGGCGCGTCTACGCCTCCACCGCCTGGTCGAACCTGGCCTCGCGCCGGGTGCTCGCGGGCCTCGGGATGCAGCAGCTCGACATAGCGATGCTCGACTGGGAGTCGCTGCAGGGCGAGGTGGATCTCGGCGACGAGGCCGAGGCCGACCTCACGCCGTACGCGCGGGTGGAGTACGAGCTCCATCGCGCGGACTGGCTGGCGCGTCTCGCCGCGGACCGTCCGGCGTTCCGCTCCGCTCGCCCCGCTTGACCGCGATCACGCCCGCGACGATCGCGACCGCGCCCACGATCTGCAGCGGCGTGAGCGCCTCACCCAGCATCAACCAGGCCACGACGCCCGAGGCGATGACCTCGGAGAAGCCCAGGAACGACGCCAGCGTGGGGCCGATCATGTTGATGGCGAGGATGCCCGCGACGTACGCCAGCCCGGTGGCGACCGCGCCGATCACGACGGCAGGAACCCACCACGGCGTGGTGCCGAGGCCGCCGAGGACCACCGGCGCGGTCGAGATGCGCACGGGCGTCAGGCCCGCGAGCGAGGTCAGCGACAGCACCACCGCGCCCACGAGCAGGCCGCCGACGGCGAGCGCCAGCTGGTCGACCGCGGGCTTCGCGCCCTCGATGCTCGCGACGTCGATGTCGTCCGCCCGGGTGCCGTCCTCGGCGAGCAGGAAGTACGCCGCGAGGCCGACCAGCGAGACGAACGCCCACGCCAGGCCGATGGGGGTGACCACCGCGCCGCCGGAGGCCGCGCCGACGACCGCGACCAGTCCCGCGACGGCGAGCGCCGCACCGAGGACGGTGCGCACCGACGGGCGCCGGCCGAACCGGGCCCACAGGTACACCAGCACCAGGAGCGGCGCCGAGAACTCGATCAGCAGCGCGACGGTGACCGACATGTGCGCGATGGCGTTGAAGTACGCGAGCTGCACGCCGATCACGGCGAGCAGGCCGTACGCCAACACCGTGAACGGCGCGTGCCGCAGCGTCGCGAGCCTGGCCCGCCCGACGATCAGCATCGGGATCAGCGTGACGATCGCCGCGATCCAGATGCGCACCAGCACGACGCCGGCCGGACTCCATCCCGCGGCGAGCAGCGGCTTGCCGAACGGGCCGGACATCGCGAAGGCGAACCCCGACAGTAGTGCGATTGCGATACCCCGACCCATGCGTCACCTCCGTGTCTGCGCGATCCGTAAGGAGTCAATTGAAGTACACTCATGACAGTAGCGGCCCCAGCCGTAAGGAGTCAAATGAAATTCGCACATGACACGGAGCCATCCCTACTCATGGCGGCCGACCTGGTGAACACCGCGTACGGCGACGAGGAACGGCTCGGCACCGTCGAGTCGCTGAAGGAGTACCTGCACCGGCACGAGTTCACCGGGTGGAGCAGCGCGCAGGCGCGCGACGTCGCGCCGATCCACGCTCTGCGCGCCGAGCTGACGCGGGCCTTCACGGCCGGGCACCCCGACGCCGTCGCCGGGATCGTCAACGAGATGCTCGCGGCGACACCGCAGCAGCCCCGGCTGACCCGGCACGGCAGCTGGGACTGGCACCTGCACTTCACGGACGACGACGCACCGATCCCCGTGCGCGTCCGCGTGGAATGCGCGATGGCCCTCGTCGACCTCGTCCGCAGCGGCAACGTCGACCGGCTCAAGACCTGCGCGGCCGACGACTGTGACCGAGTTCTCGTGGACCTGTCGAAGAACCGCTCGCGCCGCTTCTGCACCGAGGGGAACTGCGGCAATCGGACGCACGTCGCCGCCTATCGGGAGCGTCGCGCGACGAGTTCGGGCGTGCGACGCGACGGGAGTTGAGCGGCGGACTACGGTAGGACTGCACACGCCGGGGATCCCGGCTTCGACGTACATCAGGAGCGACGAGAGTTATGAGCGACGCAGCGCACCGCCACAAGGTGGTCGTCATCGGATCGGGGTTCGGCGGCCTCTTCGGCACGCGCGCCCTCAAGCGCACGGACGTCGACGTGACGATGATCGCGAAGACGACCCATCACCTGTTCCAGCCGCTGCTCTACCAAGTCGCGACGGGCATCCTCTCCGAGGGCGAGATCGCGCCCGCGACCCGCATGATCCTGCGCAAGCAGCGCAACGCCGAGGTCCTGCTGGGCGAGGTCAGCGACATCGACCTCGAGAACCGCACGGTCACGAGCCAGCTGCTCGAGCGCACGACGGTCACGCCCTTCGACAGCCTCATCGTCGCGGCCGGCGCCGACCAGTCGTACTTCGGCAACGACCAGTTCGCCGAGTTCGCGCCCGGCATGAAGACCATCGACGACGCCCTCGAGCTGCGCGGCCGCATCCTCGGCGCCTTCGAGCAGGCCGAGCTCTCGCACGACCACGAGGAGCGCATGCGGCTGCTCACGTTCGTCGTGATCGGCGCCGGCCCCACGGGCGTCGAGCTCGCCGGGCAGATCGCCGAGATGTCGGACAACACGCTCAAGGGCGCGTTCCGCAACATCGACCCCACCGAGGCGCGCGTGATCCTCCTCGACGCCGCCCCGGCGGTGCTCCCGCCGATGGGCGAGAAGCTGGGCACCATGGCCGCGAAGCGGCTGGAGAAGATGGGCGTCGAGATCCAGCTCAACGCGATGGTCGTCGACGTCGACGCCGACGGCCTCGTCGTCAAGGAGAAGGACGGCACCGAGCGGCGCATCGAGGCGCAGTGCAAGGTGTGGTCCGCGGGCGTCGCCGCCAGCAAGCTCGGCAAGATCCTCGCCGACCAGTCCGGCGCCGAGACCGACCGCGCGGGCCGGGTCCGGGTGCTGCCCGACCTCACCATCCCGGGCAACCCGAACGTCTTCGTCGTCGGCGACATGATGCTGGTCGACGGTGTCCCGGGCATGGCGCAGGGCGCCATCCAGGGCGCGACGTACGCCGCGAAGGCGATCAAGGCCGGCCTCGAGGGCCAGTCCCCCGCCGACCGCAAGCCCTTCAAGTACTTCGACAAGGGCTCCATGGCCACCGTCTCGCGCGCCAGCGCCGTGGCGAAGGTCGGCAAGCTCGAGTTCGGCGGCTTCCTCGCCTGGCTCGGCTGGCTCGCGCTGCACCTCTGGTACATCGTGGGCTACCAGAACCGCGTCATCACGCTGACATCGTGGGCGATCACCTTCCTCACCAACAAGCGCGGCCAGATGACCATCACCGAGCAGCAGGTCTACGCGCGCACGGCGCTCGACGCGCTGCAGAACGGCGCGAAGCCCGCCATCCCGCCGGTGCACACCAGCTCGCCGACGAAGGCGCTGCCGAAGTCGGCGCCCAAGGCGGACGTGCCGGTCGCGGCCCCGGGCGCACCGGCGAACGAGGCCGAGAAGGCCGGCTGACACCGGCCCCGCACGAACGCGACGAGCGCGTCACCCACGTCGGGGTGGCGCGCTCGTCGCGTTCCGGGAGGGCCGTCAGGCGTCGATGTTCTGCAGCCGCACCTGGCCGCGCGCGACGGCCTTGCCGTCCTCGGAGTCGATCTCCACGAGCCACAGCTGCTGGCGGCGGCCGCGGTGGATCGGCGTGGAGCGGATCGAGAGGACGCCGCTGGAGAGCGCGCGCAGGAAGTCGGTGTTGTTGTTCACGCCCACCACATGCCCGGCGCCACCGAGCCACACCACGCCGGAGACGCTGGCGACCGACTCGACGATGGCGCAGTAGACGCCGCCGTGGGTGATGCCGAAGGGCTGGTGCAGTTCGGGCCGCAGGGTGAGCGTCGCCTGCACGCCGTCGGCGGTGACGGCGGTGTACTCGAGGCCGAGGATCTTGTCGAATCCGGCGGTACCGCCGGCGATGATCCCGTCGATGACCTGCTGCTGTCCGGGTGTCGGTTGCGTCATGGATCCACCCTAGAACCGGGCATCGCCGACGCCGCTCCCGGGCCGGAAGATCGGGGCTCGGGTCGGGGTAGACCCCGATGCGGGCGGCGCCGCCGCCCGGCACTGTGGAGTCATGACCGAGAACGATCCCTTCGCCCCCAATCCCTACTTCCCTCCGGCGCCGCCGCAGAAGCGGTTCGCCCGCGACGTCCAGAACAACTGGATCGGCGGCGTGTGCGCCGGCATCGCTCGCTACTTCGGCATCGACGCGACCCTGGTCCGCGTGCTCTTCGTGGTGTCGTGCCTGTTGCCCGGCCCGCAGTTCCTGCTGTACCTGCTGCTCTGGCTCGTGATGCCCAAGGATTGATCCGCGCTCGGCGGCGAGGGGCACGTCCGCGTCGGAGACTTCACGACGCGGGGAAAGAAGTCGGCGGGTCCGGGGGCTCAGCCATCCCCCGGACCCGCCGTGGCACAGACCGGCGGATTACTGCAGCCCTCAGTTCGCGTCACGGTCCGATGTGGTTTCGGTGTCGCTCTCGGCGACGAGACCTACTCTAGGGCAGGCTCCCCTAACTAAGCAAGCCCTAATGAGTGTGGCGTGGATTACGACAGGCCGTCGTAGCGATGCGGGCCATGCCGAGTAGAATCGGAGCAATGGCGGCATTGGGAGATCTCGAACGCGCGGTCATGGACCATCTCTGGGCGTCCACTGAACCGCAGACCGTGCGACAGGTGCACGAGTCGCTCGCCGCTGACCGCGAACTCGCGTACACGACGGTGATGACTGTGCTGCAGCGTCTCGCGAAGAAGAAGCTGGTGAGCCAGATCCGCACGGACCGGGCCCATCGCTACGCCGCGAGCTTCGGCCGCGAGGAGCTCGTCGCCGACCTGATGTTCGACGCGCTGAACCAGGCCGAGAGCTCGCGGGAGGCCGCGCTCGTGCACTTCGTCGAGCGCGTGGGTGCCGACGAGGCGCAGGCGCTGCGCCGCGCGCTCGCCAAGCTCGAGGCCGGCGACGCCGGTCGTCGCGCCGAGCCCTGATCAACCAGTAGGCTCGTCCTCATGGCGGCCTTCATCTTCGGAGCGCTGGCCCTGCTGCTCGCGGGGCCGGTGCCCGCGTGGCTCTCCCGCGCCTCCTGGCCGCTGCGCGCCCCGCGCGCCGCGCTCGTGCTGTGGCAGGCGATCGCCCTCGCCGCGGTGCTCTCCGCCTTCAGCGCCGGTCTGGTGATCGCCAGCCGCCTGCTGGTCCCCGGCGCCGACGGCCGGCCCACCACCAACCCGATCGACGAGATCCGCCAGCTCGGCCTCATCCCGTGGATCGTCGCAGTGGTCGCCTTCGCGCTCACCCTGCTGATCGGCGCCCGGCTCATCACCTCCACCGTCCGGCTCGCGATCCGCACCCGCCGGCGCCGCGCCCGGCACCGCACCGTCGTCGACATCCTGTCCCAGGCGGTCGACGGTGACCACCCCGTCTCCGCCGCCGACCTGCGCGTCCTCGGCGTCGACCAGCCGCTGGCCTACTGCCTGCCCGGGCTGCGGCACCGCGTCGTGCTGAGCGTCGGCACGATCAACCAGCTCAGCCACGAGGAGCTCACCGCCGTCATCGCGCACGAGCGGGCGCACCTGCGGTCCCGGCACGACCTGGTGCTCGAGGCCTTCACCGCCGTCAACCACGCCTTCCCCAAGGTCGTCCGCTCGTCCGCCGCACTCGACTCGGTGAAGTTGCTCGTCGAGCTGCTCGCCGACGACGAGGCCGTCGCCGCCGCCGGGCCGCTCCCCCTCGCCAACGCCCTGGTCACCTGCGCGCAGAGCCCGGCCCCGCGGGGCGCCCTCGCGGTCGGCGCGACCGGCACCGTCGTCCGGGTCGAGCGGCTGACGATGCCCCCGGCAAGCAACCTGTTCAGCGCCTCGGTCTACCTGCTCGCGGGCCTGATCCTGGTGGTGCCCACGGTCGCCGTCGCGGTGCCCTGGCTCACTGAGCTCTCCCGGCTGATCCTGCACTGATTCCGCGCCGGTACGCTGGGCGCCTCAGGGGAGACGAGGAGACCACCATGACCGATCCGAAGCAGCCGTACGGCCAGCAGTACAACCCGTACGCCCAGCAGGGCTACGACCCGCAGCCGTCCTACGACCCGTACGCCCAGCAGCAGCCGTACGGCATCGCGCCGTACCAGGGAGGTTACGGCCAGCCGGGCTATCCGCAGGCCGGATACCCGCAGCCCGGGTACGCCATGGGAGGCGGCTACGGCGTGGACCCGGCGACGGGCCTCCCGCTCTCCGACAAGTCGAAGGTCGTGGCGGGACTCCTGCAACTGTTCCTCGGGGGCTTCGGCGTCGGCCGGTTCTACCTGGGGTACGGCGTGATCGGCGGCCTCCAGCTGGGCATCCACGTCATCGGCTGGTTCTTCTTCTTCCTGGGCTTCCTCACCTTCGGCATCGGCATGCTCATCGCGATGCTGTTCTGGATGGCCGGGGGCATCTGGGCGCTGATCGACGCGATCATGATGCTCACCGGCAGCGTCCGTGACGCGCAGGGGCGCGTCCTCCTGTCGTAGCCATCGATGCTCTGGAATCGCCGCGGGTGGGCTAGCATGATTCCACGTGCAGTTCCTTCCTGATAGCCGCCCGCAGTACGACCTGACCTACGACGACGTCTTCCTCGTCCCGAACCGGTCGGACGTGACCTCCCGATTCGACGTCGATCTGGCGTCGGTCGACGGGACCGGCACCACGATCCCCCTCGTCGTCGCCAACATGACGGCCGTCGCCGGCCGCCGCATGGCGGAGACCGTCGCGCGCCGCGGCGGCATCGTCGTCCTCCCGCAGGACCTGCCGCTGCAGGCCGCGTCCGAGACCATCTCGTACGTCAAGAGCCGCGACCTCGTGGCCGACACCCCGGTCACGCTCAGCGCCGAGGACTCCGTGAGCGACGCGGTGGCGCTGCTGCCCAAGCGCGCCCACGGCGCCGTCGTGATCATCGACGCCGAGAACCGGCCGGTCGGCCTCGTCACCGCCGCGGCCTGCGAGGGCGTCGACCGCTTCGCGCGCCTGCGCGACGTCATGACCACGTCGTTCGTGTGCGCCGCCGCCGGCACCGCGCCCGAGGCCGTCTTCGACCTGCTGGACAAGGACCACTCCGACCTCGCGGTCCTCGTCGACGGCGACGACCGCCTGCACGGCGTCCTCACCCGCACCGGCACCGTCCGCGCGGGCATCTACAGCCCCGCGGTCGACGGTGCCGGCAAGCTCCGCATCGCCGCCGCCGTCGGCATCAACGGCGACGTGGCCGCCAAGGCCCGCGCCCTCGCCGAGGCCGGCGCCGACGTGCTCGTCGTCGACACCGCGCACGGCCACCAGGCCAAGATGTTCGACGCGCTCGAGGCCGTCGCCGCCCTCGACCTGGGACTGCCGCTGGCCGCGGGCAACGTGGTCGCCGCGGCCGGCGCCCGCGACCTGGTCAACGCCGGCGCCACCATCGTCAAGGTGGGCGTGGGCCCCGGCGCCATGTGCACCACCCGCATGATGACGGGCGTCGGCCGGCCGCAGTTCAGCGCCGTGCTCGACTGCGCCGCGGCCGCCCGCGAGCTGGGCGCCCACGTCTGGGCCGACGGCGGCGTGCGGCACCCGCGCGACGTCGCGCTGGCGCTGGCCGCCGGCGCCTCCAACGTGATGGTCGGCTCGTGGTTCGCCGGCACCTACGAGGCGCCCGGCGACATGAAGTACGCGACCGACGGCTCCGCCTACAAGGAGAGCTTCGGCATGGCCTCCAAGCGCGCCGTCGCCGCGCGCACCGCCGGCGAGGGCGCCTTCGACCGCGCCCGCAAGTCGCTGTTCGAGGAGGGCATCTCCAGCTCGCGGATCCGCGTCGATCCCGAGGCGCCCAGCGTCGAGGACCTGCTCGACCGGATCACCTCGGGCGTGCGCAGTTCCTTCACCTACGCGGGCGCGCGCAGCGTGCCGGAGTTCCACGCGAAGGCCACCGTCGGCGTGCAGAGCGCGGCGGGCTTCGCGGAGGGCCGGCCGCTCCCCGGCGGTTGGTGAGAATCCCGACGGATCGTCGGTAGGATGCAGTGAATCCCACCGACGATCCTCTGGAAGGACCATGACGTCCCGAAGACCCGGCAAACGCCGCCGACGACGAGCGCTGACCGCTGTGACCAGGTCGAGGGGGCGGGTCGTTGTCTAGCGCGCTGATCACGGTCGGCGCCGTCGTCGGCTTCCTCGCGCTCACCGTCGGCACCGCGCTCTTCGTGGCGGCGGAGTTCTCGCTGACCGCGCTGGAGCGGTCGACGATCGACGCGGACGTCCGCGACCGCGGGGACCGCCGGTCGAAGCAGGTGCAGAACGCGCACCGCACCCTGTCCTTCCAGCTCTCCGGCGCCCAGCTCGGCATCACGATCACCACCCTGGTCACGGGTTATCTCGCCGAGCCGGTGCTCTCGAAGTTCCTGCGCCCCGCGCTGGAATGGACGGGCATGCCCGGGGTCTGGTCATCGGCGCTCACCCTGATCCTGGCCCTGGTCATCGCGACCTCGCTGTCGATGGTGCTGGGCGAGCTGGCGCCGAAGAACCTCGCGATCGCCCGGCCGCTGCAGACCGCGCGGCTCACCGCGGGCGCGCAGTCGCTGTTCTCCTCGACCTTCCGCTTCGCGATCTCCTTCCTCAACCGCTCCGCGAACGCGCTGGTCCGCCGCCTGGGCATCGAGCCCGCGGAGGAGTTGAGCTCGGCCCGGTCGGCGCAGGAGCTCAGCGCCCTCGTGCGCAATTCCGCCGCGCACGGCGCGATCGACGAGATGACCGCCGAGCTCGTGGGACGCAGCCTCGAGTTCGGCGAGCTCACCGCGGAGGAGCTCATGACCCCGCGGCAGCGGATCCACTCGCTGGACGCGGACGACACCGTCGCCGACCTGGTGGCGCTGTCGATCGAGTCCGGTCGCTCCCGGTTCCCCGTGGTCCGGGGCGACCTGGACGACACGATCGGGCTGGTGCACGTGAAGCAGGCGCTGACGGTGCCCGCGGACCGTCGCGCGACGGTGACCGTCGCCGAGATCGCGACGACCGCCCCCGTCGTGCCCGCGACGCTCGACGGCGACGCCCTGATGGACCAGCTGCGCGCCAACGGCCTGCAGATGGCCCTCGTCGTCGACGAGTACGGCGGCTCCGCCGGCATCGTCACCGTGGAGGACCTGATCGAGGAGATCGTGGGCGACGTGCGCGACGAGCACGACGCGAACGAGCCGGTCGACGTGCAGCGCACGGACGACGGCTTCCTCTGCGCCGGCCTGCTCCGCATCGACGAGTTGGAGCGCGACACCGGGTACCGCGCCCCCGAGGGCGACTACGACACCCTCGGCGGCCTCGTGATGTTCCTGCTCGGCCGCATCCCCGCGGTCGGCGACCGCGTCCCGCTGCCCAACCACCCGTCGGTCGACGACGACGAGGCGCAGGTCCCGCAGTGGTCGGCCCGCGTCGCCCGGATGGACGGCCGCCGCGTCGATCTCGTGGAGGTGACCCATGAGTGACCTCCTGGGTGTCGCCCTGACCGTCCTGCTCCTGGCCGCGAACGCCTTCTTCGTCGCGGCCGAGTTCGCCCTCATCGCCGCCCGCCGCGACCGCCTCGAGGCCCTGGTGGAGCAGGGCCGGTCGAGCGCGAAGGCCGTGATCAAGGCGTCGGAGAACCTCTCGCTCATGCTGGCGGGCTGCCAGCTGGGCATCACCATCTGCTCGATCCTGCTCGGTAAGGTCGGCGAGCCGGCCATCGCGCACCTCCTGGAGAAGCCGCTGGGCTGGGCGAACGTGCCCGAGGCGCTGCTGCACCCGATCTCCTTCACCGTCTCCCTGGGGCTGGTCGTGGTGCTGCACATCCTGCTCGGCGAGATGGTGCCGAAGAACATCGCGCTCGCGGGCCCGGAGGCCGCGGCCATGCTGCTCGTGCCGCCGCACGTCGCCTTCGTCCGCCTGGTGCGGCCGCTGATCGCGGTCTACAACTGGATGGCGACGCTCGTGCTGCGCGCGGGCGGCGTGGAGCCGCGCGACGAGTTGGACAGCACCGTCTCCGCCGGCGAGCTGGGCGTGCTCATCGCCGAGTCGCACGACGAGGGCCTCATCGACGCCGAGGAGCGGGTGCGGCTGACCCGCGCGCTGCAGACCTCACGTCGCACGGTCGCCGACGTGGCGATCCCCCTGACCGAGATCCGCGGGCTGCAGGCCGTCCAGAGCGCCAACGGCGCCTGGGGCCCGACGCTCGGCGACATCGAGTCCGCCGTCGCCGAGACCGGCTACTCCCGCTACCCGGTGCGCAGCAGCGCCGGCGCGTTCACGGGCTACCTGCACGTCAAGGACGTGCTCCCCGACATCATGGACGCCGCCGTCGGCCCCGAGTCGGTGATCGGCGCGAGCCGCATCCGCCCGCTGCCGGTGGTCGACGGGAGCCTGTCGCTGGATCAGGCCGCGGGTGACCTGCGCCGCCTCGGCGGCCACCTCGCCGCCGTCGCCGACGACCACGGCCGGACCATCGGCATCGTGGCGCTGGAGGACGTGGTCGAGGAGTTCGTCGGCACCGTGCGCGACGGGACCCACCGGGTGTGACGGTGCTCAGCGACGCCGAGTGGGAGGCCCGCGCGGCGGACCACCGCGCCCGGCTGGAGCCCTTCGTCGAGGCGCATCGCCGCCGGGCCGCCCGCGGCGAGAAGCACCCCGTCTGGGACTTCCTGTTCACGTACTACGGGCACCGCCCCGCGCACCTGCTGCGCTGGCACCCGGGCCTCGGGACCGAGCTCGACGGCCCGCGGGCGGCGGACGAATTCAGCGGCGCGCGCGGCTACCTCGTCGAGGGCACCCGGGTCCGGCCGGACCCGGCGACGCTGGCCAACCGCGCGGGCACCGCCGCCTACGTGGCCCGGCTCCTGGAGGCCACGGCCGCGCGCCGGCCCGTGTTCGGCTGCTTCGGCCTGCACGAGTGGGCGATGGTCTTCCGCGAGGCCGACCAGGCGCGACACCCGGTGCCGCTGCGCCTGGGCCCGGCGGGCACGGACGACGTGGTCCGCGCGGGCCAGCTGACGTGCACCCACTACGACGCCTTCCGCTTCTTCACCCCCGACGCGGCGCCCCGCAACGCGGTCGAGCTCACGCGGGAGACCCAGGTCGGCTCGGAGCAGCCCGGCTGCCTGCACGCCGGCATGGACCTCTACAAGTGGGCCTTCAAGCTGACGCCCGGCGCACCGTCGGACCTGGTGGCCGACGCGTTCGACCTGGCCCGGGACGCCCGGGAACTGGACATGCGGGCGAGCCCGTACGACCTGACGGCCTACGGCTTCGAGCCCATCGCGATCGAGACGGCCGAGGGCCGGCGCGAGTACGTGCGGCAGCAGGCCGCGCTGGCCGAGCGCGCCACCCCGATCCGCGAGCGCCTGCTCGCCGTGGTCCGCGCCTGGCCCGCAGAGCGGCCCGGTGAGCGGCCCGGTGAGCAGCCCGCCGCCGATATGCCCGCATCGCCCGCCTAGACTTCCGTTCCAGCGACGGTCCGTGGGCGCGAGCCCACGGCGCAAGAGGGAACCCGGTGCGAAACCGGGGCTGCCCCGCAACGGTGACACGCCCAGCGCGTGCGAGCCCGATACCTGCCCTCGCGACCGCCCGGAGCCGGGCGGTGCTCACCGACCCGAGGGGAGTCGCGGAGTGCGAGTGGTCTCGTCGCGCCGTGTGGCAGTGCTGTTGGCCTGCTTGCTGATCGCGCTGATCGCCGCGATGTGGCTGGGCGTGCTGCTGGGCACCGTGCGCATCCCTTGGCAGGACTCGACCCGCTATGTCTGGGCCTTTCTCACCGGCGGCGTCATCGACGCCGAGCACGCCACGCACTACCGGATCGTCGCGGATTCGCGGATCCCCCGGGTACTCAGCGCCGCGATCGTGGGCGCGGGGCTCAGCGCGATCGGCGTCGCGGTCCAGGCGATGGTGCGCAACGCCCTCGCCGACCCGTACGTACTCGGGATCTCCTCCGGCGCGTCGGTCGGCGCGACGACGGTGGCCCTGTTCGGCGTCTTCGGCACGCTCGGCCTGTACGCGCTCCCTACGGCCGCCTTCCTGGGCGCGCTCGGTGCGACGGCGCTGGTCTACCTCATCGCGTACCGCGGCGGCGGCCTCACGCCGCTGCGGCTCGTCCTCACCGGAACCGCCCTCGCGTACGGCTTCTCGGCGGTGACCACGGTGCTGGTCTTCCTCGCCCCGCGCGGCGACGCGGCCCGCACCGTCATGTTCTGGCTGTTCGGCAGCCTCTCCCCCTCGACCTGGCGCACCACCGCGCTGCTGGCGGTCACGGTCGCGATCGGGCTGGTGACGCTGCGGTACGGCGCGCGCAAGCTCAACGCGCTCGCCCTCGGCGACGAGGTCGCGATCTCCGTCGGGCTCTCGGCCTCCGGCTACCGCTCGGCGCTGTTCGTGCTCACCGCGGCGATGACCGGGATCATCGTCTCCGTCTGCGGCGCCATCGGCTTCGTCGGGCTCGTGGTGCCGCACGTCGCCCGGCTGCTGGTGGGCGCCGACCACCGCCGGGTCCTGGTCATCGCGCCCGCGCTCGGGGCGGTCTTCCTCGTGCTCGCCGACATCGCGGCCCGCACCGTCGCGCCACCGCAGGAGCTGCCGCTCGGCGCGATCACCGCCGCCGTCGGCGTGCCCCTGTTCATCGCGCTCATGCGCCGCAGGTCCGTGGGGAGCGCGTGATGCGGGTCGAGTACAGCGACGTCTCCGTCGAGCTGGGCGGACGGCGCATCGTCGAGAACCTCAGCCTCACGGCGGAATCCGGCGAGTTCATCGGCGTCGTGGGCCCCAACGGCAGCGGCAAGTCCACCCTGCTCCGGTGCGCCTACCGCGCGCTGCGACCGGCGACGGGCACCGTCACCGTCGACGGGCGGGACGTCACGGCGATCAGCCTCGGGGAGAATGCGCGGCAGGTCGCGGCCGTGATGCAGCACGCCCCGTTCGACATCGGCTTCACCGCGCGCGAGATCGTGGAGACCGGTCGCCTGCCGCACCGCCGCCGGGGCGTCCCGCTCGCCGCGCACCGTCGGGCGGTCGACGGTGCGCTCGCCGCCGCCGGCGCCGCGGACCTGGCCCGGCGGGACTTCGGCACGCTCTCGGGCGGCGAGGCGCAGCGGGTGCTCATCGCGCGGGCCTTCGCGCAGGAGCCGCGGGTGCTGGTGCTCGACGAGCCCACCAACCACCTCGACGTGCGGCACCAGTTCGCGGTGCTCAGCGCCGCCCGCGACCTGGGCGTCACCGTGATCGCGGTGCTGCACGACCTCAATCTCGCGGCGCAGTACTGCGACCTCCTGTACGTGCTGTCCGAGGGTGCGCTGGCCTGCTCCGGCACCCCGGCGGAGATCCTCACGCCGAAAACGCTCCGGCGGTACTTCGACATCGGGGCGCACGTGTTGCCCCACCCCCGCCTGGGCGTGCCCCAGGTGATCTTCGACAGTGGTCTGACGGAAGGGACCTGACATGAAACGACTCCCCCTGGTGCTGCTCGCGGGCGTCCTGCTCACCGGCTGCGGCGCGACCGTCGAGGAGGCGGCGCCGTCGGCGTCCTCGGGACGGCCCGCCACCGTCACCAACTGCGGTGCGCCCCTGACGGTGCCGGGCCCGCCCAGCCGAGTGGTGGTCAACGACACCGGCACCGCGGAGATCCTGTTCGCGCTGGGCCTGACCGACCGCATCGTCGGGTACACGACCTACGACGGCAAGCACGTCGACTACAACACCTCGCCGTGGAAGGCCGACTTCGATCGTGCCCCCAGCCTGGGCACCGCCTTCACCCGCGAGACGATCCAGGCGGCCCGGCCCGACTTCGTCTTCGCGGGCTGGAACTACGGCTTCAAGGAGACCACCGGCGTGACGCCGGACTGGATCCGCGAGATCGGCGCCGTGCCGTACCAGCTCACCGAGGCCTGCCGCCAGGCCGGGAGCACGAAGCGGGGCATCATGCCGCCGCTCGACGCGCTGTTCGCGGACCTGACGAACCTCGGGACCCTGTTCGGAGTGCCGGAGCGCGCGGAGAAGCTGGTCGCCGAGTACCGCGCCCGGATCGATGAGGTCCGGACCTCCGCGCCGGCGGGGAAGAAGGCGCGGGTCTTCCTGTTCGACAGCGCCTCCCCGGACCCGTTCACCTCGGGCCGCACCGGCACCCCGCAGGCGATCATCGAGAACGCGGGCGGCGAGAACGTCTTCGCCGACCTCGACGACTCGTGGACGACGGCGTCCTGGGAGGCGGCGGCGCAGCGCGACCCGGAGGTGATCGCGATCGTCGACTACGGCGTCGGCCCGGAGAACACCCCGGACGCGAAGATCGCGCAGCTGCGCTCGCAGCCGCTGATGGCGAACACCACCGCCGTCCGCGAGGGCAACGTCGTCGTGATCCCGTACGCGGGCTGGGTCGAGGGCCCGCGCACGCCGGGCAGCGTCGAGACTTTGGGCGCGTACCTCCGTTCCAAGGGCTTCTGATTCGCCCAGCGCGTACCCGTGTGCGATGACATACTCGCGCTGAACGTGAGCCATGCTCACGTTCATGCCCCGCTCATGCACTTTCAGGGAGAAGAGTCATGACAGCTCACCACGAATCAGCACAGCTCAGCCGGCGTCGTCTGCTCATCGGCGGCGCGGCCGTCGCCGGACTCACCGCCGCGGCGGCCGCGGCCGGGTCCGTGGTCGCGCCGGCGGCGAACGCCGCGACCTACGTGCGGCCCATCCGGAACGCGACCGCGCACCCGATCACCGCTCAGTGGCGACAGCCCGGCTCCTGGGAGGCGGGTTACCACACCGGGGTCGACATCGGCTGTCCCATCGGCACGCCCGTGTACGCGACCATCGGCGGCGATGTCCGCACGGGACGGGCGAACTGGGGCGCGGCGTACGGGACGATGATCCTGATCAACGACGACGTCGACGGATCGGACTGGGGCTACTGCCACCTGTCGCGGCGGGTCGTGAGCGACGGCCAGAAGGTCGCGACCAACCAGCTGATCGGGTACTCGGGCGACACCGGGAACACCCGGGGACCGCACCTGCACCTGGAGCGCCGTCCGCGCTACGGCGGCTACGGATCGGATCTCAACCCGAACCTCTGGCCCTGACCGGCAGAACGACCCGACGAACGACGACGGCCCGTCGGACCATCCCCCCGAATGGTCCGACGGGCCGTTGCCCGTGCGTGTCGGCCTAGGTGGCCGGCTTGGTGATCTTCACGTCCTTGCCGAACTCGGTGAGGTTCAGCGTGATGGGCAGTTCCTTCAGCTTGACCTCCATCCGCGTGACGTTCGGCTTGGGCTGCGGGTTCGCCGACGGATCGAAGACGATCCACAGCGTGATGGGCAGCGTGGTGCCGGCGTTGCCGCGGGTGGCGATGTCGGTGATCTGCGGCAGCAGCGGGTCGAGGACCTGCGTGGCGACGGTGCCGGTGACCTTGACGGTCTTGAGGCCGTTCGCGGTGTCCTTGCCGTCGACCTTCGGGTTCTGCACGGAGTCGAGGATCTTGGCGAGCCCCTTCTCCAGGTCGAGGATGATCGCCGGGTCGTAGACGCCCTTCTCACCGGTCTTGCCCATCGGCTGGTACTTCGCGCCGCCGAGGTTGGCGTACATCACGCCGTCGATCACGACGAACTTCGTCTGCACGTAGTTGTCCTGGACGCGGACGTTGGCGTCGCCCTGCGCGGCCACGCGCTTGGTGTCCTTGAAGGAGATGATGTCGCCGGTGACGCTGGTGACGGGCAGGCCCTGGATCCCCTTGTCGACGGCGAGCGTCAGGTGCTCCGAGTAGGTCTCCCGGGTGGCCAGGGCCGCGTCCTGCACGATCTGGACGGTCGGCAGGCCGCTCGCGTCGACCGAGGGTGCGGCCGTCGGCGAGCCCGAGGCGCCGCTCGCGGCCGCGGCGGTGGCGGTCGTGGTGCCGCCGTCGTCGGTCTTCTTGTCCGCACAACCGGTGAGTACCAGTGCGCCGGCGGCGAGCAGCGCTACAGCCGCCCGCGATGCCTTGAGGTTCATAGGGTTCCCCCCTGGAATCTGTCCGGGCGGAACCGCCCGGGGCCGAATGAAAGGGCGGAAGCCCCGCCCTCACGATGAAGTATGCATGAATTCCGGAGTCGATCGAAGCATTCTTCTGCGCGATTTCCGGGCAAATCGGACACTGGGCGGTAGCGGCAAGCGCACCTTCAGCGATCCATTAGCGTGACCGGAGAAGGTCTACACAACCGCCGGATCCGGCAGTGTTCAGGAGGAACCAGAAGTGTCGATCAATTCCACCCCGCCACCGGCGCCGTCCGAGCGCGGCGCGGCCGACCCCGGCCCCCGCGATCTCGAGCGCGGCACCGACCCGGGGCGCGGAGGCGGCGCAGGTCACGACGGCGCTTCCGGCTCCGACGAGCGCGATCCCGGGCGTCGCCCCGCCGGCCCCCGCGGCCGCGATTTCGATACCGAGAGCGGCGACCCCGGACCCCGCGATCTGGGGCGTGAACCCGGCCCCGGCGGCGGGCCGCAGTTGTCGAACGTGTGGGTCTACAAGGGCCGCGCCTACGATCTCTCGGAATGGATCAACAAGCATCCGGGCGGGGAATTCTTCATCGGCCGCTCCAAGAATCGTGACATCACGTCGATCATCGGTTCGTATCACGCGAATCCCGAAAAGGTCGAGAAGATGCTGGAACGGTTCGCCCTCGATCGCGATGCCCGCGTCGAGGACGTCCATCCCAAGAACAATGCGCCGGCCTTCCTCTTCAAGGACGGATTCGACAGTTGGCGCGACACCCCGCGCTACCGGTTCGACGATCCGACGGATCTGCTGCACGCCGTGAAGGCGCGGCTGCGCGACCCGGCGATGAAGGCGCGCGTGCAGCGCATGGACCGCTGGTTCAACGTCGTCGCGGCGGCGCTGGCCGTCGCCTACGTCGTGGTCATCGCCACCCGCCTGGGCGTCCCGTCGTGGATGCCGATCTGGCTGTTCGTGCTGCTCATGGTCGTCCTCCGCAGCTCGCTGGCGGGTTTCGGCCACTACGCGATCCATCGCAAGCAGAAGGGCGCGACGAAGGTGCTGGTCAACGCCTTCGACATCAACTACGTCGCACTGTCGTTCGTGACGGCCGACGGGCACGCGCTGCTGCACCACCCGCACACGCAGAGCGAGGTGGACATCAAGAAGAACGTCTTCACCATGATGATGGACATCCCGCGCTGGTACCGGATCCCGATCCACACGCTGCACAAGTTCGGGCACACCGCGACGGGCATGACGATGCGGCTGTTCGAGATCGTCAAGCTCACCCGCCAGGTGGGGGTCGCCGACATGTACGGCTCGCTGCGCGGGGCGCTCCCCCACTTCATCGGCGCCTTCGCGATGCGCGCGCTGCTCATCGGCGAGTTCCTGCTGTTCCTGTTCCTCGGCGACGTGTGGGCCTGGGTGGCGCAGTTCGTCGCCGTGCTGTGGGTGAGCACCTTCCTGGTGGTCGCGAGCCACGACTTCGAGACGGACGTCGACGACCTCCCCGAGGTCGAGACCGAGGACTGGGCGGTCAACCAGCTCAACCAGGCCTACGACCTGTGGATCTCGGGCAACCGGTACGTCGACTGCTTCCTCTCGGCCGGCCTGTCCAGCCACCGCGTGCACCACGTCCTGCCCTACCAGCGCAGCGGCTTCGCCAACATCGCGACCGAGGAACTGATGGCCGAGGAGGCCGCCAAGTTCGGCGTCGAATGGCTGCCCAGGCGCAGCTTCTTCTTCGACCGCCTGCCCGACCAGGTCAACACCTTCCTCGGCAGCAAGGCCCGGCCCGCGCAGGAGCAGGGCCACGGCTTCTTCCGCGAGCACTTCTCGCCGGCGGCCCTCAAGACGTCCGGTTCGTACGTCGTCGCGGGTTTCACCGGCATCGGCACGGTTTAAGGAGATGACCATGAACGCCACCCCCCAGGGCACCCCCGCCCTCGACGTCGCAGCCCCCGTG